>RFGH01000075.1 GCA_003696675.1 Planctomycetota bacterium
CCTGCAGCGATGACGGAACCGAGCCGCCCACCGACGACCGCACGCCCCTCGAGGACATCGTCGGGCTCTATACGTTCACCGGGCCGGTCACCGCGCAGACGGGCGGCATCACCACCGAGATCCTCGAGATCTCGATCGACCTGCGACTCGACGGCACGTTCACGTTCCGCGCGCGCGTGCGCACCGCCCCCGACGGCCAGCCCCTGCTCGAAGTCGAGGAGGAGTTCGAGGGCACGTTCACGTTCGACGGCCTGTCGACGCTGGTGTTCGACTTCCCGGGAGAACGCCCCGACGCCACCGCCGAGTTCTTCGGGCGCGCCTTCGCGCTACCGACGCCCTACGGCGTCACGGTGACGCTGCGGAGGGTCTGAGCGGGCACGCCCCGAACGCGGAACCGCCCGCGGCCGGACGCTTCAGACCGCGGGCGGTTCGAGAGTGGGGGCGGGAAAGCGCGTCGGGCTCTAGCCCTGTACCGCGTTGATCATGTCGAAGATGGGCAGGTACATCGACACGATCATGCCGCCCACGACCACGCCCAGGACGACGATCATGATGGGCTCCATCGCCGAGAGCAGCGCCTCGACCGCCGCGTCGACCTCTTCGTCGTAGAAGTCGGCGATCTTGCTGAGCATCTCGTCGAGACCGCCGGTCTGCTCACCCACGTTGATCATCTGGACCACCATGGGCGGGAACACACCCGACTCCTTGAGCGGCCCGGAGATGGTCTCACCGCCCGCGATCGAGGCTCGCGAGCCCATCACGGCGTCGTGGATGACGCGGTTGCCCGCGGTCTTCGCCGTGATCTCGAGCCCCTCGAGGATCGACACACCCGACGACACGAGCGTGCCCAGCGTGCGCGTGAAGCGGGCCACGGCGGCCTTGCGCTGCAGGTCGCCCAGGATGGGCATGGCCAGAAGCAGCCTGTCGATCGCCAGCTTACCGGCATCGGACTGGTAGAGCTGCCGGATTCCCAGGATCGACAGGAAGACGCCCCCACCTACCGCCCACCAGTAGGCCTGCAGGAACTTGGACATACCGATGACGATGCGCGTGGGCAGCGGCAGCGGAATCCCCGCCGACTCGAACATCTCCTGGAACGTGGGAATCACAAACACCAGCAGCACGATCACCGCCATCCCGGCCACGGTGAAGATGACGGCAGGGTAGATCATGGCGCCCTTGATCTTGCGCACCAGGGCGTCGTTCTTCTCGAGGAACGTCGCCAGCCGCAGCAGGATCGTGTCGAGGATACCGCCCGCCTCACCGGCGGCCACCATGTTGACGAACAGTTCCGTGAACACCTTGGGGTGCTTGCGCATCGCGTCGGCCAACGTGTGGCCGCTCTCCACGTCGTAGAGCACCTCCTGGATCACCTTGCGCAGCTTGGGGTTCTCGGTCTGCTGCGCGAGAATGTCGAGGCTCTGCACAAGCGGCAGGCCCGAGTTGATCATCGTGGCGAACTGCCGCGTGAAGATGACGATGTCGCGCGTGCTGACGCCCGAGCCGAAGCTGATCTCGAAGCCCTTTTCCTTCTCCCGCACCGAGACCGGAATCAGCTTCTGGCGGTGCAGGTGAGCAAGGACTTCGTCCTTGGTGGGGAGATCGATCTCTCCGGACTGGATGTCGCCGCCCGTGGCAGGACGGGCGCTCCATGCGAAGGTCGGCATCGTGCGTCAGCCCCCGATCACTGAGATGGCACCGGCTCTCCGACGGCGCGGAGAAGCTCGTTCGGGTCGCCGGAGCGCTTGAGCGCTTCTTCCAGCGTGATCTCACCCTGCATGTACAGCACCTGCAGGGAGTCGTTCATGGTCTGCATGCCGTGCTTCTTCCCGGCCTGCATGAGCGAGTAGATCTGATGGATCTTTTCGTCGCGGATCACGGCCCGGATCGCCGCCGTGCAGACCATGACCTCGGCCGCGACCACGCGCCCCCGGCCCTTGGCGCGCGGGATGAGGGTCTGGGTGATCACCCCCTCGAGCACGAACGCGAGCTGGGCCCGCACCTGGGCCTGCTGGTGCGAGGGGAAGGCGTCGATGATGCGGTTCACCGACTCGGCGGCGGAATTCGTGTGCAGCGTGGCGAGCACCAGATGGCCCGTCTCGGCGATGGTCAGCGCAGCGCCGATCGTCTCGAGATCACGCATCTCGCCGATCAGGATGACGTCGGGGTCCTGCCGCAGCGCGTACTTGAGGGCCGCCGAGAAGCTCTTGGTGTCGGCGCCCACCTCGCGCTGATTCACCATGCAGTTCTGGTGGCGGTGAATGAACTCGATCGGGTCCTCGATGGTGATGATGTGGCCCCGCCGCTCGCGGTTGATCTTGTCGACCATGGCCGCCAGCGTCGTCGACTTACCCGAACCCGTAGGCCCCGTGACCAGCACGAGCCCGCGCGGCCGCTCGGCCAGCTTGTTGAGCACGGGCGGCAGGCCGAGTTCCTGGATGCTGATGATCTCGTACGGGATCTGCCGGATGGCCATGGCCACGCAGCCCCGCTGCTTGAAGACGTTGCCCCGGAACCGCGACAGGTTCTGGACGCCGAACGAGAAGTCGAGCTCGTCTTCGGTCTCGAAGCGCTTCTTCTGGTTCTCGGTGAGGATCGAATAAGCCAGCTGAAGCGTGTCCTTGGGCTGCAGCGGATTGGGGTAGGCGGAGTCGACGAGGTCGCCGTCGATGCGGATCTTCGGCCGCTCGCCCACGGTCACGTGGAGGTCGGACGCCCCCTTCTGGATCATCTCCTGTAGAAGCACCCGCAGGCTGAGTTCCTGCGCCTGCTGGGCGGCCTGGCCCTGTGGTGGCTGATTCATGCGGTGTCGAAGCGCCCCTCGCTGAGGTTGGTCTGTGGTTCGGCGTGCGACCTCATACGACCGCCGCCGTCTCCTTCAGGATTTCTTCCATGGTGGTCACGCCCCGCTCGACCTTCTTGAGGCCGTCCATGCGCAACGTGAGCATGCCTTCTTCGAGCGCGATGTCGCGCAGTTCGTCCGTGCTGGCCTCGGCCATGATGGCCTTACGGATCGCCGTCGTCACGTTCATGACCTCGTAGAGGCCCTGCCGCCCCTTGTAGCCCGTGCCGCCGCACTGATCGCAGCCCTCGCCCTTGTAGAACGTGGTGTTCTGGATGAAGTCGTCGGGCACGTGTGCGGCGCGGAGGTACTCTTCGGGATAGGTCGTCTCGGCCTTGCAGTTCGAGCAGATGCGGCGCACCAGCCGCTGCGCGGTGAGCAGGTTGAGCGCGGCCGCGACGTTGAAGGGCTCGAGGCCCATGTCGATCATGCGCGTGATCGTCGAGGGCGTATCGTTCGTGTGCAGGGTCGAGAGCACCAGGTGGCCCGTGAGGGCGGCCTTGATGGCGATGCCGCCCGTCTCGATGTCTCGGATCTCACCGACCATGATGATGTTCGGGTCCTGCCGCAGGAACGCCTTCAGCGCGGCGGCGAACGTCATCCCGATCTCGTTGCGCACCAGCACCTGGTTGATGCCGTGCAGGTTGTACTCGACCGGGTCCTCGGCGGTCATGATGTTCACGTCTTCGGTGTTCACCTTCGACAGCGCCGAGTAAAGCGTGGTCGTCTTACCCGAGCCCGTGGGCCCCGTGACCAGGACCATGCCGTAGGGCTTGGCGATGGCCTCCATGAAGTCCTTCTCGGCCTTGGGCTCGAACCCGAAGCTCGAGAGGTCGAAGGTCAGGTTCCCCTTGTCGAGGATACGCAGCACGATCTTCTCGCCGAAGATCACGGGCAGCGTGGAGACGCGGAAATCCACGACCTTGCGCTTCATGCGCAGCTTGATGCGCCCGTCCTGGGGCACCCGCCGTTCTGCGATGTTGAGGTCGGCCAGGATCTTGATGCGGGAGGTCAGCGCCGCCTTCATCTTGAGCGGCGGCTTCATGACCTCCTGGAGCGCGCCGTCGATCCGGTAACGGACCCGGATCTCCTTCTCGTACGGCTCGATGTGGATGTCGGAGACGCCCTTCATCACGGCGTCGGTGAGCAGGCCGTTGATGAACTTCACGACCGGCGCCTGCTCGACCTGCTCCTGGAGCGCCGCGACCGAGACGTCTTCCTCTTCCTCCTCGACGAACTCGAGGTCCTCCTCGAGGAAGTCGCCGAGCAGGTCGCCCATCTGGTCGGTCGACGCCCCGTAGTAATGCTCGAGGTGCTTGCGCAGCGTGTACTCGCCGACGATGACCGGCTCGATGTCGAAGCGGGTCTTGAAGCGCAGATCGTCGATCGCGCTGGCGTCGGTCGGGTTGGCCATCGCCACGGTGAGCGTGCGGCCCACCTTGCGCAGGGGCAGCACGAGGTGCTTGTAGGCGAGGTCGCCGTCGATGATGCGGATGATCTTGTCGTCGACCTTGACCTTGTCGAGGTCGACGGCGGGCACGCGGTACTGCTTCGACAGCATCCGCGTGAGCTCTTCCTCTGCGACGAAGCCCAGCTTCACCAGGGAAAAGCCCACACGGGTGCCGTTGTCCTTGGCGTCCTTGAGCGCTTCCTGGAGCTGTTCCTCCGTGATCAAGCCTTCACGGACGAACAGATCGCCGAGCCGGTCCTGCGCTACGTTCGTGGCCATCGTCCGTTGCGTGTCCCTCGCGGCAGATGGAGTGCGGCCCGTCGTCCAGATCACGGGGTGGGCCCGCTCGTCCGGGCGGCGCTTCGGCTACCCGTCGGAGCGGGGGAAACGTTTGTCTCCAACAAGCGAAACTACGGGGGGGTCCGACGGGTGGCAAGCAAAGCGATTCTTAAGGGGTGGGCGCCCCTTCAGGGGCCCGGGGGCTTCCCGCAGGCCCGTTCGGCGGCCTCACCGACGCACGATCACCCGCCCGCGCAGGCGCGCGAGCGTGGCCGGCCCCACCCCCCGCACGGCCGCCAGATCGTCCACCGAACGGAACGGCCCGCC
>RFGH01000076.1 GCA_003696675.1 Planctomycetota bacterium
CGCCCACCACGTCCAGCTCCTCGCCATCAAGCCCCGCCGGCCCTTCGACTAGGCCGGGCGGCGGCCCCCCCCGCCGGTTTCCTGCCGGCAGTGGGGGAGCGCGCCCGTCGGGCCGTAGTCCAGATCTAGTTCTAGTCTAGTCCAAAACGTCCAGCTCCCGACCCGCCGGCCGCCAGCTCGGCGGTCACCGCCGCCGCCATCGTGGGCTCGGGGACCGGCCAATCGCACCCCCGCGAGCCGGCTCAACTGCCGCCAACGGCGGAAGTTAGTCCAGATTTAGTCCAAATCTCGACCTGGCTGCCCTTGCGGAATCCGGCTAAGTCCTTTAGAATCAATGGAGCCGACGAGCGGACTTGAACCGCTGACCTGCTGATTACGAATCTCAAGAAAAAGGTTTTCGCCGAGCTTCGACGCGCTGCGACGGCATGCGATGTGCTGCGCTAAGTGGTTGACTTGTAGCGGCTTATCGGTGTAGACTCCGCCGAACGTTGTACGACGGCGTACGCCGGAACTGGCGTTCGGGTGCTTGCTCAATGCTTGCTCGAGTGGACGTGGAGGACAAAGAAATGAAATTGACGAAGCGCGTAATCGATCACGCAAAGTACGATCGCGCGAAGGGCTCCGCCCACTATCTTTGGGATCGTGATCTAGCGGGTTTTGGGGTGCGCGTCTACCCCAGCGGACGGAAGTCCTTCGTGGTCGCCTACCGGGCCAAGGGGCGCCAGCGCTTCCACACCCTGGGCCGCTTCGGTGAGATGACGGTGCAGCAGGCGCGGGGGGCGGCCATCGAGGTTCTTGCTCGGGTGCGACGGGGCGAGGATCCGAGCGGCGACCGGCAGGCCTACCGCCGGGGGCCAACGGTGGCGGATCTGGCGGAACGCTACATGCGCGAGCACGCGCGGCCGAAGAAGAAGCCGTCCAGCGTCCGCAATGACGAGCAGCAGTGGCGGAATCACGTCCTGCCCGTGCTCGGGAAGCGCAAGGTGGCGGACGTCAGCCGGGAGGACGTCTCGAAGCTGCACGGCTCGCTCGAGTCCACGCCGTACGCCGCCAATCGGGTGCTCGCCCTGCTGTCGAAGGCCTTCAACCTGGCGGAGGTGTGGGGCTGGCGCCCCGACGGCTCGAATCCGTGCCGCCACGTGCAGAAGTACCGCGAGCAGCGGCGGGAACGCTTCCTCTCGGTGAAGGAGCTGACGGGTTTGGCCGCGGTGCTCAACGAAGCGGAGCGGGAAGGCCGCGAGCAGGCGAACGCCATCGCCGCGATTCGCCTGCTGATCTTCACCGGCTGCCGGGTGGGGGAGATCCTCCGCTTGAAGTGGTCGGAGATCGACTTTGAGCGCCGCTGCCTACGGCTGAGCGACAGCAAGACGGGACAAAAGATCGTCCACTTGAATAGCCCGGCGCTCGAGGTTCTCGCCGGCCTCGAACGCGTCGCCGGCAATCCCTACGCCCTCGCCGGCGGCAAGAGCGGGATGCACCTGGTGAACCTCAAGGATCCGTGGCGGCGGCTGCGCAAGGCGGCCGGTCTCGAGGACGTGCGGATTCACGATCTACGCCATTCCTGGGCCAGCTTCGCCGCCGGCTCGGGTCTCTCCCTGCCGGTGATCGGCAAGCTTCTGGGTCACACGCAAGCGTCGACCACCCAACGCTATGCCCACTTGGCGGCGGATCCCCTGCGCCAAGCCACCGAGCGCGTGGGCGCCGAGATCGCCGCCGCGATGAACGGCTCGCCACGGGCCGAGGTCGAGGACATCCGCCGGTGGCGGCCGGAGAGGTGAGGGGGCCGGCCTCCCTTCACCCGTCGCCGCTGGCGCCGGTCTCCTTGATCCACTGCACGAGCTCGACGTCGGGCTCGGTGGGGGGCCAGCGGAGGTATTCGGCTTCGCTCAGGGGGAGCTCGAGGACGCGGCGGGCGTA
>RFGH01000077.1 GCA_003696675.1 Planctomycetota bacterium
CCACCTCCCCCGCCCCCCCTCTCGGCGACGGGGGAGGAATGGAAACCCCACGACTTTGTCGTGGGCGTCACGGAGGGGGTGCCGTTGTCGCGCGGGTCGTGGGGGTGATCGTCCGGGTCCGAGGGGTCGTCGTCGGGGGTGTCGTCGTCGGTGGGTTTGGTGGTGTGTTGGGTGAGGTCGGTTTGGAGGATGCGGAAGAGGGCGAGGATGGATTTGCGGATGCATTCGGCGTCGGTGACGGATTCGACGGGGATGGTGATGATGCCCTGGAGGCGGCGGAGGGCGTCGTCGCGGATGCGGGCGATGGTGTGGCGTTCGCGGTTGCGGCGGAGGGTTTCGAAGTCGGAGAGGGCTCTTTGGAAGCGGGGGGAGGCGGCGAGTTGGTTGATTTCGTGGAGGGTGCGCTGCTGGTGGTCGCAGAGGGCGAGTTCGGAGAGGTCGGGGTTGATGTAGTCGAGGAAGAACGACTGCATCTGTTCGAGGGTGAGATCGGCGGCGTCCATGCGGGCAGTTTCCCGCGGCCGGGGGCGGGTGCAAGGGGGAAGGGGCGCATGACCACGAAACGGCGCACAAAGCCGGTCACTGCGGGGGAGATTGGCGCACAAAGGGGGATGTAAGTGGGGGCTAGGTGGGGATCATGCAGACGGCGCAGCCGTCTGCGTGGCACCCGCTTCGATCAGTCGGCTTGGTGATTGCCGAAAGATCCCCAGCCGTCGATGTATCCGTCGTGCGGTTCGGCGAGGGCGTGCAGCTCGGCTTGGATCGCGATGACGGTTTGGTATGTCAGAAGGGTGCGTGTGGAGCACTGGGTGGTCCATGCGTCGTCCGAATCTTTGTAGGTTCTCGCGTGATACCCGAGGTGTGTTGCAGCTTGGGCGATGGTTTCGGCGGATCGTTCGTTGGGTGCGGCGATGTGGAAGTCGATCCGCATCGGGCGGGCGAGGTCGGCTCCGTCGTTGATGAGCCTGCGGATCGCGTCTCCGTCGGCGTCGTTGGGGAGATCGTTATTCACTCGGCGAGTATATCGATCCGCGTTTCCTGCTATAGGCGGGGATCATGCAGAAGGCTGCGCCGTCTGCATGGCACCCGGCACCCGGCAGTGTAGGTGTCTATCTGAACGCGAGCTCGCACCTACATTTCGGGCCGTAACTCCGACAGGCGACTCTCGCCGCCTGCCGGCATCTGTACTACTTCTCAAGAACGGTGTCGTCGTCTCGTGCTTCAAACTCAGGAAGCTGTGTCAAGAATCGCTTCAGGTTCTGGCTCCACTCCTGACGCTGAGCATCGTACCAATCACGCGTTTCATCAGAACTGTACTCCTCCGCACGCGCAAGAGACATGAGGAGTAGGTCGATACCAGCTTTACCAAACGGTGATTCGTCATCAAGGCGCTGATACACGCGCTCAAAGAATGGGTGAGAAGTGTTCAGCATCACCACAATGGCTTCGCCCACAGTCTTTGTGCGATAGATTGGAGCACCTGTCAAATCCTCTAGTTCAATGATCACTGGAAACTCGGATAGCCGAAGATTCAGACTCTCGATCACTTCTGGGGAGGCACCAGCCGCCAAACGTTCCTGAACAAATGAGCTAATCTCCTTCTCGACCAAATTCGAAGGCTTGCTTGCCAGACCTTCGACAGGCTTGAGAAGCGGTTCCACTCGCTTCACTACTTCCTCAGCGTAGAGTGGCCCTGATTCGGCCTTCTTCGGCTTCCTGTGTTCAATTGTGCCGAGGAGCGTATTGATGTTTGCTTTGATCGCAATCTCCATCCTGTTGAAGATAGGAGACCCTCTCGCGATTCTTGCGTGCTGCTTCGTGTGCGCGACACCGAAAAGTTCGTCCAGCTCGGGATCGAATCGAACCTCCACCCTGTACCAGCGGTCCTTCCAGTGTCGCGCGTGATATGGACTGTGGATCAAATCGATCTCACGATCTGCTCTGACGATGCTGTACCCAGTAGTGGCCTCGATGTGGCGGGCCTTGAGGCCTTGCTTTTGCTCTTTGGTCTTCCCTGGCCCAAACTCAATCTGCCACCGCTCCGGCAATAGCGAGATCGTGACTTCGACCACTGAAGTCTGTCCGATTTTTCCCGGAACTGGCATATCAAATTTTAGAGTTTCGCCGTGCTTTGTTGCCAGTTCGTCCCCAGCAAGACGGGCCTGAGGCATCAGGTACAGCGGATCAACCGGCCCGACACTGATCTTGTCAATGGTAAGTTCAAAATCTCGGATGAGAAAGTACCGGAACATTCGGCCGAGAGTGGGTCGAAGCGCACGTACCAGCGTGTCCAACTTGCCATCATGATCGAGTCGATCGCATTTCTTCCAGACAATCAGCGTTCCCGACGCAGAGCTGCACAGGTGGGCGTATGGAGCCGGTATCTCAGCCTCTCGTGGTTCGGGAACCTCAACGAGATCGCCAGATCCGATCAAGTCAACATCAATATAGGTATGGAGCGGCTTACATCCGCGTAGCCACGAGTACACCTCGACACGACGCGCCTGACTGACGCTTGCGTTCGGAAGTCCCATTCCGAATCGGCCAAGGCCGGATCGATCTCCGAATCGAGAGCTATCCCCAAATCGCAATGCTCGACGTAGTGTTTCTGCGTCCATGCCGCGTCCGTTATCCGCGACAAGAACTTCCATCACGCGTGGGATTTTCTTTCGGCCCGGGCCATCACTTTCATCTTCGACGGCGATGAACTCGACTTTCACGGATGAAGCACGGGCCTGTATCGAGTTGTCAATCAGCTCGGACAGAGCACTGTCTGTGCCTTTGTATCCACTGTCTCTTGTTGCTTCTATGAATCGATCCTGCCTCACGATGCTGTAGTCGAACTTCATCGCCACTGTCCTTTCTGCTCGACATCAAGCCGAACAATGAACCACTCCACGGCGAAGCCGTGCAGCAAAACGACACCAACGCAGTTT
Source organism: Planctomycetota bacterium (assembly GCA_003696675.1). Lineage (GTDB taxonomy): Bacteria > Planctomycetota > Phycisphaerae > Phycisphaerales > UBA1924 > UBA6054. The sequence continues at coordinate 2,937 of RFGH01000077.1, forward strand.
CAACTGCGAAGTGAAAACCTAGATGTGGCGAGGGAGATCGGAACGAGCAAGACGGGCTCAAGTTCCATTCGGACCCACGTTCGCTTACCGTTTTCGCCCCGACCTCAAGCCGGAACACGATCAGCCTCGCGTTGGCCCATGATACCGTCCAGGCCAAATGATCGATCGCCCAATCCCAAAAAAACTTCGCTTTCGGAAACCATGTCAGCGCGGTCGAGACCTCAGGAACGAGCTCGATTTGGGACAAACCCGATCTTGGATTGCTCAGACTTCGATCGATCGAGCCAACCCACCCCCGTCGGCGGCCAGGACACCGGCGGCACCGGATGACGGCCGCTTATGGCTGCTGCGGTCAAGCCCTGACCAGGTTCACGGGCCACCCGTGCACCGGGCCCGGCCGCCGACGCGGGCGGGTCGAGGGGGATCCTATGCCGGGCGCGGCCCGTACACTGGGCCGGTGCCCCCGCTTCTTGTCGCCCTCAGGGGGGCTTTCCGGGGCTTTGCACGGCTTTCATTGGGTTTCTCGCAGGGGCCGCACGCCATGACCACGCCGGTGTCCAACGCGTCTGAGGCTGCTTCCGGCGGTTCGGCGGCCCGGGGGCGGGCGGCGGATGTGCGGCCGATCATCCGGCTGGTCCGGGCCGCCTTCGTCATGCTGATGATCCTGCTGACGATGCTCTATGTCATCCGGGTGGGCGCGACGCCGACGGGGGAGTTGAGCGTCAGTCTGGCGATCGCGTGGTGGCTGCCGATCCTGGTGGGGCTGCTGCTGGCGATGGTGTTCCTGGCGGCGGACGTGTTCACGCCGACGAAGAAGATCCAGGTGGTGTCGGGCGTGGCGTTCGGGCTGGTGGCGGGGCTGCTGGCGTCGTGGGCGATGACGCAGGTGATCGACCTGGTGATCGCGACCTGGGACCTCGAGTCGGACCCGGTGATGCAGCAGTTGAACATCATCCCGGCGCTGAAGGTGCTGCTGGGGGTGAGCCTGTCGTATCTGGGGATCTCGACGGTGCTGCAGACGCAGGACGAGTTCCGGCTGGTGATCCCGTATGTGGAGTTCGCCAAGCAGTTGCGCGGGCCTCGCCCGGTGCTGCTGGATACCTCGGCGTTGATCGACGGGCGGATCGCGGATGTGGCGGCGACGGGGCTGATCCAGCAGCCGATCCTGATCCCGCAGTTCGTGCTCGAGGAGCTGCAAGTGCTCGCAGACTCGCAGGACCGGACCAAGCGGACGCGGGGGCGTCGGGGTCTGGAGATCGTGGCGAAACTGCAGCGCCTGGGCACGGCGGATGTATCGATCGACGAGACGCCGGTCTCGCGCCGGGCGGTGGACCAGATGCTGGTGGAGCTGGCCGCGGTGCTGCCGGCGTCGATCATGACGACGGACTCGGGGCTGGCGCGGGTGGCGTCGATCCAGAAAGTGGCGGTGGTCAACATCCACGAACTGGCCGAGGCGCTCAAGCCGGCCGTGCTGCCCGGGCAGGTGGTCACCGTCGAACTCCTGCGTCGAGGCGAGCACGCGGGCCAAGCGGTCGGCTTCCTCGAGGACGGAACCATGGTGGTGGCCGAGGACGGGGAGGGGCGGATCGGCGAGCGCGTGTCGATGACCCTGACGAGCTCGATGCAGACGGCAGCCGGGCGGCTGCTGTTCGCGCGGATCGATGTGGGCGAGCGAGACGACCCCGAGCACGACCCCGAGCCGGAACCGTCGCCGGCGCCGAAACCGGTTCGAACGCCGCTGGGACCGGGCGGAGAGCGCCCGTCGGCGCGGAATCCGCGACGGGGCTGAGGCAGGCTTGCGTGTCAGCGTCGCGCCGGCTCGTTGGCTTCAGCGGACTTGACGACGCCTTCGACGGCATCGAGAAAGGCCCGTCGTGCGGCGGCGGCGTAGGGGTTGAGGTGCTGGATGGCCTCGTAAAGCTCGGGAGCATCGTTCTCGGTGTTGCGCTTCATCTGGAGGAGACGCTTGTAAGCCAGTGTGGCGGTGGGGAAGTCCTCCAGACGCATAGCCGACGCCGCCCGCCCGATCAGGTGGGTGATGCCCTGCACGAACGCCATCTGCTGGTCGTGCTCGTCCGCGGACATCTCGAGGACTTTGAGTTTCAGCGTGTCGGCGATGAATCGCTTGGCGCCGTCATAGGTCTCGTCGTGCACGCGAGCGCGGCAAAGAACGATTGGCTCGCCCGCGATGCCGCCGAGTTCCTCAGCGGTTTGCGGCCCAAACAGCGGGTGGGTGCCGAGCACCTGTGCGTGGCGGGGCAGGGTGTCGATCATCCATTGCACGGGCCGGAGCTTCACCGAGCCGACATCGCAGACGAGGGCGTTCTCCTGGAGGGAGGCGCCGATGGAGACGCAGACGACGGGGATGGCCTGGACGGGGACGGAGAGGACGACGGCGGGTGCGGCGGCCGCGTCTTCCATCGAGACAGGGGTCGCGCCGGCGGCGCGGACGGCGTCTTCGGGCGCTTCCGGGTCAAAGCAGAGGACATCGGCGTGTCGGTTCAGACACGAGGCGGCGAGCCGACCAAAGGCGCCGAGCCCGATCAGGCCGATGGTGGTGGGGGCGTCGGTCATGCGTTCACCATCGGCCCGGGATGGGCGGGTTCGGAAGTCGGGGACGCAAAATCACAACTTCTTGAGGGCGGCGACGAGGGCGTCGATGTCGGCGTGGCTGTGGGCGGCGGACATCTGGATGCGCAGCCGGGCGGTGCCCTCGGGGACGACGGGGAAGCCGAAGCCGATGACGAAGATACCGAGGTCCAGGAGCTTCTTGGACATCGCGATGGCTTTGGCGGTGTCTCCCACGATGATGGGGATGATGGCGGTGGGGGAGTCCATCACTTCGAAGCCCGCTTCGCCGAGCTTCTTGCGGGCGTAGGCGACATTCTCTCGGAGCCGAACCACACGCTCGGGCTGGTTGATGAGGGTGCGGATGGCTTTCTCGGCGCTGCAGGCGACGGTGACGGGAAGGGCGTTGGAGAAGAGGGTCGGGCGGCCGCGCTGGATGATCAGTTCGGTGAGGTTCTTGGACCCAGCGATGAAGCCGCCCGCCCCGCCGCCGAGGGCCTTGCCCAGGGTGCCGGTGAAGACATCGACGAGGCCGCGGGTGGGGTCGTGGTTGGCGGCGCCGGGGTGCATGCCGAAGTGCTCGTGGGTGCCGCGCCCGGTGGGGCCCATGACGCCGTGCCCGTGGGAATCGTCGACGACGAGCATGGCGCCGAACTGGTCGCAGAGCCGTCGGATGGCGGGGAGATCGGCGACGGCGCCCTCCATGGAAAAGACCCCGTCCGTGACGACCCAGATCTGTCCGGTGACATCGGCGTTGTCGCGTGCGGCGGTGAGGCGTTCGCGGAGCGAGTCCATATCGGCGTGCTTGTAGACGCTCTTGAGGACGCCCTTCTTGATGACGGGGGTCAGGCGGATGGCGTCGATGATGCAGGCGTGATTGAGCTCGTCGGAGATAATCATGTCCCCGGGCTCGCAGACGGTCGGGAACAGGGCCTCGGTGGCGGTCCAGCAGGAGACGAAGGTGTAGGCGGACTCGGTGCCCATGTACTCGGCGATGGTGGCTTCGAGGGTGTTGTGGGGGGTGAAGGTGCCGCAAATGAAGCGGACCGAGGCGGTGCCGGCGCCGTACTTCCTGAGCCCCTCGACGCCGGCGTCGACGACGCCGGGGTCGTTGGCGAGCCCGAGGTAGTTGTTGGAGCAGAAGCAGAGGACCTCGCGGGTCTGGCCGTCGTCGCCGACCATCTTGACCCGCGCGTCCATGGGAGAGTCGAGGGTGTGGAGGTGCTTGTACTGGCCCGAGGCTTGGAGCGACTTGAGGGTCTCGGCGGTGCGGGACTCGAAGGTGCTGGCGGCGGCGGTGGTCATGGGCGGCTCCCTCTGCGGACGGGTCAGGTGAACTGTACGGCGTGGACGGGGGAGGGGC
>RFGH01000078.1 GCA_003696675.1 Planctomycetota bacterium
TGACCTATACCGTGTCCGACGGCAACGGCGGCACCGACACGGCCACCGTGACCTTCACCGTGACCGGGGCGAACGACGCGCCCGACGCGGTGGACGACAGCGTCACCACCGACGAGGACATGGCGGTCACCATCCCGGTGCTGGACAACGACAGCGACGCGGAAGGCGATCCGCTGACGATCACGGGGTTCACCCAGCCGGCCCATGGCACGGTGACGGACAATGGCGACGGGACCTTCACCTACACGCCGGAGGCCGATTACAACGGGCCGGACAGCTTCACCTACACGATCGATGACGGCAATGGGGGCACCGACACGGCGACCGTGAACATCACGGTCGATCCCGTGAACGACGCGCCGGTGGCCGAGGACGACAGCGCCACCACCGACGAGGACACGCCCGTCACCGTGGATGTGCTGGGCAACGACAGCGATCCGGATGGCGATCCGCTGACCGTGACCGCGGCCTCCTCGCCCGACGGCACGGTGACGATCAACCCCGACGGCACGCTGACCTTCACGCCGGACGAGAATTTCACCGGCGACGCGACGATCAGCTACACCGTCGATGACGGCAACGGCGGCACCGACACGGCGACGGTGACGGTCACCGTGGGCGCGGTGAACGACCCGCCGGTGGCGGTGGACGACGCCTTCACCGTGACCGAGGACGAGCCCGGGAACGAGAACCAGGGCAACGTGCTCGGCAACGACAGCGATCCCGACGGCGATGTCATGCGCGTGGTCGAGGTCACCAATGGCACCGACACGGAGACCCTGTCCGATCCCTTTGGCCCGACGGGTCAACCGATCGTGGTGGCCGGGGACAATGGCGGGATTGTCACCATCGCCAATGGCGGCAGCGTCAGGTTCAAGCCGAACGGCGATTTCGACGATCTTGCCGAGGGGGAGACGGCCACGACCTCGGTGACCTATACCGTGTCCGACGGCAACGGCGGCACCGACACGGCCACCGTGACCTTCACCGTGACCGGGGCGAACGACGCGCCCGACGCGGTGGACGACA
>RFGH01000079.1 GCA_003696675.1 Planctomycetota bacterium
GGGTCGACCTCGGTGCGGACGCTGGAGTCGGCGGCGGGGCTGATGGAGGCGGGGCGTGCCGAGGAGGCGCGGGGGTGGTTTGAGACGGACATCCTGATCGCGCCGGGGTATCGGTGGCGGGCGGTGGACGGGATGGTGACGAACTTCCACCTGCCGCGTTCGACGCTGATCGCGATGGTGGCGGCGGCGCTGGAGGGGCCGGGCGTGGACGGGGTGGCGCGTGTGAAGGCGGTGTACGCGGAAGCGGTGCGGGAGGGGTATCGGTTTTTCTCGTATGGGGATGCGATGTTGATCCTCCCTTGAGTGGGCGAAAAGTGCCCTTGCGCTGCGATGATCGTCGATCAAGAATGCAACGCGGATGGAACTGGGCGAACTCATCTTGGGGCTGGATCTGCGGGTCGTGGGGGACCCGTCGGGCGTGCGTGTGTGCGATGTGACGGAGGACTCGCGGACGGCCGTGCCGGGGTCGCTGTTCATCGCGCGGGGGGGGCTGAAGGCGGACGGGCGGCGGTACGCGGCGGCGGCGGTCGAGTGCGGGGCGGTCGCGGTGCTCAGCGACACGGACGACCTGGAGCTGCCGCGGCACGCGAAGGCGGTGGTGTTGGTCACGCCCGAGGTGCCCCGGGTGGGGGCGATCGTCGGTGAGCGGTTCTGGGGGCGGCCGTCGGAGAAGCTGGCATTGGTCGGCGTGACGGGGACGAATGGAAAGACCTCGGTGTCGACGATGGTCAGGGCGGTGCTGCAGTCGGCCCGGCTGGGCGGGCAGCGGGTGCGGTGCGGGCTGATCGGCGGGGTGGTGGTGGACGACGGGCGGGAGGTCGCGGCCGCGATGATGACCACGCCGCCGGCGGTGGAGCTGTCGCGGACGCTGGCGACGATGGTGGACGCGGGGTGCGGGGCGGCGGCGATGGAGGTGTCCAGCCATGCGCTGGACCAGCACCGGGCCGACGCGCTGGCGTTCGATGTCGCGGTGTTCACGAACCTGTCGGGGGACCACCTCGATTACCACAAGACGATGGAGGCGTACCTTGCGGCCAAGCGGCGGCTGTTCGAGCTGCTGCCGGCGGGCGGGGTGCGGGTGCTGAACGCGGACGACGAGCACTCGAAGGCGATGGCGGGCCCGAACACGCGGTGGTGCTCGGTGGAGGGGCACGCGGACGCGTCGTGGCGGGCGACGGTGGGCGGGGCGACGCTGGACGGGATGGAGCTGTCGGTCGAATGTCCGCTGGGTTCGTTCACCGGGCATGTGGCGGCGGTAGGGGGGCACAACGCGATCAACGCGTTGCAGGCGCTGTGCGCGGGCGACGCGGCGATGGAGCGGCTGGGGCTCGGGGACGCGGAGCGGCTGGAGGCGCTGCGGCGCGGGCTGGGGGCGATCCGCCCGCCTCGGGGGCGGCTCGAGCGGGTGTCGGGCGCGGATGATCTGGTGACGGTGTTCGTGGACTTTGCGCACACGGACGACGCGCTGCGGCGGGCGCTCGACGCGGTGCGGGGCGTGCTGCCCGCGGGCGGGACGCTGACGGGCGTGTTCGGTTGCGGCGGGGACAAGGACCGGACCAAGCGGCCCCGCATGGGGCGGGTGGCGAGCGAGCGGTGCGACCGGGTGGTGGTGACCTCGGACAACCCGCGGACGGAGCGGCCGAGCGCGATCGTGGACGAGATCCTGGCGGGTATTCCGGCGGGGGATCGCGGGAAGGTGAGCGTGCAGGTGGATCGCGGGAAGGCGATCCGGCACGCGATTACGACGGCGCGGGACGGGGAAGTGATCGTGATCGCGGGCAAGGGGCACGAGACCGAGCAGATCTCGTGCGACGCGGCGGGGAACCTGGTGTCGCGGCACTTCGATGACGCGGAGGAGGCCCGGGCGGCGCTGCGGGAGCGGCGGCTGCGGGGCGGGCCGAGCGAGCCGAAGGCGGCGGCGGGCACGGCATGACTTGGGATTTCGACCAGATCGCTGGGGCGGCGGGCGGGCGGTGGCTGATCGCGCCCAATGCCGTGGATCGGACGCCGGTGGGCGCGGCGATCGACTCGCGCGAGGTCAAGCCCGGGATGCTGTTCGCGGCGTTCCGGGGCGAGCAGGCCGACGGGCACGCGTACATCCGGTCGGCGCGGGAGCGCGGGGCGGCGATGGCGTTGGCGACCGACGCGGAGCGGGTTCCCGGCGATGCCGGGATGCCGGTGCTGCTGGTCGAGGACGCGACGGCGGCGCTGACCGGGCTGGCCGGTGCGTGGCCGGCGGCGCTGGCGGGGCTGAAGGTGGTCGGTATCACGGGTTCGAACGGGAAGACGACGACCTGCCGTCTGATGCACGCCGCGGCGTGCGGGGCCGGCGGGCTGCCGGGCACCTGCCCGAGCAAGAGCTTCAACAACGCGATCGGCGTGCCGGTCACGGTGCTCAATGCGCGTCCGGGCGACCGCGTGCTGGTGTGCGAGATCGGGATGAGCACGCCGGGCGAGATCGCGCGGCGGTGCGAGACGGCCCGCCCGGATGCGGCGATCATCACGACCGTGGCCGAGGCGCACCTGGAGGGTCTCGGCTCGCTGGAAGCGATCGCGATGGAGAAAGCGTCGATCATCGCGGGACTGCCGGAGGACGGCGTTGCGGTGATGCCGGCGGGGCTGCCGGTGTTGGACGCGGCTGTTGAGAAGGTCGGCACGCGGGCGCGGTTGGTCCGGGTGGGCGAGACGGCGGACGCGGACGAGCGGATCTCGGAGGTGGTTGGGTCGTTCGAGTCGGCGTCGTTCACGATGTACGGGACGCGGTTCACGGTGCCGCTGCCGGGGGCGCACAACGCGCGGAACGCGGCGCTGGCGGTGGTGGTGGCCCGGTGGCTCGGGTTGGATGACGCGGTGATCGCCCGGGGGCTGGGGTCGGCCGGGGGGGCGTCGATGCGGCTGCAGCGGGAGGTGATCCCGACCGAGCCGGCGATCACGGTGATCAATGATGCGTACAACGCCAATCCGGGCTCGATGCGGGCGGGGCTGGCGGTGCTGGCGGGGGCGCCGAGCATGGGTCGGCGTGTGGCGGTGCTGGGCGACATGCTGGAGTTGGGGCGTGATGGGCCGCGGCTGCACGCCGAGGTGCTGGCGCACGCTCGGTCGCTGGGTTTGGATGCTGTGTGGACATTCGGGCCGCTGTTCGCCGATGCCGGTGGCGAGGGCGAGCGTTCGACCGATGATGGTGCGATCGGGCGTTTGGCGTCCCGGATCGGTCCGGGCGACACGGTGCTTGTGAAAGGGTCCCGGGGCATGCGACTGGAGCGGCTGGTGGAGCTGTTGCGGTCGCGTGCGGCGGCGGGGTGCGGTCGCTGATGCTGTATCTGCTCTTTGATGCGATGCGCGAGTGGCTGTCTCGGGTGGGCTTGTATTCGGTGTTCGGGGTGATGGACCAGATCCAGTTCCGTGCGCTGCTGGCGGCGGGGCTGTCGTTCGGGATCGTGATCGCGTTGGGCAAGCGGACGATCCGGTTCCTGGTGAGCCTGAAGATCGGCGATGGGGGCGAGAGCGACGCGGAAGTGCTGCGGGCGCACGCCAAGAGCAAGGCCAATGTGCCAACGATGGGCGGGGTGCTCATCTGCGGATCGATCTTCGCCAGCACGTTTTTGCTGGCGGACATCACCGTGCCGGTGGTGTTCCTCGGGCTGTTCGTGCTGGTGTGGCTGGCGTGTGTCGGCGGCGCGGACGATTGGCTGAAGCTGACCGCGGCGCGTCGTGGCACGGGTCGTCAGGGCCTCAAGTCCTGGGAGAAGCTGGTCTTTCAGCTCGGGGTGGGGCTGCTGGCGGGGTACTTCGCGTATCGGTTCGCGATCAATGAGTTCGGTCCATCGCTGGGCCATGTTCTGAATCTGCCGTTCCAGCGGACCTTTGTGCCGGGGCAGTGGATCGTGAATCCGAGCCTGATTTATCTGTCGATGCCGGTGTTCGTGGTGCTGGCGGTGCTGATGATCGCCGGGATGAGCAACGCGGTGAACATCACCGACGGGATGGACGGTTTGGCGGGCGGGATCTCGTGCGTGGTGAGTTTCGCGCTGCTGGTGCTGACCCTGATCGCGGGTTCGGAGCAGTGGTCACAGATGCTGCTGCTGCCGCATGTGGCACGGTCGGACGAGCTGGCGGTGCTGTCCGGGTCGATGGCGGGGGCGTGTCTGGGGTTCCTGTGGTGGAACGCGGCTCCGGCGCAGGTTTTCATGGGCGACACCGGGTCGCTGGCGCTGGGCGGGCTGATCGGCTACATCGCGATGGTGATCCGGCAGGAAGTGGTCGTGCTGATCATGTGCGGCGTGTTCCTGCTGGAGATCGCGTCGGTGGTGATGCAGGTGGGGTGGTTCAAGTACACCCGGATCAAGACCGGCACGGGGCGGCGGATCTTCCGCGTCGCGCCGTACCACCACCATCTGCATCTGGGCGGCTGGGCGGAGAATCAGGTGGTCGTGCGGCTGTGGATCCTGGCGATCCTGCTGTGCGTGGTGGCGTTGGCGACGCTGAAGCTGCGCTGATCGATCGGGACCGGCGGATCAGGGCTGGAGACGCGTCGCGGACCACGGGCCACCGGAGTAGGTGTCGCCGGACTTCGTGAGCGTGCGGGTCCAGCGGGCCCGGTCGTGGATGCGTCCGACGCCGTTGCACCAGAGTTCGACGGACTCGAACCAGAGGCGGAAGCCGCCCCAGTGGGGCGGGCGGTCGATCTCGATGGGTTGCCCGCTCACGGCGGCGGCGAGGTCGATGCCGAGTTGCTTGGCCGTGTGACGGACCTTGTTGAGCAGGGCTTCGCGGGACGCGATGGGCTCGGATTGATCGCTGGCCCACGCGCCAAGCCGGGATTCCCAGCGTCGGCTGTGGAAGTAGTCGTCGGATTCGGCGGGCGGTGAGACGGTCACGGGGCCTTCCACGCGGATCTGGCGGTCGACATCGTCCCAGTGGAAGACGGCCGCGGCGCGGGGGTTGGCTTGGAGGGCGCGGCCCTTGCGGCCGTTGTAGTTGGTGAAGAAGACCAGGCAGCCGAGGTCGTCGTGGAGGTGCTTGCAGAGGACGACGCGGGCCGAGGGTCGGCCATCGGGATCGATGGTGGCCAGGGTCATGGCGTTGGGGTTTGGTTGCCAGCGGCGGCGGTGGGCGTCGTCGAACCAGGCCCGGAACAGGGGGATGGGGGATTTGGGGAGGTGGTCGGGCAGGGATTCGCCTTGTCCGATCTCGCCGAGGGCGCGGGTGGTCATGGGCAAGGATACGGTGGCAGGCCCGGCGGCGATGCCCCCCATATGGGGTCTATCCACCGGATGGACGGGGTTTTCCTGTCGGTTGGGCGGGAAGTTTCGGTAGGACTCGACAACCGGGTCGGGGGCTGCCACGATGCATCCGTGAGCCGAGAGAAGAGCCAGACGAAGAAGTTCCTCAGCGACCCCGACGCGATCGGCAAGCTGTTCGACCGCACCCCCCCGCACGCGGTGGACGCCGAGCGTTCGCTGCTGGGGGCGATCCTGCTGGATCCGAGCGTGCTGAACGATGTGGTCGAGCTGCTGCCGGGTCCGGAGTCGTTCTATAAGGAGGCGCATTCGACGATTTACAAGTCGTTGTTGGACACCTTCGATGCGCATCAGTCGGGCGATCTGGTGCAGTTGACCGAGAGCCTGCGGGCCCGGGGTGTGTTGGACCGGGTGGGCGGCACGGGGTATCTGATGGAACTGGCCGAGGCGGTGCCGAGCGCCGCGTCGGCGCCGTACTACGCCCGTCTGATTGCGGACTCGGCGCGGTTGCGGAAGCTGATCGACGCGGCCGGCGAGATCCTGCACGATGCGTACACGCAGGTCGACGGCACGCCGGATAGCGCCAAGCGGGTGATCGATCTGGCGGAGAAGCGGATCTTCGACATCGCTTCTGAGGACATCAACGCCGAGCCGGAGTCGCTCAAGGAGCTGTTGATCGCGGAGATGACCCGCATCGACGAGGCTGACGGCAAGCCGATCTCGGGAATCCCGACGGGGTTCACCGATCTGGACGAGCTGACGAGCGGTCTGCAACCGGAAGAGATGATGATTCTGGCGGCGAGACCCTCGATGGGGAAAACGGCGTTCGCGCTGAATCTGGCGGAGCAAATCGCGTTCGGCGGTGTGACGCCGTGGGAGCCGAAGAAGAACGCGCGTCCGGTGCCGGTGGGCATTTTCAGCCTTGAGATGTCGCGTGGTTCGCTGGTGCAGCGGTTGCTGTCCGCGCGGTCGGGTGTGGACGCCAGCCGGCTGCGGTCCGGGCATGTGGGCGAGGAAGAGTGGCGCAGGCTTCAGCAGGCGGCGGACGAGTTGTCGCAGGCGCCGATGGTGATCGACGACACGCCGGGCATGACCGTTCTGACGCTGCGGGCCAAGGCGAGGCGGATGAAGCAGCGGCACGACATCGGCTGCATCGTGATCGACTACTTGCAGTTGCTTTCTTCGCCGTCTTCGGCGCGTGAGAGCCGGCAGGTGGAAGTCTCGGAGATCAGCCGCTCGATCAAGGCGCTCGCACGCGAGCTCAAGGTGCCGGTGATTTGTCTGGCACAGCTCAACCGCGGGGCGGAACAGCGGGAGGGCAACCGCCCCCGCATGAGCGATCTGCGCGAGTCGGGCTCGATCGAGCAGGACGCCGATGTTGTGGCGTTGCTGCATCGTGAGTCGTACTACCACCGCGGCGATCCCGCGTGGGACCCGAAGTCTCCCGAGTTCGACGAGGACAACCGCGAGAAGCTGAACCTCGCCGAGCTGATCATCGCCAAGCAGCGCAACGGTCCGACGGGAACCGTCAAGCTGGTGTGGGATTCGTCTGTGGTTCGGTTCAAGAACTACGACGGGCTTCACTCGGGCGGGAGCTATGGGTTCTCGCGTGACTTCGCCGACGAGCCGAACTTTGCACCCAAGACGCCTGCAACGGGCGTGGCGTTCGGGGGTGGCGGATACGGCGACGGGGACGACGGGTTCGGTGTGCCCGACTTCGGTGAGCCGAAGCCGATGCCGCCGTCGTCCGCCCCTGCACCACGCGAGTATCGCGGCTTCGCGCCGGGCAAGAAGACCGGGCCGGAGGTCGATTTCCGGGACGGTTCCGGCAACGATATCGACTTCGACGACGAAGAGCTGCCGCCGTTCTGACCGCCACCGCGCGGATCAGATCCCCGCGTTCTGCAGACGCCGGTTGATGTTGGCCCGCTCGATCATGCCGGGGATCAGGAACAGGTCGACGATCTGCCCGATGAGGAACAGCCCGCCGGTGAGCAGCCAGATGATGCCGGTGACCCACTTGCCGGCGTAGAAGCGGTGGATGCCGGCGAAGCCGATGAAGACGAACAACCAGAACAGATAGCCGACGCCGGTGGATTTCATGCGAGACCTCCTCCCTGTGTTGTTGGGGAGGGCACGCGCCGGGTTTCGGGAGGCTCACCGATCGCCGAAGCAGGTATACACGCTGCGCGCCGCGGCGATCAGCGGGTGGTCTTTGGGCACCAGCCGCTGCTTGCCCGCAGCGGCGGTGATCTCGACATCGCCGAGGTTGCCGCCCTGCATGACGACGAGCCGGTTCTTTTTGCCCATCTTGAGCAGTTCCATGGCGTGGTGCCCGAACTGGGTCGCCAGCACGCGGTCGCCCGGGACGGGGGTGCCGCCACGCTGGGTGTGCCCGAGGACGACATAGCGGGACTCGATCTCGGTGCGCTTCTCGATCTCGTCGGCCAGCCACTTGCCCACGCCGCCGAGCCGGATGGGGTCGGGGCTGGTCTCGTCGACGCGTTCGACAATTTGGGCGCCGCCCTTGGGCTTGGCGCCCTCGGCGGCGGCGATGATGGTGAAGCGCTTGCCCTTCTGGCTGCGGTCCAGGCAGGCTTTGCAGATCACATCAAGATCGAACTCGATCTCGGGGAGAAGGATCACATCGGCGCCGCTGGCCACGCCCGCGTGGAGGGTGATCCAGCCGGCGTTGCGTCCCATCAGTTCGACGACCATGACGCGGTGGTGGCTGGCGGCGGTGGTGTGGACGCGGTCGAGGGCCTCGGTGGCGACGGAGACGGCGGTCTGGAAGCCGAAGGTGATGTCGGTGCCGAAGAGGTCGTTGTCGATGGTCTTGGGCACGCCGATGCAGTTGATGCCGGCGTCGGCGATGGGCTTGGCGGCCGACATGGTGCCGTCGCCCCCGATGACGACCAGGGCCTCGATCTTGCGGATGTTCAGGTGGGTCAGGCAGACCTCGGTGAGATCGCGGTACTTGAGGCTGCCGTCCTCGTTGCGCCCGACGGGGTACTTCTGGGGGTTGGTCTTGTTGTTGGAGCCGAGGATGGTGCCGCCCATCGTGAGGATGTTGGAGACATCGTCCAGCCCGAGGGGCTTGATGCGGTCCTCGATCAGCCCGAGGAAGCCGTCCTCGATGCCCATGACCTCGATGCCGTGGTTGATGGCGTCCTTGACGACGGCCCGGATGACGGCGTTGAGCCCGGGGCAGTCCCCGCCGCCCGTGAGGACGCCGATGCGCTTGAGGTTGGCTGCGGAGACGCGGTCGTTGATGGTGGCCATATGGGGGGATGGTAGTGTGAAGCAGGGAGGCGTGCGGCAGCCGAGAGGCCCGGGCACGGTACGATCGGTCAAGGATGCCCGACGCGCCCGCCGACCAGCCCGCCCCGCGTTCCGCCGACCAGCCCCGTGTCGACCCGCATCTCTATCTGCACCCCCAGACGCTGGCCCGGCTCGGCTCGTTCGAGCTTCGGGCCAAGATGATCGTCGAGGGCGTGATGAGCGGCATGCACCGCTCGCCCTACGCGGGGGTGTCGGTCGAGTTCGCCCAGCACCGGCCCTACGCCCCGGGAGACGACATCCGGCGGCTGGACTGGAAGGTCTACGCCAAGACCGACAAACTCCAGATCAAGCAGTACCAGCAGGAGACCAACCTGGACCTGGTCGTGCTGGTCGACGCGTCCGGCTCGATGAACTTCGGCACCCGTCTGTACGCGGACGCCACCGGTTCCGGGCGGGTGGTGTCGATGGACGGTCGTCCGAACTGGACCAAGTTCGACCACGCGACAGCCACGGCCGCGGCGTTGGCGTATGTGACGATCGAGCAGGGCGACCGGGTGGGGCTGGTGGTCTACGCCGACGAGATCCGGACGATGCTGCCGCGGTCGGGGCGGAAGGCGACCTGGCGGTCGATCGTGGACCTGCTCTCGACCCACCCGGTGGACACGCAGACCGACTTCGCCCGGGTAATGGAGCAGACGCTGGCCAAGGTGACCAACCGCTGCCTGTTCGCCATCGTGTCGGACTTCTTCGACGACCCCGAGCGGATCCGGGCGGCGCTGGCCCGGGTCAAGCACCGCGGGCACGATGCCATCCTGCTGCAGGTGCTCGACCGGGCGGAGACCGAGTTCCCCTTCGACGACCCGGCCCGTTTCGAGGGGCTCGAGCACGACGGCGTGCTGCGTCTGGACCCGCGGGCGATCAGGGAGGACTACCTTGCGGCATTCAAGGGCCACATCGACGCGCTGCGCAAGGCGGCCCGGTCGTTCGGGTTTGACCATCAGGTCGTGTCGACCCACGACTGGCTGGGCCCGCCCATCGCGGCGATGCTGGCCAAGCGCAACGCGGTGATCCGGAGGTCCGGGCGGTGACCTTTCTGCACCCGGCCATCCTGGGCGTGGGGCTGGCGTGCGTCGCGATCCCGATCATCATCCATTTCCTGCGCCGGCGTCGGCGTCCGATCCCGTGGGCGGCCATGCGGTTCCTGCAGGAAGCGATGCGCAAGCGTCGGCGTCGGCTGCGGCTGGAGCAGTTGCTGCTGCTGCTCAGCCGGTGCGCCCTCGTGACATTGCTCGCGTTGGCGGTGGCGCGACCGACGCTGGGGGCCGGGGCGGGGGGCGACCGCCCCACGACGCTGGTGCTGGCGATCGACAACTCGATCGCGAGTGCACAGAGGGATGCTTCGGGTCGGACCGGGCTGCAGCGGTCAATCGACGCGGCTCGGGCGGCGTTGCAGGGCGTGGACCCGGCGCGGGGCGACGCGGTGGGTCTGGTGACGCTGGGCGCACCGGGAGAGGCGCTGGTCTGGCCGCCCTCGCCCGACCCGGACGCGGTGCGCCGGGCGTTGGACCGGCTGGAGCCGACGGACTCGCGGGTGACGCTCGGGGCGTTGCGTCGGGTGCTGAGCGAGCGGCCGGAGGAAGAAGACGGACGCCGGACCGAGGTGCGGCTGTTCTCCGCGTGGCGTGGCGTGGACGCGCGGACGCTGTTCGAGGGTGCGCCGCTGGGCGGGGTCGACGCGATCGAACTGTCACCCCCCGGCGACGCGGGCGGGGCGAACGCGGGGCTGGCTGATCTGGCGCTGTCCACGCCGACGGTGGTGGGGGCGGCGTCGCTGGCCCCGAGCACGCGGGTGTCGGGCGTGGTGGTGCGGTCGGGCGACCTGCCGGCGCAGGAGATCGCGGTCGAGCTGATCGCCCAGCCGGGCGGCGTGATCGCCGGGCGCGGCGTGGCGCGGTTCGAGCAGGGCCAGGAGCGGGCGTCGTGGTCGGTGTCGGTCGACGATGCGGCGTTGACGCCCGGTCGGGCGGGTCGGGTGGCGGTGGTGGCGCGGCTGCCGGACGACGCGAACCCGCGGGACAACACGGCCCGCGTGGTGCTCTCCAAGCGGCGCGAGCTGCGGGTGGGCGTGGTCGAGCGGGCGCCTGTGGCGGGCGATCTCACGCCCGGCGCGTGGGTGCTGGCCGCGCTGACGCCCGACGAGCGGGCGGGCATCGAGTCGTTCCGCATCGACCCGGCGTCGCTGGGATCGGTGCCGGCGGGATCGGTGGACGCACTGTTTGTGCTGGAGCCTTCGCGCGTGCCGGACGCGGGCTGGACGCGGGTGCGCGAGTTGCTGAGCCTCGGTGGGCTGGTGGTGCTCACGCCGGGCGTCGACGGCGATCTGGCGTGGGGCGGGCGTCTGAGCGAACTGAGCGGCGGCACGCTGTCGCTCAACGCCAACGCCGGCGTGCGCGAGGAGCCGACGCGGCTGAGCCCGGACGAGCCGGGCGCGCTGCTGGGCGCATTGCGGGGCGAGTTCGCGGATCTGGCGACATCGGTCGGGGTGGCGCGGCGGGTGTCGATCGACAGCCGCGAGCCGGACGGGGTGGTGCTGCGGACGCAGGACGGCGGGGTGATGCTGGCGCAGTCGGGCGGCGCGGACGGGCGGGGCATGCTGGCGGTGTTCACCGTGGCGTTCGACATGGACTGGACGGACCTGCCGGCGCGGCCGCTGTTTGTGCCGGTGGTGCAGGAGTTGGTCCGTCGGGGCAGCGGGCGGGGCGTGGACGCGTCGGCGGTGGCTGGTCTGGCCGCGGCAACGGACGACGCGGGGGTCGATCGCTGGGAGCCGGACGCGACGCTGGCGGGCGAGGACGGGGTGACCGGTGTGCCTGGCTCGCGGGCGGGTGTGTTCGTGGCGCTCGGCGCGGACGGGCGGGTACTGCGGACGGTGTCGGTGAATCCCGACGCGGACGCGGCCAGGGCCGAGCCGGCCCGGAGCGATGAACTCGGCGCGGGCGCGGCGGCGTTGTTCCCCGGATCGGAGATCCGCTCCGACGGCGACACGGGCGACGCGGTGATGACCGCTCGGCAGCGGACGGCGTGGGGCGACGGGCTGGCGTTGACGCTGCTGGCATTGGCGGCGGCGTTGGCGGTGATCGAGGCGGTGCTGGCGAGGGCGGCGTCCCACCCGGCGCACGACGCGCCGCGGAGGGTCGGGGCATGAACGACCTTCTGAACAGGCTGTTCGGGCTCGAGGGGCTGGGCTTCGGCACGCCGGACGCGGCGTTGGTGTTCGAGCGTCCGCTGCCGGGCTGGGGCTGGGCGCTGCTGGCGGTGGCGTGCGTGGCGCTGGGGCTGTGGACTTACCGGCGGCTGCCGGGCGGGGGCGTGACGCGGGCGCTGCTGGCGTGCTCGCGGGGGTTGCTGATCGTGCTGCTGGCGTTGCTCGCGGCCGGGCCGCAGTTGCGGCTGGATCAGATCCGCGTGGAGCCGGACCGGGTGTTCGTGCTGGTGGACCGCTCGGCGTCGCTGGCGGTGCCGGATGCGCCGGGAGGGCGGACGCGGGCCGAGCAGGCGGAGGCGGCGTTGGCGCTCGCGGGTCCGGCGTTGGAGGCGCTGCGCGAGCGGTCGCAGGTCGCGGTGTGGCGGTTCGGCTCGGATGCGCGCGAGTCGGGCGAGTCGGGCGAGTCGGGCGAGTCGGGCGACCCCGCGACGCGGATCGGCTTTGCACTCGCGGCGGTGCTGGACGAGGCGCGGGGCGCTCCGATCGGCGGCATCGTGGTCATCAGCGACGGACGATCCACCGATCGCGTGCCCGCGGGCGTGCTGCGTCGGCTGGAGAGCGAGCGTGTGCCGGTGTTCGCGGTGCCGCTGGGCTCGCCGGACCCGGTGCGGTCGGTGGGGATCGAGCGGATGGAGTCGCCGGGCGTGGCGTTCGTGCGGGACGCGGTGCCGGTGCGGGCGAGGGTGGAGTGGTCGGGCGGGGCTCCGGCGGACGCGCGGGTCGAGCTGTTCGACCGCGTGACCGGGCAGGTGATCGACGCCGCCCCGGTCGAGGCTTCGGGCGACGAGCCCGGGGCGTGGGTGACGCTGACGGTCACGCCGGAGGAATCGGGGACGCGGGATCTGGGCGTTCGTCTAGTGGGCGTATCGGAGGACATCGACGCCGAGGACAACACGCGGCGGGTGGCGTTGGAGGTCATCGATCGTCCGATCCGCGTGCTGTATCTGGACGGCTCGCCGCGGTGGGAGCGGCACTATGTGAAGAACCTGCTGCTGCGGGAGGCGTCGATCGATTCGACGGCGATGATCCTGGCGTCCGGGCGGCAGTATGTGCAGGAGGGCGACACGCTGATCGCGCGTCTGCCGGTGTCGCCCGAGGAGTGGGACGCGTTCGATGTGGTGATCCTGGGCGACATGTCCGCGGATCTCTTCGGCGGTGAGCAGTTGGCGCAGCTGGGCGAGCATGTGGCGCAGCGTGGTGCGGGCGTGCTGTGGATGGCGGGTCCGGGGGCGACGCCCGGTTCGTGGTTCGAGTCGCCGGCGGGCGTGCTGCTGCCGCTGCGTCCGGGGTCGATCGGCGTGTGGGACGAGCCGGTGGTGGCGCGTCCGACGCCGGAGGCCGATCGGCTGGGTGTCCTGCGTACCGGCGAGGACGGCAAGGGCTGGTTGGAGCGGCTGAGCGACCCGGGCGCGGGCTGGACGCGTCTGCAATGGGCGCTGCGTCCCAAGCCGCAGGATCTCAAGCCGGGCGTGGCGACGCTGGCCGAGGCGGTGGGGGTCGATTCGGGCGCGTCGGCGCCGCTGGTGCTGACGATGCGGTACGGCGCGGGGCGTGTGGCGCTGGTTGGGACGGACGAGATCTGGCGTTGGCGGTACGGGCGGGGGGAGACGGTGCCCGAGCGGGTGTGGCTGCCGCTGATCCGGATGTTGGCGCGTGGGCGGGTGGAATCGGCGTTGGGCGCGGGCGTGCTGCGGGTGCGTCCTGAGCAGCCGCGTCCGGGCTCGCCGGCGGTGATCGAGCTGGAGGTGTTCGACCAGGGCGTGATCGACCGGTTGCCGGAGCGGGTGCGGGCCGAGGTGGTGCGTGCCGACGGTCGGCGGGATTCGGTGGATCTGCGGGGCGAGGGTGCGTCGCGGACGGGCGAGTGGATCCCGGACGCGCCGGGTGCGTTCGCGGTCGAGTTGCGGGACGGGCCGACCGAGTTGGCGACGCTGGACGCGTCGGCCCGGGTGGTCGAGCCGGGCGACGAGCGGGCGGACCTGAACACCGACCACGGGCTGCTGGCGGCGCTGTGCGAGCGGACCGGCGGGCGGGTGGTCGGGCCGGACGAGACGGACCGGCTGGCGGAGTGGGTGCCCAACCGCTCGCGGGTGCACACGGGCACGCCGATCATCGAGACGCTGTGGGACCGGTGGGTGGTGCTGATCGCGGTCTTGGCGCTGGCATCCCTTGAATGGGTCGGTCGGCGTCTGATCCGGCTGGCGTGACGAACCGTGGACGGGCGCGAACCGGTACAGTGACGCGGCGTGAGCAATCTTTCGCCATCCCGACCCGTGCGAGCCGGCGAGAAGCCGGTGCGGGATCTGGCCGCGTCGCTCGACCGGGTGGGCGGGACGGTGCGACGGCTGCTGATCGTCCGCGGGGCGGCATGGGTGGCAGCGGCGGCGATCGGCGGGGCGGTGTGCGTGGGTCTGATCGACCTCGGGCTTCGCCTGCCGCACTTGGGGCGGGCGTTGCTTCTGGGGCTTGGGCTGGGTGCGTTGGGGTGGCTCGGGGTGCGGCTGATCGCCCCGGCGTGGCGGCTGCGTCTGCCGCGTTCGACGCTGGCGCGTCGGCTCGAGGTGCTGTATCCCGCACTGGCGGGCACGATCGCGCCGGCGGTGGACCTGCTGGAGCAGAGCGAGGCGGGCGGCGAGCCCGGGGCCTTGGCCCGGGCGGGGATCGACCGGGCGTCGGACGCGCTGGCACGGGTGCGTGCGGACCGGCTGGTGCGTTGGTCGGGGTTGGGGCGTGCGGGGGGCGCGTTGGGTGTTGCGGTGTCGGTCGTGCTGCTGCTGGCGGCGTTGGCGCCGACGATGACGGCGATCGGGGCGCGTCGGGTGCTGCTCCCGTTCTCCGACGCACGCTGGCCCACGCGGTTCGGCGTGACGGATCTGACGGAGACCGCAGTGCACCCGATCGACGAGGCGCTGGCGGTGCGTGTGGGCGTCGGGCCGGGTGATCCGGGGTCACGGGTGCGGCTGGAATGGCGGTTCGGCGATGATGGCGTCACGGAGCGGTCGCCGATGACGGCGCAGCCCGCCTTGTCGGACGGCACGCGTGTGTTCGAACGCCTGATCGACCCGGGCACGATCAATGATGACGATCGAAGCCCGGTGCTGCGGTACCGGGTGGTGACGCCGGACGACCGCTCGGACTGGGTGCGGGTGCGTCTGGTGCGTCCGCCCGAGGTGGTGTCTGCGTCGGTGGTGATCGAGCCGCCCGCGCACGCCGAGAGCGCACCGGGGCTTGCCAACTTCCGCACGGGCTCGCACGACATCGGGACGGGTGATGCGTCGATCGGACCGGTGCTGGGCGGGTCGGGGGTGACGCTGCGGTGGAGGTTCTCGTCGGAGGTGGACGCGGTTAGCGCCTCGGAGTGGTCGCAGACGCCGATCGGCGTGAACCGCCCGGACGGTCGGACGCTGGAGATCACGCTGTCGCCCGAGGCCCCGGCGCGGATCGCCCCGGTGGTCAGCGACGAGCACGGGCTGGGGCTGCGGGTGCCGATCGTGGTGGGGCTGGATGTGCGTCCGGACGCGTCGCCGGGCGTGCAGATTGCCGAGCCGGGCGCGGACCGGATCGTCACACCCGAGGCGGAACTGCCGGTGCGGGTGGAGAGCGTGGACGAGGTTGGGGTGACGGGCGTGGAACTGCTGGCCGAGCGGTGGGCGAAGCCGGACACATCGCCCGGCGCGGCGCCGGAGCCAACGGGCGGGGCGGCGGTGGTGGACGCGTCGTCGATCGATGGGGCATTGACGCGGGTGGAGCTGTCGAGCGTGGTGTCCCCGGCGGCGCTGGGGGCAAAGGCGGGCGACGAGATCGTGCTGGTGGGCGTGGCGCGGGACACGCGGGGGCAGGCGGGCGAGGTGCGCAGCCAGGCGCGTCGTCTGCGGGTGCTCTCGCCCGAGGATTTCGGGGCGCGGCTGCGGGCGCAGCTCGATCCGGTGTCGCGTCTGCTGCGTCGCAGCGACGACGAGCAGAAGGCGTTGGGCGAGCGGACGCGGGCGGGCGAGCCCGCCGAGTCGCTGGCGCGCGAGCAGATCGGGCTGGCGGACGCGGTGGCATCGGCGACGCGGGCGGTGCATGAGCTGGGCGAAGCGGCGGAGATCAACCGCATCGAGGACCCGTCGCTGCGTTCGCTGCTGCGGGATCTGCAGGCGACGCTGCGCGAGGCAGGGTCCAATGCGCGGGGGGCGGCGCGGGCCATCGAGGCCGGCGACCGGGCGGAGGCGCAGGACCAGCAGCGGGGCGTGCGCGAACGACTGGGCGAGGCGATGGCGATGCTCGACCGCGGCGAGGACGCGTTCCTTGCCCGGCGGGCGGTGGCGCGTCTGCGCGAGCAGTTGGCGCAGGCGCAGCAGGACACGGGGGCGATCGGTCAGCAGACGGCCGGCAAGTCCGATGCCGAGTTGACCAACGCCGAGCGGGCCGAACTGGACCGGCTGGCCCAGCAACAGCAGGAGTTGGCGGACAACGCACGCGAGGCGCTCGAGGAGCTGACGCGCCGGGCCGAATCGCTGGACAAGGACGACCCCGCGCAGGCCGAGGCGTTGCGGAGGGCCGCGGAGTCCGGGCGTGCGGGGGCGGTGGCCAACCGCATCCAGCAGGGCGGGCAGGAGACGCGGCAGAATCAGACCGGGCAGGCGCAGCAGTCCCAGCAGGAAGCGTTGGACCGGCTGGACGAGATGCTCGAGCAGATCGATTCGGCGGGGGGACTGCGGGACACGGCGCTGCGTCGCAGGCTGGCGGACCTGATGCAGTCGATCACGGCGTTGATCGAGACGCAGGAGCGGGAGCTGGGCGCGCTGGTCGCGGCGATGGCGGGCGAGCGGCGCGACGGTCTGGCGCAGGGCATGATCGGGCTGCGCGACAACACGCTGGGCGTGATCGACGACGCGTCGGCGGCGCTGGCCGAGCTGCGCCTGATCGCCGAGGCGCTGCGGGAGGCCGAGCGGGCGCAGTCCGACGCGGTGGTGTCGCTGCGGAAGGACCCGCCAGCGTACGAGGCCGCGGAGGTCGGAGAGCGGGCGAGCCTGGACCTGCTGCGTCAGGCGCTCGAGGAGGCGCAGAAGCAGGACGATCGGGCGCGTGAGCGCGAGCAGGAGCGCAAGAAGGCCGAGTTGCGCCGGGCCTACCGCGACGCGTTGCAGGCGCAGAGCGCCCTGCGGGACGACGCCGCGCCGCTGATCGGGCGGGCGTTGAATCGACGCGAGCGGATCGAGGCGCGGCGTGTCGGCTCGGCCCAGATCGATCTGGCCGACGCGATCGCGACGCTGAGGGAGGAGACCGAGGAACTCGGCGAAGCGCCGGTGTTCGGGCTGGCGCACGAGCAGCTCGATCTGCTGATGCGGAGCGCGGGCGAGGCGATGGGCGAGCCGACGCCGCCGGCGTCGATCGGGCTGGACCAGGACCAGGCCATCGCGTTGCTCGCGTCGCTGGTGGAGGTTCTGGGAGAGGACAACGCTCCGAGCGATGAGGACTTCCAGGACGGCTCGCAGGGCAACGGCGGCGGGGGGGAGCAGCCGCTGATTCCCCCGGTCGCCGAGCTGCGTCTGCTGCGGGACATGCAGCGGGCGGCGATGGACCTGACCCGCCGACTGGACGAGTCCCCGGACCTGCGGGAACCGGCCCGGCTGCAGCGTCTGGGCGGGCTGCAGCGGTCGCTGGCGGAGAAAGGGGCCGCGTTGATCGAACGGATGAACCGGCCGCCCCCGGGCTCCGAACAGACTCCGGTCAGGCCCGACGAAACCCCGGAAAACGACGCGGAGGGGGAACCATCCGCCGATGACCCCGGTTGACCCCCGAAGGACCACGATGCGGCACGGACGCTGGACCATCCCGACGATCGCTCTTCTCGCGTGTGCGGGCGGTGCGCAGTCGGCGGGTTCCGGGCCGTCGCGGGACGCCGAGCCGGTCTTGCCCTCGCTCGATGATCTGCTGGGGCTGGACACCGATGGTGCGGGCGATCTGGACGATCGCGATCTGCAGCGGCAGTTGTCGGCACGCGAGGCGGGCGAGCGGTTCGAGCAGGCGGTGGGGCTGATGGGCGATGCGTCCGAGCGGCTGGCGTCGGGCGATGTTTCGATCGCGACCCAGCGCGTGCAGGAGGACATCCTGCGGAAGCTGGATCAGGTGATCGAGGCCGCCAGGCAGAACCAGTCGCGGGGCGGTTCGTCGAGTTCCTCGTCGAGTTCGTCTCGCAACCAGCAGCAGCCGAATCAGTCGAGCCAGAGCGGGCAGCAGGCGGGCGAGCCGGGATCGGAGCCGGGCGAGTCGAACATGCCCGGCTCGAACACGGACGCGCGTCCCGGGGCGGAGGTCGCGCCGGACGGCGTGGGCTGGGGCAACCTGCCGCCGCGCGAGCGTGACGCGGTAAGCCAGGGTGTCAGCGACCGGTACAGCGCGCTGTACCGGCGTCTGACCGAGCTGTACTACCGCAAGTTGGCCGAGCGGGAGGGCGACGAATGAGCGTGCGTCTGGCTGTTTCGGCGCTGGCGTGCGTGCTGACGGTGGGCGGGCCTGTCTCGGCGCAGCCTTCGACGGCGCAGAACAACGCCGCGGAGGGCGAGATCACGCCCGAGTTGGAGCGTGCGGTGAGCGCGGGGCTGCGTGCCATCGCCGAGTCGCAGGGCGAGGACGGCGCGTGGGAGGCGGGCCGCTTCGGCAAGAATGTGGCGATCACGGCGTTGGCGTGCATCGCGTTGATGGCCGACGGAAATCTGCCGGGGCGAGGCGTGTACGGGCAGCAGGTCGAGCGCGGGCTGGACTTCATCCTGGCGAACTCGACGGAGAACGGGCTGCTGGCGGCCGACGCGGCGAACGGGCCGATGTACGGGCACGGGTTCGCCACGCTGTTCCTGGGCGAGGTCTACGGCATGACGCGGGGCGGGCCGGACACCGCCCGTGCCCGGCGCCTGCACGAGGCGCTCGTCCGCGCCGTGCGCCTGATCGAGCGCACGCAGAACGAGGAGGGCGGCTGGCGATACAACCCGGTGCCCTACGACGCGGATGTGTCGGTGACCATCTGCCAGATCATGGCGCTGCGCAGCGCGCGGAACGCGGGCATCGAGGTGTCCTCCGTCGTGATCGACCGGGCGGTGGAGTATGTGCGCCGTTGCCAGAATCCCGACGGGGGGTTTAAGTATCAGTTGGAGAGCGGCGCGAGCGCGTGGCCGAGATCGGCAGCGGGCGTGGCGAGCTTGTTTTACGCGGGCATCTATACCGACGAGGCGATCGACCGCGGGCTGGACTACCTGGAGACGAGCGCGCTGCCGGGGCGTGCCAACCTGCAAAGCCGCGCCCATTACCACTACGGGCATTACTACGCGGTGCAGGCGATGTACCTGGCCGGGGGCGAGCGGTGGTCGCGGTGGTGGCAAGCCGTCCGAGAAGAAATGGTGTCCAGCCAGAACCCCGATGGCACCTGGACGGATCGTTCGGTCGGGGATACCTACGCCACAGCGATGTGCCTGATTGTTCTTCAGATGCCCAAACGCTATCTGCCGATCTTCCAGAAGTGATGCCCCGACGCCGACTCATCCCGGTGCTGATGGCCCTCGGGCTGGCGGGTGCGTCCCGCGCCGAGTTCGATGCTCGCGTGATGACCGACGATCTTGCGATCCGGCACACCCGCATCGTCGAGCTCAACGACACCACGCTGACGGTGCGCCACCTCGACGGCTCGACCGAGCGCATCCCCACCGAACGGCTCAGCGCGGCCGTCGCGACCGAACAGGCCCGTCCTGCGTTGCCCGGAGAGGCTTCGTCGGGGGTTGTGTTCGTCGAACTGACCGACGGGCAGCGCCTGCTGGGCACGCTGGGCGTGTCCGATGACCCGAACACCATCGTGCTGGAGGCGCGGGGGTTGGGCCGGGCACGCCTGCCGCTCGAGCGTGTCCGGCGGGTCGCACGCCCCGGCGCGGCGTGGCGCGTGGCGGACGAGCCGACCGACGCGGTGCTGCTGACCAACGGCGACCGGCTCACGGGCTTCGTCGCGTCGCTGGGCTCGGCGGTGACCATCGAGCCGGACGCCGGCCCGAACATCACCGTGCCCATGGACCGCGTGGCCGAGGTGCGTCTGGCCAACCCGTCAGAGCCGTCCCCCGGCACGCTGGTGGGCGACGACCGCGGCGTGGTGCTGCGCGCCCAGTCGCTGCGCGTCGCGTCCGACGGGGCGATGACGCTGACCACCCGCCCCGCGCCGCTGGGGCTTGAGTCCGGCGGTGAGGACACCGTCGCCTACAACCCCGGGCGGGCACGCTTCGCGGGTCTGAGCGTGTCACGCGACGGCGGCGTGGTGGCGCTGGGCACGCTGGACCTGCCGCCCGTCACGCCCACCGGCGGGCGTCGCTGGACACCCGACCCCGTCGTGCTCGACGCGTCCGACCCGTTCCTGGCACTGCCCGCGCTGCACCTGCCCGCGCCGGGCGAGCTGGTCTATCCCCTGCCACCCGGCGCCGACCGCTTCGCATGCGACCTGTCGGTCCGCCCGGGCGTGTGGACCGACTGCGTCGTGCGGATCGAGGCGATCGCCCCCGACGGCACGCGCACCACGCTGGGCACGCCCCGGCTCAACCGGGACAACGACGGAGCCGCCATCGAGTCCGACCTGCCCGCCCGGGCGGTGTCGCTGGTCATCACCGTTGACCCCGGCGAGCACGGCGCGGTGCAGGACGCGGTGACGATCGGTCAGCCGCGGCTCCGCGTGCGCTGAACGCCCGACGAAGCCGAGCCGCGTGAGCGTCCCGTCGCGGTGGCGAACGCCCGCCGGCTCCCGATGACAAGAAGGTGGTCCCCACCCCCTGGGGACCACCTTCTTGTCATCTCCCCCTTCTTCAGGGTCTCCGATCTCGTTGTTTCCGCGCACATCGTGAACAATCCGGCGTGCGCGGAGAGCACAGCGCGTGCGCAGCAACCGTCCTCACACGCTAAAAGGACAAGAAGGTGGTCCCGCGGGGGGCGGGACCACCTTCTTGTCGTAGGTACGCGGCGGATCACTCGGCCATGCGCCAGGTCCAGGGTGATTCGCGCCCCTGACCGGTGGACTTGACCGCCACAACGCCCATGCGCCGGCGGGCGCGCTTCAGCGCCCAGTCGCTGATGCCCAGCGTGGTCGCTTCAAAGTTGGCCAGCGACGCCGGCACCGGCCCTTTCTTCAGCAGCTCCCGCAGGAACCGCTCGGCCTCTTCCACCGCCGTCACCTGGTCCACGCTCTCGCTGCCGCCCTCGATCGTGTCCGCGTCGAGTGAGCACGACTCATCCAGCCAGCGGACGCGCCCGCGGTCGATGCGGTACACGCGGCTGGGCGCGTGCTGCCCGATGTTGTTCTTCACCATGCTCACCACACGCTTCTCCGGGTTGTCGGGGTGCTTGGACACCGAGAACACCGTCCGCGCCGCGGCCGTGAAGGCGAGCGAGCCCATCGCCCGGTAGATCGCCTTCTTCTGGTTGTTCTGGTCCTTGTTGAGGTGGGTGACGCACACCACGGCCGCCCCGGTCCAAGCGGCCAGGCGGGCGAGGTCGGCCAGCACCGAGCGCACATCGGCGTTGTTGTGGGAATCGGTCGCGCCCAGGTAGGCGCTGATCGGGTCGATCACGATCAGGCCCAGGTTGCGGATGCGCCCCACCGTGTTGGCGAGGATCTGCATGTCCTCGTCCAGCCGGGCGAGCCGGCACGCCTTGCCCTCGGGGCGCAGCACGCCCTCAAGGATGCTCACGCGGGACAGGTCCGCGCCCATGGTCTCCAGACGCGGTCGGATGGTGTCGGCCGGGTCGTCCTCGGCGCTGAGGATCAGCGAGCGGGCGGGCACGCTGGGCTCCTCGGGCAGCTTGCCCACGCTCAGGCGGGCCGCGAGATCGAGCGTCAGGAACGACTTGCCCAGCCCGGGGTCGCCGGCGAGCAGCGTGAGCTTGCCCCGCGGGATCAGCCCGGGCTCGAGCCAGCGGATCGGCTGGGTCTCAAACTCCGATGCCGCCCGCGTGACCATCACAGGCCCGTCGGTCGGGTTGCG
Source organism: Planctomycetota bacterium (assembly GCA_003696675.1). Lineage (GTDB taxonomy): Bacteria > Planctomycetota > Phycisphaerae > Phycisphaerales > UBA1924 > UBA6054. The sequence goes on from RFGH01000079.1 coordinate 21,780, forward strand.
GTAGATCCGCCCGCCGTTCGACGGGGCCGGCATGGACTCCTGCAGAGCGTCCGCGGGTGACGGCTCCGACGCGGGCGCTGTCTCGGGCTTGGTCTCGGGCTTGGTCTCGGGCGTGGATGCGGGCTTGGTCTCCGGCTTGGTGTCGGGTGTGCTCTCAGGCTGGGCGTCGGCGTTGGGCGACCGGCCGGTCTTGCGGGTGTTGCGAACGGGCTTGGTGATGGCGGCCATGGGGGCTCTCCTTCCGGGATCGGATGTGTGCGGGACGCGTCACCGCGACGCGTCCCCACCCGGAGGGGCGCCGATGCACATTTGTGCGCGCTTTCGTGGTCTTGCGTGCGCGTAAGTGCCCGTTTTTTCGCGCCGCGTATAGAGGAAGGGAAAAAATTCTTTGTGTTTTTGGAGGGGGTGTCCGGGAAGGACCACCCTTGTGCGCGCAAGGCGCGCCATGCGCGCACAAATGTGCTCGCGAAAGCCGGCTCTCAGCCCCCCACGCGGCCGGCTTTCGGGCGGGCGAACTTCCAAGCGCCGATCACCCGGGCGACCTCCGCCCACGGCAGGCACGATCCTGTGCCGGTGTCCAAGCGGGCGATGCCCAGGGCGATCAGGCGGTCCCAATAGCCCCACAGCGTCCGCTGGGCACGGAAGATCGACCATGACGGGTCGTAGATGTTCGTCGGCTCACTCGTCACGCCGTTGAGCTCGATCACGCCCAGCCCCTCGCCCCGCTTGAGGTCGTCCTCGGATGCGCAGCGGATGTCGAACCGCCCGATGTCGAACCCACCCACGAACGAGCGGGCGATGCGGTCGATGCGTTCTTCCAGTTCCGGCGTGACAAGGTGCGCGCCGTCGGTGAACATGGCCCCTTGGGCATGGTTGCCCGCGTTGCCCAGCGAGACCGGCTCGCCCTCGGCGGGAACCTCGTGCAGCCGGTCCTTCAGGCGTTCGAGGAACACCGCCGCCTGCGCCCGGTGGCGCGGGTGGGCGAGGATCAGGCGGCGCAGCGTCCGCGTGCCGTCGCCCTGCACCACGGGCAGGGTCTTGCATGTCACCGCATAGATCCGCCCGTGCAGCCCCGCGTGCTCCGGATCGCGCAGGCTGGCCGGATCGCGGATCCAAACCACGCCCACCTCTACCGGCCCGGGGTGGTACTTTTGCAGGATCACGGGCTCGTCGTGCCGGCGGAGATACGCACGCAGGTCGGCTTCGGCGTGCAGGAGTTTGACGCCGCGTCCTCGCTCCCCCTGGTCGGGCTTGGCGATCACCGGATACCCCCCGAGGGCCGGGTCGCCCCCGATGATCTCACCGGCCGCGCGGATGCGACGCTCGGTGTCGTCGTCCGAGGGGATCAGACGGGCGTGCAGCACCGCGGGGTCGGGCATGCGTTGCAGGATCTCGTGCTTCTTCTCCTCGGCGACGCCCCCGTCGCGGGCGTAGCCCGGATTCACAGCGGTGGGTGTCGCCCGCCCTTTCGACCGCAGGCACCACGGCACGAACCAGATGTAGCACGGCAGGTAGTGGGTCCACTGCGGCCAATATTCCTGCCGACGCAGGCGGGTCATCGCCCCCCGCAGCCGCATCCAGCCGGTCCAGCTCCATGCGTGCCGCAGCACGAACAGTGCGATCCCGGTCAGCGACATCCCCGCGATCAGCCCGACAAGCCCCACGCGGTCGGTCCACCCCAGCGTCAACCGCCCGAACAGCAGCCACGCCAGCACGAACGCGACGAAGGTCCACCCCAGCGAGCGCACCCAGGCGAGCACGCTGGTGGGGCGGTCCAGCACGCCGGCCCGTGCACACCACCACGCCCGCCCGATCAGCAGACCCAGCCCCGCCACGCCGAAGTCGATGAACCCCGTGCCCGCCAGCACGCCCGCGAGCACGATCGCGCCCAGCGGTTTCCACCGCGCCAGCAGCACGAAGCCCGGCACCGACAACCACCACGGGACCCCCCGCAGCCACCACGCGAAGGCGTGCACCGCCCGGGCCGTCGCCCCGCGCTCGGGCACGGGCGCCAGGTCGATCACGCCTGTTTCGGGCGCCACGCCCGGGGTGTCGTGTCGGTCGAAGAACGGACGCATGGATGCGCCTGCTTGCTCCGCTTGCAGGAAGGGGATGAAGTGGCTCGCGTCGAGCATCACCAGCCGGGAGGTGCGGACCATGGCGTGGTGCGCCTCGGCCGCCCACGCCGGAACCAGGAAGTCGTGCCGCCCGTGCAGGATCAGCGTGGGCGTGTCCATCGCCCGCATGATGCCCTCGAGCGGCCTTTGGTCCGTGTCGTCGAAGAAGCCCAGGAACGCCCGTCGTTCGCTCATCGGCCCGATCATGCCGAAGTGCGGGTACAGCGGCGCGCCCCACACCAGCAGTGCCTTGCCGATCTTGTACTTGAGGTGCTCGAAGGTGTAATCGCCCGAGCCTTCGCCCTTCTGGCTTCCCACGGCCGCCAGCATCGTCCACGACGCCACCCGCTCGGGCTGCGCCTCGATCATCCGCAGCCCAACCGCGCCGGAGTTCGACCAGCCCACCAGGTGCGCCCGGTCCACGCCCAGGGCGTCCAGCACCCGCCACATCAGGTCCGCGTAGAAGTCCGACGAGTAGGTCTCGAACACCCGCCCGCGGCTCCACGGCTCGGCCTGCGATGCGAAACCGGGCAGGTCCAGCCAGATCACCGGGCGTCCGTCGCGGTTGAGCTCGTATGCCAGCGCCTCGAACCCGTTGGCCGCTCCGGGCGAGCCGTGCATCAGCAGCACCGGCGGCGTGCCGCTGTTCAGATCGCCCGTGACGATCACCCAGTAGGGCAGCGGGTTGTCACGCACGGGAAGCCCGGTGGTGTCGACCATCACTTCCCGCCCGCCGCGTTCTTCGGCGTAGCGGACGCCCCGGACACGCCGCGCTTCATCGAGCCGCCAGTCCGCGATCAGCGATGCGGCCAGCAGCAGCGCATAGATCCCGAGGGTCCACCAGGGGTGCCGGCGGGTCCAGGATCGGGGCGCTGGTTCAGTCATCCGCGGTCTGGTTGTTGGACGCGTCGATCTCGTGAGGCACGAAGCGCCGCCCGCGGATCTCCGCCGTGCCGAGCTGCCCGCACGCGGCCATCGTGCTGCGCCCCTTGGTCCGCCGACGCTTGGTGTACACGCCCAGTTCGTTCATCCGGGCAACGAACGCCTCGACCGATGGTTCCTCCGGCGCGGGCCAAGGCGAGTTCCGACGCGGGTTGTACGGGATCACATTGAGCAGCCCCAGCGGGCTCTTGCCCTCCCGACGCGCGAAGGGGGCCATCCAGTCCGCCAGCTGCTCGGCGTGGTCGTCCCCGTCGTTCACGCCCGGGATCAGCACATACTCGAAAAGGATCTTGCGAGACCCCCGGGCGTGCATCAGGTCTTCCATCACCGCCCGCAGCTCGCCCATGTCCCACCGCTTGTTGACCGGCATCAGCTCGTTCCGGACCGCGTCGTTGGGCGCATTGACGGACAGGGCGATGCCCAGCCGCTTCCATCCGGGCTGCTTGACGACCTCCACCAGTCGGCGAAGCCCGTCGACACGCCCGACGGTGGAGATGGTGATGTTGCTCATCGGCACCCGCGGGCCGTGGTGGTCGGTCAGGCAGGCGATCGCCCGGATCACCGCGTCGAGGTTGTCCAGCGGCTCGCCCATGCCCATGAACACGATGTTGTCGATCTCGGCGCCCTCGACCCACCGCGCCGCCCACCACTGGGCCACGATCTCCGCCGGCGTCAGCGAGCGGATCAGGCCCATCTGGGCCGTCTCGCAGAACCCGCACCCCATCGCGCAGCCCACCTGGCTCGACACGCACAGCGTGTGCGTCTTCCGCCCGGTCCGTCCGACCATCGGGATGATGACCGACTCGATATCGAGGTGGCGCACCCGCTCGTCGTTGTTCAGCACGCCCAGCGGCACCCGGTCGGACGCCCTGCCCGAGACCGGCACGCCCAGTTGGCGGTCCAGACGCTGGCAGAACTTGACCGTGGTGCCCTCGCTGACTTCTTCCTCCAGCCGGCGCACGATCGGGGCGACCCACGCGTCGAAACCCTCGGGCATGCCCGAGGCATCCCCCGCGAGGTAGAACGCCCGATAGCCCTCCATCGCCCGGGCGGGCTTCACGCCCCGCTCGGCGCACAGGGCGACGAACTCGTGGTGCGTCACCCCAAGGGGGCTGGGTCGAACCCCGGAGGGGGTCGGCGGGAGGGTCGGGCTGTCGATCCGGTCGTCTGGCACACGCCATCGTAGTTCCCGGCGGATCGGACTTCGCCCGCCCCCCCTCTCCGACCGGTCATGCCCCATGGCAAGACGCTGCACGGGTCGTCACCCGTACGCGTGCGTGATTTGACCCAGCGCCCGCGCACCCACTTTCGATGAAGCGCTTTCGCGATTGTGCAGTTTGTGGTAAAAAAGGACGGTCGCGGGCGGTCTGCCCGCCGGGTCTCGTGAGTCGGAACAACGCACAAGGGGGCCACCGCCGTGGCACGCCGCGCATTCACCCTGATCGAACTGCTGGTCGTCATCGCGATCATCGCGCTGCTGACGGGCATCCTGCTCCCCGCGGTGGGCAACGCGCGTGAGTCGGCCCGCACGCTGATCTGCATGCAGCGTTGTCGCGAGATCGCGCTCGCCACCGCCTTCTACGCCACCGACAACGAGAATCGTATCTGGCCCTTGGTGCTCGACCCCCAGTACCGACAGCGGCAGACCTGGGCGCGTGAGTACAACTACAGCTCCAACCGCTACGATCCCGGCCCCATCTGGGACTACATCGAGGGCGCCGACGAGGTGCTCGCCTGCCCGACCAACCGGCGTTCCTCCCGCAACGGCACCGACGCGTCCGACCTGTTCGACTTCCGTGCCAACGAGCTGGACTTTGATTACACCTTCATCAGCGGCATGCAGGGCCTGCGGGACACCTTCGACAAGCCCATCTTCTTCTTCGACCGATCCAAGGACATCCCGCATTCCGGCGCGGGGCGCATCCGCTACCCCGTCGATGCCGGACGCGGCTTTCTGACCGCCTTCCGCAACACGCCCATCTTCGTCGAGGAGAGCCTGTTCTTCTACAACGATCAGTACAACGACGGGCTGTGGGGCAACCTGGACCAGATCACCGACCGCCACGCCGGCGGCGGGCATCTCGTCATGCTCGACACCACCGTCGAACGCATCGAACGAACCTCCGGCGAGTCCGACGATGTCTACGAGAACGACGCCGACCTGATCGCCGCGGAGTTCTACGCCCTGCTGCCTTTGAACAACAACGGCAGCGGCCCGACCTACTTCCGGTCGATCTACCACGCCCACGAGGGGGCCGGGCGCCCGCACGGCTTCATGGACCGTGCGCGGTACAGGTAAGGTCGATCGCGCCGCGGCCGGTTCTGTCTCACGCTCCCTCGCCCCGCTCCGGCGGGGTTCTTTGTTCGACGCGGGCCGCGCGCCGCTCCTGCCGCTCTAGACTTGGCACCTTCCGGGCACGCTGGCACGGAGACGCGAAGGAGACGGTCGAGATGGCGTGGATGAAGATCAAGGACGCGTTCAAGGCCCCCCCGGGCACCGAACTGACCGTCAAAGGCTGGGTCCGCACCCGGCGTGACTCCAAAGCCGACGGCGGGCTGTCGTTCGTCGCCGTTCACGACGGCACCTGCTTCGACCCCATCCAGGTCGTCGCCCGCAGCGACCTGCCGAACTACGAGGGCGAGATCGCCCGCCTGAACACCGGCTGCTCGGTCGAGGTCGATGGCGTGCTCGTCGCCAGCCAGGGCAAGGGCCAGGCCGTCGAGATCCAGGCGACCGCCGTGCGCGTCATCGGCTGGGTGGAGGACCCCGACACCTATCCTGTCTCCAACAAGCGCCACTCGTTCGAGTACCTCCGCGAGGTCGCCCACCTCCGCACCCGGACCAACACATTCGGCGCCATCGCCCGCGTCCGCCACACGCTGGCGTGCGCCATCCACCGCTTCTTCGACGAGCGGGACTTCTTTTATGTTCACACGCCCATCATCACCGCGTCCGACGCCGAGGGCGCGGGCCAGATGTTCCAAGTCTCCACGCTCGACCACATGAACCTGCCCCGCACGCCCGACGGTCAGGTGGATTACAACGAGGACTTCTTCGCCCGCAAGGCCCACCTCACCGTGTCGGGACAGCTCAATGTCGAGACCTACTGCTGCTCGCTCAGCCGGGTCTACACATTCGGCCCGACCTTCCGCGCCGAGAACTCCAACACCTCGCGACACCTGGCCGAGTTCTGGATGATCGAGCCGGAGATCGCCTTCGCCGATCTCCAGGACGACGCCAAACTCGCCGACGAGATGGTCAAGTACTGCATCGACGCGGCTCTCACCGAGCGACCCGACGACATGCGGTTCTTCGACGAGCGCATCGAGAAAGGCATCATCGAACGCCTCCGCGCCGTGGTCGACAAGCCCATGCGCATCCTGCCCTACACCGACGCCGTCAAGATCCTCCAGGATAGCGGCCAGAAGTTCGAGTACCGCGTGCAGTGGGGCACCGACCTCCAGAGCGAGCACGAACGCTACCTGACCGAGCACCACTTCAAGCAGCCCGTCGCCCTGATCAACTACCCCAAGAAGATCAAGGCGTTCTACATGCGGGAAAACGATCCCGGAACCGACGGCGCGCCGGACACCACCGTCGCTGCGATGGATCTGCTCGTTCCCGGCGTGGGCGAACTCATCGGCGGCTCGCAGCGCGAGGAGCGCCTGGAGGTTCTCGACCGGCGCATCGAGGAGATGGGCCTGGTCAAGGAAGACTACTGGTGGTACCGCGACCTGCGCCGCTACGGCACCGTCCCGCACGCCGGATTCGGGCTGGGCTTCGAGCGACTCGTTCAGTTCGTCACCGGGATGCAGAACATCCGCGATGTCATCCCATTCCCGCGTGCTCCGCGCCAGGCCGAGTTCTGATGCTGACACCAGCGGTCATGGCCGTCTGCCTGTGCGGCGTGCCCGACGCGCAAGCCTCCTCGACCGCGCTCGCCGCCCGCGGCATCGAGCGGGCCGTCGAGACCATGGAGCGGGCCACCCTCCGCGCCGACTCGGGCGCGTACATGGCGGTCATCGACACCACCGATCCCGTCTTCGCCGAGGAGCAGCGCAAGTGGGCCCGCGACCTGCGGACCCGCCCGGTCGACTCCGTTGATTTCCGCGTCGATCTGAACCGACTGTCGAAGACGCCCGACGGGCATTGGCGTGCTCCGCTGACCGTCGTGTGGTCCTTGCCCGGCGACGACAAGCCGTACAGCATCACCTACCCCGCCCTGTTCCGCCCGCTGGGCCTGCCCGAGGGCGCGTGGCTCTACGCCGGACGCGCGTGGGAGGACTTCCCCGCCGACGGCGTGCGCATCCTGCTCGACCCCGAGGACGACTCAGCCCACGAGATCGCCGAGCACCTCGCCGCCCGTGTGGCAGGCTTCCGCGCCGCCATCGAAGAAGATCTGGGTGAGACCCTCCACGCCGAGCCCACCATCAAGCTCTATCCCGACATGGCCTCGCTTCAGGCGTCCATCGCCCTCTCTTACACCGATCCGCTCGGAGGCTGGAACGAGCCGGGCGAGTCGATCAAGATCCTCAGCCGCCCCGGATTCGTCGGCCCGCGCCTCGACGCCACCGTCGCCCACGAGCTCGGGCACGCCGTCTCCTTCCAATGGGGCGAAGCGATCATCGAAGCCCCGTGGTGGTCGCTCGAGGGCATCGCCGAGGTCGCCGCCGATCCGTTCCGCGAGTCTCCCGAGGCCGCCAGCCGCGACGCCGCCCGACGCATGGCCCGCGACGGCACGCTGATGGACTTCGACCGGCTCGCCGACTTCCGGGGCGAAGCGATGAATCACGGGCGCCATGTGTATGTCCAAGGCCGCAGCATGGTCCGCTACATCACCGAACGCTTCGGGCGTGAGAAGCGCAACGAGTGGTTCCGTGCCATGGGCAAAGGCCGTTCGCTCAACGATGCGACACGCTCCGTCCTCGGGCTGCCGTTCGAGCGGCTGAATGAGGATTGGCGGGCGAGTCTGTCGGAAGGCGAGTAGCCGGACTCACTCGCCGGGCGATGCCGGTACATCACCCGAGACGATGCCGCTCGCGGCTGGGTCCGGCGCACGCTCCTCGGAAGGACGCACCAGCACCCAACCCCAGACGCACAACGCCAGGAACGCCGTCCAGAGCGCGATCCATCCCACCGAATCGCGAATCTTTGCGGGCTGCTTGGCCAGCGGCTTGGACAGCAGGATCAGCACCTGCGCGCCCACCGGAGACGCCCGCCGCACGAGCGACCTGGCCACGCCCTGCGCCTGCGGGATCGCCCACACGAGCAACCGGCGCCATGCCGATCCGGGCTGGGCCTCGACCGTTTGAACTTCGGCATGTGCCGACACGACCGGCTCGCCCGCGGGCTCATGGGCGGAGACGGGCCGCTCGACCGGCACGACTCCCGCGATTGTCACGGGGGCCGCTTCCGGCTCTGGCTCGGCTTTCGGTTCCGCTTCCGCGGCAGGCTCGGATCCCTCGGCATCATCCGGCGGCAGCGTGAAGCCGCCGGAGTTCTCCGCCACCGCGTCGGTGTCCACATCCCCGTCCGGCGTCTCGAAGGTGCCATCGAGCACCGCGTCGAGCGTGTCGGCGTTGAGCGCATCGGCGACCGGTGCGTCCAGTGGCTCATCATCCTCGCTCGGTTCGGACGCGAGTTCGTCCGTTGCGTCATCGACTGTTGTGTCTTCGGTCGTCGCATCGGACTCCGCCGAGGGCTGGGCCGCTTCCTCCGGCGCGGGCGTGCCGCCGAAGTCCAGGTCCATCAGCTCATCGGCCGCCGCCGTGAGCAGCTCCTCGGTTTCGGAGGAAGCGTCCGTCTCCGCCGGCGCATCGGGCTCGGTGAAGCCCTGCGGCTCGGTCGCGGGGGCTTCATCGATCTCTTGAACCGCTTCAGCTTCTGGCTCGGGCCCGTCGTCCTCCGGCTCTGTCGCAGAATCGGCATCGGACGCCGGCTCGGCTTCGAGAGCAGCCTCGGTGTCGGCGGGCATGTCATCGCCCGTCGGAGTCTCGGCATCAGAGATCGGCGCCTCTTCGGTCTCGGTCAGCTGGCCGAGGAGTTCGTCGGCGGCCTGTTCGAGCAACTCGGCCGCGCTCGCTTCCACTGCTTCCAACGCCGACTCTGTCTCGGCCACCGCGTCGGGCGTCGGTTCGGAGACGCGGACCGGGGCGGACGCCATGCCATCGTCGCCGCAGAGCGTCGGCTCGTCCTCCGGTGCGGGCGGATTCTCGAAGCGATCGCACACCGCCCCGACCTCCGCGAGGAGGGCCTCGACGGCCTCGCCGAGGAGGTCCTCGGATTCCTGCTGCTTGGTCGGAGGGGGTGGCACGCTCGGATCATCGGATCCGATCGGCCCGAACTCAAGGGATATCGGCCGTGCGGGCGGGGCTTTCGCGCTCTAGGCTCCGTCCGCCATGCCCGAGGACGGCCAGCCGGCCCACCGCATCTACTTTTCGGACCTCGCCGCATTCGACGGCCCAGGCCCGCTGTCCGTCGATGGCCCGGAAGCCCACCACGCCGCCAATGCCAAGCGACTCCGCGTCGGTGAGCCGGTCCAGCTCTTCGACGGGCGTGGCACGACCGCGTCGGCCATCGTCACGGGCGTCCGCACGGGGAAGCGAGCCGCCCTCGATCTGGACGCCGGCCCGACGACCCGCGTCCCGGCGGTGTCGCCGCGGGTCGAGGTCTGGTGTCCACCCCCCAAGGGAGACCGGCTCGAAACGATGATCGACCAGCTCAGCCAACTCGGCGTCGCCGCGTGGCGTCCGCTCCGCACCGCCCGCGCCGAGCGAGACACCTTCCGAAGCGACAAGCTCCGGCGTGTCGCCGTCGAGAGCGCCAAGCAGTGCGGGCGTGCGTGGCTGCTCGAAGTGGGGGAGTGGGCCGACTTCGAGCAGGCGATCCTCGACGATCGGGTCTGCATCGCCGACACCACAGGCCGCCCGTGTCCGCCCGCCACCACCGACACCGTCCTGCTGCTCGGGCCGGAGGGCGGCTGGACAAGCGAAGAGATCGATCAAGCCCGTGCAACCGGACGCGCCGTCGTCCGGTTCGGACCGCATGTGATGCGCATCGAGACAGCAGCCGTCGCCGGCGGCGCGATGCTGCTCTGCCGAACCCACACGCCACCCTGATTTCGGGAGCAAACCCATGAAGCGTCTGACCATCAGCATCCTCGCCGCCGCGCTGCCCGTCGTTTCGCCCTTCGCGCACGCCTCGGACGCAGAGAGCCGCGCCAAGGCCCGCGCCATGATCGATCGGGCGATCGAGTACCTCCGAGCCGAGCAGAACCCCGAAACCGGGGGTTGGCGGGAGAATCCCGAAGGCCCGTCCTACCCGGCCATCACCGGGCTCGTGGTCAACGGCATGATGCTCGATCCCCGCTACAACGAGACCGACCCGACCATCGCCGCCGGCATCCGCAACATCCTGTCCTACGCCAAGCCCGATGGCGGCATCCACGACGGTGTCCTGCCAACCTACAACACCGCGATCTGTCTGTCGGCGCTCGCCGATGTCCGCCTGCCCGATGCTGCACGGATTGTCCAGGCAGGACAGTCCTACCTCCGCACATTGCAATATCACGACCAGAACACCGGCGGCGATGAGGCCCCGACCTTCAACGAGCCCGTCCCCCCGAACCATCCGTACTACGGCGGTGTCGGCTACGGCAAGCACGGCCGCCCCGACCTGTCCAACCTCGGATTCTTCCTGCAGGCGTTGCACGACACGGGCGTGTCGACCGAAGATCCAGCCTTCAAGCGAGCAATGGTGTTTCTCCAGCGTGTCCAGATGCTCGACGAGGTCAACGACATGCCCTACGCCGACGGAACAAACCAGGGCGGCTTCATATACGCCACGGTGCCGAACCTCGAGTCGATCGACGGGCTGGCGGGCCAGTCCCAGGCCGGCTCCTTCGAAGAGACGACCCGCACCGGCGGAACCATCGTCCGACTCCGGGCCTATGGCTCGATGACCTATGTCGGGTTCAAGTCGCTGATCTTCGCGGATCTGGCCGCCGGCGATCCACGGGTCGACGCCGCCTGGCGGTGGATCAACGAGCACTACACGATGAGCGAAAACCCCGGCATGGGAGATGACGGGCGGTACTATTACTATTGCGCCATGGGCCGCGCCCTCGATGCCTTCGGCCAGCCCGAGGTCGCCGGGCGCGACTGGCGTAAGGACCTGATCGAAGCCCTCGCCCAACTCCAGGAGCCGGACGGTTCGTTCCGCGTGCTCGACGACCGGTGGATGGAGTCGGACCCAGTCCTGATCACCGCCTACGCCCTGATCGCCCTGCAGCACGCCGCCGGGAACACCAACTGACCGCTCCTCGGGCCGCCAGCGAACAACCCCTAGAATCCCTTCCCCAGCATGAGGAGCCATCCATGACCGCGACCGCCGACGCGAACACGCTTCCCGCGCACTACATCGAACTGACCGGCCTGATCCGCGAGGCATCCACCCTCGGCTCGGTCGGATCCCTCCTGGGCTGGGACCAGGAGACCTACATGCCCCCTGCCGGCGGGCCGGCCCGCGGCGAGCAGGCCGCCCTCATCGCCCGGCTTACCCACGAAATGCACACCGCCCCCCGCGTCGGCGAGCTGCTCAGCGCGTGCGAGTCCGACGCGGACCTCATGCAGGAAGGGACCGAGTCGGCCGCCAACATCCGTGCCATGCGCCGCGACTACGACAAAGCCACCCGTCTGCCCGGTTCGCTGGTCGCCGAGCTGGCCCGCACGGGTTCGGAGGCGCAGGACATCTGGAAGCACGCCCGCGCCAAGTCGGACTTTTCCGCCTTCGCCCCGGCCCTCACCAAGATGCTCGACCTCACCCGGCGCAAAGCAGAGTGCCTGGGTATCCCCGAGGGCGGCGAGCTTTACGATGCCCTGCTGGACGAGTACGAGCCCGACGCCCGCGCCGCCCAGATCGAGCAGGTCTTCCTGCCGCTGCGAGACCGCCTGAGCGTCTTCATCGCCGACATCACCGCCAACGGCACCCCGCCCCGCGTGGACTTCACCCGCCGGGCCATCCCCGTCGGACGCCAGCACGCCTTCGGCCAGGCAGTGCTCGCCGCCCTCGGCTTTGACTTCAGCGCGGGACGCCTGGACACAAGTACGCATCCGTTCTGCTCAGGCATCTCCGCCGGCGACACTCGCCTGACCACCCGATACGCCGAGGACAACTTCGCCGACGCGCTCTCCAGCACCATGCACGAGTGCGGGCACGGGCTGTACGAGCAGGGCCTGCCCAAGAGCGGCCCGCACGCCGGAACCCCGCTGGCCGGCAGCGTCTCCCTCGGCATCCACGAGTCCCAGAGCCGCATGTGGGAGAACTTCGTCGGACGCAGCCGACCCTTCTGGGCTTGGGCGCTGCCCCTGGCCAACCAGCACTTCGACGGGGCACTGTCCGACATCGATCTGGACACGATGGTCCGCGCGATGAACACCTGCACGCCCTCGCTCATCCGCGTGGAGTCCGACGAGCCGACCTACAACCTGCATGTCATGATCCGCTTCGGGCTCGAGCGGTCGCTCATCAAGGGCGATCTCTCGGTCAAGGACCTGCCCGGCGCATGGAACGAGCAGTACCGCAAGCTCCTCGGCGTCGAAGTGCCCGACGACCGGAGAGGCTGCCTGCAAGATGTCCACTGGTCATTCGGATTGATCGGTTACTTCCCGACCTACTCGCTGGGCAACATCTACGCCGCTCAACTCTGGGAAACGATCAACGAACAGATCACCGACCTCGACGCCCAGATGGCCAGGGGCGAGTTCGGCGCCCTGCTGTCCTGGCTGCGCGAGAACATCCATCGCCACGGCCGCCGGTACTCCGCCCAGGAACTCTGCGAGCGTGCCACGGGCAAGCCGCTGAGCGCCGACCCCTTGATGCGTCACCTCGAACGCCGCGTCAAGCCCGCGTACGGGCTTTGATTCACGCGCCCTCGGGCCGCAGCCCGCGGGCCTCGATCGCGGAGAGCCGCTGCACCACCAGCCCAGGCGGTGGCTTGGCGCCCGTGTAGGTCGCATCGATCCGCACCGACCAAGACCCAGGACGCACGCCCTGCGCCCGGTCGATGGTCAGGAACAACTGCGCGTCCGCGTTCCGCCCGGGCTCGAAGCGCCAGCCGCTCTGATCCACTTCCCGCCCCCGGACGCTGCCCGCAGGCGCTATCGGTTCGCCGGTCGACGCGTCCAGGCACCACGCCGCGGCGTCGGGGCCCGAAACCTCCGGACCGGTCTGCCCCGATGCGTCCGCCGTGCGGACCAGGATCGACTCGACGCCGTGCGCCCCGAACCCGGAGACCGACCACACCCAGTCGCCGCGCGGGAGTCTGAGATGCCACGACCCGACCCGCCCTTCCTGCATCGCACGCATCCGGCGGGCCTTCTTCGGGATGACCGCCACGCAGTACAGCACCGCCATCGCGATCGAGCCTGCCAGGAACAGCCACAGCATCACCGGCGTGTTCGATGCGCCGCGATGCACGATTGCCAGTGCGGAAACGATGACGAACAGATCGATCATCAGCAGCGGGAGCAACACACCCAGCCACGCCCGCCTCGCCCGGTCACGGTCGTCGGGTTCGCGCTGGATCTCCACGGTGTCCGGCCCGTCGGGGCTGAGTTGCTCGGCCATCATCGGTCAGGGTAGCAGACGCGGCAGGACCTCCGCCAGCCGCTCGAAGTCGGCGATGCTGTTGTGCCACTGGCAGCTCACCCGCATCAGGCGGGGCGCGACCCCGGCCAAAGCCCAGCAGGGGGCCTGGATCCGGTGCTCGTTCCGCAGAGCGTCCCACAACGAATCGTCGTACATCGCACCCTTCTTCACGCCGCCCTCGGGCACGGGCAGCGGCAGCGACACCATCGAGGGCACCATCGACTCCGGCACCGGCATGGCCACCCCCGCTGCGTCGGCCACCAGCCGGGCGCCTTGCATCACAACCTCGTGGTTGCGCTTCTGCAGCCCCGCCAGCCCGCCGGGATGCTGGGCGCTCAGGTGCTCGATCGCGACCGGTAGCACGAGGTTGCCCGTCGGATCCTCCGTCCCCACATAGTCGAAGTCGCACAGGAACGCCTTCCGCTCCGGGCGGCTCAGATGCGTGCGGCAGGACATCACGGCCGGCTTGATCAGTTTCTGCCGCTCGGGGTCGGCATACAGGAAGCCCGTGCCCTTGCTGGCCCCGAGCCACTTGTGACAGCTCGCGGCGTAGTAGGTTGGCCTGAGCGCGTGCAGGTCGATCGCCACCTGCCCCGGCCCGTGCGCTCCGTCGATCAGAATGTCCACACCCCGCTCCCGCGCGGCCCGCACGATCCGATCCACCGGGAACAGCACGCTGGTCGCGCTGGCGATGTGCGAGCAGATCACCAGCCGCGTCCGGGGCGAGATGGCCTCCTCGATCGCCGCCAGGGCGTTGTCCTCAGTCGTGCCCGGGAAGGGGACCCGAGCGACCACCAGCCGCGCCCCGCTGCGGGCACACACCCGCGTCAGCTCGTTGATCGTCGCCTGATACTCGTGGTTGGTCACCACGATCTCGTCGCCGGGCTGCAGCGGCAGGTTGAGGATCACCGAGGACATCGCGAAGGTGCCATTGGGAACCAGCGCGAGGTCGCTGGCATCGCAGTTCACCAGCCGGGCGATCGCCTGGCGGGCGTCGTCGCAATACCGCTCGAGATCGAACTTGTAGAACCGGACGGGGTCCAGCTCGATGCGTCGGTGCAGCTCCCGCTGGGCGTCGCGCACGACATCCGGCACGCACCCGTACGACGCGCCGTTGAGCATCACCAGCCCCGGTTCGATGCCGTGGCGGGCGGGCTCGGCGACGCGGTCTCGGAATGCGTCCAGGATGGGCTGAGGGCGGGCGGGAAGAACGGCTCGGTCGGTCGTGGTGGCGGGCATTGCCAGAGAGTATCGGCGTCCCGCTTCACGCCGGATCAGCCACGCACTCGCGATTCGGCGGTTATCCTCACCCCATGCTCCGACCGCTGACAGCTTTCATAATCTTCGCCCCGGCGATGGTCGCAAACGCGCAGAACGACGCCCCCACACTCAAGCAGATCATGGACGACCCGTCCTGGTTCGCACGATCCCCGGATCTGGTTGGGTGGCTGCCCGATTCGTCCGGCTTCCTGTGGGACCAACGCCGCGACGGCGTCATCGGGCGCGACACGACCGACCGCATCGCGCAGGCTCTGGACGGGCTCAACCCCTCGGGCTTTCCCACCATGCTCGAGGAGGTGCAACGCCCGTTCATGCTCCCCGCCAACGGCTCGATCGCCCGGGACGGCTCGGCCATGCTCACGACGCACGCCGGCGATATCTTCATGCTGACCGTCGGCCAGCCCAACTGGGTCCAGCTCACCCGCACCGAATCCAGTGAATGGTCGCCGATCTTCCTCGATACGCCCGATCGCATCGCGTATCGCACATCGTCCGGCTGGATGATCCGCGATCTCCGCACGGGTCTCGTGTCCGACGCGGCCGACATCCGATTCGCCAAGGACCCCGCCAAAGAGGATGACAAAGAAAAGAGCGACCTCGAGCAGCAACAGCACGACCTGTTCCTCGTCATCCGCGAGCGGGAGCAACGCCGCGAACTCAACGAACAGACCGACCGCTCCCGCGAGCAGAACGATCCGACCCGCGTGCCCGGCCCGTTCTATCTGGACGACTCCAAGCGTGAGGCCGGTCAGTGGCTCAGCCCCAACGCCCGCTTCCTGCTCCTTGCCATGCAGCCGTCCTCGCGTCCGAACGACCGGCGCGATGTGATGCCCAGTTATGTCACCGACGACGGCTATGTCTCCACGAGCCCCGTGCGTCCAAAGGTCGGCTACGAGACCGAGCAGCCGGTCTCATTCGTGCTGCTCGATCTCGCGATGGAGAAGGCGACCGACCTGCCACTGGACGGCCTGCCCATGATCGCCGACGACCCGCTGGCCGAGATCAAGGCGGCCGTGAGAGCGCGGAAAGCCGAGGGCAAGGCTTCAAACGCCGAGGACCCATCGGGCAAGGAGGCGACCGAGGCCGAAACGGCGGGCGACAAGAAGAAGCCCGATGCCAAGCCCCGTCCGGTCGGTTCGATGGGCGTGCGATGGTCCGATTCTGGGCGCACGGCCGCGGTGATGCTCCGCAGCCACGACAACAAAGATCGTTGGATCATCACCGTTGACACGCAGGCAGAAGCACCGGTGTTCACGACCGTCCATCACCAGCGTGACCCAGCGTGGATCAACTGGGATTTCAATGAGTTCGGTTTCGTGCCAGGCTCCGAATCCGTGTGGTTCCTGTCCGAGCACACCGGCTACGGGCATCTCTATGTCGCCGTCCCGA
Source organism: Planctomycetota bacterium (assembly GCA_003696675.1). Taxonomy (GTDB): domain Bacteria; phylum Planctomycetota; class Phycisphaerae; order Phycisphaerales; family UBA1924; genus UBA6054. Next base: position 38,157 of record RFGH01000079.1, read on the forward strand.
ACGCCGAGCCACGGGCACTGACCGAGGGCACCTTTGAGGTCCGGTCGGTCACACCGGCCCGCGACGGTCAGTCATTTATTGTGCGGACCAACCGCACGGACCCCGGCACCTATGAACTTGAGCGCGTATCGATCGACGGACAGAGCGTGGCGCTGACCGCCATGGGCGGCACCGTCGAGTCCTACCGCGTTTCACCCGACGAGACCCGCGCGATCGTGACATGGTCCGACGCGATGAACCCGCCCGAGCTTTTCGCGGTGGCCCTCGATCGACCTCGCCCGCCGGTGCGACTGACCGCGACTACTACCCAGGCCTACCGCCGCACCGCCTTCACCGCGCCCGAGTTCGTCGATGTGCCGTCGAGCCATTCCGATCAACCCATCCGCACCCGCGTCTACCGCCCGGACCCCGAGCGCTTCCCGGGACCGCACCCCATCGTGATCTTCGCCCACGGCGCGGGATACCTGCAGTGGGCCCACAACGGCTGGAGCAACTACTTCCGCGAGCACATGTTCCACACGCTGCTCAACGAGCGCGGCATCCTCGTGATCGGGCCGGACTTCCGCGCCAGCGAGGGCTACGGTCGGGACTGGCGAACCGCGATCTACCGGCGCATGGGCTACCCCGAACTGGAAGATTTCGACGACTGCATCGCCTACGCCGCCGAGCACCTCAACGGCGACCCGGAGCGCGTCGGCATCTACGGCGGTTCCTACGGCGGGTTCATGACGCTCATGGCCATGTTCCTCCGTCCCGATGTTTATGACGCCGGCGCCGCCCTGCGGTCCGTCACCGACTGGCGGCACTACAACCACGGCTACACCTCCAACATCCTCGATACCCCCCAGATCGACCCCGAGCCGTTCGACCGGTGCAGCCCCATCAACTTCGCCGAGCACCTTGAGGGCCGTCTGCTCATGTGCCACGGCATGCTCGACGACAATGTGGTCGCCCAGGACATCATCCGGCTCACCCAGCGTCTGATCGAGCTGGAGAAGCACGACTGGGAACTGGCCCTCTACCCCGTCGAGCCGCACGGTTTCCGCGAGCCCAGCTCGTGGTACGACGAGTACCGCCGGATCTACGAACTGTTCGAGGACGAGCTGCTCGCGCCCACCCCCTGACCACCTTCGCCGGTAGCATGGGCCCATGATCCGAGCCTTTATCGTCGTGTGTGCGTTGCTCTGTTCTCCGGCGTTCGGTCAGGGATCGGCCGAGGACTACGCCCGCGCCGACCGGCTGCCCGGAGCGTGGAACGGGTTGGTCCGCAACGCCGATGTCCGCGTCAAGTGGCTCGATGCCGAAACGCCGGTCTTCCGCTACGAGCCGCCCGACGGGCGCGAGGAATGGCGGACGGTCGATCTCGACAGCGGGCGGGTCCGCCCCGCATTCGACCACGCCGCGATCGCCCGGGCGCTTCAGGCACGCGACGCCGGCGACCTGCGGGCCGTGTGGTTCGATTCGGACGCCGACACGCTCTTCTTCATGAACGCCGGCGACGCCCGGGTCTGGTCGTGGCGTGCGGGCGAGCTGTCCGAGACCGCTCCGCGGGATCTGCCGCCCCGCTTCGGGCTATCGCCCGACGACACCGATCGCACCCGCGGCGGCGGACCCGCAACCACCCTCTTCGTCGTGAATCCCACCTCCACGCCCGTCCGACTCCTCTGGCTCGACCACGAGGCCCGCGAGCGCGAGTACGCCACCATTCCGCCCGGCGGCACCCACCGTCAGAACACCTACGCCGGGCACTCGTGGCGTGTCCGCGCGGAGGACGGCACCGAACTCGGGGTCTACACACCGACCGAGCAGCCCGGCGTGATCTTCGTTCGCGACGAGCCTGTCCCGACGCTTCCCGAGCAAGACCGCTCGGATCAGCGCGTCTCGCCCGACGGGCGCTTCCGCGTGCTGCTCAGGGACCACCAGGTCGTCTTGCGCGACCAGATCGCCGAGACCGAGACCACCCTGACCACCGACGGCACGCCCGACGACCGTTACACGGGCCCCGTCCGGTGGTCGCCCGATTCGTCCCGATTCGTCGTGATGCAGACCAGGCCGGGCTCGGACCGCAAGGTCACCATCGTCGAATCCTCGCCCGACGACCAACTCCAGCCCAAGGTCATCGAGTTCGGTTATCGCAAGCCCGGCGACGCGGTGGACATCGACCGCCCGCGCCTCTTCGACGCGACGAACGCCCGGCCCGTCCCCGTTGATGACACGCCGATCGAGAACCCCTGGAGCGTCGGCGATATCCGCTGGAAGCCCGACGGCTCGGCCTTCACCTACCTCTACAACGCCCGGGGCCACCAGACCATGCGCCTCGTCTCGGTCGACGCCGCGACCGGAGCCGCACGCGTGGTCATCGAGGAAACCAGCCCGACATTCATCGACTGGACCAACAAGGTCTTCGCGCACCATCTCGACGACACCGGCGAGATCATCTGGATGTCCGAGCGGTCCGGCTGGAACCACCTCTACCTCATCGACGCGGCCACCGGCGCGGTCCGCAACCCGATCACCAGCGGCCAATGGGTCGTCCGGGCGGTGGACCGCGTCGACGAAGAGGCCCGCCAGGTCTGGCTCCGCGTCATGGGAGTGCTGCCGGATCAGGATCCGTACCACATCCACTATGCCCGCGTGAATCTCGATGGCTCGGGCTTCACCCTGCTCACCGAAGGCGACGGCACCCACCGCGTCGAGTTCAGCCCGGACGGTCGCTTCCTGATCGACACCTGGTCCCGCGTCGACCTGCCGCCCGTCACCGAGATCCGCCGGGCTTTGGACGGCTCGCGCGTGGCGATCCTCGCACAGGCAGACTGGTCCGCGCTCATTGAGGCGGGCTGGAACCCGCCCGAGCGGTTCGTCGCCAAGGGACGCGACGGCACCACCGACATCTGGGGCTTCATCCAGAAGCCCACCAACTTCGATCCGTCTCGCTCGTACCCGGTCATCGAGTCCATCTATGCCGGGCCGCACGGCCACCATGTGCCCAAGTCCTTCGGCGTCTGGCGCGAGTCGCGATCCCTCTCCGAACTCGGCTTCGTCACCGTCCACATCGACGGCATGGGCACCAACTGGCGGTCCAAGGCCTTCCACGATGTTGCGTACAAGAATCTCAAGGACGCCGGCTTCCCCGACCGCATCGCCTGGATGCGTGCCGCCGCAGAGACCCGGCCTTGGATTGACCTTTCCCGCGTCGGCATCTACGGCGCATCCGCCGGCGGTCAGAATGCGCTCGGGGCGCTGCTCTTCCACGCCGACTTCTACAAAGCAGCCGTCGCCGATTGCGGCTGCCACGACAACCGGATGGACAAGATCTGGTGGAACGAGCAGTGGATGGGCTGGCCCGTCGATGATGCCTACGCCGCCAGCTCGAACGCCGAGCACGCCTCCAATCTCACGGGCAAGCTCCTGCTGACGGTGGGGGAGCTGGACCAGAATGTCGACCCCGCCAGCACCATGCAGGTCGTCAATGCTCTCATCAAGGCCGACAAGGACTTTGAGTTGATCGTCTTCCCCGGGCTGGGCCACGGCACCATCGGCTCGCCCTACGGCAAGCGCCGTCTACGCGACTTCTTCGTTCGCAATCTGCTCGATGTCGAGCCCCGCTGGACGGACCAGCCTATCCAAGCTCGGCCCTGAGCGCTTCACCCAGATACTCGTACTGCGCCACGCTGTTGTAGATCTGAGCGCTCAGGCGGATCGATGTTGTCCCGCCCGGCGTGCCCCACACAGGGATCTGGATCCGCCACTCGTCGTACAGGCGTGCCTTGAGCGTCTCCGCGTCCGGCGCACCTGCGGGCAGGGTCAGCGTCGCCATCGGACCGAGCATCGACTCTGGCGCCGGCGGTTGAACTCCGAGTGCATCGCACACGATGTCTCGCCCCTGCACACACAACGCGTGGTTGGCCGCCATCACGGCTTCGATGCCCCCGTCCATCACGCCGGACAGATACGCCGCCGCGTCCGCCACGGTGAGGTAGGGCGACATGTCGTCCGTGCCCGCGTAGTCGAACTCGTGGTGGAAGTGGGGGCGTCGCGTCCGTGCCGTGGCCGCGTCGAGCCGCTCGGCATCGTTCGAGAGCACCAGCGGGCGGAAGCCGTCCTGCCGGTCCCGCCGCACAAACAGAAACGCCGCCCCCTTCGGCGAGCACAGCCACTTGTGGCAGTTGCCCGTCGCCCAAGCGGGACTCCAGGCGTCCAGATCCATCGGCACGCACCCCGGCCCGTGGGCCGCGTCGAGGATCGTCTCGATGCCTCGTTCCCCGAGTGCCGCGATGATCCGCTCCGCCGGCAGGCGAATCCCCGTCGCGCTGGTCACCAGCGAGATCATCGCGACGCGGGTCCGGTCGGTGACCCTCGCCATCACAGCGTCAAAGGCCGCATCGGGGCCGGGCATGGGCCACGGCAGATCCGCCGCGACGACCGTCGCACCCGCCCGCGCGGCGACAGCCCGACAGTTGTTCATACACGCCGTGTACTCGTTGTTCGTGACGAGGATCTCGTCCCCCGCCCGCAGTTCAAGGTTGTGCAGCACCGTCGCCACGCCGGTCGTCGCGTTGTGCACGAACACCAGATCCCGAGCATCGCAGCCCACCACCGGAGCCAACGCATCGCGGGAGCGGTCCATCAGCGGCCACAGATCATCGACATAAAACCGCACGGCGTCCGCTTCGACGCGGTCGCGGTGCCGCCGCTGCGCCTCCTGCACCGGCACCGGGCAGGCCCCGAACGAGCCGTGGTTCAGATACACAACGGACGGATCGAGCCGGAAATCGCGGGCGAACGCCGACGGGTCGGGGATCGCCCGGACCATCGCTTAGCCCTGCACATCCAGCGAGCGGCCAAGAGCCACGCCGGTTGCCGCCTGGTTTCGGTCCGCGGGGTGTCGGTACATCGGGTAACCGTTCACGCCAGTGGCACGCCCGCCGACGGCATCAACATCGCGCGAGAGATCGATCGGGTCCACCCTGGCCGCCACAAGCCGCGACGGATTGGCCGACGGACGCGGCTCGGAAGCCACCGGTTTGACCGCCCCGATCTGGGCGATCGGCTCGGTCCGCTCGGCGGGCCGGGCTGTCTGGGCAGCCTGCGCTGGCCGAACGCTCAGCGGGCGTCCGTACGCGGCCATCGCGGCATTGAACGGGATCGAGCTTCCAACGCGGTCCATCGGGCCGAAACTCCGGCTCGCGCCCACCACAGACGCGGCATGAACTCCCCGGCCGACCTCCCTGTCGCCCGGTCAGCCCATGATACCGCCGAAAGCGCCACAGCCGCCCCAAAATCAGGGCGGCTGTGGATCAACTGCGGACATCCGGCGTTATCAGGACCATCCACCCGCGTTCACGGGCTTCCAGACCCGGTCAGTCGTCGTCGCCGTGCCCGCTGAACGACGCGATGACCTCCTGCTGGATGTGCGGGGGGGTGCTCTCGTCGTGCGAGTACTCCATCGTAAAGCTGCCCGCCCCGCCCGTGATGCTTTTCAGCTGGGTTGAGAATCCCTGCAACTCCGACAACGGCGCCAACGCCACGACCGTGCACATGTCACCCGGAAGCATCCGCGTGTCCTGCACACGCCCGCGCTTGGTCGACAGATCGCTGGCGATGTCGCCCATCTTGTCCGCGGGCACGGTCACCTCGAGGTGCACATACGGCTCGAGCAGCACCGGGCGGGCCTTGGTCACCGCGTCGATGAACGCCTTTTTGCCGGCGGTGATGAACGCGATCTCCTTGCTGTCCACCGCGTGGTACTTGCCGTCGTACACCTCGACACGAATGCCCCGCATCGGGTAACCCGCCACCGCCCCGTGCTCGAGCACCGAACGCACACCCTTCTCGATCGCCGGCATGAACTGCCGCGGGATCGATCCGCCCACCGTCGCGTTCACGAACTCGAAGCCGGTCTCGTGGTCCGGCGGCAGCGGCTCGACACGCAGGTACACCTCGCCGAACTGGCCCGCGCCGCCGGTCTGCTTCTTATGGCGGTGGTGACCCTCAGCCTTTGCGCTGATCGTCTCCTTGTACGCCACCTTGGGCGGGCTGGTCACCAGCTCAATGTTGTATTGCTCCTTGAACTTCTCGATGATGACGCGCAGATGCAGCTCGCCAAGGCCGCGAAGCACCGTCTGCCTGGTCGCGGCGATGCGTTCGAGACGCAGCGATGGATCCTCGGCCAAAACTTTCTGGGCGGCAGCCGAAAACTTGGCCTCATCCGCGTGATTCTTCAGCTCGATCGCCAGCCCGTACATCGGCTCGGGCATGGGCAACGCACGCAGATGCAGGCTGTCCAGATCGTGCCCCTCGTGCAGCACCGCATCGTAGTAGATGTCATCGACCTTCGCGATCGCGCCGATGTCGCCCGGTCCGAGCGCCTCGACCTCTTGGCTCTCCTTGCCCTGCCGCTTGAGCAGGTGCCCGATGCGGATTGGCTTCTTCTGATCACCGATGATCAGTTCGCTCTTGGCTTTCACGGTGCCCTGATGCACGCGGAACACGCCCAGCTTGCCCACGAACGGGTCCGTCGTGACCTTGAAAATGTGGGCGATCACCGGCTTGTCCGGGTCCGGGTCCGCGTGGAAGGCGTGCTCTTCGCCGTCCGGTTCCTCACGCTTGAGGAACGGCCGCGGGTTGCCCTCCAGCGGGCTGGGAAGCAGCGACGCCATCACATGCAGCAACTGCTCGCAGCCTGCGCCGCTCTTGGCGCTGACGAAAGAGATCGGCACAAGGTGGGCATCACGCAGCGCGGCCTCGAACGCATCGTGCAGCTTCCGCTTGTCGATGTTGTGGTCATCCCCGTCCTCGAGATACTGGTTCATCAGATCGTCCTGCATCTCGACGATCTGCTCGACGATGGCCCGATGGGCGTCCGGCTCGCTGCTGAACAGTGTTTCGCCCGAACCCTCTTCGTCGAACACCGAGATCGCCGCCGAACGATCCGGCGTCGGCAGACTGATCGGAAGGCACTCAGGTCCGAACTCGTCGCGGATCGAGTCGACGAGCGCTTCGAGATCAGCCTGGTTGTCATCGATCTTGTTCACGATGATCATCCGCGGCAGGTTGCGGTCCTTGGCGATCGACATCATCCGCCGCGTCATCGGTTCGATGCCCCGCGCCGCGTCGATGACCACCGCCACCGTCTCGACCGCCGGGAACACGCTGATCGCATGCCCCACAAAGTCGCCCAGTCCGGGCGCGTCGATCAGGTTGATCATGTGCCCCTCGTGCTCGACGTGCAGCAGCGTCGTTCGCAGCGAGTGCTTGTGGTGCTTCTCCTCGTCCGTCCAATCCGAGAAAGTCGTTCCGTCCTCGACCGTTCCCATCCGCTGAATCACCCCCGTCAACAACAGCAACCGCTCGGCCAGCGTGGTCTTCCCGGAACCGGTCTGACCAACCAGGGCGATGTTGCGGATGTCGGCGGGGTTTCGTACAGCGGCCATATCGGCGGCCCTCCTTTCGGAGGGCGTCGGCCCCGGCCAATGGTCGGGCACCAACGCCCGGACAGAATCGTCCGCTCTCCGCCCGGCACGACGCCGAACAGAAGCGGACACAGCATCCTACCACTTCGTCCGAAATTCAGCAACGACAATCTCCGCCGGTCATACCATCCCCCATGCCCCAAGTCGTGACCCGTTTCGCCCCCTCTCCCACCGGACGCCTCCACATCGGCGGCGCCCGAACCGCACTGTTCAACTGGGCTTACGCCCGTCGGCACGGCGGAAAGTTCGTCCTTCGCATCGAGGACACCGACCAGCGCCGATCCTCCGATGCCGCTACCCGCGGAATACTCCGTTCCCTCGCATGGCTCGGCATCGACTGGGACTACGGCCCGGAGTTCACCACCGACGACGCCCGGACCCTCGGAGGCTCGCAGGACGGCGTCGGGTCCTACTACCAGTCCGAGCGGCTCGACATCTACAACGAGCACTTGCGGCGTCTCATCGAAAGCGACCTTGCATACCCCGCGTTCGAAACACCGGAAGAACTCGAGGCCAAACGCCAGGAAGCCATCGCCGCCAAAGTCGGCTACCGCTACGACCGCGCCGCGCTCCGCATCCCCAAAGCCGAGCGCATCGCCCGCATGGACGCCGGCGAGTCGCATGTCGTCCGCATGAAGATGCCCGACGAGCCAATTACTGTCCAAGACAAGGTCCTCGGCGATGTCACCGTCGGTCCCGATGAACTCGACGACTTTATCATCCGCAAGCGCGACGGCTTCCCCACCTACCACTTCGCCGTCGTCGTCGACGACGCCGCCATGGGCGTCACCCATGTCCTTCGCGGGCAGGAGCATCTAATCAACACACCACGCCATGTCGCCCTCCAGCGGGCGCTCGGCTTCCCCACGCCCACCTACGCGCACATGCCCCTGATCTTCAATCCCGACGGCTCGAAGATGTCCAAACGAGACAAGGACAAAGCAGCCAAGGCAGCCGTCAAGGCTGCCGGGCTCCAAGCGCCCCCGATCGGTTCGATCGACCAGGCCGAGTTCGCCGAGTGGCTCGAAGACAAGGCCCGCCAGCTCGACCCCGAGCGCTTGGCAGAGCTGGCCGCCGCGCTGAAGGTCGACCTGCCCGAGATCGACGCCGAGGATTTCCACGCCGCGGGCTATCTGGCTGACACGGTGGTCAACTTCCTCGCCCTGCTCGGCTGGAACCCCAAGACCAAGAACGCCGACGGCACCGACCTCGAACGATTCGACGCCGCCTACCTCGCCAAGCACTTCGACCTGTCCGGCTTGGGCAAGACTCCGTCCAAGTTCGACCGCACGAAGCTGCTCGCCTTCAGCGCCGACGACCTAGCGAACATGGATGACAACGCCTTCGCCGCCGCGTGGCACGACTGGGCCACGCGCTTCGACCCCGATCTCGTCGCTCGATTCTCACTGGCGGACATGAAGCTCCTCGCCCCGGCCGTCAAGCCCCGCTGCAAGACGCTCCGCGACGGGCGTTCCATCGTCGGCTTCGCCCTCACAGCCGACGACGCGGTCGAGTTCGACGGCAAGGCCATACACAAGGTACTCATCAAGGGCGACCGCAAGGGTCTCGAGACCCTCCGCGACCTGCGCCCCACCGTCGAGTCCATCGAGCCTTTCACGCCCGAAGCCATCGAGGCCGCCATCTCATCACATGCCGAGACCACCGGTTTGGGGATGGGCAAGATCGCCCAGCCGCTCCGCGTCGCCGTGACCGGCACCAGCGTCTCCCCGCCACTCGGCCAGACCCTGGCCATCCTCGGCAAACCCAGCGTGCTCGCCCGCATCGACCGCTGCATCGAGCACGCCGAGTCCCAGACGCCCGAGCCGGCCTGACCCTCCGTCCGACGCAATGCGTCCCGGCAAACCGTGCGAGGGAATATTCTGTTTCAACAGGTATTCTTCCTCGGCAGGAACGCCCGGGAGCCGCGATGACCCACGATCACCTTCTCAGCCCCATCACTGCCGCCGAACTCACCGCCCCCAACCGCGTCTGGATGGCCCCGCTCACCCGCAGCCGCGCCACCATGCCGGGCAACATCCCAAACGCCCTGATGGCCGAGTACTACGCACAGCGGGCCGACCCCAGGACCGGCGCGGGCATCATCATCGCCGAAGCCACCCCCGTCTCCCCCCAGGGCCACGGCTACTACGCCACTCCCGGCATCCACACCGACGCCCAGGAAGCCGGCTGGAAGCAGGTCACCGACGCCGTCCACGCCCGCGGCGGGAAAATCGTTCTCCAGCTTTGGCATGTCGGCCGCGTGTCCCACCACGCCCTCCAGCCCGACAACCAGCCCCCGGTCAGCCCGACCGACGCCACCAGCCAATCCAAGACCTACATCGACGACACCTACGAGCGCCACCCTAACACCCCGCCCCGGAAGCTCGATCCCGCCGAGCTTCCCGCCATCGCCGAGGACTTCGCGAACGCCGCCTCGCGTGCCATCCGCGCCGGCTTCGACGGCGTCGAGATCCACGGCGCCAATACCTATCTCCTCGATCAGTTCACACGCGACGGCATGAACAAGATGGACCCGCCCTGGGGCGGCTCCACCGAGAACCGGCTCCGCTTCCCGCTGCTCGTCGCGCATTCCGTCGTCGATGCGGTCGGCGCGGGTCGTGTCGGCTACCGCATCTCCCCCCTCAGCGAGCACCACGACGCCATCGATTCGGACCCCAAATCCACCTTCACCGCGCTCGCCGCCGTGCTCGGCAAACTCGGACTTGCCTATCTGCACGCCGTCGAGACCTGGGACCGCTCCAAGATCGACCCGCGTTTGAAGACCGTCATCCCCGCCATCGCCGACGCCTTCAAGTCCGCCGGCGGGCACGCCTATGTCGCCAACGGCGACTACACGCCCGATCAGGCCGAGCAGGCCATCGCCTCCGGCTGGGCCGACGCTGTCGCCTTCGGCAAACTCTGGATCAGCAACCCCGACCTGACCGAACGCATCCGCCGCGACGGCCCGTACAACGAATGGAACTCCGACACCTTCTACGGCGGCGGCGCGCGGGGCTACACCGACTATCCGACCATCGATCAACCCGCCCTCAGATAGCCGTGAGACCAAGCGAGCGGACGGCGGGCGTATGCGGGCCAAACCCGTGCCAGTCACGCTCTCATCTCCGGCGTGAACACCGCCCCTGCAGCCCGAGCCCCATCACCCAACGAACCCCGCCCGCGGCCTCATCACCCGACACGCCCGCCATCGCCATCCGCACCCTCAAGGCCCTCACCCTTTGCACCCGCCCCGCGGCTCCCCAAACCCCCCGACAACCGCCCCAACACCGCTAGGATCGTTCCTCCGGAGGACCCCGATGACCGACCCCGCGCCCGCGCGCCACTTCATCCAGCAGATCATCGACGCCGACATCGCGTCCGGAAAGTGGGGAACCCCGGGCGACCGCACCGTCGTCACCACCCGCTTCCCCCCGGAACCCAACGGCTACCTCCACATCGGGCACGCCAAGTCCGTCTGCCTCAACTCCGGCCTCGCCAAAGAGTTCGGCGGCCGCTTTTACCTCCGCTTCGACGACACCAACCCCGCCAAAGAAGAACAGGAGTTCGTCGATTCGATCTGCGCCGATGTCGAATGGCTCGGCGGCGAATGGCACGGCCCCGTTCGCTTCGCGTCAGACTACTTCCCCCAGATGTACGAGTGGGCCGTCGAACTCATCCAGAAAGGCCTCGCCTATGTCGACGAGCAGCCCCACGACAAAATCCGCGAGCAGCGCGGCAGCCTGACCGAACCCGGCACACCCTCGCCTTACCGCGACCGTCCCATCGAAGAGTCCCTCGCTCAGTTCGAAAAAATGAAGTCCGGAGGCTTCCCCGACGGCGGCGCGGTCCTCCGCGCCAAGATCGACATGGCCAGCCCCAACATGAACCTCCGCGACCCGGTCATGTACCGCGTCATCAACAAGCCGCACCACCGCACCGGCAGCACCTGGCACATCTATCCCATGTACGACTGGGCCCACGGGCTCGAAGACTCCATCGAGGGCATCACCCACTCGCTCTGCACCCTCGAGTTCGAAAACCACCGCCCCCTCTACGACTGGTTCATCAACGCCATCAACCAGGATCGCGGCCCCGGCTCGAAGTTCGGCGAGAAGATCCACCATTCCCAGCAGATCGAGTTCAGCCGCTACAACCTCGAATACACGACGATGTCCAAGCGCTTCCTCAAGCTGCTGGTGGACGAGAAACATGTCGAAGGCTGGGACGACCCCCGCATGATCACCGTCGCCGGGCTCCGCCGACGCGGATACACCCGCGAAGCCATCCGAAACGCCGTCATCGAAGCCGGCATCACCAAGTACAACGCACTGACCGACTTCACCAAGCTCGAGAACGCCCTCCGCGACGACCTCAACACCCGCGCCCCCCGACGCATGGGCGTCCTTGACCCCGTCAAGCTCGTCATCACAAACTGGGGTGACCACGGCGATCCAAGCCGTCTCGAAGAACTCCCCGCCATCAACAACCCCGAAGACGAATCCGCCGGCACACGCCCGGTCAAGTTCGGCCGCGAACTCTGGATCGAGCGCGACGACTTCATGATCGACCCGCCCAAGAAGTTCTTCCGCCTCGGCCCGGGCCGCGAGGTCCGCCTCCGCTACGCCTACTGGGTCACCTGCACCGACTTCGACACCGACGCCGACGGCCGCGTCACCGAAATCCGCTGCACCTACGACCCTCAAACACGCGGCGGCGACGCCCCGCCCCCCGACGCCGACGGAAATGTCCGCAAGGTCAAGGGAACCCTGCACTGGGTGTCCGCCGCCGACTGTATCGACGCCACCGTCCGCCTCTTCGACCGCCTCTTCACCGAGCCACGCCCCGGAAAACGCACCGGCGAGATCCTCGACGACCTCAACCCCGACTCGCTCAAGACCCTCACCGGCTGCAAGCTCGAACGCTCCATCCTCAAACCCACCCCCGACGAGCCCGCCTGGCCCGACGGCATCCGCCGCTTTCAGCTCGAGCGCCTCGGCTACTTCTGCTTCGACAAGGCCTCCACGCCGGACAACCCGATCCTCAACCGCTCCGTCACCCTCAAGGACTCGTGGGCGAAGGAAGCTGCGAAGTCCTGAACGCGGTCGAGTAATCGAGAAATCTGCCCTGCATCGACACGGTTTGTGCGCCGTTTTGATGTCATGCGCCCGCCGCGCCTTGGCAACCACGCCGCCCGCGGTACGCTGGTCCAGCCAACCCCAGGACCCGCGAACGAGCCCATGACCCATTCCCAACCACACCCCGCGATGCTGCCCCTCGGCGCCTGCCACTGCTGCGGCCGGGTCCACCGCCTGCCCCCCGTCCCGCCACGCTCGGTCGCCCGCTGCGTCCGCTGCGACGCCGTCATCCGCCACGCCGGACACCCCCGCGCCACCGCCCGCACCGCCGCCCTCGCCTCGGCCGCCCTGATCGTCTACCCCCTCGCCCTCGCCCTGCCCGTCATGCGCATCGAACGCCTCGGGCACGCCAGCGACGCCTCCATCTGGTCCGGCATGATCGGTCTGCTCGCCGAGGGCCATCTCTTCGTCGGCGGCATCGTCCTGCTCTTCTCCATCGTCGCCCCCATCGCCAAACTCGTCGCCCTCTTCCTCCTCTGCGCCGGCCGCCGCGGGCTCGAAGCCCGCCACCGCGCCCGCACCTACCGCATGGTCGAGTTCATCGGGCGATGGGGCATGGTCGATGTCCTCCTCGTCGCCGTTGTCGTCGCGGCCGTCAAACTCGGCGACCTCGTCGAGGTCACCCCCGGCCCGGGCGTCGTCGCTTTCGGCATCGTCGTCATCCTCAGCCTCCTTGCCTCCGCCGCCTTCGATCCCCACGCCATCTGGGAGACCGAGCCCGCATGACCGACCAACCGACCACCCAGCCGACCCCGCCACCGGACACCGGCGACGCCATCCCCCTCGCGGTCGTCCGCCCGCGCCGCTTCAGCGTCACCTGGCTCATCCCCATTGGCGCGCTGCTGCTCGTCGCCGGGCTCCTCTTCGCCCACCTCGCCCGCGAACGCGGCCCGACCATCACCATCCGCTTCGCCGACGCTGGCGGTATCGAGCCAGGCTCCGAGATCGTCCACCGCGGCCTGAGCGTCGGCGTCGTCCGCGATGTCCGGCTCACCGACGACATGACCGGCGTCCTCGCGACCGCCGAACTCGCCCCCCACGCCGCCGCCATCGCTGGCGAAGGCTCGGCCTTCTGGATCGTCCGCCCAGAGATCAGCCTCGAGCGCATCGCCGGGCTCGAAACCCTGCTCGGCCCGCAATACATCGCCGTCCGCCCGGCCCCGCCCGGCGCGCCCCGCGCCTCCCGCTTCGAAGGGCTCGACGCGCCCCCCGCGATCGCCCCGCCCGCGGACGGATCCATCCGTGTCACCCTCCGCGCCCCGCGCCTCGGCGGGCTCGCACCCGGCTCGCCCGTCCTCTACCGCGACATACCCGTCGGCGCCGTCCGCTCGGCCGATCTCGCCCCGGACGCCACCGGCATCATCATCACCGCAGACATCCAGCCACGCTTCGCCCCCCTCGTCCGCGACAACTCCCGCTTCTGGCGCGCCGGCGGTGTCGGCGTCGACTTCGGCCTCTTCTCCGGCCTGACCGTCCGCGCCGACTCGCTCTCCAGCGTCATTCACGCCGCCATCGCCTTCGCCACCCCCAAACGCCCCGGCGCACCACCGACCGACGCCACCGTCTTCGACCTCGCCGACACCCCGGACAACGACTGGCTCGAATGGGCGCCCCAGATCAAACTCACCCCCGAACCCGCCCTAAGTCCAAACCCTACCATCGCCCCATGAACCTCATCTGCACCGGCACCATCGGCATCGACACCGTCGAAACCCCCGGCAACGGGCGGCGCGAGCACCTCCTCGGCGGCTCCTGCGTCTACTTCGCCGCCGCGGCCTCCTTCTACACCAACCCCCGCCTCGTCGCCGTCGTCGGCGACGACTTCCCCCCCGAGTTCCTCGACACCATCAAGTCATTCAAGGGCGTCGACACCGCCGGGCTCGAAATCCGCCAGGGCTCCAGGACCTTCCGCTGGGGCGGCAAGTACCTCGACGACATGGACCGCCGCGAGACCCTCTTCACCGAACTCGGCGTCCTCGAGGAAGCCCCGCCGACCATCCCGGCGGCCTTCAAGTCCTCCGAGATCGTCTTCCTCGCCAACTCCCACCCCGCCGTCCAAGGCGACCTGCTCAGCCAGATCAACAGCCCGAAACTCACCGTCGCTGACACGATGGACCTCTGGATCAACATCGCCAAGGACGACCTGACCAATCTGCTCAAGCGCGTCGACGGGCTTGTGCTCAACTTCGACGAAGCAGAACTCTTCACCGGCCACCGCAACCCCGTCACCGCCGGGCGGCACCTGCTCGACCTCGGCCCCCGCTTCGTCGTCATCAAAAAGGGCGAGCACGGCTGCATCCTCGTCCACCGTGACGGGCTTTCCGCCCTGCCCGCCTACCCCACCGAGAAGGTCATCGACCCCACCGGCGCGGGAGACTCCTTCGCCGGCGGCATGATGGGCCGCATCGCCGCCCAGGGCGCCGCCGACCCCGGCTCCTTCGACTCCATCCGCGACGCCCTCGCCCACGGCACCATCATCGCCTCGTTCAATGTCGAGTCCTTCTCCCTCGACCGGCTCAAGGCACTGACCCCCGCCGATGTCCACACCCGTTTCGCGGATTACGCATCCATGCTCCGCGTCGCGAACTGACCGTGCCCAAGGACAGCCGCCCCTATCTCGACCCCTACCTCCGCGCCGCGGACAAGTTCGGCCCGGGCTTCGACGCGCTCCTCTGGCAATCCCCAAAGGCACAGAAGATCCGCTTCCGCGTCATCTCCAAGCTCCTCGACACCACCGGACGCACCGTGGCCGACATCGGTTGCGGAAACGCCGACCTCCTCCGCCACCTCCACGATTGCAACCACGCCCCCGCCCGTTACATCGGCATCGACGCCGTCCCCAAGACGCTGGATCACGCCCGCGAGCAGATCCGCGCCGCCGGAATCGACACCGCCGTTTTCCTCGACCACGACTTCGTCCGCGAAACCGACCTCGCCGAGCAACTCGTCCGCGACGCGGGCGCCGACACCATCATCTTCTGCGGCTCGCTCAACACCCTGCTCGAGCACGAGGCCCAGTCCATCCTCGACCGCTTCTGGAAAGCCGTCGCACGACGCGAGAACGGCGCGCTCGTGTTCAACTTCCTCTCCGATCGCCACGACCGCGCCCGCACCCCCGCCAACCCACCGGCGGTCCGCTTCGACCCGGTCAACATGGTCCACTGGGCACTCGACCGCACACCGCTGGTCACCTTCCGCCACGACTACCTCGGCGGGCACGACGCCACCATCTGCATGAAGTCCGCCGCCCTCCCATGACCAAGCCCAGCACCAAAGCAAAGCGGGGGCCCCGAAGAGTCCCCGCGTCATCACGCTCCCGAGATGCACGGGCGATCAATCCTCCCACACCGCCATGAACCGATCCGACCCCTGACGCCGGATCGAGTTGTCCTCAAGGATCTCCTCGGTCACTTCCAGCATCTCTTCACGATCGAACACCAGCGTCTCCTGATCCTTGTCATAGAACTCGAACACAAGGAACTCATCATCGCTGGCCTTGATGATCTCCAGCATGTGCGACAGGTTCTTGACCCTCTCCCCGTTCACCGATTTCACCGTGGGCCGGTACGCGATGGCATACCCCTTGGTGATCGGGTGCGGCAGGAAATCGCTCGCCACCACCACCAGCTCCTCACCCTCGAACGCCTTCTCATCTTCAGCACGCAACGCGATCGGAGACCGCAGCATCGCAAGATAAGCCGCATAAAACTCGAACAGGTGATCCCGCGCGACGGGGCTGAAAACCATCGGTCCGAGCACGAAGTACTCCGGATAGTCGTTTCCCAGGTACAACATCAGATCGTCCCGCGAGGTCGCCACCGGCAGCGTCAGTTCCACCGGCTCACCCTTGCGGACCACCGTCACCTTGATCGTCCCGTCGGTCGCTGTCTGCGGGATCAGATACGCCCACGACACCCGCACCCCGTCGCCGATCGTCACAAGCCCCGCGTTGTCGATGTCCACGCCTCCGATCGAATCGATCAGGTCCCACCGCTTCAGGGGCAGGTCCTCGTCGTCACCCGTGTAGATCAGACCGGTCTGATCGTCGCTCAGCCCCAGCCACGCCCGCACCGCCTCGTTCTCGGCCGTCTGGAACCCCTCGGCGAACAACTTCACCCGCCCGTCATACGACCCGTCCGCGATGTCATCGAGGAACACGCGGACTTCCTCCGCAGGAATCACATACCCGATGTTCTCCGCTTGGTCGATCCCCGAGAAGGTCACCCCGATCACCTCCCCGTCCATCACCACCGGCCCGCCGGAGTTGCCCGGATTCAGCGCGGCATCCACCTGGATCCGCAGCCCATAGGTATCGAAGTAGTAATCCGCATACTCGATGCGGCTGACCACGCCCTCCGTGATCGAGAGCTGCTCGCCCCCCAGCGGATAGCCGTACGCCTGCACCGTCCCGCCGATCCGGGGCAGCTCGGACCTGAGCCGCAGCTCGGGGTGCGTTCCGTGAAACGACTCCCGCTCGTTGTCCCGCCGGATCTTGAGTACCGCCAGGTCGATGCCGCGGGCGATCGCGACAAGATCGGCCCGGAGCCGGTCGGCGCTCTGCGGCGGCTGCACGAAAATCTGGCTGGAATACTCGACCACATGGGCGTTGGTCAGGATCCGGTTGCCCGAGATCACGAACCCGGTTCCGGTATATTCCTCGGGCGGCAGCTTGGACCACGGCGCCTCGAAGTCCGGGCCGCGGTAGGTCGCGTAGATCTTCACGACCGACTGACGGACATCCGCCGCCGGTTCATCCTGCCCGGCCGCCGGGAACGCCGCGAGCCAACCGAGCACCAACACGACCATCCAACGCATCCGGACCTCCGTTTCACTGGCCCTGGGCGGGCCGTTCCACGCCAGGCTCGCCGCCCGGCGACGGGCCATCCTACCGCCCGCTCCCCGATCCGGTTCTACGATCCGCCATGGCCAGAATCGTCGTCCTCCAGCACAACCCGCACGCCCACGCCGGCCGGCTCGGCCGCACCCTCCGCGACCACGGCTTCCGGCTCGATGTCCGACGCCCCGACCTCGACCCCGATCAGGTCCCCTCCGACATCGACGACCTTCACGGGCTGGTCATCCTCGGCGGGCACCAGAATGTCGATGAGAACCACGCGTTCCTCGCCCGCGAGCAGGCTCTGATCCGGGCGATGCACGCCGCCGAGCGTCCGGTTGTCGGCGTGTGCCTGGGCTCCCAGCAGATCACCGTGGCGCTGGGCGGCAAGGTGGACCGCATGCCAGAGCCCGAGGTCGGCATGACCCCGATCCGGCTGAGCGTGCCCGGCCAAACAGAGACCATTCTCGCGGGCGTGCCCTGGTCGTGCCCGATGCTGCACTCGCACGCGTACCACGCCGTCACGCCCGCGCCGGGCGCCACGGTGCTCGCCTCGTCCGACAAGTCCAAGGTCCAGGCCTACAAAGTCGGGCTGCGGACCTACGGCTTCCAGTTCCATTTCGAGTGCGATATCCCGATGGTGTCGGAGATGTTCGACCGCTCGCAGGAACTGGCGGACCGGGCCGGTCTGAGCCGGGCACAACTCGACGCCCAGCTCGCCGAGCACGCCGAGATGTTCGACCGCGCCGCCGATCGGATCTGCACGAACCTCGCCGTGTGCGCGTTCACCTTTCAAGAGTTGCTGTCGGTCTGAGCCTTGCCCACAACGCTGACCATCACGCCGCCCGATGACTTCGATCTGGCGCGGGATGTCTGCTCCTACGGGTATTTCCTGCTCGAGCCGAACCACTGGGACCCGGACAGTGCGACGCTGGCCCGGGTGCTGGATCTGGAGGGCGGCGCTGCCGGCGTCGTGATTGTCCAACAGCCCGGTGGGACGCTGCGTGCGCGGTTCGATCGCTCCCTTGATCGGCGGGAACAGGCCGAGGCCCGGTCGCAGATCACCCGCATGCTCGCGCTGGATGTGAGCGCGTCCGAAGTGGCCGAGTTCCACTCCGTCGATCCGCGGTGGAAGAAGTCCGGGCGTGGGCGGCTGTTCCGCTCGCCCACCCTGTTCGAGGATGTCATCAAGACGGTGACAAGCTGCAATGTCGCGTGGCCCAGCACGATCACCATGAATCGTCGGCTCTGCGAGGTGATGGGCCGCCCGTGCCCGTCCGGCCCGCGGGCGTTCCCGACGGCTCGCAAGCTCGCGCGTGCCAAGCCGGAGACCCTGAGGGCTAGATGCCGCGTCGGCTATCGCGACGCCCGTATGGTCGAGTTGGCGAAGCTCTTCGTCAGGGGCGAGATCGACGAGTCGTGGCTGGCCGACCCCGCGACCGACGACGAGGCCGTGTTCAAGTTTCTCAAGTCCCTGCCGGGTATCGGCCCGTACGCGGCCGGCAACATCATGCAGCTGCTCGGGCGATACTCGCGGCTGGCCATCGATACCGAGTCCTTCCGGCACGCGCGGACGGTCCTGGGTATGGACGGGAGCGATGCCGAGCTGACCAGGGCGTTGCACGCTCACTACGACCCGTTCGGTCGGCACCGTTTCCGCAGCTACTGGTTCGAACTGTGGGACTACTACGAGTCCCGCAAAGGCCCGGCGCACACATGGGACAAGCACACGACCGGCACGACCTTCACCGCGACCAGGCTGAATGCCGCCCCCGAACGGAAACGCCCCGGTCGCTCCGGCTGATGTTCAGCAGAAACACCGGGCGATTCCGTGTCCGGAACCGCCCGGCGGTGTGTACCGCCCGGAGTGGGAGGAAAGCCCGGGCGAGAGAAGGGAGCTAACCGTTCAGAGTGCTGGACCCCAGAATGACGCGGAAAGATATCCGTCCGCTCGAAGACGCCGGATAAACGATGCGTCAAACCTTCGCGTCGATTCGGTTCAGGCGTGGGCGATGATCACGCGTTCGCCTTGGCGAGCGCACCGAGATCCTGCAGGGCGCTGACACCCCAGTCGCCGGCCTTGAGGGCTTCGATGGCATGGACGACCTGCTGGGCTGCGGTGGCGGTTGTGATCATCGGGATGCCCAGACGCACGGCAGTCGCGCGGATACGGCCCTCGTCGGTCCTCCAGCCGGTCTTGGTAGGCGTGTTGATGACCATCTGGATCTCGCCGTTCTGCATCAGGTCGATGACATTGGGGCGGGCGCCGGCCTGGATCTTCTCGATGACCTTGGGGCGCAGCCCGTGGAGTTCGAGCACTCGGGCGGTGCCGGAGGTGGTGTGGACGGTGAAGCCCATGGCCATGAGCGAGCGTGCGACGGGGACCATGGACTTCTTGTCCTGCTCGCGGACGGACAGAAACACGCCGCCCGAGGTGGGCAGGCGGGTGCCAGCGCCGAGCAGAGCCTTCATGTAGGCGATGGGGCGGGCGACATCGACGCCCATGACCTCGCCGGTGGAGCGCATCTCCGGCCCGAGGACAAAGTCAACGCCCGGGAACTTCTGGAACGGGAACACCGGCGCTTTGACGGCGCAGTAGCCCACATCGGGCAGTTCGGTGACTCCCTGGTCGTTGAGCGACTCGCCGAGCATGGCCCGGGCGGCGACGCTGGCCCAGGCGACGCCCTTGGCCTTGCCGACATAGGGCACCGTGCGCGAGGCGCGGGGATTGACCTCGATGATGTAGACCTCGTCGTCCTTCACGGCCATCTGCACATTCATCAGCCCGCACACGCCCAGTTCCGCGGCGAGGCGGCGGGCGGTCTGGCGGACCTCGCGCACCGTGGCTGGGCGGAGCGTCTCGTAGGGGATCATGCAGGTCGAGTCGCCGGAGTGCACGCCGGCCTGCTCGATGTGCTCCATCACGGCGCACACGAGGGCCTTCGGCTCGTCGCCCGGTCGGTGGTGGGCGCCGAAGTCGGCGACGACATCGACATCCAGCTCGGTGGCGGCGTCGAGGAACTGGTCGATGAGGACCGGCGCGTCGTCGAGTCCGGAGACATCGACGGCGGTCGTCATGTAGTGCTTCAGAGCCGCTTCGTCGGCGCAGATCTCCATGCCGCGCCCGCCGAGGACATAGGACGGGCGGACGAGCACGGGATACCCGATGCGTTCGGCGATGGCGACTGCCTCCTCGACCGAGCGGGCGATGCCGGAGCCGGGGCGGCGGAGGTCGAGCTTGGTCAGGAGCTGGTCGAACCGGTCGCGGTCCTCAGCGCGGTCGATGGCGTCCAGCGGTGTGCCGAGCAGCGGGACCCCGGCGAGATCCAACCCGTGCGCCAGATTCAGCGGCGTCTGTCCGCCGAACTGGACCACCAATCCGCGGACGGGGCCGCTCTCGCTCCAACGCTTCACGGCCGGGTTGTGGCGTGCCAGGTGCCCGGCCAGCTCGCGGTCGTGTGTTGCGCCGCCCGAGCCGTCGGTGGGGACGACGAGCACCTTCCCGTCGGGCGCGCCGACGACCCAGGTTTCGTCCTCCGACGCGCCGGACATTCGGACCAGGACCTCGCCGCGGTCGTATCCCGCGGCCTTGAGGGCGGCGAGAATCTCTGCTTTCTCGCCCGCGGAGATCTCGACCCCCTGCGCCGCGGTGATGCCCTCCGGCAGCGCCCGCGGTGAGGCGCCGAGCTTCTCGACAACATTCAGCACATCCTCGAGCGTCAGCGGCTCGAAAAACAGCAGGTCGCTGGTGTCGTAGTCGGTCGAGACCGTCTCGGGGTTGGAGTTGATCATCACGCTGCGGAAGCCCATATCGCGGGCGGTCATGGCGGCGTGGACGCAGCAATAGTCGAACTCGATGCCCTGGCCGATGCGGTTGGGCCCGCCGCCGAGGATCACGACGAAACGCCCCTGGCCGGCGTCCTTCTGCAGGCGCACCGCCAGCTCGTCCTCGGCGGGGATGGTGGTCATCGTGCCGTCCGCGTTCATTTTGCGGTGACCGGGCTGGTAGGTGGAGTAGTAGTAGGGGGTGACGGCCTCGAACTCGCCGGCGCAGGTATCGACGAGCTTGAAGACGGCATCAACGCCGAGCGCCTTGCGCCGCTCGCGGACCTTGAGGATGGTGGTGGGGGAGATCGAGCCGAGGAACACATTGGCGAGCTGCGCGTCGGAGTAGCCCAGGCGCTTGGCGCGGAGCATCAGCCCGGCATCGACATCATCGAGCGAGCCGGCCGCGAGGAGTTGGTCCTCGAACTCGACGAGCTCGGCGAGCTGGGCGATGAAGAACTTGTCGATGCGGGTCAGTTCGCAGATGCGCTCGATCGACCAGCCCATCTTGAGCGCGTAGCGGATGTAGTACATGCGGCCCTGGCTGGGCACGCTGAGCTTGCGGGTCAGCTTGTCCTCGTCGATCGGCCACTCGATCGGCTGGCCGTCGGCGGCGCGCCCGTCCTCGCTGCGCCCGTGCTCGAGCCACAGGTCGTTGCGGTCGAGCCCGAAGCCGAAGCGTTTGACCTCCATCGAGCGGATGACCTTCTGGAACGACTCCTTGAAGGTGCGCCCGATGGCCATGGCCTCGCCGACGGACTTCATCTGGGTGGTCAGTGTCTCGTCGGCTTCCGGGAACTTCTCGAAGGTCCACCGCGGCATCTTTGTCACGACATAGTCGATCGATGGCTCGAAGCAGGCGCTGGTCGTGCCCGTGATGTCGTTGCGGAGTTCGTCGAGGGTGTAGCCTACGGCCAGTTTGGCGGCGATCTTGGCGATCGGGAAGCCCGTCGCCTTGGACGCTAGCGCGGACGAGCGACTGACCCGGGGGTTCATCTCGACGACCACGAACTCGAAGGGTTTGGTGCCGTCTTCCCGGGCGACGGGGTTCGGGTTGACGGCGAACTGCACATTCGATCCGCCGGTCTCGACGCCGACCTCGCGCATGATGGCGATGGCCGCGTCGCGGAGGGCTTGGTATTCCTTGTCGGTCAGCGTGAGGATCGGGGCGACGGTGATCGAGTCGCCGGTGTGCACGCCCATGGCGTCGATGTTCTCGATGCCGCAGACGATGACGCAGTTGTCCTTCTTGTCGCGGACGACCTCGAGCTCGTACTCCTTCCAGCCGATCAGGCTCTTATCGACCTGGATCTGCCCGATCATGCTGGCGCGCAGCCCGCGGGTGACCAGTTCCTCGAACTCGGCGCGGTTGTAGGCGATGCCGCCACCCCATCCGCCCAGGGTGAACGCGGGACGGATGATGGCTGGCAGCCCGATGATCTCGAGGAAGGCATCGGCCTCCTGGAGGGTTCGGACGGTGCGGCTCTCAGGGGTCTTGAGCCCCACCCTGGCGCAAACATCGCTGAAGAGCTTGCGGTCCTCGGCTCGATGGATGACAGCCCGGTCGGCCCCGATCATCTCGATGCCGTGCTCCTGGAACACGCCCGAGTCCCAGAGTTCGCAGGCACAGTTCAGAGCCGTCTGCCCGCCGAGGGTGGGAAGCACGGCGTCGATCGGGGTGCCGAGGGCCTTTTCCTTCTCGATGATCTTGCGAACGGTCTCCGGGGTGATCGGCTCGATGTAGGTCCGGTCAGCGAAGGCTGGGTCGGTCATGATGGTGGCGGGGTTGCTGTTGACCAGCACGACGCGGAAACCCTCGTCCCGCAACGACTTGCACGCCTGGGTGCCCGAGTAATCGAACTCGCAGCCCTGCCCGATGACGATGGGACCGGACCCGATCAGCAGGATCGTGCGGATGTCGTCGCGCTTCGGCATGTCGTCGCCCTTTCCGCCCGATCCCCGGGTCGGTTTGCCGACCGCGCCGGAATCGGGCCCGTCCGGACCGGCGCAAATCCCAAGAGCATAGTCCGTCCCCTGCCAAGATCCACGCCGAGCCGGCACGCGGGGGAAGTTTGAGTCCGGTGCTTCTGACTCAGCTTTGGATGTGCGGGTCCTGTTAGTGGGGCACTCTTCCACCCAGAAGAAGGGGGGAGGTCGACGCAGCACGCGCTTTCGTATCGCATCCTTAAGGACTGCCACGAATCAAAGGAAGTGGACCTGTCCAAGGGCCGAACGAGGGGTGTCCACTCTGTCACCCACCAAGGAGATGTTCCCATGCTCCCGCTGACCACTCTCGCCATCGTGTTCGCCGGCTCGCTCGGCGAGACCCCCGCCCCCGTTCAGGAGTAAGTCACCACCCAGGTGGTGCCCTATCTCGCGTCGCTCGATGAGCTGACCAGCGAGCTGAATGCCGCAAACGCCGCACGCGCCGATTGGTCGGGCTACTCCGACGACTGGAAGGCCTGGTCGCCCACCGACGCCGAGGCGAACAAGACCTCGTACAACTACGGCGAGTACCTCTGGTCCGCTCGCAAGGACAAGGCCTTTCGCGCCCTGCACACCGACACCGCGGCATCCAAGGCACTCAAGAAGTTCCAGGAAGCCTCGGCTGGTCGGATCGCCGAGTTCTTCGTGACCGACGCCAAGGGAGGCAATGTCTGCCAGACCGCGCTGACCAGCGACTGGTTCCAGGGCGACGAGGAGAAGTTCACCGCCGTCGCGAACAGGCCCGCCGACGCCCCTGACCGCAAGTCGCCGTTCTATGCGGAGCCCAAGCGTGACGACACGGTCGGCCAGACCGGAATCCAAGTGAGCATCCCGCTCTTCGACGGCGAGAAGTTCATCGGGGTCGCTGTCGCGCTGGTGATCGTCGAGAAGCTCTGACTCAATCCCATTGCCGCGCTGGCCAACTGCCGGCGCGGTGGCTTTCGCGTCCTGTTGGCCACATTTGGAGTATCCAATGCTCGGCATCGCTACCTGGTTCCGCGGCATCCGCGCCCGCATCCTTCTCGTCTTGGCGGCCCCGCTGGCGGCGTTGGTGATCGTGCAGGTGATCGGAGCCACCTCGTTGCGGGCGGTGGACGAACGCGTCGGTTCGCTGGTCGAGACCAATATCCCCGGCGTGGTACTCTCCTACGAGATCGAGCTGGCCGCCCGGCAGATGCTGATGGTCACGCAGGAGGCGTTGCTGGACTACGACCCCGACTCCCGCGGGCGTAAGCTCGAGCGGGCGCGTGCGGCTTCCCAGAGCCTGGCGGAGAACTTCGATTCGCTGGCTGGGATGGATCTCTCTGAACGCTCGTCCCAGCTGTTGCCGAAGCTCCGCAGCACCGGTGACGATCTGGTAAGCGTGCTGGCTCCGGTGTGGGACTACCTGTCCCGCAACACGATGCTCGCGAATGAAGAAGCGCAAGCCATCTTGGAGAACGAGGTCCCGGCCAAGGTGGCGGCGCTGGACGAGCAGTTCGAGGTGTTCGCGGGGGTCCGTGACGAGTCGATCGATCAGGCCGCGTCCGAAGCTTCGGCGAGCTTGGCGTCGTTCTCGCGCGTCTCGCTGCTGGCGACGATCATCGCGCTGGCGGTTTCCGGCACGCTTGGACTATTCCTCGCCAACCGGCTCGCCGGGCGGATCAACATGATCTCGCGCCGTGTCCGAGAGATCGCGGCCGGCCACGGGCGCCTGGAGGACCGGCGCATCGGCTGGCGGGATTCGACCGAGCTCGGTTCGTTGGTCGAGGCCTTCGACGCTTTCTGCGAGACCGTCACGGGCATTGTCAACCGCTTCGATGAGGCGGCCCGGGAAGTCTCTAGCGTGGGCAACGACCTCGCCGCTGCTTCGACCGAAATGACCGCGTCGCTCGCCGAGCAGGCGGAGCAGGTGAGCGACATCTCCGAGTCGACCGAATCGATGGCATCGCAGGCCAGTGAAGCCGCGGAAGCCGCCCGGCATGCCGCGGAAGCATCCTCCCACGCCCGCGAGGCGGCGGTCGAAGGGCGCGACACGCTCGCCCGGCTGATCGAGAGCATGGATTCCACCCGCGCCGCCGTGTCCGATGGCGCGGCCAGCGTCACCGAGCTGGGACGCCGGAGCGAGGAGATCGGCCAGATCATCCAGGTCATCGACGAGATCGCCGAGCAGACCAACCTGCTCGCGCTCAACGCCGCCATCGAGGCGGCCCGCGCCGGCGAGCACGGACGCGGCTTCGCCGTCGTCGCCGACGAGGTCCGCAAGCTCGCCGAACGCACCCAGCAGGCGACCGAGCAGGTCACGGCGACCGTGCGCGAGATTCAGGCCGGCACCCGTACCGCCGTCGGCCTGATGGACCGCGGCACCGGGCTGGCCGAGTCCGGCGTGCAACTCAGCCGGGGCACCTCCGCCGCCATCGAGCGCATCTTCGCAGAGGTCCGCCGCTCGGCCGAGCGGATCGAGGATGTGTCCTCGGTGCTCGACCAGAACCGCGCCCTCTCCGACGCGATCCGCCAGCGGACCGGCACCATTTCCAGCGCCGCCGGCCAGCAGGCCCAGGTGTCGGAGGAGACCAGCCGCTACGCGAACACGCTCAGCGACAAGGCGGTCGAACTCCGGTCGATCATTGAGGATTTCCGGGCCGACCGGTCCGCGGTCTGACGAGCGCAGGGCAGGGCCGATAGCCCCCGATCCGGGGCCGCTGGCGGGTCTGAACGGGCGCGAACCCGGGTTCGCGGGCGGGCGTAGACCTCCCGGCTCGGGCCCGCCGTCGCGGCGTGCCGATCTAGGATGGACGCTCGACCGCGTCTCCACGACAGATTTCCCGGAGGGTCCGCCCCATGTGCGGCATCGTCGCCTACCTCGGAAACAAGCCCGCCGTGCCCCTGCTTCTCGAAGGGCTCAAGCGGCTCGAGTATCGGGGCTACGACTCGGCCGGTGTCGCCACGCTGGGCGACAACGCCCTGCACATCTGCAGAGCCGTCGGGCGTGTCGCCAATGTCGAACAGAAGATCCAGGAGCGGGGCGGTCTGCCCGGCTCTCAGGGGCTCGCCCACACCCGCTGGGCCACCCACGGCGGGGTGACCGAGGCCAACGCCCACCCCCACCGCGACGACCGGAACGGCATCTGCCTTGTCCACAACGGCATCATCGAGAACTACGCATCCATCCGCCGGCTTCTGGAAGACAAGGGCCACACCTTCCGCTCCGAGACCGACACGGAAGTTCTCGCCTGCCTGATCGGCGAGCTGTACGACCCGGAGCACGGCCTCGACCTCGAGAAGTCCGTCCAGGCCGCCCTCCGCGAGGTGACCGGCGCGTACGCCATCGCCGTGATGTGCGAGAAAGAGCCGGGCGTGATGGTCTGCGCCCGCAAGGGCTCGCCCCTGCTCGTCGGCATCGGCAACGGCGAGTATGTCGTCGCGTCCGACGCCAGCGCCATCATCGCCCACACGGCTCAGGCCGTGACCCTCGACGACTACTCGGTGTGCCGCATCACCCGGGACGGGTTCCGCACCTCGACGATCGATGACATCGAGCTGATCCCCAAGGTCATGCAGCTCGAGCTCGACCTCGACCAGATCGAACTGGGCGCGTTCGACCACTACATGCGCAAGGAGATCTACGAGCAGCCCAAGGCGCTGCGCACCACCATGCGCGGCCGACTGGACGAAAAAGAAGGCCGCGTCGTGCTCGGCGGGCTCAACGCCTTTGCTCCGCAACTGGTCAAGTCCAAGCGCATCATCCTCACCGCGCAGGGCACCGCCCTCCACGCGGCCATGATCGGCGAATACCTGCTCGAAGACCTCGCCAAGATCCCAGCCGAGGTCGAGTATGCCAGCGAGTTCCGCTATCGCAACCCGATCATCGAGGAGGGCACCGTCGTCATCGCCGTGTCGCAGTCCGGCGAGACTGCCGACACGCTGGCGGCCCTGCACGAAGCCAAGGACCGGGGCGCCCTTGCGCTCGGCGTGATCAATGTTGTCGGCTCGACCATCTCCCGTGAGACTCACGCCGGTGTGTACTGCCGCGTCGGGCCGGAGATCGGCGTTGCGTCGACCAAGGCCTTCACCGGGCAGGTCGCCGTGCTGACCATGATCGCCCTGTTCATGGCCCGTCGCCGCTTCATGTCGCCCGAGGCATCCGCCCGGCTGATGGGCGAGCTCTCGCAGATCCCCGAGAAAATCGAACGCTGCATCGGGTTTGACGAGCAGATCCGCAAGGTCACCGAGAAATATGTCCACCGCGAGAACTGGCTCTTCCTGGGACGCGGCTACAACTACCCGACCGCGCTCGAAGGCGCCCTCAAGCTCAAGGAAATCTCCTACATCCACGCCGAGGGCATGCCCGCGGCCGAGATGAAGCACGGCCCCATCGCACTCATCGACGAGGGCATGCCCGTCGTCTTCATCGCCAATAAAGGCAACCAGTACGACAAGGTCATGTCCAACATCGCCGAGGTCCGCGCCCGCGGCGGTCATGTCATTGCCGTCGCGACCGAGGGCGACGAAGAGATCCGCCGCTTCGCCGAGGATGTCCTC
Source organism: Planctomycetota bacterium (assembly GCA_003696675.1). Taxonomy (GTDB): domain Bacteria; phylum Planctomycetota; class Phycisphaerae; order Phycisphaerales; family UBA1924; genus UBA6054. The sequence continues at coordinate 65,930 of RFGH01000079.1, forward strand.
TATGTCCCCGATGTGCCCGAGTGCCTCAGCCCCATGCTGACCGTCGTGCCGCTCCAGCTGCTCGCCTACCACGCGGCCGTGCTCCGCGGGCACGATGTGGACAAACCCCGCAACCTCGCCAAGTCCGTCACGGTCGAGTGAGCCCCGTTATCCGGACTATCCCGTCGCTCGGCGCGATCGGTGCGAACGATCGCGACGCGCCCGAGTCGCGCCCATTCTCCCCGTCCGACCCCGGTTCTCGGCCCGTCAAACCCTGACGCCTGCGCCGTCTGCGCGGGTGGTCCCAGAATCCGTCAAGTCACGCCCCGGCGCTGCCGATGTTCCCGGAACCCCGATGGTGGGGTAATGACGGAGATCCCGACCATGACGGCTGTACGGGTCATGACCCTCCCTCATCACGACACCCGCTCGCGGCCGATCGAGGTCCTGCCGCCGGTCGAACTGACGACCGATCGGCTCCTCTTCCGACCGCTCGCGTCCGCCGACCGCAACCGCGTCCTCACCGCCCTCGAGTCTTCCCGCGACGCCCTGCTGCCCACCATCCCGCTGAATCAGACCGACGCACTCGGCATCAAAGAGTCCGACCGAGACCTCTTCGACCGTTGGGTCGCCAACGCGATCGAGAGCGACAACAACCGCACGGCCTGGCGTCGCGCCGCCTTCCTGGAAGATGGCACCTTCGTCGGCCTGTTCAACCTCATCAAGATCGACCTGGGCCTGGAGTGGACCTGCGAAGCCAACTGGTGGGTCGACCACCGACTCGCCGGACGCGGGTTTGCCACCGAGGGTGTCGAAGCGCTCCTGCACTTCGCCACCGCTGACCTGCCGGTCGGGCTCGGCCTGCACCGCGTCACCGCCATGATCCAGCCGGACAACGCCGCCAGCATCCGCGTCGCCGAGAAGTGCGGCATGCGTTCCACCGGCCATGCCGAACTGCTCGAGATCAACGGCTCCGTCCGCCCGCATCTCGAGTTTGTCTACCCGGTCTGATCGACCGGCCAGTCACGGCCGCCCGTCGTCCACGCCCAGATCCTCGTCGGGAGACGGTTCCTCTACAGGTCCGCCCACGCCGTCCGGCTCGGGGTACGGCGTCGCCTCGCCCAGATCATCATCCCCGGTGGTGGGGCGGAGCATGCCCTCCGGTGCGTCGAAGGTCCCGTCCGGCTTCACGCGCATCTGACCGGTGGTCAGCAGATACCGCAGCACCGCGTTCCGCAGGTCTGTCAGCGCCTGGTCCCGTGCATTCTCGGCGTCCAGCAACGCGTTCTGGCGGTCGATGATCGCCTGCGGATCCGCGTCATCCCGCAGCGACAGGTCCTCCAGACCGCGCCGGTTGATCTCGATCTGCGTCTCGGCCAACTGCAACTGGAATCGTGCCAGGTCGATCGCACGGACCGCCTGCCGCGCCTCGATCACAATCCCATCGCGGAACTCCTCGTACGCACGCCGCTCCCGCTCCAGCCGCACCTGCGCCTGCCGCAGACTCAGCCGTTCGATCCGCCGGTCCAGCGGCAGGCTGAAAGTCGCGCCCACCGAGTACCGGGTCGACTCCCCGTCGATTTCCAGCCCGTCCTGATCGCTGTTCGGATCGGTCGGCACCGTGACCGTCCCGCTGACATCGAAATCGGGAAGCAGCCCGTTGCGTGCGTTCGCCACCGCCCGCTCGACATCGATCAGCCGGTCGCGCCGGTTCTGCAGGTCCAGCCGCAGCGTCAAAGCCAACTCGACCGCCTGCTCAGGCGTGACGAGCGGCTCGCGCAGCCCCTGCCCGATCTCACCGAGATCGATCTCGGTCAGCGGATCCAGACCCAGCCGCACCTTGAACCGCTCGAGCTGCAGCACATATTGCTCGCGCAGGTTGGCCAGCCGCGCCTGCGACTGTTTGACCTCGTTGGCCACGATGTCGTTCTGGAACGGGTTGAGCCGACCGGCCATGACCTTGGCCGCCGTCTCTTCCTGACGACGGATCTGCGAATCCAACTGCCGCTGCTGGTTCCCGATCCTTGCCTTGGTCTGCAGCAGGTCGAAATAGTCGGCCGCGATATCCACCAGCAGCGACCGCCGGAACCGCTCATAGGTCCGCGCCGCATACACCGTCTCGCGCTCCGCCTGGATCAGGTCCTCACGCGCGACCCGCCCCGCACCGCGCAACAGAGGGATGTTCGCGCTCAAGACCAGCTCGCTCGACGAGGTATACGCGTTCGTGCTCTTGTTCACCAACTCTTGCGCCGCCCGCGCCACCCAGGCCGCCTCCACCTCGCCGCCGAAGGGAAGCCGCTGCGTCAAACGCAGCGCGTTGATCACGCTCAACGCCGAATCAAAGGTCCCCCCGTCGCCCGCGCCGGACACCGTCACCGTCGTGTCGTTGAACAGACGCGGGCTCCAACGGTGACGCTCGATCAGCAACGCGATCGTCGTCAGGATGAAGTCCTCCTCCGCCTGGCGGTGCTCCCGGCTGGTCGTCACGGCCAGCCGGAACACATCCTCCAGCCCGAGCGTCAACGCGTCCGGCCCCGGCGCGATCGTGCCCTGCGCATAACCCCGCAGCAACTCGGCCACATTCCGTGCCTCCGCCGCCGGCTCGAACCCCAACGCCGACGCGGGCGGGTTGACCGTCCCGGGCCGCTCCTCATACCAGCCGCCCCGGTCGCTCGCCTCACCCCCGACGAACGGCCGCGGCGCGGTCGCCCCGCCCCCCAGCGCCGCCACCCGCTCGGCGATCACGGCCTGAGTCGCGCGGTCCACCTCGCCCATCCCACCCGAGCAACCTCCTATCAAAACACAAACAACAAGCCCGCCCAGCACCACCCCCGGCACCGAAATTGCCGAGATTCCGAACTTTCTCTGCGCACGGGCGTGCGGGGGCTGACAGGGAAGTGTTTGAGGGGTTCCGTGAGACTCAAGTCGTTGTATTTGCATGATTTAGGGTGTTCCTCGGCTCGGTCCGGTTTGAGGGCAGGCAAGGGACGGAGTCTACCGCCCGCCGACACAGCCGTTGCGATCCGAAAAGTGCCTACCTACCGTCCGGGTCCGCGATCCTGAGCCCGGTTCGGCCTTTCCGAACCCGAACACCAACGCCGGCGTCCGAAGACTCCGACTCGACGCCGGGACAACGGGAGCCATCCTCCATGCCCGCGGTCACCTTCGACGGCAAGTCACTCTTCATCGACGGCAAGCGCATTTGGATCATCTCCGCCTCGCTCCACTTCCAGCGTTTCCCGCGGGACAGCTGGCTCGAGCGTATCCACGCCGCACGCCTGGCCGGATTCAACACCATCGAGACCCCGATCTATTGGAACCGGGTCGAGCCACGCCCCGGTGCCTTCGACTTCAAAGGCGACAACGACATCCGCCACTTCCTCAAGCTCGTCCAGGAAGCCGGAATGTATGCCATCCTCCGCCCCGGTCCCTATGTCGGCTCAGGCTGGGACCTCGGCGGCATCCCCGCATGGTTGCTCGCCCAGGACGCCGTCACCCTCCGCGCACCCAATCAGCCATTCCTCGAAGCCACCGGTCGGTACTTCACCGCGCTGGCCAAGCAGATCAAGGACCTCCAGGCCAACACCCCCGGAGGCGGGCCCATCATCCTCATCCAGAACGAATCACACTGGACCTGCGACCACCCCGAAGCCGCCGAGGGATACCTCGCCGAACTCGCACGCTACCTCCGCGAAGCCGGGCTCACCCTCCCCCGCATCAACGCCAACAACCTCTGGCAGGGCGTCGAGGGCGAGATCGACGGCTGGACCGGCGAGGGCGAGATGTTCGCCATCCTCCGCCAGCTCAACGCCGTACGCCCCGACCAGCCACAGATCGTCATCGACTTCGGACCCATCCGCCGCCCACGCTTCGGCGAGAACCCGCCCGAGCCCACCGATCCGCTGACGCTGCAACGCCAACTCGGCGAGATCCTCGCCTCCGCCGGCCAGTACAACCTCTCCACCTTCGCCTGCGGTACGGCCGAAGGCTTTTGGGCAGGACAGTCCCCCCGCGGCGAGCACACCATGCTCGCCCCCGCGCAGGAACTCTTCCCCGCCCTCGACGAACACGGCCGCCCGACCCCCATCTACCACGCCGTCCGTCGCATCAGCCAGTTCGCGTCCTCCTTCTCCCGCGTCTTCGCCAACCACCACCACGATACCCCGCCCATCCTCATCGACCCCGCGCCCCGTGACGGCACGATCTCCGGACGCACCGTCACCCACCTCCGCGGCTCGCAAGGCTCCGTGCTCTTCGTGTTCAGTCCGAACAAGTCCAAGCCCGGCACGCTGCCCCTGCTCATGTCCGACGGCTCGTCCCTGCGCGTCCCGCTGGGCAACCAGCAGGTCCACTGGTGCCTGCTCAACACCCACCTCACCAGCCGCGCCACCCTGGACTACTCCACGCTCTGCGCCCTCTTCTTTGCCAACAACACCCTCGTCGTCTTCGGCCCCTCCGGCGCCACCGGCGCGGTCTCGATAAACGGTACCATCATCGAACTCGAGATCCCCTCCGGCCGCCGCCCCGTCACCGCCCGCGTCGACGATATCACTATCTGCGCCGTCTCCGAGGAACTCGCCGACGAGACCTTCTTCGACGCATCCCGCGTCTATGTCGGCATCTCCTCGCTGACCCACCTCGGCGAGCCCCTCCCCGGCTCCTCCAAGACCCATACCGAGATCACCGCCGACGGCTCGGTCACCAGCGTGACCACCAAGGTGCCCGACGACGCCGCGCCCGCCAAACTCCCCTCGATCGACCTCGAAACCTGGGAACTCGCCCCCGACACCGCCCACATCGACGGCTCCTCGCCCCGATACGCCCAGATCAAGGGCCCCGATTCCCTGCCCGCCCTCGGTGCGCCCCAGGGCTACGGCTGGTACCGCATCAACCTCCGCTCCGGTGCCACCCGCAAGATCAAGCTCTGCGCGCCCGAGATGGAAGACCGGCTCCAGATCTTCCTCGACGGCCAGCCCATCGGCGTCCTCGGCGACGGACCCGGCGCCGAGCAGACCCTCCCCCTCTCCCTCAAAAAGGGAACCCACACCCTCGTCGCGCTGGCCGACAACATGGGCTTCCCCTCCGGCGGCTCGTGGATCAACCACCGCAAGGGTCTCTACGGCCACCTCTTCGAAGCCGCCACCTTCCGCACCCCCAAGCCCAAGCTCGAAACCGCCGAGCCCTTCGACCTCCTCGCCTGGCGCAGCCCCCTCTTCCGCGTCCGCGCGGGCGACCAGACTCACCCCAGCCGCGTCACATGGTCCTTCACCCACCGCAAGCACTCACCGCTGGTGATCGACCTGCCGCCCTTCCCCGCCCGCGCCGTCGTCCTTCTCAACGACGACCCGGTCGACTTCATCGACGCCAACCAGCCACGCCGGCTCTACCTCGCCACCGAGCAGACCAAGCGCGGCAACAATGTCCTCCAACTCGCCCTCCACACCGACGAGGGCGACGGCCCCGGTGCCGACGCACGCGTCGAAGAAGTGCTCGCCATCGTGGCCAACGCCAAGTTCCTCGAAGCCGCCAGCCCCGCCACCGACAAGGGCGAATGGGGCTTCGCCAAGTGGGAAGCCCCGGGCGACAACGCCTACCAGGAGGTCGCCAAGTCCAACCTCTCCAAGGAGAAGACCCCCAGCTGGTGGCGCACCTTCTTCAACGCCCCCGCCGGGCGATTGGCCCTGTCCATCGACCTCTCCGGCATGACCAAGGGCGTGGTCTTCCTCAACGGCCACAACCTGGGACGCTACTTCTCCCAGACCGCGGCCAACAAGAAGGTCCCGCCCCAGCTCAACATGCCCCTGCCCAGGCCCTACCTCAAGGAAAAAGGCAACGAGCTGGTCATCTTCGACGAGCACGGCGGCAACCCCGCCCGCGTCAAAATGCTCATCGAACGCGCCTGACCGGGCCCCCAATCAGCCGCGACCGGCAGGGAGGGGATGGCGACCATGCCCACACGGACGGGTGCTATGCAGACGGCGCAGCCTTCTGCATCCCATCACACAAGAACCTTCTCCCTATGTACCCGCTTTGTGCGCAACTTCGTTGTCATGCGCCAACGACCCGAGACGCCGCGTGCATCGCGTGGTACCTTTGCTCCATGCACCGCTTCGCCGCCATCTCCGCGCTCATCCTGACCACGCCCGCGCTCGCCAACCCCGCCGACGCGCTCTTCGACTGGATCACTGTGGGCGATCCCGGCAATGCCCCGGCACCCGATATCCATCTGGATCTTTCAAATGATATCGGCACCGTCAATCACACCTACCGCCTGACCCGCACCCCCGTCACGACCGAGCGATACTTTGACTTCGTCCAGGCTTACCGCCCCTACCTGCCCGCCGACTATGTCGATTTCGGCTTCTCTGGTGTCCACATCCGCATCAACAACAGCGACCCGGACAACATTGTCTACGAGCTGCGCGATCATGTGCGTCAGCACCCGACCACCGCGAGCCTGGAATGGGCCGCCCGGTACATGAACTGGCTGCACAACGGCATGTCGAGCGAGCGCGAGGCGTTCGAGTCCGGCGTGTACGACACTTCCACCTTCTACTACGACGATCAGGGACGACCACAGCACGACTTCACCCGCTCGGCGGACGCGCGGTACTGGATCCCCACGCTCGACGAGATGCTCAAGGCCGCCCACTACGATCCCGACAAGAACAACGGCGAGGGCGGCTGGTGGCAGTTCGCCAACCGGTCCGACACCCCGCTGGTGATCGCCCGCCTGGAGGACGGGGGCGAGCAGATAGGGGATCTGGTCAGCCTGTACAACTGGCAGGTCGGGCAATACCCGGAAACCGCCTCGGCGTACGGGCTGCTCGATTTCCAGGGCACCGTGTACCAGTGGGCGATCGAAGACCAGTTCAACTCCCTCTTCGGCGTCGGCTCGTACGCAGGCGAGGACCCTGTTCAGAGCATGTGGGACGGGAGTCTGATCGCGGGTCAACTCCCGCTCCATCAGACTGGACTTACGCGGGGTTCCGTATCGCCGCCACCGTCCCCGCCCCCGCATCCCTGACGCTCCTCGCCGCCACCC
>RFGH01000080.1 GCA_003696675.1 Planctomycetota bacterium
CAGCCTCCATGCAGCATCGCTCGCTCGCTCGCTCGGCAAGTGTGCTCACGCCCCTTGCGACGATCGCACACACGCACACACGCACACACACACACACACACGCAGATGCACACGCACACGCTCGCAGTGTCGGCCTGCGATCACGATCAGTCAGCGGCGCACTGCGCGCTGCCGATGTGACTGATGCGTCGTTGCCGAGGCGTTGTGGCGGCGATCTGCGTCTGGGAGAGTACGCGCGGACGTTGTCGCGCCACGGAGACCGTGGTCATCACTGTAGCATGTCTGTCAATAGGGCGTTTGGCCCACAATCGCGGCTGGCGCGCCGTGAGAGCCGATTCTTCTTCGAGCAGTCTTGCTTTTTTTTGCTTTTTTGAGAAAAACGCTCAAGAGGGGTTGACGGTGATACCGATATCGGTATCATCGAGGCGCCAGCGAATGGGCGCTGGCCACTGGAGACTCCACGATGGACACGAACATCGAACGGTACATCGGCCTCTACTACGTCATCGAGTCGAGGTACGGAACCCAGTATGTGCCACAGGACGTGTGCGGACGAGTCGATATCGATCAAGGGATCGACGATGTCTACCGCGCCCTTTCGCCGTACATCGGGGTTCTGTACCCCGACGATATCTTCGAGATCGACAGGGGCTACGGCGCCCTCTATCGCTGGAGCGCGCCCGGGTACACCGACTGCGGCGAGTGGTCGCCGGAGTCTCCCGACGACGACGCCGCCTACGACGAAGCCTACGGCGACGAAGCCGACGACGAAGACGCCTGACGACGCCTGACGACGACGACGCCCGCGATCGCCTAACAGCGATCGCGGGCTTTCGCCGGCGCACTGGGGCGCCGACACACATGGGAGACCACCGATGGACACATCCAGCAAATGGATCAGTAGCGATGCCTACGTCTACACAGACAGGATCGGTGATGGCGCGTGGATTGGTTCGGGCTCCAAGATTGAACCTGGCGCCTATATCGGCGCCGGCGCCATTATCCGCGCTGACGCGATCATACGCGCGGGCGCCCGCGTCGGCTCCAAAGCATCAGTGGGAGCCGACGCCTGCATCGGCTACCACACGATCATTTCGCCTAAAGCCCACATTGGCGCCAAAGCCCAGATCTGGAATCGCGCCAGTGTCGGCGTGGGGGCCTGCATCGGCCCCAAAGCCTACATCGGCACAGGCGCCCAGATCGGCGCCGGCGCTCGCATCGGCACTAGGGCCATAGTGCCCAACGGCGCCGTCGTCCCCGACGGCGCCCGCGTCGGCGCGGGCGAGCGATTCACAGGGTGAGCAACCCGTGCCCACCCAACAGTGGGCACGGGTTTTTCGTCGGCGCAATAGGGCGCCGACCACACGGGAGACGTGAACATGGCGACGACGACGATCGAAGCACGTGCTCGGCAGATCGCTCGGGATGCGATGGATTACACGCTCGATCCGGGCGAGGGGTTGTACCTGACGGCCAGCAATGACCTCGTGCTGAGCCGTACCCATCCGCCGTATGCGTTGTGCATCGAGGACAACGACCAGGACTATAAGTACTCGATCGCAGACACCAATGTCTGCATCCCCGAGTTGATCGAGGTGATCGCAGACTGGCTCGACCAGCGTTGACCATCCACCCGCGTCCGCCCAACAGCGATCGCGGGCTTTCGCCGGCGAATGGGCGCCGGCTAACACGGGAGACGACCGATGAACAGGTTCCGAATCCGGACCAAGGCCGACGTGGAAACGTACGGCGACGGCTCTACATACTCGGCGCTGTACCCGGCGCTCAATGTCAAGTGCTACGAATCGATTGGCGTGGACGCTATCGCCGAGCGCTTCAACTGCGACTTTGAAAGGGCCGAAAAGGCCCTCAACTTCGCTTACGAATCGCGCCGCGAAGCGTTCTGGGATCAGGCCTACGCTTTGGGCGCCGAACGTGGCTGGCGGGTCTACTCCGCCGGCCGCTCCGACGGCTGGCTCATCGTCACCAACATCGGCCACCCCGACGATTGGGACGCGATCGACCTCGCCCGGTGGCGATCATTCGCGGCCGCCATTGAGCGCATCTACGCCGACGCCACCGACACCGAGGGCTGGATCGAGGATATCGCCGAGAGCCGTTGGGCCGAGCCCGGCGCCGACTACAACGCGCTTGGCGTCCCCTGCATTGCCTGACACACGTCCCGGGCGTCGGCTCAACGGCCGCTGCCCGGTTTCGCCGGCGCGATTGTGCGCCGACCACACGGGAGACCATCCGATGGACACAAAAACGGCCAAGCGTGTCGAGAAACTGCTCGAGGCTCGATGCGATCGCATCGAGCGAGCGAGCATTGACTCTGGGGGAGTCTGCGTCACGGCCCACTGGGTCGATGGTGGGCAGCGTGTGTTTTCGTCCGGCAAAGAGGTGGCGGATTGGGTCGAGGACAGGACCGGCGTGCGTCCCGATCTCGACGATTAGATCGCCTGATCCACAAGCGCCGGCGCACTGGGGCGCCGGCACACACGGGAGATCCGACATGATCCATGAATCCGCAAAGGTGTACGAGACCGCATCGGTGCACGAGACCGCTACCGTGATGCACGAAGCCTCAGTGTCATCGTGCGCCCACATCGGCGCCGGCGTATACGTCGCCGTCGGCGCGTACGTCGGCCCCAGCGCTCACGTCGGGCCCGGGGCGACCATCGGCGCCGGCGCAAAGGTGAGCGCCGGAGCCATAATCGGCCCCGGCGCGGTAGTCGGTCACCATGCGGTGGTCGGCTCCGGCGCGGTGATCGGCGCCGGAGCCGAAGTCTGTCCCTACACCGAGTTACCGGAGGGCCAGACCTTGGAGCCCGGGGCCCATGCGTACCCGGGTGAATAATCACGTTCACGACGGGCAGGCCGCGATCGGTCTGCCCTTTTTTCGGTCCAACCGGCGACTACCACGCCGGCCAACACGGGAGACGCCATGAGCGATGAGACTACGGCGGATCGGGATGTGCTGATGACGCTCTTGGAGCGGCAGCGGCGCAAGATCAATGCAATCGTCGATCTGTTGATTGGACCGTGCAGCCAGGGGCAACTATCCGACCGCGAGTCGGAAGTGCTTCGGCGGCTGCTTTGTCTGCGCGGCGATATTCACTTCACGGCAGCGGGTCGCTGCGAAGAGGAAGCGTGAGTCTGATCACAGCGGACGACATCGTGACAGCAGCGCGTTGGGTCGCCGCGCTCCCGATCATTGAAACCAGGAGCGGCCGCGACGTATACGCCAGGGCTTGCGTGATTGCTGGACGCAAACCCTATTGCGCCTCTGCTTGCGTGGAGACGCTCGCTCCCGACATCACGCCTCGCGGGAGGATGCTCATGGCCATGATCAACTGGAGACACGAGCAGACAGCGGAGCTCATGTTGCATGTCGATGAATCAGGCAGCATTGAAACGCCGCACAACTGGTCAGGATCGATCGGTCCTCGAATAACCATCGGTGCGGGTGCGATCATTGGCGCACTCGTGTCGATTAGGCCTGGGGCTGTGATCCAAGGTGACTGTGTAATCGGTGATGGATCAATGATCTTCGAGAATGCGCGGATCGGCTCGCGCGCATATGTTGGCACGTCGTCGATGATCGGGCCCGGATCGGTGATCGGCGCTTTGGCCCAGATTGCAAAGAACGCGCTCATCAAGAGCGGCGTCGTGATCGGCGATCGCGTCAATATTGGCCCGGGCGTCAAGATCAAGCGCGGGTCCAGGATCGCCTCTGGCGTGACGGTGCCAGGCGGCGCCGTGGTCCCGAAGAACTCCATCATCACAGATGACGCGGAGAGATTGCGCAACAGATGACCATCGTCAACACGCAGGACGACCTACGCGACCTCGTGGCGCTCGAACTCGTGCGCCGGGGTCTGTCTCAGCGCGCCGCGGCCGAGAAACTGGGCGTGACGCAAGCGGGCTTGTGCGACTGGCTCAGCGGGGCCCGGGGTGTGCGTCTCGATACGGCGCTCCGGGTTGTCCGGGCGCTTGGCCTGGAGGTCACAGTCCAGCGGAATCGGGAGGCGCCCGGATATGGCGAGTGACCGAGCGATCCGCCTCCAAGCCCGCGGCCGATACTGGCGCGCGGTCTGGACCGAGCGCGGCGCCGTCCGATCACGCAACCTGGGGCGACGCGACCGGATGAGCGAGCGCGAGGCGCTGCGTGCGGCCGACGCCATCGAAGAACGCTTGCGGTCGTCAGGAAGCATCGAGCGTGGCGCCGGCGTCACCGTTGAGGCATGGGGTCGGACGTACCTCGAACTCCGCCCCGACCTGGACGCCAGGACCGTCGCGATCTATGCGACCGCTCTTGAGCGCTTCGCGGCCCACGTCGGGCCGGCGACGCCGCTGAGGGCCGTTGAGCCGATCGACGCCGAGCGGTGGCGGGCGTCGATGATCGCCGAGGGGCTCGCCGAGAACACGATCCGCAAGCACACCCGGTGCGTCAAAGCGATGTGCCGGAAGGCGGTCGAAGTCGGCGTGCTGCCGTCGAACCCGGCCGCGTCGTTGCCGGGCGCTGTTGTGCGTGTTGACGTGCCCGACCGCACCGTGACGCCGGCCGAGATCGAGGCCGTGCTCGAGGCGTGCCCGGGTCCGCACTGGCGTGCGGCGTTCGCGGTCGCCTACTACGCCGGTCTTCGGCTGCGTGAGATCAAGGCCCTGGGCTGGGCCGCCGTCAAGTGGGGCCGGGGACGCCTGATTGTGGAGCACGACGGCGTACGGGGGACCAAGCGCCGGCGCCGCACCGTCCGCATGGAGCCCGAGCTCGAAGCGCTGCTGCTGGACGTGTACGACGCGTCCGAAAGCGGCGCCGTGTGCGACCTGCCCCAGTCGCCGCAACGCCAGGCCATGCGCATCATCGAGCGGTCGGGCGTGCGTCCGTGGCCGCAGCCGTTCCAGACGCTGCGCAGAAGCAGGGAACGGATATGGAAGGCCGCATATCCGGCCTACGTCGTAAACGCCTGGATGGGGCACTCCGCGGGCGTGGCGCTCCGACACTATGAGGCCGCGCCCGAGGAATATTACCGAACC
>RFGH01000081.1 GCA_003696675.1 Planctomycetota bacterium
CCGCACGACGAATTCCATGGTGAAATGGTCGTCCTGCTCGTGCGGCGTCAGCGTCACCAGCGCGTCCGGGTCACGGCTCCACGCCCCGGCCCCGCTCACCCGGTCCATCGCTGCCTTCCCTGCCTGGTTTCCCTTGGAGAAATGGTGGCCCCACAGCACCGCCGCGCCCGTCCGCGTCGCCAGCGCCCCGACCTCGTTGAGCATGTCGGCGATTTCGCCATTGGCATTCTCGTCGCGGTCACCCAGCAGTTTGTAGATCGGGTCCAGCACAATGAGTCCTATATTGAGCCCATGCACACGCGCCAGGATAAGCGGCATCATCTCGCGGATGTCCCTGGCATAGCCACGCAGGTTCCATGTATAGAACGGCGGATTGTCAACCTGCCTTATGCCAACGATTTGCGTGATTCGTTGCTCGAAGAAGGGGCGCTGCAGCTCCATGTTGAGATACAGCACCGGCACCTGCGTCGTGCGGAACCCCAGCCACGGCTGCCCCGAGGCCACGGCCAGCGCCAGGTCCAGCAGCATCCAAGTCTTGAATGATTTGGACCCACCGCCCACCATCATCGTGCCCCCGCGGTGCAGCACCCCCGCAATGAGTTCCTCAGGCACCTCCCGCTGCTCGTCGTCCAGACACACGTCCGACCATGGCACCAACGGCGGCAGCGCAGACGCTGTCTTCGCGCTCAGCGCCTCCTCCAGCATGGTCCGGAAGCGCTCGACCACCTCCCCGTCGCCGCCCAGCACCCCGTCGAGCAGGCCGCGCGCCGCCAGCACGGCCCGGCGGCGGTGCATAAGCTCCACCAGACGCCGGACGCCCGTCCGCAGCTCCACCCACGAAAACTCGGTGTTGCTGAGTTCGACGACAAAGGCCGCTCCACCCGCAGCCTCCAGGTCCCCCTGGCCGTCGAGGAACTGGCACACGGCCAGCGCCCCCGCCGCCTCGCCGCGGCTCACCAGCGCATAGACAGCGCCCACGATCATACGCCTCCTCTTGTCCACGAAACAGTCCGGCTCCAACCCCTCCGTCAGCGCCAGCCGCATCACAGAGCCGTCCTCGTCGGCCAGCAGCGCCGCCGCCACCCTGGCCTCCGCCACCGCGTCCTCCGGCAATACATCGCCGGCCTTCCACGCCGCCGGTTGGTGCTCCACCTTGTCCTTGGTTATGTAGCGCTTGCGGGCCATCTCACCACCTCCCCCAGAAACGCGGGCGCCGCCCGAAATACTGGTAATACCCCACGCCGATCTGCCTGCATGGCAGCACCATCCCCACCCTCCACAGCGGGCTAGGCTTCACCCGCAGCCTCACTACCGTCCCGTCCGCCAGCTCCCCCTCGAGGACATACGCGTTGCACAAGATTCGCC
>RFGH01000082.1 GCA_003696675.1 Planctomycetota bacterium
CAAACGCCTGGCCCACATCACCGCCCACATCCAAGCGATCACGATCGACCGCCTGCTCTACCTCGCCCACCACACCCCCACCAGCGCCGCCTTCGCCAAGGAAATACGCCTCGCACTCAAACTGCTCAGCGCACTGACAACCAGCGAAGCGGCCCCCCACGCCGTCTCTTCGTCTCTCCGTCTTTGCGTCTCATCCCCGTCAGACCCCGGTCGTGGCGACTTCCGGCGCGATCAGCAGCGCCAGCAGCACATTGAGCAGGTTGAAGCACATGTGCATCGTGATCGGCACGCCGACCCGCTTCGTCCGCTCGTAGCCCACGCCGCACGCCACACCGATCGCGAAGATCGGCAGCAAGGCGTGCCAGGGCACCCGTGCCTCGGGAGCGCCGACCCGGTGCATCAGCGCGAAGATCAGCCCGCCCGTGATGATCGAGATCCACGGGCTCTTCGTGATCTTGATCAACGCCCCCTGCAGGAACACCCGGTAGACCAACTCCTCAACGAACGGCGCCCCGATCACCGCCCCGCCCACCAAGGCCCACGCCCACGGATCGGAACTGTTGTCGACCAGCCGCTGCAGGATCGGGTGCGCGATCCGGGGCGGGTCCATCCCCTCGCTGAACTGCCGGTGCAGTCCGGCGCCAGCCATCGACATCAACTCGACCACCGGGTACGCCAGCATGAAGCACCCGAATCCGACCGGCACATCCAGCCAACTCAGACGCATCCCGGCATCGGGCGCGCTCCGCTTGAGGATGAACAACATCCCCAGCCCCGCGACCACCCCGAACGCGAAACCCACCAGCGTCACGATCACCTGCCGCTGGCTGTCGTCCAGCGAGGACTGCTGCAGCCACCCGCTCCCGCTGACCACAGCCCCGGCCGAGCTCATCGCCAGCAAAACCACCATCCCGGAGAACAGCCAGACGACCGCGGGCATCGGCGAGACATCCCGCAGCCCGGCCTTGGCGAACCCCCCGGGCGTCAGCAACCCCCCGGCGAACAGCAACGCCAGCACCAGCAGCGTCGAGATCAGCAGGATCCAAAGCTTGTAGGTCTGGGCCTGCGCCACGATGTCCTCGACCCGCATCTGCGAGACGCCGGATGAGTCCACCGCCTGCGCCAACGCCGGACCGGCGAAAAACCCCAACACCCCCGCAACAATCAAGCCCATGCCCCAGCCGCCCGATGACCAACCCATGCGACCCGACCCCACGCCGGACGGCGATCCCGAGCGCATCCCGAACGCGCACGAGATCCCCGCCACGCTCCGCGAGATCGTCGAGCACAAACGCCGAGAGGTCGAAGAACGCAAGTCGCAGATCTCCATGACCGAGCTCGAAGCCATGGTCGCCCAGGCCGAGCCACCGAGGAACTTCTTCCGGGCCGTCACCCGTCACCCGCCCGGCGTCCACACCTCGGTCATCGCCGAGATCAAACGCCGAAGTCCGAGCGCGGGTCTCATCCGCCCCGAGTACGAGGGAGACGGCTTCAAACCCGAAACCATCGCCCGACAGTATCTTGACGCTGGCGCATCGGCGATTTCCTGCCTCACGGACGAAAAGTTCTTCGGCGGGCACCTCTCCTTCATCGAACGCATCAAGGACGCCGTCCCCCTCCCCGTCCTCCGAAAAGACTTCATCATCGACCCCTGGCAGCTCTGGGAGTCCCGCGCCCACGGCGCCGACGCCGTCCTCCTCATCGCCGAGTGCCTCAACGAGTCCGACCTCATCGACATGCTCATCCTCGCCCAGCAGCTCCAACTCACCACCCTGCTGGAAGTTCACGCGATGGACAACCTCCTCCGCGTCCGCCCCCATGTCGGCTTCCCCCACCCCGGCTACGCCCTGCTCGGCATCAACAACCGCGACCTCGAATCCATGACCACCGACCTCAACCACACCCTCCGACTCGTGGACATGGTCGAAGACCGCACCATCCTCGTCTCCGAATCCGGCATCAAAACCCCCGACGACCTCGCCCGCCTCCGCACCCACGGCGTCCGCATCGCCCTCGTCGGCGAGCACCTCATGCGTCACGAACACCCCGGAACCGCCCTCAAAGCACTCCTCAAGCCCACCATCGGCCCCATCGACTAAAACACCCACCCCAACCGGGGAATAAAGCCGGCACAAGCACGCCTGGGACACGCAACATCCGCCCGACATGGCCCGTTCAACCGACCGGAGGACCCACCATGCCCTACGCCATCCCCGCCCTCGCCCTGCTCGCCGTCCCGGCCCTTGTCGCGCCCGCCCTCGCCGACGAGTCCGAGGCACGCGCCGTCCTCGCCGCCTCTGCAGACGCCATCCGCCAGACACAGGGCTTCGCGGCCCAGTTCCGGCTCATCGGCGACGGCTCGGCCATGATCAAATCCACCATGCCCGCCATGAACGGACGCTTCATATTCGCACACCACAACGGCGAGCCGCTCATCCACATCCTCGGCGAATACCGCGAAACCGCCGACGCCGAAGCCGTCCCCTTCGATGTCCTCCGCCAGCCCGACACCCTCACCTGGACCGACGACGAGAAGAAGACCATCTTCGTCCGCCGCGCCAGCCCCGAGCCACGCGACGCCCCCGGCGCCGCCCGCATGCTCCACATGGCCAACCTCATCCAGGACGACCCCTTCGCCGACACCCTCGCCAACGCCGAGTCGCTCGAACTGACCGCATCCGAGAATGTCGCCGGCGTCGAGTGCGATGTGGTCACCGTCAAACTCGTCAAGGGCAAAGCCGGGCACACCTCCGAAAAGTGGTACCTCGCCAAGTCCGACCGCCTGCCCCGCAAGCTCGAACAACTCACCGACGGCGGCATGATCAAGTTCTCACTCATCACCGAGTTCAGCAACCTCGCCGTCGGCCCGCAGGCACCCGCACTCCTCGATGTCCGACGCCCCGAGGGCTACACCGTCGACGACCGCACCAAGCCCGTCACCCGCACCAACACCACCCGGCTCAACCCCGGCGATGTCACCCGCGAAGAACCCGCACGCCCGGAGACCCGCCGGCCCACCCCGACCAAGCCCACCAACCCCGCCGCCCCGGTCTTCGCCTTCACCGATGACGCCGGCGCAACGATCGACAACAACACCCAGATGGGCCGCGTCACCGTGCTCTACTTCTGGGGCACCTGGTGCATCCCCTGCCGCGCCCTCTCCCCCGAGATCTCCAAAATCGCCGAGTCCTACGCAGACAAGAGCGTCGATACCTTCGGGCTGGCCATCCGCGAACGCAACCCCGACGCACCCCGCGCCCAGATGCGCGACAACAACTACCACCACCGTCTGGTCCTCGATGCCGCCAAAGTCGCCACCGCCTTCAAGGTCCGCGTCTACCCCACTGTCGTCGTCATCGCCCCCGACGGCACCATCGCCTACGAGGGCAACCCCAGCCAGGACCGCACCGCCGAGAAACTCGCCGAAGAAGTCCGCGCCGCCATCGACGCCGCCCTCGCCGGCTGACCAAACGAAAAAGGGCGGCCGAAGCCGCCCGCTCTCCAGACACATTCGGACCGGCGATCAGCGCTTGCTCTTGATCGCCGCCTGCGCCGCCGCGAGCCGGGCGATCGGCACGCGGAACGGCGAGCAGGAAACATAGTCCAGCCCCGCCTCATGGCAGAAGTAGACGGACTTGGGATCGCCGCCGTGCTCGCCGCAGATGCCCAGCTTGATGCCCGGGTTGGTTTTCCGCCCGCCCTCGATGCTCATGCGGACCAGCACGCCCACGCCCGAGACATCGATCGACTGGAACGGATCGACGGGCAGGATGTCCTTGGCCAGATAGTCGGGCAGGAAGGTGTTGATGTCGTCGCGGGAGTAACCGAAGGTCAGTTGGGTCAGGTCGTTGGTGCCGAAACTGAAGAAGTCCGCCTGGCGGGCGATCTCGTCGCTGGTGACCGCGGCGCGGGGGATCTCGATCATGGTGCCGATCTTGATGTCCAGCTTCTTCTTGAAGCCGTGCTCTTTCTTGACGGCCTCGATGGTCTGCTCGGTCTGCTCGCGGAGCATCTTGAGCTCGGCCTCGGTGCCGACGAGGGGGATCATGATCTCGGGCATCGCCTTGACCTTGTTGCGGTCGCACTCGATGGCCGCCTCGACGATGGCCCGGACCTGCATGGCGAGGATCTCGGGGTAGGTGACGGCCAGGCGGCAGCCGCGGTGGCCCATCATCGGGTTGGCTTCCTTGAGCATGAGCACCCGGCGACGGATCACATCGACCTTCACCCCCATGCGGTCTGCGACCTCCTTCATGGCCGCGTCCTCATGGGGGAGGAACTCGTGCAGCGGGGGGTCGAGCAGGCGGATCGTCACGGGCAGACCCTTCATGGCGGTGAAGATGCCGACGAAGTCCTCTCGCTGGAAGGGCAGCAGCTTGGCCAGCGCCTCCTCGCGGTCGGCCTTGTTGTCGGCCAGGATCATCTCCCGCATGGCGACGATGCGGTCGCCCTCGAAGAACATGTGCTCGGTGCGGGTCAGTCCGATGCCCTCGGCGCCGAACTCGCGGGCGCGCTTCGCATCGGCCGGGGTGTCGGCGTTCGTCCGCACGCCCAGGGTGCGGTGCTTGTCGGCCCACTTCATGATCTTGGCGAAATCGCCGGAGAGCTCGGGGAGCACGGTGGGTACGGAGCCGGCGATGACCTCGCCGGTCGAGCCGTCGATGGAGATCAGGTCGCCGCGTCCGAAGGTGCGGCCGTTGACGGTGAAAACGCCCTTGTGCTCGTCGATCTGGATGGCGCCGGCGCCGGCGACGCAGCACTTGCCCCAGCCGCGGGCGACGACCGCCGCGTGGCTGGTCATGCCGCCGGTGCTGGTGAGGATGCCCGCGGCGGAGTGCATGCCGTCGACATCCTCGGGGCTGGTCTCCTTGCGGACAAGGATGACCTTCTCGCCCGCGTGGGCGCGATCGACGGCCTCGTCGGCGGTGAAGGCGGGGTGGCCGACCGCGGCGCCGGGCGAGGCGGGCAGGCCCTTGGTCAGGATGTCGGCCTTGGCTTTCGCCTTGTCGTCGAAGCTGGGCAGCAGCAGCTGGGTCAGGTCACCGGCGGGGATGCGGAGCAGGGCCTCTTCCTCGGAGATGAGGCGTTCCTTGACCATGTCGCAGGCGATCTTGACGGCCGCCATGCCGGTGCGCTTGCCGGTGCGGGTCTGCAGCATAAAGAGCTCACCGCGTTCGATGGTGAACTCGATGTCCTGCATGTCGCGGTAGTGTTTTTCGAGGGTGTTCTTGATATCGAGAAGCTGCTTGTGGACGGCTTTGTTCCACTTGGGCATCTCGGTCACGGGCAGTGGGGTGCGGATGCCCGCGACCACATCCTCGCCCTGGGCATTGATGAGAAACTCGCCGTAGAACGAGTTTTCTCCGGTGGAGGGGTTGCGGGTGAACGCCACGCCGGTGCCGCAGTCGTCGCCCATGTTGCCGAAGACCATGGACTGGACATTGACTGCCGTTCCGTTGAGCCCGGTGACGCCCTCGATGCGGCGGTAGCTGATGGCCTTGTCGCTCATCCAACTTTTGAACACGGCTTCGATGGCGAGCTCGAGCTGCTTGTTGGGGTTCTGGGGGAAGTCGTCGCCGACCCGTTTGCGGTAGACGGCCTTGTAGCGCTCGCACAGTTCCTTGAGCCCCTCGGCGGGGACCTCGGTGTCGAGGGCGACGCCGTACTGCTTTTTGACCTCGTCGAACTCATGTTCGAAGAGGTGGTGATCGACGCCCATGACGACATCGCCGAACATGTTGATGAGTCGGCGGTAGGCGTCGTACGCGAAGCGTTCGTTGCCGGTGGCGGCGGCCAGACCGACGACGGTTTTGTCGTTCAGGCCGAGGTTGAGGATGGTGTCCATCATGCCGGGCATGGAGACGGCGGCGCCGGAGCGGACGGAGACGAGCAGGGGGTCCGTCTCGTCGCCGAAGCGCTTGCCGCGCTGCTTCTGGAGCATCTGCATGTGCATGCCGACCTCGTGCATGAGGCCTTTGGGCAGACGCCCGCCCGCCCTGTTGTACTCGGCGCAGGCTTCGGTGGTGATGGTGAAGCCGGGGGGCACGGGCAGACCGATGGAGGTCATGTCGGCGAGGTTGGCACCCTTGCCGCCGAGGAGCAGCTTCATGGTGGCGTCGCCCTCGGTCTCCTTGCCGAAGGCGTAGACCATCTTGCCGGGGATGACGCGCTTGGAGCCGGCGGACTTGCGGACGGCCTTCTTCTTGCCGGTGGTTTTTACGCGGGAGCCGGCGGCGTGGACGGTGGTTTTCTTGGCGGCCTTGCCGTTGGCTTTGGACGCGGTCTTCTTGGCCGTGGCTTTGGAGGCGGTGGTCTTGCGTGCCGCCTTTTTGTTGGTCTTGCCGGCGGTCTTCTTCGTGGGCTTCTTCTTGGCCATGTCCGCGATCCTTCGGTTGGTAGGAAAGGACTTGCTTTTCGTGATTTCACGCCGGGGGTCCGCCTCGGCGTGCGGGGGAGGATCCTAGGGAGCCTGCGTGGATGGGCCAGCCGGGGGGTGGGCGGCAGCGCGATCCGAATGGTCCGAACGGCGGTAGCATCGCTCATCGCCACGATGCCGATCCATCGCGTCACGCCGAGCGCCGGGCCAGCGGGAGCGTCCGTGGCCGCGTGGGGCCCGGGCGATGTCGCTCCACGAAACGCCGACGAAACCCGCGTGGTCGAGGCCGGCGACGTGCGTCGGCTTCTGGCCGACGCCCTTGCCCCGGGGGCCGAGCGGGTGGTGTTGCTGCCGTACGACGCGGGGGTGGTGTTCGAGCCGGCGATCGGGCGGGTGGCGGCGCTGGCGGGCGGGGCGGTGACGCCGGTGGTGGTGCAGCAACTGGGG
>RFGH01000083.1 GCA_003696675.1 Planctomycetota bacterium
CGATCAGACCCCGCGCCGCCGAAGCCACCACCGACGCCGCCGCCGCGTCCAGCCCGAGCCGGGCAACCCCCACGCCGGTGAACACCCCCGGCAGCAAGAACCCGAACACCCCGCACCCCGCCAGCACCGCCCCCGACCGACGCGCCGCGTCCGATTCCGACGCCGACAACGCCGCGATCCCGACCGCCGCAACCCCAACCGCCACCGCACCGGCACCCGAGACCGCCGCGGTCGAACCCAGCGCGCCGCCGTTCATCCGCACCCAGTGCCACAGCGACGCAACCTCGTCCAGCGATGCGGACATCAACGCACCCGGCAGCAACGCCGCCACGCCCCACACCGCCCACGCCACGCACACCGCACCACGCCCCGGCTCGACACCCCCCCCCGTCTCCATACCCTCGCCGGCCCGCCCGAAAGACCCGAACACCGACACCAGCCACCACGAACCCGCGACCGCCACCAACAACTCCGGCCACGCCCCCAGCCACACCCCGCCCCATCGGTCCGGTGTGCGCTCAGCCAACGCACGCCACAGCGTGATCGCGTCCGTTTCCACCTGCGCCAGATGCAGCGGCACCGCCGATCCCAGCGTCACCAGCCCGCACGCGATCAGCGACGCCCCCACCGCCCTCCGCCGCATGCGAACCCGCGCCGCAACACGGCGCAACCCACCCGCCCGATCAAGCCGCAGCAACTCCTCGCCCGCGTCCGCCAGCGGCTCACGCACCCCCGCCATGACCAACGCCGCCAGCGGCGCGGCCCACAGCGCCATCGCCCCCACCGCCACCACCCGCCCCAGCCACACGATCGCCCACCGATGATCCGGCAATGCCCACTCCATGAACGCGCCCCCCAGCATCGTGTCGGGGGCACGCGCCAGGTTCAGGCCCGCGTAGGTCAGCCACGCCGGGATCCAGACCGGCGCGATCAGCACCGCCGCCCACGCCGGACGCCGGCGCAACACCTGCGCCATCCACCAGCCCAGCGCCGTCGCCGCCACACCCACAATCAACGCCACCACGCCCGACCGCGCCAGCAACACCCAACGAATCCCGGTCATCGGCACATCACGCCACGCGTCCGCGTCGATCGCCGCACGGATGATCGCCGACCCCGCCGGCACCACCGCAGGCAGGCACGCCGCGCACGCGGCGAGGAACACCGCCAGATCCCGGAACGAGCAGCGTCGCACGGGCCGAGTCTAACCCCCCGCGCACTCGCCCGCGTCCCCATCGCGACCAGTCCAGCGACGGGATAAGATGCCCGCACGCCCCCGCCACTCGGGGACGAGATCCCAACACGACGCCGCCGGGGCCGCACCTCTCCCATCCCCACCCCGGCGTCCAACCCGCGGGCGGATCGCCCGCCCGGAACACGAGCCACACCATGATCGATATCCGCAAGCTCAAAGAACTCGTCCGCCTCATGGTCGAGAACGAACTCTCCGAGCTGGACCTCCGCGACGAGCAGGAAACCGTCACAATCAAGCGCGGCCAGAACGGCCCCACCTATGTCGCCGCCCCAGGCATGGCCCAGCCCATGATGGCCCCGCCCCCCCGCGTCGCGTCCGACGACGACGCCTCCGGCTCCGACAACGGCTCGTCCGACGACGCCAACCTCGTCGCCATCGAGTCGCCCATGGTCGGAACCTTTTACAGCAAGCCCAGCCCCGACGCCGCCGCCTTCACCCAGGTCGGTGCCTCCGTCGGACCCGACTCGGTCGTCTGCCTCGTCGAGGCCATGAAGGTCTTCAACGAGATCAAGGCCGAAACCAGCGGCACCATCGAGAAGATCCTCGTCAAGGACGGCGACTCCGTCGAGTTCGGACAGAAACTGTTCCTCGTGCGTCCGAACTGAAGCAGTACAGGCGTCAGGCACTAGGCATCAGGCACTAGGGCCGGAACGCATCAGTGCATTCATCTCTTCCCTAGTGCCTAGTGCCCATTGCTAGTGCCTTCCCCCGGCCCCTCCCATGTTCAAACGCGTCCTCATCGCCAACCGCGGAGAAATCGCCCTCCGCATCATCCGCGCCTGCCGCGAACTCGGCATCGAGTCCGTCTGCGTGTACTCCACCGCCGACAAGGATGCGCCCTACCTCAAGGACGCCGACGAGGCCATCTGCATCGGCCCCGGCCCCGCCAAAGAGTCCTACCTCAACATCTCCCGCATCATCTCCGCCGCCGAGATCGCCAACGCCGACGCCATCCACCCCGGCTACGGCTTCCTCTCCGAACGCGCCGACTTCTCCGAGGTCTGCCGCGACTGCAAGATCGAGTTCATCGGCCCCAGCCCCGAAGCCATGGGCAAACTCGGCGACAAGGTCGAAGCCAAACGCTACGCCAAGGCCGCCAAAGTCCCCGTCTTCCCCGGCTCCGACGGCGCCATCGAAGACCCCGAAGAAGCCGTCAAGATCGCCAACGAGATCGGCTACCCCGTCATCATCAAGGCCGCTGCCGGCGGCGGCGGACGCGGCATGCGCGTCTGCCGCAACGAGGCAACCCTCCGCACCAACATCTCCAAAGCACAGCAGGAAGCCCAGGCCGCCTTCGGCAACGGCGCCGTCTTCATCGAGAAGTTCCTCGAGCACGCCCGCCATGTCGAGGTCCAGGTCCTCGGCGACAAGCACGGCAACGCCATCCACCTCTGGGAACGCGACTGCTCCATGCAGCGCCGCCACCAGAAGGTCATCGAGGAGGCCCCCGGCCCCGGCATCGACCGCAAGAAGATCGAGAAGGTCTGCGAGTCCGCCGCACGACTGGTCAAAAGCGCCAACTACGCCGGCGCCGCAACCGTCGAGTTTCTGATGGACGACAAGCAGAACTTCTACATGCTCGAGGTCAACACCCGCGTCCAGGTCGAACACCCCGTCACCGAGATGATCACCGGCGTCGACATTGTCCAGATGTCCATCCGCATCGCCGCCGGCGAGCCCATCCCCTACAAGCAGAAGGACATCGAGATCCGCGGCCACGCCATCGAGTGCCGCATCAACGCCGAAGACCCCGACCGCGATTTCATGCCGTCCGCCGGACTCATCGAACGCTACCGCGCCCCCGGCGGGCTCGGCGTCCGTATGGACACCCACGCCTTCGCCGGCTACCGCGTGCCGCCGAACTACGACTCCATGATCGGCAAACTCATCTGCTGGGCCGACACCCGCGAACAGGCCATCGAACGCACCAGCCGCGCCCTCCACGAGTTCGAGATCGGCCCCATCAAAACCACCATCCCCCTGCACCAGCGCCTGATGCAGAACACCGACTTCCGCCGCGGCGGCGTCGACATCCACTACCTCGAACGCCTCCTCAAGGGCTGAGTGGAACATCAACGCACCACCAACCACACCCCATACGCCCCGCCGAACACGATAAGAAACACGATCGACGCCACGCTCAGCACCCGCATCCCCCGCCCCGGGCGGGCCTCGGGCGGCACCAGGCGTGTGATGACCAGGTAGTTGATCACCGCCAGCACCGGCGCGGTCAGGAAGCTCAGCGTCGTCGCCACATCCACCATCGTCTTCATGCTCTTGAGCGAGAAGGCAAGGATCAGCATCGCCATCGACGCCTGCCCGACGACCCAGCCCACATACGCCGCCCGACCGCGTCGCTCGTCCGGTGAAATCCCGGCGATCGCCTGCGTCAGCCGATGCATCGCCCGCGGGAACGCGTCGAGCACCACCAGCGTCGTGCTGAACATCGTCGTCAACGCCGCCAAAGCGATGATCGGCACGCTCCACGCCCCGAGTGTGTCGCTGTAGACCGTGATCAGTTGCTGCACGAAGCCCGCGCCGTCCTTCACCTCGGTCACGCGACCCCGCATGACCAGCGCGCCCAGCGCCAGGAAAAGCACCGCCACCGCACCGGCCGTGATGTAACCCGTGCGATAGTCCAGGATGGCCTCCCGCAGCGTCATCGCCCGCCCCTGCGCCCGCCCGTGCTCACGCACCCAGATCGAGTTCCAGATCGCCGAGTCGATCGGGATCGGCATCCAGCCCATGAACGCCAGCAGGAACGCGAAGTTCGCCGGCCCCCACCACTTCGGGCTGTCCGCCGGGATCACCGCCGGCGTGTCGTGTCCGCCCAGCGCGGCCACGACCACCGCCGCCACCGTCGACATCAGCAACACCGCCATCACGACCTTCATCGTCCGCTCCAGCACGCGGTATCGCCCCGCCAGGAGCACCGACAGGCACACCCCGATCACCACGCCGCACCAGCCCACGAGGGTGACATGCTGCATCCCGGGCAGATACATCGAGGCGATGAACTGCGCGATGGCGGCCGTCACCATCGTCACCGCCGCCATCACGATGAACATCGACCCGAAGGTGACGATCGCGCACACCCACACCGCCCATGCGCCGAGCTTGCGGTAGCCCTCGACCAGGTCCTCGCCCGTCGCCGCCGCGTACCGCGGGCCGAACTCCAGAAACGGGTACTTGGTCACGCACGCCAGCACCAGCAGCCCCAGCATGCCGAAGCCGAAGCCCGCCCCGGCCCGTGTGGCCTGCACGAGGTGCGACACCCCGATGGCGGCGGCCGCCAGCAGCACCCCCGGCCCGATGCACGCCAGCACCGCCCGGCAACGCCCGACCATCGACCCGCCCGACCCAGCCCGTGCTTCCATGCGTATCCCTCCGGGCGAACGCCCGCGATCGAGACTGTACCAGAGCCCGCCTACAACTGCCCGTATGCCCGACCCCTGCCCGCTGCCGCTGGAACCGATCCTGATGCCCAAGGTCTGGGGCGGCCGCCGGCTCGCGTCGCTGGGCAAGCGCCTGCCCGACGGGGCGAACATCGGCGAGTCGTGGGAACTGGCCGACCTCGGCTCGACCAGCGCCTCCGGCGGCGGGGGCGACGCGGCCCGATCGGTCATCGCCGACGGCACGATGAAGGGGCGCACGCTGCACGACGCCCTGGCGGCCTGGGGCGGGGACCTGCTGGGCGATGCGAAACCGAGCGAGTCCGGCGGCTTCCCGCTGCTGGTCAAATACCTCGACGCGCGGGAGCACCTGTCGGTGCAGGTCCACCCCTCGCCCGCGTTCGCCGCGGCCAACCCGGGGGCGCACCTCAAGACCGAGTCGTGGCTCATCGTCGACGCCGAGCCCGGGGCCGAACTCTTCATCGGGTTCAGGCCCGGCGTGACCCGCGAGACCTTGGGCGACGCGATCCGCGATGGCACGGTTCCCTCCCTCATGCGATCCCGCCCGGCGGTCCCGGGCGAGTGCCACACGCTGCCCAGCGGCACCGTCCACGCGCTGGGCGCGGGCGTACTCGTCGCCGAGGTGCAGACCCCAAGCGACACCACATACCGCTTGTACGACTGGACCCGCGAGTACGCCCGCCCGCAGCGTGAACTGCATATCGAGCAGGCCCTCGCGTGCGCCGACTTCGGCGAGCCGCCTGCTCCCGTAACGCCAGACGCGGACCGCACCGTCGTGGCGCGGACCGAGTACTACACGATGGAATCCATCCGCGCGTCGTGCAAAGCCGTGGACATCGGCGGCGATGGCCCGGCGGTGGTGATGCTGCCCCGCACGATGGGGGCGGCCATCGCCAGCCGCTCCGGCCGCTTCGACGAGGTCATGCTCGACCGGGGCCGGACCTGCCTGATCCCCGCGTGCCTGGCGGGCGACGCGATGCTGCGCTGCGGCCCGGACACGCACGCCGTGATCGCGCGGCTCAGCTGATCCGGCGGCGTCGCGCCGCGAGAAGCCCCAACCCCCCCACCGCCGCGAGCGTGCCGGGCGCAGGAATCTGATACCACCCGTGGACCTCGATGTCGGTGTACGCGCCGGCCGCGCCGTTGATGTTGAACGCGTTGGCGGTCACGCCGCCGAGGAAGGTATGCGGCATACCGGTGAACGAGTCGTAGATCAGCAGGGCCGATTCGCGCGAGGCCGGGATCGCGACCTGCGCCGCCGGGATCGGCAGCGTCAGCATGATGATGTTCGCGATGCGGCTGTCGTTGATCAGATCGCCCGGCTCGGCGAGCAGGCTGAACACGCCCGACGGGTCGGCGGTGCCGAGCGACTGGATCTGGAACCATGATGAATCCGGCGTGGTCTGGCCGAACACCGTGCCGACGAGATCGAACTCGATGCCGAAGACCTCGACGCCGGGCTCGTCGCTCCAGATCCACACGCCGAGCGTGTCGGTCTGGCCGATGGCAGCGCCGAAGGTGTCCGCCCCATCGGGCCCTTCATTCATGGCGGCGATCTCGATGTGGATCCCGGCGTTCGCCACGCCGCAGCAGACGGCGGCGATCGCCCCGATCAAAGCATTCCTGTGCATGGAAAGCCCTCCTGCGATCAGTATGACCGGGGAGACACCTTGATCCAAGCGCCGACTTCGGATGACGCCGAAATCGCGCACAAACGCGATTGTGATCACGCGATCACTTGCGGAAGGCGGTCGCGACCTTCTCGATGGCGTCGCAGACGCCGTTGGCCTGCTCGTCGGTCAGGTTCTGGTGGATGGGGATGCAGAAGATGGTCTGCGAGAGCTTGAGGGCCACCGGGGGCTCGTGCCCGCCGTTCTGCTCGACGATGTGCTTGAACGCGGGCTGGCGGGTGAGGCTCTTGGGGTAGTGCAGGGCGGTGGGCACGCCCTCCTTGCCCAACGCCGCCAGGAACTCCTCGCGGGTGCAGGTGAAGGCGGCGGGATCGAAGCGGCAGGTGTAGAGGTGCCACGCGGGGTCCGAGCCCTTGGTGGGCACGGGGCGGGAAATGCCGTCGATCGCGTCGATGCGGGCGTCGTAGATCTTGGCGACCTCACGCCGGCGGTCGGTCTGGGCGGGCAGGTCCTCGAGCTTGCTGAGCCCGATCGCGCCGGTGATGTCGTTCATGCGGTAGTTGAAGCCGACCTGCTCGTGCAGGTACTTGTCGGTCTCGCCGTGCGAGCGGAGAAGGCCCATCTGGCGGGCGACCGACTCGTCGTTGGTGGTGACCATGCCGCCCTCGCCGGTGCCGAGGTTCTTGGTGGCGTAGAACGAGTAGGTCACCGCGTCGCCGAAGGCGCCGATGCCCTTGCCGTTGTAGGTGGCCAGGTGGGCCTGGGCGGCGTCGTAGATGACCTTGAGGTTGTGCTTCTTGGCGAGCGCCTCGATGGCGTCGATGTCGACCGGGATGCCGTAGAGGTGGGTGACGGCGATGGCCTTGGTGTTCTTGGTGATCTTCTTCTCGATGTCCTTGGGGTCGGCCTGGTAGGAGTCCTCCAGCGAGTCGCAGAAGACGACCTTGGCGCCCGCGGCGACGAGCATCGAGACGGTGGCGATGTAGGTCCAGGCCGGGGCGATGACCTCGTCGCCCGGCTGGAGCAGCGCGCCGTACGCGAGCTGGAGGGCGCAGGTGCCGTTGGCACAGGTCAGGCCGAACTTCGCGTCCGAGGCGGCGGCGAATCGCTCTTCGAGCGCGGCGCACTTGGACGCGGCCCGGAGCATGCCCGACTCGAGCACCTCGTTGGCGGCGGCGATGTCCTTCTTCGTCAGCCCCACGGCCATGAAGGGGACGGGCTTGTCGAAGACGGGGGTGCCGCCGTTGATCGCGAGTTCGGTCGTGGCCGTGGTCGCCATGTGTCTCAACTCCATTCGAGGCCCGGGTTTGCGGGCGTGTGGCCGCGGGTCGATCCCTCATCGGTCCGCGGGTTGGGAAGGATAGGAGCGGGCCGGGGCCGTGGTTGACCATGTCTTGAAGGTCTGCATTGTGAAACTTCCTCAGTACCCATTCAACCGGGGTTGACCCTAGGGGGGGGTACCCTCGTCCTGCTCGGGCCCCGACTGGAAGACAAACCACAAGGCCCACAAATAACCATGGGAAATTCGTGTGATCTTGACCGGAGAACCGTTGCTTAAGTTCTGCGCTGGGATATGCGTCTCAGGCTCGCTCGTGCTCTCGTCCTGCGACGACGAGTACGACAACGCCATTGATGCGATCCATAAGGCTCATCAGGCCAAGATCGCAAACTGTGCCGCTCATTCCGATCCGCCCGCCTGCGTCGATAACGCCATCGACACGACGAACGCGGCTCTGACCGCCTTCCAGAACGCGTGGGCGGCTGCGGTCGCCAAGAACTACGAGTCGGAGGAAGAGTTCAAGCGTGGCCTGATCGAGGCAATCATGTAAATCTTGAACCCGATTGTTCGTGATTTTCTGCTGAAGATCGTGGAAGAGAAGGTGGGCCCGAAGGACATGGAAGTGAGTATGCTTGGGCAGGCCACGATTTCCGGGCTGCCGGTGCTGACCGACGCGGCGACTCTGATGGGTTCTACGGCCGAAATGGAAAACGCCGGTCTCGTGCACGGCGACGGCCGCGACTCCGATGTCGTGTCGAATCCCGCCAATCCCGTTGAGCCGATCCGACTGGTCAACAAGGCCATGAACATCAGCATCGATGCCGAGTTCGAACTGGCCGGTGTCACCCACTCAGGCACGCTCACCGGTCCGATCATTGTGCAGGTCGGGGATGGTCAGATCGGACCGCGCCAGATCCGCGTGGTCAGTGGCACGCTCACGCTCGATTCCGCCTACTCCGGGATGAACGGGTCGCCCATTCTGATGACGGTCAAGAAGGGCGGCCGGTCGAGCATGACGGTGCTCGCCGACGGCAAGACCATTCTGCGCTTGGATCTCGACGCCAGCACCCATCCCCTCAGTTTCGCGCATGATCAGAAGCCGTTCCTCGAGATCCCGATGATCGAAACGGTGACTGACACTTTCCAGATCGCTGTCGCCAGCGTCCCGTTTGACTATGTCCATGTCTGGCAGCCGTGGCCCGTCTCCGACTTCAACAAGGACGGTCAGTACGACCCCGCGGACATCGCGGCCTTCACGCAGGCGCTCGCGGCAGGCGACTTCAGGACCGACCTGGACATGAATGGGCTCTACAACACCGATGATCTCAACCTTTATCTTGGGTATCATGCGGAGGATGCGGCCCGCTGGCAATTCCAATCCGATCGGTTCAGTAATGACTAAGCACGCATTCGCCATCATGGTCGCGGGAGGTCTGGTGGCGTGTCAGAGCACACCTCAGGCTGCCGACACCCCGGCATCGTCCGGCCCGCGAGCAATGAGTGTAGAGCGAGACCTTGAGAAGGCGCTTCTTGAGGCAGAGTTCCGCACATTGTTGGAGATCCAAGATTCATATCGCCTCATGTTGACCATGGCGAGCAGCACGACCTTCGGCGACCGTAAACTGGTCTGGTCGGCTGATGCGACTGAGAAGGGGAATCAACTCTCCGTTGACATCGTTGGGCTGATCGCGCGGTACACCATGGAGATAACCGTCCGGGCAAACGACCCGATCCCGATGGACCCAGTTCTGTTCGGTCGGGAGGTCCAGAAGCTCGGCGAGCGCCGTGCGGCCTTGTGGCTCGACCTCGTCGAGGCGAACAATCTTCCGGAATCTACGCGATCCATCTTTCATCACGGCATGTACCCAAATCGTTGATTGCCGTTGCAATTTTTGCAGAGCCCGGGGCCGTGCGCTCCGGGCTTTTCTTATGAGGTGAAATGATCTAGATTGCCGCTTTGGGTGGACGATCGCTGGCAAGCGGCCCGCTCCGTGGCGGAATCGATGGCTTCGGCGAGGGTCCATATCACCCCGGGATCGAGGCCCTCGATGCGGTCGGTCGGGGCGACGGCGTCGGGCCAGGCGATGTCGGCACCGGCCAGTTGGCGAACAGGTTTGCCGAGCTGCTTGCGCCGGGACTGGAACAGGGTCTGGACGATCTCGCCCAGGCGGGTCCAGCGGTCGGGGTCGGCTTGGGCCTCGTGGTCGCGACGCCAGCCCATCATGGCGCTGGTGACCTCGGGACGGGGCCAGAAGCACTCGGGGGGGAGTTTGGCGATGCGTTCGACGGTGCCCAGCGTCTGCGCGATGACCGAGATCGCGCCGTATTCCTTCGTGCCCGGTTTGGCCGCGAAGCGGTCGACGACCTCGGTCTGGATGGTGACGAACATGCCCGAGCATTCCGGGTGGCGCGTCATCAGCGTGAGCATCAGCGGCGTGGCGGCGTGGTAGGGCAGGTTGGCGACGAGGGTGAAGGGGCGGCCGGCGAGGGCGGCGACGACGGCGGGGTTCATGGCCTTCTTGCCGGCGAGGCAGTCGCCCTCGATCAGGGTGAAGCGGTCGGGGTGGGTCTTGCCGAGTGTCTGGCGGAGAACCCGCGACAGGCCGGTGTCGAGTTCGCAAGCGGTGACCGTCGCGCCGCGTTCGAGCATGCCCTGGGTGAGGGTGCCGGTGCCGGGGCCGATCTCGAGGACGAGGGTGTTGTCGGAGACACCGGCGGTGTCGATGAGTTTGGCGACGAGATTGCGGTCGATGAGGAAGTTCTGGCCGAGGGATTTCTTCGGGCCGTGGCCGGCCATGTCGAGGAGTTCGCGGATTTGGGCGAGGGTTTGCATGGGGAAGGCACTAGGGACTGGGCACTAGGGAAGAGAAGAGGCGGGTGCGGATCTGGGGGTCCAGACGCCGGTGAGGATGTTGTTGATGGCTTGGGCGACGCCGTGGTCGGCGTTGGTGGCGGTGTGGTATTGGGCGGCCTGTTTGATGCGGAGTTTGGCGTTGCCCATGGCGACGGAGAGGCCGGCGGCTTCGATCATGGTGAGGTCGTTGATCTCGTCGCCGATGGCCGCGACGCGGGCGGGGTCGAGGTTGCGTTGCTGGCAGATCCAGGTGATGCCGCCCCATTTGGTGGCGTGGGGGCTGAAGAGTTCGAGGATGTGGACGATCTCGGCGGCGTGGTGCTGGGGGTGGACGGCGGCGAAATCGTGCATGACGACGGCGTCGCCGAGTGCGCGGGTGACTGCTTCGGCGGCGCGGGCCGAGACCTGGCCGACGGCGCACATGCCGACGCGGACGGTGTGCTCGGGGTGCTCGTCGTGGTGGGCGTGTTCGGCGGTGCGGACGCGGAGGTTGTGCTCGTCGAACCACCAGCGGGTGATGGGGTCGAGGGGGTGGCGGTCGCTGCCTTCGAGGACGAGGTAGTCGTAGTCGAGGCCGTGGGGATCCTTGAGGACGAGGGCGGGGGCGCGTTCGGCGTGGAAGATGTCGGTGGCGGCGCGGACGAGGTCGGCTTCGATGGTGGCGCGGTGGAGGGTGGCGGCGGTGGACGGGTCGGCGACGATGGAGCCGCCGGCGACGACGACGGGGTCGAGCTGTTCGATGGCGGCCAGGGCGTGGCGGGACTCGGCGAGCCCGCGGCCGGTGCAGATCAGGACGGCGACGCCGGCGTCGCGGGCGCGGGCGACGGCGTCGATGTTGGGCTGCGAGACGCGTCCGTCGGGTCCGAGGAGCGTGCCGTCGAGGTCGATGGCGATGGCGTCGATGGGGGGCACGGGGGAGGGTAGGGTTGGAAGAAGGGACTTGGGGTTAGCCACTTCGGAGTAGAAGGAGCTGAGCTTGCGGTGCGAGCCGGGTCACCCGGCTACTCGAAGTCGCGTCCGTGGAGTCCGTTGGGGGTGGTGGTGTAGGTGTACGGTGCCCAAGTGGGCCAGCGTCGGACGGCGCGGACGGCTTCGCGCTCGTAGCGGCCGTCGGCGTGGCCGTCGAGGAAGAAGATCGAGCCGCGGCGTTGGTCGTTGCCGTGGTATTCGAGGTCTCCGACGGGGCAGGTTGGGCAGGGATCGCCCTTCCAGCCGTGCCAGACGAACATCTCGAACATGCCAACCTTGGCGCTGGGAAAGCGGGTGGTGGTGTGTTTCTGCACTCGGCCGCCGAGTTCACGGAGTGCGATGCTCGGATGAGTGTTGGGGTCGAGAAAGTCTGGACGGATGTAGCCGCTCGAGGTCAGCCAGAAGTCCGGCGCGGCGAGTTCTGTGTACTCATGCGGGTACCAGTCATTCGACGGACAGTACTGTGTTTCGTCGGTGGTGGCGAAACCTGTGTACTCCGCCCACCCGGGATGCATGAAATAGGCGTTCCATTGATTTGCGAAGACACCCCAGAGAGATCGATCGGCGTTGTAGTCAACGCCTCGTGGAAGCCAGCTTATGAAATAGTCGGCGTTGTCGTTGGCATACGATTGGATCATCGTGCCCATGGAACGAACGCGCGAGATGCAGACCAGTTCATGTCGGCGAAGTGCCGTTTGAGACAGGATAGGAAGCAATATCCCTGCGAGTACCGCGATGATCGCGATCGCCACGAGCAACTCGATGATCGTCACGCCTTTGTGGGCGTGTGCACTGTGAGTCATGCCGACCGCCTGAGCCAGAGCACAGCACCGGAACCGAGGCCGAGGATGGCAACGGCCCCGACCAGCCACCACATGATCGCGGATCTCGCGGGAGCCGGTTCCGGCGTCGCGCTCTCCGGGGCGGACGAGCTCACGGCCTGTGCGGACTGTTGAGCCGGCGCTGCGGGCGGTTTGGCTTTTCGAGCGTACTTGAGATTGGCCGACAGACCTTCGCGCGGCGTCGGCTGGCGTTTGAGGGAGACGGGTGTGCGGATAGAACCGATACGGACCGAGGCACCCTCTACCGGAACTGGATCGTCAAAGTCGTACCATGAGAGCAAGACGCCGTTGTTGTCGATGGATTCGAGCTTGCTGACCCATGCGCGTGTCGGGCTGGAAGCCTCCGCGAGTGTGGCCTGCCAGTTCATGTCCTGCACGCGAAAGACGACATTGCCAAACTGATCTTCCTGTATAATCTCGAAGCGATCGGGGTGCTCGTTAATCCACATGCCGAGCAGGATCGGTGCTTCGACGGCCTGTGACCGGACCAAATCCCGGAGTCTGAACTGGTTGCCGAGGTCGCGTGTCGTCCCTTGCGAGACCATGGATTCTGTCCAGTTGCCATTGGCGTCAATACGCACATCTTTATCGGTTGTCATGCTCCATGATGCATCCATCTCAATTCCAGTCGGGATATAGCGAGTCTTGATTTCCATTTGCTCTGGATAGTCAAAATATGCAGAAATGCTGTAGTCGAAAGAGCTCGAGAACTCGCCCTCTTTCGTGAGAATCTCTCGAGTTGCTAGCCAACCGACCTCAATGGCGGGTGAACGGGCACACTCCGCAGCCCACCCGAGGACACGGGAAGCCGAAGCGGGGTTCGGGCCAGAAGCCTGAATCGCGACGAACATTGTTATTCCGACGAACAAGGTTTACCTTTCTCAATCTATACATTTGCATTTAAGATTATGCAGGACCGCCCGGACACAATTTGAAATTTGGATAAGCACGGCGAAGTTCGCCGCTATCGTACCAAGGATCCGGTGCGTGCCCGCCTTCACACTGACCGGTAACCGAATTCCAAGTGCCGTTCTCGAAGTCTAAACAGTACTGCCAAAGCATCTCCGGAGTCCCACAAGACTGGAGGTTCCCTGTATTCGTACATACCGCATCACCCTGGCACTCAGTGTATGACGCACAGCCGCCAGGCGACCCCCCCGACTGATCTAGTGGATACTCGACTCCTTTCACACAGAGAGGTGAATGTTGTGCCGAAGCTGTCATCCCAACAAATCCTGCGAACACAAGCGATACTCTGAGATTTGACATTGGCATACTCCTTAGCGGTAAATCAAAGCCGAAAACAATCTACCCTTGCGCTCATGTTCGTGTCAAATGCAAAACCTTCAACCAATGCTCGTATCACCCAAACAGGGTGGATCATGCGTCGCATTTCACACTCCGACTGGGTGCATGCACGAAGAACAGTCCGCCGATGTTAGCGTTGGGCCCACTTGATTTGCCGGCGATATCAAACTGGTCCTCACAGCATTCTCAACGACGCGCGCTGAAGGGTCAGAGACCCGAGTTCGCGGCTCATTGATCGGAGCATCGGTCGACGCGGCGGCGGGTTCGGCGGCGGTGGATGATTGGTGCTGGGTGTTGTCGACCGATTCGGCGGGGTCGGGTTCCGGGGATTCGGCGGGTTTGGTGGCTTTGGCGAAGGTGGCGGCGGCGCGGCGGATGGTTTCGGTGTGGGTGGCCGTGGTGGGCTGCTGGTTGGCGATGCGGTCGAGGGCTTCCAAGGCGCGTTCGCGGCGGAGGGGGGCGAGGGCGTGCTCGCGCCGGTCGGCGATGTGGTTGAGCAGCAGCGTGGCGCGGCGGAAGCGTTCGGAATCGGTGGCCTGCGCGAGTTCGTCGAGCGTCAGCCCGTGGGCGTGGCAGATGTCGAAGACCGTTTTTGACGGGTTGAGCAGGTCGCTCAAGAGTTCGTCGGTGACGAATGCGTCGGGGTTGGTAGTGCGGGCGGGTTGTGCGTCGGTGTGGTGGTGGCGGTGTGTCATGGGTGCGACGGTACCGCGCGGCGGGCGGGATGCAAGCGGCGGAGTTTGTATGACAACGAAGTTGCGCACAAACCGGGTACATAGGGGGAAGAAAGAGACGCAGAGACGGAGAGACGAAGAGACCGAGTGGGGAGAAAGACACGGCTTGCGAGACAAGCCGTGACACCCGAAGGGGGGAATGGGAGTTGGGGATTGGCCGCGGGTTAGTGCGGGTTGTGGCAGACGCGTTCGGCGCCGGGGCCGAGGGTGAGGGCGTTTTTGCCTTGGCGCTTGGATTCCATGGAGAGTTGGTCGGCGCGGTCGAGGAGGCTTTCGACATCGTGGCCGTCCCAGGGGAAGGTGGCGAGGCCGCCGGAGATGGTGAGGGTGCCGGCGGCTTCGGCGCCGAGTTTGGGGAAGCGGTGGGTGCAGATCTGTTTCTGGAAGCGGGTGGCGATCTGGTAGACGGACTCGGGGGGCGCGGAGTTCTGCTGGCGGGGGCCCTGGGGCTCGTAGAAGATGACGGCGAACTCGTCGCCGCCGACGCGGCAGACGCGGTCGGAGGGGCGGATGACGGAGTTGAGCAGGCGGACGGTCTCGATGAGGATCTCGTCGCCGGCGGCGTGGCCGTAGGTGTCGTTGTATTTCTTGAAGTCGTCGATATCGAAGACCATGACGGTGAGGGTGCGCCGGGCGCGGCGTGCCTGGTCAATGGCTGCGTCCATGAAGCGGTCGAAGTAGCGGCGGTTCCACGCGCCGGTGAGCGGGTCGGAGAATGCGGCGTGGCGGAGTTCGCGGTGCTGGGCGTCGAGGCGGGACCATGCGCTGAGCCAGGCGGAGAGATCGGCGAGCAGGCCGGCGCCGTCGCCCATGGCCCAGCGCTCGTCGTCGCAGGTGAGCCGGCCGGTGCGGGCGTCGTAGCGGAGGTCGTCACGCCCGGCACGGCGGCAGGCGAGGTCGAGGGCGGGCTCGAGGATGGAGCGTCCGGCGAGGAGGGCGCGGACGAGGGCGGCGTCGTCGGTGGGCGCTGCCGCGGGGGGCAGGGTGATGCCGGCGGTGCGGGTGGCGATGTCGTGCGGGTCCTCGAAGGGCGCGGGCTCGGGGGCGGGCTGCGTCTGAGACGCGGCGCGCGGGCTTGGCTGCTGCGATTCGGTCTCGGGCTGCTCGACGGGTTCCGGCTCGCGGAAGCGGAGGACGGGGGCGGGCTTGGGCGCGGGCGGCTTTGACGGGGGTGCGTTCAGTGCGGCGCGGAGGTCTCTCGCGTCGGCGTCGCGGGCGATGGCGGCGTCGTAGCCGGGGCGGTGTTCGCCGACTCGGATGATGCGGACGGATGCGTCGACGCGGCGGAGCGAGGCGAGGAACGAGGGGAGTTCGTCGGCGCTGGGCTCGGCGTCGGGGGAGACGACGACGGCGGACTGGGTGGGGGAGGTGTCGTCGATGGGGTCGGAGAGTTCGCCGACGGCGTCGAGGGCGTCGCGGGCGCGGATGAGTTCGATGTCCGCGTCGCGGCGGAGGGCCTGGTCGAGACCGGTGCGGCCGACGAGGATGACACGCCATGCGTCGGCGTGGTGGTCTGGTCTTTGATGTCCTGACAGGCTGCTCAAGAGGGTCGTCCTTTGGCGCGCGGTTCGGAGGCGGTCTCCCCGGCGAGGAGGGCCTCGAGTTCCGCGTCTTCGAGCACATCGCGGGCGCTGATCGTCTGGGGGCGGTTCTCGCGTCCGATCACCCGTGAGACTCCGTTGGTCGGATCGGCGGATTGGGGGGCGATCTTCAGCGTTGTTGGTCGCGTGACCACCCGTCCCGGGGGGGACTTTGACGCGGCGGGGGGGTGCGGCTTGGGCTCGGCGATGGGATGGGCTTGGAGGGCTGGTCCGGCGGTCGTCTCCTTGGATGGCTCTGAACTTGAGACGAGCGGGAAGAGGGGCGGGTTCGCGGCTTCGTCGAAGATCCAGACGACGGCGTCGGGGGCGAAGCGTTCGACGGCGGTGAGGAGGCGTGCGGTGTCGTGGACACCGGCGAGGATGACGGCCGAGCGGGTTCCAGCGCGTTGTGCGGCGACGAGGGCGGCGAGGGTTTCGTAGGCGGAGCGTGCGTGGTCGGGCCTGAGGCCTCGTTTGGTCAGCACACGGTCGAGGGCCTGCGGGATGGGTGCGTCGGGGGGAGTCCAGACGACGCAGGCGGGTTGTGGTTTGTTGCGGCCCACGGGCAAGAGTGTAGTGCGGGCG
>RFGH01000012.1 GCA_003696675.1 Planctomycetota bacterium
CATCGACCTCCTCGACGACGCCGACGCCTTCTTCCCCGCCCTCCTCGACGCCATCGCCAACGCCGAAAAGTCCATCAACCTCCTCTTCTACATCGATTCTCCCGGTGCACGCGTCGACCAAGTCCACGACGCCCTTATAGCGGCGGTCAAACGCGGTGTCACCGTCCGCCTCCTCGTCGACGCCGTCGGCTCCAAACCCCTCCTCAAGAACCGCCAGGCCATGCACGCCCTCAAGTCCGCCGGCGTCCAGGTCAGCGCCGCCCTCCCCGTCCACTTCCCCCGCCAGCTCTTCGCCCGGGTTGACATTCGCAATCACCGCAAACTCGTGGTCATCGACTCCAAGATCGCCTTCACCGGCTCGATGAACCTCGCCGACCCCACAGTTTTCAAGAAGTCCGCCAATGTCGGGCGGTGGGTCGACATCATGGCCCGCGTCCGCGGCCCCGCCGTCCACGCCCTCGACCTGCTTTTCGCCCTCGACTGGTGCGTCGAGCACGACGACGAAAACCTCCACGCTGCCCGCCCCAAGAACCCCGAGACCCCCGGCGGCATCCCCATCCAGATCCTCTCCTCCGGCCCCGGAGACGATCCTGACGACCTCCGCCGCGTCCTCCTCCAGTCCATCTACGCCGCTCGCGAGGAGATCGTCATCTCCACGCCCTACTTCGTGCCGGACGACACCCTGCTCACCAGCCTCATCACCGCCTCCCTCCGCGGCGTCGATGTCACAATCATCGTCCCCGACCGCGTCGACTCCAAACTCGTCGCCCACGCCTCACGGTCCTACTACGACGACCTCATCGCCGCCGGCGTCCACATCCGCCACTTCACCCTCGGCCTGCTCCACGCGAAAACAGCGGTGATCGACAACCGCCTCACCCTCATCGGCTCAGCCAACCTCGACCGCCGCTCCCTCTGGATCAACTTCGAACTCTCCCTCTTCGCCCACGACGAGTCCACCGCCGCCGCCATGCGAAAGATCCAGAACCGCTACATCGCCGCCTCCATGCCAATCACCATCGACACCTGGGGCCGCCGCCCGTTGCACTGGCGGCTGATCGACAACGCGGCGCAGCTGCTCGCGCCGATTCTGTAACCGAGAATAACCGCATGCTGTCCAGCGATTTCTTCGATCGGTACGTCAAGCTGCCGGGAACCAAGCCGCCCGCGACAACCGAGCAGGTCGAGTTTGTGACCAAAGCGTTCGGACGCCCCGTCCCGGACACACTCCGATCAGTGTGGCTCGCCGGCGCTGAATGTTGGACCGAAGTGCCTGTTCAATCACCAACGCACAGTGTCGAGTGTGCGTCGCTGTTCCCGGTTTGGGCAGAGAACGGCTGGATTCCCTTTGCGACCGACGGCTTCGGAAACTCGTTCTTGGCAGTGCCGACCCCTGTGGGCGACGTTGTTTGTTTCCAAGACATCGGGTTCGATCCTCCCGAGGTTCTGTTGGAAGTTTCATGTTCGACGATCGATCGGTTCTTCGAGATCTGGATTGAGATTGTCGAGCGTGACGAGGCCGGATACTTCGTTGAGGAGTTCGCTCGCAAGGACCCAACTACTGCGAACGCAGCGCGGTACGTCGAGCGGTGGCTCAAGAAAAATGGGTAGTCTTTGATGGGATAGATCCGATTCGCAGTCAAATGCCGATCGGAACCTTCATCTCACGGTCTACATCTTCCTCGACATCGCCCGCTGCAAATCCCGCTGGACCTGCCGCTCCGCGATCGCGTGCCGCTTGTCGTGGCTCTGCTTGCCCCGCGCCAGCCCCACCAGCACCTTCGCCCGCCCGTCGCTATTAAAATACAGCTTCAGCGGCACCAGCGTCACGCCCTTCTGCTCCACCTGCCGCGCCAGCTTCTCGATCTCCCGCTTGTGCGCCAGCAGCACCCGGTCCCGCTTCGGCCGATGGTTGAGCGCCCCCGACGGCTGATACGCCCCGATGTCCACCTGGTGCATCACCAGCCGCGGCTTCGGATACTCCTCCACCGAGATGTACCCCTCCCCGATCGAGCACCGCCCGTCGCGGATCGCCTTCACCTCCGACCCCTGCAGGACGATCCCCGCCTCCAGCGTGTCCTCGATGAAATACTCGTGCCGCGCCTTCCGATTCTCGAAAGTCGGCGCATCCGTCTTGCCCTTCTTCTTCTTCGCCATCGTCCATCCCGACG
>RFGH01000084.1 GCA_003696675.1 Planctomycetota bacterium
AAGACCGTGCGCGAGGTGGCGCTGGCGGACCACGTCCTGCCCGCAGACGAACTGGACCGCCTGCTCGACCCGATGAGCATGACCGAGCCGTCGTGACGGACGGGGCGCACGCTCGTTCCCCTCTCCCGCCGGGAGAGGGTGTCAACGCGAAGCGTTGACGGGTGAGGGGCGCTCCCAAGCCGGACCTGAGCGCGCCCGAACGCGGAGGTCCGGGTGGATCGTCGGTCTGCACCATCGACCAGACCCAGACGTTCGAGGCGATCAGGCCGGGCGTCATCGATCGCGGCGCAAAGCTCCACACCCATCGAATCCCGGGACGCCCGACACCCCTCACCCCAGCCCTCTCCCGTAGGGAGAGGGGGTCGGGGCCCGCGGACGACCTCGACGGCCTGCTCGACCCGATGAGCATGACCGAGCCGCACTAACATCGAGAGTATGAACGACGCACCACGACCGGCGCCCTCGCTGGGCCTCTGGGAGTTGGTCGCGATCGGCGTGGGTGGGATGATCGGGGGCGGGATCTTTTCCGTCCTCGGGATCGCTGTCGGGATCGCGGGGCACGCGGCGCCGTTGGCGTTCGCGCTGGGCGGAGTGATCGCCGTTCTCGCGGGGTATTCCTACGTCAAGCTGGCCTTGGCGTACCGCGACGACGGGGCCAGTTTCACGTATCTCGAACGGGCCTTCCCCAAGGCCCCGCACATCGCCGGTGTGATGGGCTGGATCATCGTCGTCGGGTACATCGGGACGCTCTCGCTGTACGCGTACACCTTCGGTGCGTACGGCGCGGACCTCTTCGGGAGCGCCGACTCTGGGGTCGTCCGCCGGTTCCTCTCGATCGGTGTGCTGCTCGTCTTCCTGGTGGTCAACCTCCGCGGCGCGCGGACCAGCGGCCTGACCGAGGACCTCATCGTCTACTCCAAGATCGCGCTGCTCGCTCTTGTCGGCGCCTTCGCCATGCGTTCGGTCCGAGTCGAACGGTTGACGCCGATCTTCGATGAGGGGGCCGGTTCGGTCTTCATCGCGGGCGCCACCGTGTTCGTGGCGTTCGAAGGGTTCCAGCTCATCACCAACGCGGTGATCGAGACCAAGAATCCGACGCACAACATCCCCCGCGGGATCTACGCCTCGATCGTGATCACAACGACGATCTACGTGCTGCTCGCCGTCGTCGCCGTGGGCAGCCTGTCGCAGTCCGAACTGGTCGAGGCGAAGGAATACGCCCTCGCCGCCGCCGCCCGACCGGCGCTCGGAGAAGCGGGCACGGTCATCGTCGGGCTCGCGGCCCTCTTGGCGACCTCGTCCGCGATCAACGCCACCGCGTTCGGCGCCTCGCGGCTGATGTCCCAGATCGCCACCGAGCGGATGCTCCCGCGCGCGTTCTCCTTCCGCCGGCGCGACAGCGACACGCCGGAGATCGCCATCGTGGTCTTCATCGGCTTGGGGATCGTCTTCACGTCGCTGGGCACGCTGGACATCATCGCCACGTTTTCCAGTCTGACGTTCCTGCTGGTGTCGTTCGGAGTCGGTGTGGCGAATCTCCGGCTGCGCGCCACGACCCGAGCCAACCCCGGACTGATCCTCGCGGGTCTGGCCGTCGTGGCCGTGACCATCGCCCTCCTGCTCTGGCACATGTGGACGAAGGAACGCGACCTCTTCTACAGCGTCGCCGGTCTGTACGCGGCGATCCTCGTCGGCGAGATCGGGTTCACCAAGCGGGGCTTGTTGTTCCGCGGCCGGGCCTGACGCTCGACAATCCCAACTCCATGTCCCCGCCCCCTCTCCCACCGGGAGAGGGTGTCAACGCGAAGCGTTGACGGGTGAGGGGCGCTCCCAAGCCGGACCTGAGCGCGCCCGAACGCGACGGTCCGGCTGGCTCATCGGTCTGCACCATCGACCAGACCCAGACGTTCGAGGCGATCAGGCCGGGCGTCATCGATCGCGCCGCGAGGCTCCAGCCCATCGATTCCTCGGAGCCCAACACCCCTCACCCCAGCCCTCTCCCGTAGGGAGAGGGGGTCGGGGCCCGTACTCAACCGTTTGCTCGACCCGATGAGCATGACCGAGCCGTCGTGACGGACGGGGCGCACGCTCGTTCCCCTCTCCCACCGGGAGAGGGTGTCAACGCGAAGCGTTGACGGGTGAGGGGCGCTCCCAAGACGCCGGACCTGAGCGCGCCCGAACGCGGAGGTCCGGGTGAAGCAA
Organism: Planctomycetota bacterium; assembly: GCA_003696675.1. GTDB lineage: Bacteria > Planctomycetota > Phycisphaerae > Phycisphaerales > UBA1924 > UBA6054. Next base: position 2,203 of record RFGH01000084.1, read on the forward strand.
TAATGAGTCGCGCTCGCCAAGCCCTGACCTTCGCTGCGCTCAGGTCAGGCGTCCCCGCACGGGCGCCAGGAGTGACTCGGGCTCCTCTTGCACGAGGTCGATGACGCGCTGGAGGAAGCGCGCCCCCTCGGCGCCGTCGACCACTCGGTGGTCGCACGCCAGGCTCAGGGGCATGAGTTTGCCAACGAACATGCC
>RFGH01000085.1 GCA_003696675.1 Planctomycetota bacterium
GCCCAGGTGTACGTCGTAGACCCCAGCCAGCCCCCCGTCAGCGGCAGCCGCCCTATCGAGTTCATCGTCGAGACCGCCGTCCAGGGCGTCCCCCCCCTCGTCGAGCGCCTGCTCGCCTAAGAAGTCCTCCTGTCTCGCCTCTCGCTTCTCGATTCTAGCTGTCTGACCAGGGCGTGCCGGCTCCGGGGCCCGGGTGGGCCCCTCCGCCGCCGGGCGCTTCCGGGCTCGCTGCCGCTCGGCCCTGCGGGCGGCTCCCTGCGGTCGCCCCCTCCAGCCCCCTCACGCCGCCGCTGGCCTGCCCTCCCAGATTTTTAGAGGCGAGACCCGGGAGCCGGGACCCAAAACGGAACCCGGGACCTGCCTGCTGGCAGATCCCGGGTCTCGCAGGCCCCTCCCGGGGCCGGTCTCGCTTCTCGGCTCTCGCTATCTCAGCAGCGTCACACTGCCGGTGTAGCCTTGCTCGCCGATGCGCAGGCTGTAGTAGTACACTCCTTCGTTCACCAGGCTGCCCTCCCGGGTGCCGTCCCAGCCCTCGGCCGGCCGCTCGCTGTAGTGCACCTGACGGCCCCAGCGGTCGAAGATCTCCAGCTCGAAGCGCTCCGTCCCTTCGTACTCCACCAGGAAGACGTCGTTGCTGCCGTCGCCATTGGGGCTGAAGACGTTCGGGACGTATACCCCCGGTACGAAGACTTCGTAGGCCTGGTACTGTACCTGGCTCACGCAGCCGCTCGCGTCGGTCGTCGTCAGGGTCACCACGTAGCGCCCCGGCTGGCTGTAGCTGTGCACCGGATTGGCCTCCGATGCGGTCGTCCCGTCGCCAAAGTCCCAGAACCAGCTCACCGCCCCCTCGGCCTCCTGGCTGAACACCACCTCGGCCCCCGGCAGGGGCAGGCGGCTGCCCGGGGCGGGCACCGAGCTGTAGCCGGCCGTGCCGCCCTCAGCCACCACCACCTCGGTGCTGCGGAAGATCGCTTCGCAGCCTCCCGTGCCCGCCGCCCGCAGCGTCACCGTGTAGGTCCCCGGCGCTTCGTAGGTGTGCATCGGGTCGGGCTGGTTGCTCAGCGGGCTGCCGTCGCCAAAGTCCCAGCTGTAGGCCGTCGCCCCGGGCGCATTCTGCAGGAACTGCACCGCCAGCGGGGCGCAGCCCTCGGCCAGGCTGGCCAGGTAGCCGCCCTCGGGCGTCGGATTGACCAGGAGCTCAAAGCTGGCCGTGTCGGCACACACCCCTTCGCTCACGATCACCTGGTAGGTCGTCGTGGTGTCGGGCTTGGCAATCACCACTTCGCTGTTGCGGTTGTTCAGGCCTGCCACCGGGCTCCAGCTGAAGCTGGCATTGCCCCGGCTGCCCAGCGCCGTCAGCACCAGCGGCGCGCCGGCACAGATCCGGTTGGTGTCGGCCGCGATACCGGCCGTCACCGCCGGGCTCACGCTCACCAGCACCGCGTCGCGCGTCGGGCAGTCGCCCGCACCGATCGAGGTCTGCACCTCGATCAGGGTCGTCTCCATCGGCCTGACCGTCACCACCGAGTCAAAGGGGTCGCTCGTCACCACGCCCTGCGGGAACCACTGGTATACCACCGGCCCTCCGGCGGGGGTGGTGAAGCTGTGGGCGGCGGTGAGCACGATCTCATCCCCGGCGCAGATCACCGTGTCGGGGTTCAGCAGGCTGACCTCCGGCGTGGGCTCCACCGTGATCTCTACCGTGTCGGGCTCCGACACGCAGCCGTACTCCGTCGTGGCCACCACGATGTAGTTGGTCGTCTGCGCCGGGCTCGCCCCGGGATTGCCGATAGTGGGATCGCTCAGCCCCAGGGTGGGGCTCCACTGGTAGCGGTAGAGCGTCGCGTCGGGGTCGCCATCGGCCCGGCCTTCCAGCATCACCGTGTCCCGGTAGCAGATCACCGCGTCGCTCGCCGCCGAGACCGTCGGCCGTGTATCCACCTGCACCCGGATCTGGTCGCCATTGCTTTCGCAGCCGTTGGAGACCACCGTCAGGGTGTAGGTCGTCGTCACCGGCGGGCTCACCATCGGGGTCGGGCTGTTGGGGTCATCGAGCCCCACCACCGGCGACCAGTAGTACTCGTACTGTGGCCCTGCGGCACCCGCATAGCCCTGCAGCCGGATCGAGTCCAGCACGCACAGGCCGGTATCGGCCCCGGCAAAGGCCTGCGGCCGCGGCTTGACCACCACCTCGACGGTGCTCAGCGTGTCGAGCGTCGAGGCCTCGGAGCTACAGCCATTGGCAGAAATGCCGATCAGGGTGTAGATCGTCGTCGTGTCGGGCCGGGCAAAGGGGTTGATCGTCGTGTCGTTGTTGAGGCCCGTGGCGGGGAACCACTGGTACCGGATCGGCTCAGGTGCCGCATTGTTGGCCGCGAGGCCGCCCTGCAGGAAGGCCCCGGGGGCATCCTTGGGGCAGATCGCCACATCCGGGCCGGCGTCCATCTTCGGCTTGGCCTTCAC
>RFGH01000086.1 GCA_003696675.1 Planctomycetota bacterium
CGGCCCACCCGACCGACGCCCCCGACACGCCGAGTCCAACCACCCCTCCGCCTACCCCCGGGCGACGCAAAGACCACGCAACAGCGTGCCGTGCAGATCGCGCCGGGTGCCGTGCAGACGGCGCAGCCTTCTGCACGTCTTCTCCGCCATCCCTTCAATCAACCAAGCACACCACCAACACCGCGCCCCGCACCGCACCCCCGACCGCACAACCGAGGCATCCCACCAGCGCCGCCGCCCAACTCCGCGCCCGAGCAGGCTCGCCGAACAACATCAACGCACGCCCCAACCCCCCGCCCCGAAGGAGCGCAGGAATGTAGCCACGGGTGAAGCCGCGTCCCCGCCGCGCAACCCGTGGAAAGCGAGCCGTGTTCCGTGATCCCGCCCCGACGGGGCGGCGGAATCCCCACCCCGATCGACCTCAGTCGCTCGCCCCGATCGTCACCTGCGCCACCCTCTTCTCCGACTCGATATGCAGCCGCTGCGCCCGATGCTCCGACCAGTCCTTCACACGCAAGTCCGGCGCATCAGGGCCGTCGTGCACCGTCAGAATGTCATAGACATTGTTCCGCTGCGCCGGCACAAACCCCGCATCCCGGATCAACCGGCACAGCACCGCTTCGTCCAGGCAATAGGTCGTGCCAGCGGAGGAAACAACATTCTCCTCCATCATCACGCTGCCCATGTCGTTCGCGCCGTAGTACAACCCCACCTGCCCCACATGCGGCCCCATCGTCACCCAGCTCGAACCGATCGAATAGATGTTGTCCATGAACAACCGGCTCGTCGCCTGCGTCCGCAGATACTCCGTCGCACCCGCGTACCGCAGCCGCCGCCCGAACTCAGGGTGCAGGTCCTTCGTCCCGCTCCCGTCGAGCTTCGCCACCACATCCCCCGGAAACGCCGGCCCGTGCGCCTCGACATCGCCCTCCGCCGGCCACTCACGCAGCCGCCCCAGCGCCGTGTTGTCCGGCTGGAATGGCCACGAAATGAACGCCGTGTAGTGCCCGCCCGTCGCCTGCTTCTTGACACTCGGATCCCAGGCCACATCGGCGGGAACCTCGCCCGTCCCGAAGTCCCGGATCGCCCTGTCCTGCCACTGCCGGATCAGGCTCATGTGATGGATCCGATCCGCGTGCCCCTCGATATGCCCGAACATCATCGTCGCGCTCGTGAACATCCCCAGCGAGTGCGCCGCGTACATCGTCTGCAGCCACGCCTCCGCCGTGCACTTGCCCAACCCGATCTTGCTCCGCACCGCCGGCGCAAAGATCTCACCCCCGCCGCCCGGCAGCGAGTCCATCCCCGCGTCCTTCAGCCGCGCCAGCACCCACCGCGTCTTCTCGATCAGGTCCGCACCGGGCGGGTTGAAGAAGTTGACGAACTCGATCATCTCCGGCGGGCTGAACGCGTGCACATGGATGTGCGGGAACCGCTCCTTGATCCCCGCCAGCAGCGTCAGATACCAGTCCAGCGGCAGGTCCGGGTTCATCCCCCCCTGCATCAGGATCTGCGTCCCGCCGATCGCACTCAACTCCGCGATCTTCTCGTACAACTGCTCGTGCTCGAGCGTGTACGCGTCGTGGTCCTTCGCCGTCCGCTTGAACGCGCAGAAGATGCACTTGGCCGTGCAGATGTTCGTGTAGTTGATGTTCCGGTCGATCACATAGGTCCGGTGCGTGTCGCCGTGGATGTCACGACACCGTGCATCCGCATACCGCCCCAGCTCGTGCAGCGGCGCGCCCGTCAGCAGCGCGAGCCCCTGCTCCGGCGTCAGCCGAGCCTCCCCCCGCGCCACCGCCGCCAGCAGCCCGGGATCGCGGGCGTCGAGGTCGGGGTGCTCTGGCAACGGCTGATAGATGGTGGACATGGCGGGCTCCGGTGGGCCGTACTTTCAAAGAATCTTGAAATCATACGAGAGAACCCGCCACCCGTCCACCCCATTCCGGATGCTCCCCCGATCCGCATGTATTGCTGTAGAATCAGAATCTATCCTGTCAAGCAGGATTATCCATGGCCCACCACCACACCACCCGCACCGACTGGAACGCCCGGCTCGACCGCTTCGACCGCGTTATCACCGCCCGCCACGCCGCCGCGGCCGTCCCAACCCTCCGCCTCCTCGGCGGCCGCGCCTGGCTCACCCGCGCCGGTATCGCCCTCTCCGAACCCGAACTCATCGAGCCGTCACGGTCCTTCGACTTCGGCCCCGGTTCCGCCGACCGGATGGCCAACGCCATCGAGCGGGCATGTGCCGCCCCCGTCCGATCGCTCAACCCCGCGGATGCATCGTCTTGATGACCTTCGTCAACTGCGTGCGGTCCACGTGCGTGTAGATCTGGGTCGTCGTGATGTCCGCGTGCCCCAGCAGCGTCTGCACAATCCGCAGATCCGCCCCGCCCATCAGCAGGTGCGTCGCGAACGAATGCCGCAGCGTGTGCGGGTGCACATCGCTCAGCCCCGCCGCCCGCGCCCAGTGCGTCACGATCTGCCACACCCGCACACGCTCGATCGGACGCCCCGACCGCGTCAGGAACAACCGCCCGCGATCCCGCCGCTCCGCCGCCCGCTCGGCCGTCACCAGCCGCGACCGGCAATCCCGGATGTAGACCGACACCGCCTCCATCGCCGGCCTGCCCATCGGCACCAGCCGCTGCTTGTCGCCCTTGCCCAGCACCCGGACCACGCCGATCTTCTCTACCACATCGCTCAGCCCGACCGCGCCGACTTCCGACGCCCTCAGCCCCGACGCGTACATCAGCTCCAGAATCGCCCGGTCCCGCAGCCACAGAGGCACCGCATCCGCCCGCGCGCCCCCCGGCGCCGTCGGTGCGGCCAGCAGCCGACGCATCTGGCCCGGCGTCAAGACCCCCGGCAGCCGCTTCCATTTCGCCGGCTGGTCCAGATGATCGGCCGCATTCTCGTCCATTCGCCCGGTCGCCACCATCCACCGGCACAGGACCTTGATCGTCGCGATATGCCGAGCGACGGTGGCGGGGGCGTACCCACGGTCGCGCGACAACGAGCGGATATGGTCGACGAGCGCCTTGGGCGTGATCGCCCCGGGCCCGTCGGCGCCGCCGGACTGCAGGTCGAGCAGCAGCGTGTCCAGGTCGCGTCCATACGCCTCGAGCGTGGCGGGCAGCAGCCCGCACTCGACCCGCAGGAAGATCAGGAACCCGCGCCGGAGCAGCCGCATGGGCTCGGTCAGGGCATCGACGCGTTGTTCCTCGGCCGAGGGCATCTGCCTTGCAAGATCGGCGGGCCGGGGCGGGCGGCGTGAATGGCGGGGATGTCAAAGAAAAACACCCCGGACCTTTCGATCCGGGGTGCGAGGTTTCAGCCATGTACCTCGTCAGAGTCGCCTTAGCCCAGGAGGGACAGGACGTTCTGCGGGGACTGGTTCGCCAGGGCCAGGACATTGGTCGAAGCCTGGACCAGGATCTGGTTGCGGGTCAGGGCCGCGGTCTCGTTGGCGAAGTCCGCGTCACGGATCACCGACTCGGCGGCGGTGGTGTTCTCGAGACCGACATTCAGCGACCGGATCGTGGCGCCGATGACATTCTTCTGGAAGGCACCGAGACGCCCGCGGGTCGAGCTGACCTGCTCGATGGCCTCGGCGACCACCTTCTGAGCGGTGCTCAGGTTGTTGCCGTCGACGACATTGAACGCCTTGCCCGAGCCCAGGTCGTCCAGGAAGCCCAGCGAGGAGCTGCCCAGCTTGCGGGTCGAGATGTCGCCGATACCGATCGAGACCTTGCCGGCGACATTCACCTGGCTGGCGAGCTGGAAGTCAGCACCGCCGCCGGTGATGGTGAAGGCGTTGACCGACGCAAGGGTCTGCGCGGCAGAGGTGCTCAGGGTGAAGGCGACATCGAGGAAGTCGCTGTTGACGCTGAGTTCCTTGCCCTTGCCGACGGCGAGCAGACCGTTGATGGTGCCGCCGATGTCCTGGCCCTCGTCGCGGATGCCGTTCGAGGCGCCCGAAGCGCTGAAGGCGACGGCCGAGCCGGCGGTCGGGGTGTTGAAGTCCTGCGCGTCGAAGGTGAGGATGCCCGAGCCGCCGGTGATGCCGCCGTCATCGACCACCTTGACCGACACGAACTCGGAGGAACCGAAATCGTCGGAGGAGAGGATGATGCCGGTGCTGGACACGGTGGCGGTGACGCCGGTCACATCGTTGACCGAGTTAATCGCGGTGGCGATCTGGGCCAGGGTGGTGCCGGAGGAGAACTGCAGTTCGCGGGTGCCCAGCGAGCCGCCGATCTCGATGATGAACTGCGAGCCGGTGCCCAGATCGATCGAGGTGGCGCCGAAGGACATGAACAGGCCGGCCTGCTGGGCGGACTGGGTCACGATGGCGCTGACGGACTGCGAAGCGCCATCGAACTTGGCGCCGCGGACCTGATAGTCGGTGACGGACGAGGCGACAGAGCCGACCTGGTAGTCGAGGTTGCCGTTGAGGAGCTTGGTGCCCTGGAAGTTGGTGGCGCCGGCGATGCGATCGATGGTCTGCAGGATCGAATCGATCTGGAGCTGATTCGCTTCCTTCTCCGAGTCGGAGAGGCCGGCGGTGTTGGCCGAGGTGGTCAGGAGGCCCTGGAGCTCGGTGAGGAGCGAGGAGACTTCCTGGAGACCGCCCTCGGCGATGTTCACGACCTGGTCGGCGCGCTCGGCGTTGCCGATGGCGGCATTGAGCGCGGCCTTCTCCGAGCGGAGATTTTCGCTGGCGATCAGACCGGCCGGGTCGTCCTTGCCCCGGTTGATCTTCAGGCCGGTCGAGAGACGCTCGAGCGCGGTGCTGAGAGTGGCGTTGTTCTGGCCCAGAACACGCTGGCCGAGAATCGACGGGATGTTTGTGTTGATGCGAGTCATTGGCTGAAATCCTCCGTGCAGATTTCCGGGGTTATGAACCCGACCGTTTGACCGGGTTCACCCGGTCTCCCCCGGTTCCGTTCCGGGGGTGTGCCGGACACCATGTCCGGGACTCGCGTTCGATCGACCCTCGAAGGGGGCGGGTGAAGCGCAGCGCTGAGAGAGAGGCGAGATTTTCGGATTGGGGTGTGGTTATCAGGACCTTTGCGGGGTTTGGCGCGTGGTCGGCGCGACAAAAACCCCCCGGAACGGGTCGTTCCGGGGGGCGGCGAGGGTGGTGGCTAGGCGTTGTCGGGTCTGTTATCCGAGCAGCTGGAGCACATTCTGTGCGCTCTGGTTGGCCAGGGCGAGCACGGAGGTGCCGGCGGACTGCAGGATCTGTGCCCGTGTCAGCTCGCTGGACTCCTTGGCGAAGTCGGCGTCGCGGATCACGCTGCGGCTGGCGGTGAGGTTCTCGAAGGCGGATTGGAGTGAGCGGTTGTTGGTTTCGAGGACATTTCGCTCGAAGGCACCGAGTCGGCCGCGGAGGATGGAGACCTCGTCGATGGCTTTGCTGATGATCTTCTCGAGGGGTGTGAAGTCGCCTCGGTCCTTTGCTTCGTCGAGCGAGTTGCCTTGGCCGTCCTGTAGGCTGGCGAGGTATTGGACGGTGCCGCCGATGAGCACTCCGCCGAGGTTCTCGGCGGATGTAGCCTGGATGCCGATGTTGGTCTGCTGGAGGGCGGTGACATCGGGTCCGAGCTGGAAGAGTGCGCCGCCCCCGGTGATCTGGAAGGTCTTGTCGGCGAGGGTGGGATCGGTGGCGTAGGTCTCGTCGAGAAGGAGTTCGAGGGCGAGGGTGGGGGAGTTGGTGGAGATTTTGAGCCCGTCTCCGCTTGCGAGGACCCCGTTGATGAGAGCGGCGACATCGCGTCCTTCGTCTCGGGTGGCGGTGACGAGGTTGGGGTTGGACCAGTTGAAGGGGGTGGCCCCGTCGATGTCGGCGTTGCCGGCGAGTTTGTAGGTCTGGAAGTTGTTGTCGGCGGGGTCGTCGGGGCTGTCAACGCGTTCGACGCTGACGAATGAGTTCGAGCCGTAGTCTGTGGAGCGGAAGACGATGCCGGAGTTTGCGTTGCCGTTGATGAGTGCGGCTTCGACGCCGGTGAGGGTGCTGTTGTCGTTGATGGCGGCGACGATGGCGCTGTAGGCTGTTCCGGAGGGGAACTGGATCTGCTGGACGCCGTCGGGGCCCTTGACGCGGAGGGTGACGGTGGAGAGGAGGACGCCGTCGGTGGATGCGCCGGGGTTGTCGCCGCTGAGGTAGAGTGCGCCTTTCTGGGCGGAGGTGAGGACATCGACATTGACATCGATGGTGGTGGTGCCGATGAAGCTTGCGGCGAAGATGTTTGCTTTCTCGATCGTGGAGGTGGTCAGGCCGCTGGTGAGGTAGTCGAGTGATCCGTCGAGCAGCTTGAGGCCGCCGAAGGTGGCGGTGTTGCTGATTCGGGTGATCGACTGGATGGCGGAGTTGATCTGGAGTTGGTTTGCTTTTCGTTCCTCGTCGGAGATGGCGCCGGTGTTGGCGGCTTCGACGACGAGGGACTTGATGGAGTTGAGCAGGTCGGTGATTTCGGCGAGTGCTGCCTCAGTGGTGGAGATGACGGCGCTGGCTCGTTCGCCGTTTTTGATGGCCTGCTCGACGCCCTTGATGTCGGTGGCGATGCGCTCCGAGATGATCAGTCCGGCGGGGTCGTCCTTGCCGCGGTTGATCTTGAGGCCTGTGGAGAGTCGCTCGAGGCGCAGGGCGAGTTCGGAACCGGATCGGTTCAGCCGCTGCTGCGCGACCAGGCTTGGCACATTGGTGTTGATGCGTGTCATGGCAATCCTCCGTGATTGCGTTCCGGGGTTTTCCTGGGTTTGCCGGCCCCGGGCCGGCGGGCGCTGCTTACGCGGTTTCCTTTCCGGGCGGGATGGGTGAAGGACCAGCCGGTCGGACGGTGGTGGCGGGGATGTACCCCTGGCCTGTCCTTGCGGGTTGATCCACGGCGGAGCCGGCGCGCCTTGCGGGGCCGGGTCGTACTGTCTGGGCGAGCGCGTCCAGGTCGCCCGCGCCGAGGCGAGACGCTTGAGCGTTCTCGCGCTTGATTGCTTCGTACACTTCTTTGCGGTGTACGGCGATCCTTGTCGGCGCGGTGATCCCGAGGCGCACTTTGTCACCCCGGATGTCGACGACGGAGATTTCGATCTCGTCGCCGATCATAATCGTTTCGTCGCGCTGCCGGGAGAGCACCAGCATCCATGACTCCTTGCTCTCGTCCGCGTCGGGCCCGAGCCCGTGCGGATGGTTTGGCTGCATTGGGGAGGCGGATCCTTCCGCCCCGACATCCGGGCGTGGCGGCCGCGCACACGCATGCGCGTTCGTAGCCCGGCACGAATGGGGAGCCGATCAGGCCGTCGCCGCCTGCTGCGAGCCTGTGGCGACGCGCATGAGGTGGTGGCGGGTGGTCCATCGCTTTTCGGCGAGGACGATCTGCTCTGCGGTTTTGTTGACGGTGTTGATGACCAGCGGTCCCTGGAAGTTCCCGGTGAGCTGGTCGTCGATTTTGTTGACGATCACGAAGACCTGGGCGTCCTCGAGTTTTTCGAGCCCGAGGGACTCCATCTGCTCCTGGCGGATCGGCACCGAGAAATCCTTCTCGAAGAAGGTGGGATCGGTGACGACGAACGCGAGGTTCGGATCGTCCATGGACTGCAGCCAGAAGAAGCACGCGTCGTCGCCGGGCTGCAGCAGGCAGTAGCGTGTCTGCCCAGGGAATCCGAGGATTCCCTGGGGGAAGGTGATCACGCGGTCCTCCGCGATGTCGATCACCCCGAAACGAGTCGTCCGCACCTCCATGTGTGCGCTCCGTTTTCTCGGCCGGGCCAAACACGGACCGACTCCCGGCGCTCCGGCGCCGGTCGACATCCTGTCCTGCGGGTCGAGGAGCGGCCGAGCTCCCCTTGACCCATCGATCCAAACTCCCGGGCCGGCGTTGGCCGGCGCGGTGGTGTTCTCGGCGTCAGCCGAGGTAGTTGAGCAGCGTGAGCTGCTGGCTCTGTGCGGCGACGCTGAGGCCGGCCTGGAGCTGGAGCTGGAGCTGTGCGAAGCGGGAGGAGGCGGCGGCGAAGTCCACATCCCTCAGATTGCTTCTCAGCGATTCGTCGAGCACCTGGCGGTCCTCCTGCCTGACCTTCTCGTCCGCGACCCGTCTGGCGTACCCGCCCACGATGGCGCGGGATTGGCTCAGACGGTCGACACTGTCCTTGAGTTTGCTGTACGCAACTTCGATGCCAAGCGTGTCGTCATTTCGCAGGGCCTGTGCCAGATCGAGGAGATGGGTGAAGAGATTGTCGACGCGGACGACGGCCCGGTCCTGGCTGGTGAGGACGGCGCCGGTGCTGTCGAGGGTGGCGTCGAGCAAGCCGAGGTCCTCGGCGAGGCCGGAGTTGTTGAGGCGGTCGACATCGAGGGGTCCGGAGGCGGCGAGGGCGGCGTCCTGGGTGAAGGTGATGCCGTTGCCTGGGCTGGCCAGCCCGGCGGCGAAGTCGGTGGTGGGGCGTCCGGCGGCGGTGAGCTGGGCGGCGGCTTGGGCGTTGATGGCGTCGAGGAGGTCCTGGACGGTGCCGAGGTCGTCGGAGGTGAGGTCGAACTCGAGTTCGAATCCGTCGCCGAGGGTGACCTTGATGTCGGGTTCGGTCTCGTTGACGCGGACGCCTCGGGCGTCGTTGAAGTCGCTGAGGAGGGTGTCGGGCTGGAGTGTGCGGATGCCGAGGAGGGTGGCGGTGTTGTTGCCGCCGGCGACTTCTGCGATGGACATGGCCTGGTCGCGTGTGCCGGCGAGGCTGGTTCTGACATTGATGGAGCGGCCGTCCTCGGAGATCTCGACGACGACATTGGTGCCGCCGGCTTCGAAGGCGGAGCGGATGTCGGCGAGGGTGTTGGCTGAGGAGAGGTCGATGGTGTAGTTGACGCCGGCGGTGGTGAGGCTGACCTGGCCGAGTGCGGCGCCGCCGAGGCCGGTGAGGGCGGAGACGGGGGTGGTCCAGGTGAGCCGGGGGTCGAGGTCGGCGCCGGCGGGATTGAGGGCATCGAAGACGCTTCCGGCGCCGTCGGTCAGGCCGAGGTCGAGGGCGACGAAGGAGCCTTGGGTGTCGCTGAACTCGAGGCTTCCGGCGGGGACATCGATGGAGAAGGCGCCGCCGGTGAAGGAGACGCCCCCGGCGCCGAGGATGGTGACGCCATAGTCGGTTTCGTACTGCTGGATGGCGGCGGCGATGGCGTCTGCGACATCGCCTGCGGTTTCGGCCTGGGTGAGGTCGATCTCGACGCTGGCGCCGGCGTTGAAGCGCATGTTGATGACGCCGGTGTTGACTCCGAGGGAGCGTGCGCCGTTGAGGTCGGCCAGGCGTGTGTTGGCGGTGAGTGCGGGGTCGAGATCGACGGTGCCCTCGACGCGTGCGGAGACGGCGCCGATGGCGTTGTCTGCGCCGAGGGTGATGGGGATGTCTGAGACGCCGCCGAGGTCGGCGGTGAGCCCGCCGCGGCCACCGACGAAGCGATAGGCGCCGTTGACGAGTTGTACGGGGGCGTGGCCTGGGGATTTACCTCCGAAGATGTATCCGACGACGGACTCGCGGTTGGCGATGTTGAAGAGTGAGTTGATGAGCGAATCGATGACATTGGCCTGGCTGGCGCGTGTCTCGGGGTCGGTGGGCACGCCGATCTGTTCGTTGCCGATGGAGAGTGCCTCGTCGATGAGGCTTTTGGCGTCTCCGAGGGCGACATCGAGCGAGTCGAGCGAGTCGGTTGCGAAGCCGAGGTTGCGGAGGATCTGGTTGGAGCGTTCGAGGCGTGCGTCGAGTGTGGAGATGGTGGCCGAGCGGGTGGGGTCGTCGGAGGGGCGAAGGATATCGAGGCCGGTGGAGAGCTGCTGGTTGACGCGGAGGAGCTGATAGTTTGTTTTGCCGATGGCGTTGAGCGAGGCCTGCGTGAAGAGCAGGTTGGGTGCTCTGGAGTAGCTTGTGGGGAAGGTGCTCATGGTGTATCTCCGCGTCAGACGAGCGCGAGAAGGGTGTCGAACATGGACTGTGTGACCTGGACGACCTGGGCGGCGGCCTGGTATTGGCGTTGGTAGGTGAGGAGGTTCATGGACTCTTCGTCGATGGAGACGCCGGAGACGGCGGCGCGTTGGGCTTCGAGGCTGGATCGGACGATGGAGGCGGCGTCTGCGCCGTTGCGTGCGGCGGCGGTCTCGGTGGCGACATCCTGGGCGTGGAGTTGCCAGAACTTGGAGAAGGTGCGGTCTCCGAGGCCTGCGATGGCGGTCTCGGCGATGTTTCCGATGGCGAGTGCGTTGCCGTTCTCGACGAACTGGCCGTCGATGGTGCGTCCGAGCATGACCTCGACGCCGTCGCGGACGGCGATGTCCTGTGCGGTGGTGCCGGTGAAGAAGCTGTTGACGCCCATGACGGCGAGGACGCCGGAGGTGTCGTCGGTGAAGGAGAAGCGGAAGCCCGGCTCGGTGGTGATATCGAGCTTTCCGTCGGGTGTGAATGAGGCGTTGATGCCTGGGATGGAGTCGAGTGCGGCGCGGATGTCCTCTGGGGTGGTGTCGTCGCTGACGCCGGGGAGGTTTGCCGCGTCGAGCCCGTCGAGGTCGACGGGGATGGTAACGACATTGGAGGTCTGGGTGTTCTGGTTGTAAACCTCGATGGTGAATGAGCCGTTGGAGGCGGCGAAGGGGAGGTCTGCGAAGGTGGCGTTGTTGGGGTCGTTGATGGGGCGTGTGCGGTCGGCGGTGGCGATGGCGAGGGTGGCGCGGGCGGAGCCGAGGCGGTCGGCGTTGCGTCCGGTGGCGTGGAGTTTGTTGATCTCGAAGATGAGGTTGCTGGAGAGGTTGTCGAGTTTCTCGATGGTTGCGTCGATGGCACCGTCGCGGGACTGGAGGAGCCCGCCGATGGAGCCGCCGGTGACGGGGAGGGGTGCGCCGTTGTCCTTGAGGCGTACGCGGACGGAGATGACGCCGTCGACGGTCTCGCGGTCGATCTCGACGCCGCGGTTTGTGGTGCCGAGGACGACGGGGGTGGAGCCGACGAAGACATCGTAGAGGCCTTCGGGGTTCTCGTTGACGCTGATGTCGATGACGCTGGCGAGTTCGGAGACGATCTGGTCTCGGCGGTCGCGGAGTGCGGCGGCCTCGCCCTCGCTGATCTCACGGCTGGCGATGGTGCGGTTGATGTCGGCGATCTGCTGGAAGAGAGCGTCGGCCTGAACGGTCTGTGCGTCGATCTGGTCCTCGAGCTGTCGGCGTTGGGCGGTGAGTTCTTCGCGGATGTTGCGGATGAATCCGGCGAGGGACTTGCCTTGGTTGATGATGCTCGCGCCGGAGTCGAGCATGGTGGTGGCTTCGGACCAGGTGTTGAAGAAGGAGCTGAGCTGGCTGGAGGTGTCGAACTCGGTGCCTTCGTTGAGGATGGCCTCGAGCTGGTTGTAGACGCCGAGTTTCTGTGCGCTTGCGTACTCGTCGCTGACGCCGTTCCAGAGCCGTTCCTGGAGTGCCTGGTCGATCTGGCGGCGGACCTGGGCGACGGCGACGCCGGCGCCGATTTGGAAGGGGTCTGAGCGTGCGCCGCGGAGGGCCTGGAGCATGGCGACCTGGCGTGAGTAGCCTGGGGTCGCCGCGTTGGCGAGGTTGTTCGACGCGACCTGCAGCCCGATCTGAGAGGCGATCAGGGAGGAGTTGGCGATCGAGAGTGTGGAGTTCAGGCTCACCGCATACCTCCTTTATGCACCGACATCCACGCCGGAGATGACCTGGGAGCGTGTCTCGATCCGTCCGGCGCGGCCGTAGGTGCCGGCGTGGGAGAGTTTCGAGGCGACCTGCTGGATGATTCCGCGCATGTGGGTGGCGAGGGCCTCGGACGCGAGGCGGACGGCTTCCTGTTCCTCGCGGACCTGCTGGATGAGTCCGCGGAGTGCGGCGGCATGGCCGGAGAGGCGGTCGCGGTCGGCGGAGTCGACGACGGCGAGGAGTTCGTCGATGGTGCTGGGGCGTCCGTCGGGGCGTGCGACGAGGCGTTGGCGTTCATTCTCGACCTTCGCGACGCGCTGGATGACGGCACCGGTCTGCTCGATGACATCCTTGAGTTTGCGGGCGTCTGCGTGGGCGACGGCGTCCCGATGTTCGCGGGTGAGGCTGAGCAGTGACTTGTGTTCGTCGATGAGGGCGACGAGGAGGGTGTCGA
>RFGH01000087.1 GCA_003696675.1 Planctomycetota bacterium
CTCGCGGGCGGCTTTTTGCTGCGCTGACGAAGCGACAGCGCCGGCCCCGACGAAGAGAGCCGCCGTGCGGCCCGAAGGTCGCACGGCGGCTCGGTGGGTCGAGTGTCTTCGCGCTCCTCAACGGGAGCGCCCCTGCGGCGTCAGTTCATGATGCCGTCGAACTCGGCCGCGAAGTCGCGGTCGAACAGCTCGAGCGCCTCCCTGCGCCGATGGATCTCCTCGGGCGACAGGTCGTCGAGCGTCAGGTCGACCTCGAGCCCCGGCGCGGGCGCCGAGCCCTCGCCGCCGCCGCCGAAGGTGTAGATGTCCTTCAGCAGGATGAGCAGCTCGTTGCCGGGCACGGGCAGGTGAATCGGCGTGCCGCTCACCAGATCGCCCCAGCCACGGTCGTCGAAGAAGGCCGTGCCCATGGCGTGGTGCCACACCTCGACGCGCTTCTCGTACTTGAGCGCCTCGAAGAGGTCGCCGCAGGCGCCCGCCTCGGTGCGCGGCACGCAGCGCGCGCCCGACACCCCGCTCGCCGTCGCCGGCGGCAGGCCGCCGTTGGCCCGGTAGCGGTTGATGATCTCCAGCGCACCCGACGTGTTGCCCGTACGCAGCAGACCCTCGGCCTTCGTCAGCTCCATCTCGGCATAGTTCAGCCAGATCGCCGGACCCGTCAGGTTCGCGGCGTAATCGTCATGCCGACGATCGCGGTAGTCCGACAGATGGTAGAGTCCGCGCTCCGGACGGAAGGCACTCGAGTTCCGGCCCTCGAACGACGTGTAGAGACCGTCGCTCTCGGGATCGCCCGGCTGCGTCATGCGCAGGTCGTCGGTGTCGATCAGGATGGCGTTGCGGTTGGCCACCGGCGTCGCGATCCAGGCCTGGAACGCACCCGACTGGTCGGCCGGCCCGATATAGCGCACGTCGGCGCGCGCCCACGAGCTGTACACGCCGCCCCACGCCTTGGTCGCGTCGCGCCAGCAGGTGGAGCAGGTGCCCTCGCCGATCACGAACTTGTCTTCGGTGATGCCCTGGTCCACGTGGCTGATCACCGTGTTCCAGTTCACCGCGTCGCGCTCGGCCACCGTGCGCGGCACGGTCGCCATGTAACGCGCGATCATCGAGTGCGCGATCTGCGCCAGCTCGACGTTGCTCACCGATACGCCACCCATCCACTCGGCGGGCAGCGTGAACGTGTTCGAGTTGGCGATGCTGACCGCCTCTTCGAGCTGCGAGAGCGCAACGGCCAGCACCTCGTTGTACGGCGAGAAATCCGCCGCCTCGAGGTCGGTGTTCTCGTCCAGGATGAACGCCTGGTCGTACACCTGCGCCAGCGTACCGTGCGCGATGCCCTGCAGGAAGCGGGCGAACGCGCGGGCGCGCGGCGTGTCCTGGCCGTTCTGCCCGATCTCCAGACCGTCGTTGATCGCGATCAGGCCGTCCCGCGCGCCCGAAAGCGTACGGTACATGAACGTCCACGGGTTCTGCGCGACATACGCGTAGCTGTAGGACGGATCGTTGTTGAACGCGGTGCGGGGCTCCGAGGACAGGTCCTTCATCCCGAAGTTACCCCACGAAGCGGTGTGCTCGTCGGCCATGGTGCTGAACGCCGGGCCGGGAGCCCACTCGTAGTTGCCCCGGTGCCACGACAGGAAGCCGCCTGAAATCAGGCTCTCCACGTCGCCCGGGGTCGTGATGGCCCGCGAGCGGTCCGGCTGATTCTGGTTCACGACGTCGAGGTCGGTGCACGCCGACACCGC
>RFGH01000088.1 GCA_003696675.1 Planctomycetota bacterium
CCTCGCCCGAACCACCCCAAAGCCCGACGACGCCGACCACCTCGCCCTCCGCGTCGTCACCATGCCCCGCGAGACCAACCCCTTCGGCACCATCTTCGGCGGCGTCGTCCTCTCCTACATCGACCAGGCCGGCTTCGTCGAGGCCCGACGCCACGGCGAGTTCGACTGGGTCACCGCCTCCATCCAGCGGGTCGACTTCCGCGCACCCGTCAATGTCGGCGACATCCTCTCCTGCCACACCAGGGCCACCCGTTTCGGGCGGACCTCCCTCGATGTCCGCGTCGAGGTCTTCGCCGAACGCTGCGCCACCCACGAACGCGTCCATGTCACCAGCGCCACCCTGACCATGGTCGCCCTCCGCGACGGCGTCCCGACACCCTACGCCAACCACACCCCGGACCGAGCCTGATCGGGTACGATGCCCCCGCGTCCGCCCCCCGCCGACGCGCAACTTCGCCCAACCCCGCGGAGGCTCGCATGGGACTCAAGGATCTGTTCGCCAAGAAGAAAGACGCGCCCCCCGCGGCCGCCGGGGAGGTCATCGCCGAGACCACCCACGCCGCCGTCGTCGATCACCAGGGCGTCGCCGTCGCCACCATCCTCTGCGAGCGTTACTCCGAGCACGAAGCCAAGCCCATCGAGCACGACCTGCTCAGCGCCGCCCAACGCTGCGCCAACCGCCTGGTCATCGACATGTCCAAGGTCGCCATGCTCGCCTCGGCCGGCATCGGCTCGCTCATCAGCCTCCACCAGGCCTGCGTCAAAGCCGGCGGCAAAATGGCCATCTGCGGGCTCGACGACAACATCGCCAAGATGCTCAGCCTCACACGCATGGACAAGATGCTCACCATCGTCGATTCACCCGAAGCCGCCGCACGGGCCGTCCGATGAACCCCACCGCCGGCCGTCCCGCGCGACTGCTGGTCATGCTTTCCGGCTCCGGGCGAACCCTGGACAATCTGATCGCCTGCATCGACCGCGGCGAACTCAACGCCCGCGTCGCCGCCGTCGTCGCCAGCAAGCCCTGCCGCGGGCTGGAGATCGCCCGGCGTCACGGCATCCCGACCGTCATCATCGAACGCCGCCTGCACCCCCACGAACTCGATGACCTCGTCGAGCAGCACCGCACGGACTGGGTCGTCCTCGCCGGATACCTCCGGCTCGTCCCCGTCACCGACCGCACCCGCGGCCGCATCATCAACATCCACCCCGCCCTGCTCCCCGACTTCGGCGGCCCCGGCATGCACGGCATGGCCGTCCACACCGCCGTCGTCAACGCCGCCAAGCGCGGCGAGGTCACCGAGTCCGGCTGCACCGTCCACTACGCCGACGAGCAATACGACACCGGCGACACCATCCTCCAGATGCGCTGCCCGGTCCACCCCACCGACACCCCCCAGCAACTCGCCGACCGCGTCTTCGAACTCGAACTGCAGGCCTATCCCGAGGCCCTCCGCCGACTCATCGCGAACGACCGCCCGCACTGAGCCTGGACGCAACCCGGGCACGATGACACACCGGGACGCCACGGCGTGCCTCTGCGAGGCGGTGAGGGAGGCGGGCCTCCCACTGCCCACGGTGCTCGTCCGCGACAACGACAGCAAGTTCGGCGAGCCGTTCGACGAAGAGCTCGAGTTGCAGGGCATCAAGCCCGAGCGGCTGCCGATCCAGGCACCTCTGTGCAACGCGCATATGGAAAGGTGGATCCAGTCGCTCCGGAAGGAGTGCCTGGACCACTTCGTCCCGGTTGGGCTCAAGCACCTGGACCATCTCGTGTCAGAATACCTGATCCACTACGATCGGGAAAGACCCCACCAGTCGCTGGGCAACCGGCCGTTGGCCGGGCACGACCCGCCGGATCAATGGGGCGAGGTCGTCTGCCGCTCTCGGCTGGCCGGCGTGCTGCGGCACTACGAGCGAAAGGCCGCCTGAACGGGGCGGGGACGGGTTATTGCACACCGGCCCGGCGCTTCTCAGAGGCCGATTTCTCTCAATCCAGTCTTGCTCAAAACACCACTACGATCGGGAACGTCCGCACCAGTCGCTGGGGACCCGACCCTCGTCGGGCACGACCCGCCGGATCCACGGGGCGAGGTCATCTGCCGCTCCCGGCTGGCCGGCGTGCTGTGGCACTATGAGCGGAACGCCGCGTGAACGGGGCGGGGGCGGGTTTTGGACACCGTAGGGGCAGGGTCGAAAGGCCGACTTCTCGCAACCCGGTCTTGCACAAACCAGGGTTCTTGCACTCCGGCTCAGCGCTGTTCAAAGCTGGAATTCTCTGAGCCGAGCCTTGCACAGTACGCCTGCCCGCCACTTTCAGAGGCAGGTTTCCCTCGGATCTCGCTTGCGCATGACGCGAGCGCCACACTCTGGACAAATACTACTTTGTGCGTCAATAGCATAACCACACTCGGTGCACTCTCCTCCGGAAGTCCTCCGCTGCTCCACACGCGATAGTCTCGACTTGCGAAACACTGAAGCGGCAAGCCACGCTGATGTGCATGATACAATAGCCATCAGAATGATATTAACAACACCTAGCCAGACAATATCTTTGCGACAAACAGAGCCCTGGGAAACAGCGAGCTCGACATCTTCGGATGAAAACCATAAGTCCTGCGGACGTAATCGAGAATCACTTTGCAGGGCCAATAGCAAGTCTTGAGACAATACATCAATACCTTTGCTAGGAACATCGCCGCTCACCTTTGCCGAGAGGCAGCTCGTGGACAATATCGGAATTCCAATAGCCCGGCTGAAACGCACTCTCAGGACATCTATCTCAACCAAAATCGAATCTTTCGAAAGTTCCGGATACAGATTCTGCGACAGCACCTGCAGTGACTCTGTGCGCGGCTCCCAATGCGCCGCAACACTTGCCGAGCCAGATTGACTCGAGCCAAATCGGGCTCGACAAAGGTGATTCAAGACCAATACATTGACAACAAGGCTTATTAGGAAAAACAAACAATCCGATTTGAAATTTCACACATACCTCTTAATCACTGTTCACAGCAGTACCGGTATGTTCCCCAGTTTGCAGTGCTTGCAAAATGCCTCGACCCGCCAAAAGAAGATTGAAAAATATCAAAGCTCAAACCCGGCACGCCGGCGGCGATGCCGAACGAAACCGAGAAGTTTTGCCCCCAAACATTATCTACCCGCCCGTAGAATGTAACATCTTGACACGGGCCGACGGTTTGTATTTGATACATCACGGCAGCAGAGCTGATCCAATAATGAGTGAGACCAGTCGGCAGTCTGCCGCTATGCGCAAAGTCCACTCGGCCAGATGCCCCCAAGGGATCGGAGACTTTAGCATACCACTCTCCGTCAATACATTCGCAGGATCCCGTTACTGGGCCAGTGGAAGCGGTTGTGAAGTATCCAGATCTAGGTCCAGATGGCACCCAAGCGAAGGGGTTGAGAGTGCCAGTTTTGATTGGTGTAACCCACACTGCCGCTCTCGCCGATGCAGTCACCGAGACAGACTCTTGGTCGGCGTCCAATGTAAATGTACCGCCGGACTGATAGTAATGACCCGCACTACCATTAGTGATAGATCTTCCGCTGCGCTGGTCAATCCAAGTTTTAGCATGATATCCAAAACCAAGAGGGCCGGCGCTTGCGAGATAAGGGTCGCCGGGCTTAAGGCCAGAAGAGTCCGAATAAGTAGCGGGCGACGATGCAAGTGCTTCATACCAGTTAACACCACCTGCGAAGAGGATGGGATCTCTTTGGTACCAACGCCCACTTGATGGTTCATAAGTTCTGTGACGGACCGCATAAATACCGGTACTGGTAGCATCCGACGCACCCGCCAAATTAAATGAAAACCCGTGAAATCCGACTTGGTTGTCCGGCCCGTTGGGATCGGACGGGTTGTCGATCCATCCTGCATTGACTGTCGGGTTACCCCCGCCCGTCGAGTACGGCGACCAGCGCTGATTGAAGAACGTGGCCTGCTCGGCCGTCGAGCCCGCCGCAAATCCATCGCCGTTGAGGTCGGTGTCCGGGTCGTAGTTGGTGTCGCCCGGCTGCAGCGGCGGGCTGACATTCGCATTGATGCTGTAGATGGTGATGTCGGTGGCATTGATCAGCCCGTTCCCGTCTACGTCGGCCGCGTAGCGGTGCATGGCCACCCCATATGGGGTGTAGTCCACCCGAGTGTGGATCTGTCCGTCGTTATCCGTGATGCCGCGCACACTGAACATGACGTCGGTCAGATAGTACCAGTTGTCGTTGGCTTGGGTCGTCCAAGCCCCGTCGTTGTCCCGGTCCAGACGCCGGGCCACCGCGTCGTCGATGTACCGCACCCCCCAGAACTGCTGGGCCCGGTACTCCACTGTGGAGTCCAGATCGTCGTCCACCCACTCCTCGACCATCTGCCAGGAGGGGGTGAAGAAGTACAGCCGCTCCTCGTCCACGCCGTTGTAGGCCCCTTGGGACAGGTCCATCTTGCGGCGGATCCGCCAGTTCAGACCGTTGAACTCGTTCTCGAGGATCGCGAAGGGCGAGCCCGTGGACGGCCAGCGTTCGACCTTGACGAGCCGGTTCCAGGCGTCGTGGACGTACCGCAGCGACCGGCCGCCGGCCGAGCCGTTGTTGGCCCACAGGTTGCCGTTGGCGTCGTGCTGGTGGCTGAAGATCGGCGTCGAGCCGCCCGGGAAGCAAACGCCCTACTCAATCCCCCGCAAAACCATCTCAATCTCAATCACCTCATCCCCCCGCTCCACCGTCAGCGTCACCGTTTCCCCCGGCTCGTGCTCGACCAGCTTCGGCCTCAGGTCCTCGGTGTTCTTGAGGTCTTCCCCGTTCCACTTGTAGATCCGGTCGTCCGGCTGCAGCCCCGCGTCCGACGCCGAGGTGTCGGGGAACACCCGCCGGATCAGCACGCCGCCCTTGGTCGAGTTCGTCGGCAGGATGCCCAGCCGCACCTTCGGCGGCTGCTCCTGGCGGGCGATCTCGGCCCGGTCCCGTGTGTGCGGCAGCGGCTCGGCCCGCGTCGCGCCCGCGATCGCGATGTCCGTGCACAGCAACGCCACACGCACCGCACCCTCCGAGTCGATCAGATCTGCCGTGTCCTCCGGCCGGTGATACTGCGGGTGCAGCCCGGTAAAGAAGAACATGTTCGGCACGCCCACCGCGTCGAACGACGCGTGGTCGGAACGCCCGTTGCCGACCGAGGTGTCCCGCGCCACCGCCAGCCCGGACCGCTCGATCAGCGGATCGGCCATGTCCTCGAGCATCGGCGAGGAGTCAAGGCCGCCCAACTCCAGCAGGTCCGATTCCAGCCGCCCGATCATGTCCAGGTTCAGCATCAGCGTGTGGCGCTCCATCGCCACGATCGGTTCCTTCGTGTAATGCAACGACCCGAGCAGCCCCATCTCCTCCGCCGAGAACGCCAGGAACAGCACCGACCGGTACGCCTGGTCCGCCGGCAGAGCGTTGAGCCGGTCACGCACCAGCCCGGCCGTCAGCAGCATGCCGGTCGTGCCCGACGCGTTGTCGTCCGCGCCCGGGTGCAGCAATCCTTCATTGCCCGGGAACGATCCCACACCCCCGTAGCCCACATGGTCGTAGTGCGAGCCGATCACGACGAACTCGTCGGCCAGATCCCCGCGGCCCGGCAGGATGCCGCCCACGTTGAACGCCACCGTCTCGCTCGTTTCCATGATGACCGACAGCGACACGGGCCGATCGCCCAGCTCGCGGTACACCGCGCTGGCGTTGGCGGCGTCGATCAGTGACTCAAGCGTCAGATCCGCGTCGCCGACACCGTCGAGCAGGCGCCGGGCGACCTCCGGCGTGATCTGCACCACCGGCGCGTCGAACTTCGGAGCCTTGCCGCCAAGCCCGGGCCGCCCGAGGCGCGTCGACTCCACCGATTCGAGAATCTCCGCCCGCTCATCGTTCGCCCCGGGCGGGGCGACGATGAGCACCGCCGCCGCGCCGCGCCGGATCAGCGCGCTCGCCTTGTGCGTCATCTGCGCGTGGTGCGAAAAGCCTTCGCTGTCCCACAGCGAGTTGCCTTCGCTGTCCATCGGCTCGTACTTCAGGCACAGCGCGATCTTGCCGTCGAATCTCGTGTTCGGGTCAAATCCCATGAACCCGCCCGGCCCGGACACGATCGCGTAGCCCGCGAACGCCACCGGAGCCTCCACGGCCCCCGAGCCCGAGTACGCCAGCACCGAGTAGTCCACCCCGTGCTCCAGCGCCTCGCCATCAACGGACATGGAACTCGACGCGAGATTGGTCCGCTCGCCGACCCCGAACGGCTGCCGCCAAGCGGACCGGGGCGTGATCACCTCCGTGCCGTCCGCGGCCAACTCCGACGATGGGAACGCCGGTTCAAAGCCCAACTCCTTGAACCGCGACTCGATCAGTTCCGCCGCCCGACGGATGCCCTCCGACCCCGGCGCCCGCCCCTCGTAGGCCGGATCCGCCAACTCGGTCACCGTGGTGCGGTACCAGTCGACCAGGGCGGGGTCGATCTCGGGCAGGTCGCGCGGGGCATCGGCCTCCCGCTGCATGGCCGGGCGGTTGTCCTTCAGCCGCTCGATCGCCCGCTGCCGCCGGACATCGTCCGCGGCCCCGGGCTCGGGCTGCCGGGCCATCCCCGGCAGCACCACCAGCCCGAGCAGGCCCGCGGCCACCATCCCCGACATCCGCACGCTTCGACGATCCGAACTCATTCGTGTTGCCTCCGTGTCGGAGCAGTGTACCGGCGGCGTCGCCCGCGGCTTCGCCCCCGGGATTCGGCGTTCGGACCGGACTTGTCCGCCCCGGCTCCATACGATTCTCCGCCGCCCCGACGAGGGAATCCCGGGCGAGCCCGGGCGGGCGGCATCCCCCCTTTCTTTCCGGCGTCCCGACGCCGGTCCGGACAGGACCCACATGACCGTGACCACCACCCCGCCGAGCCCGTCCGCCCTCGCCACCCAGCCCGCGGCCCGCCCGCCGGTCGGCCCCCTGGACGACCGCGCCCGCTTCGATACCCGCCACATCGGCCCGCGCGACCACGACATCGCCGCGATGCTGGCGGCCGTCGGCGCCGCGAGCATGGACGACCTGATCGCCCAGGTCGTCCCCCAGGACATCCGCTTCGACCGGCTGCTGGACCTGCCCGCCGCTCGCGACGAGTGGACCCTGCTCCGCGACCTCAGCGAGATCGCCGACAAGAACAAGGTGTTCCGCTCGTGCATCGGCATGGGCTACCACGGCACGATCACCCCGCCCGTCATCCTCCGCAATGTGATGGAGAACCCGGGTTGGTACACCCAGTACACGCCCTACCAGGCCGAGCTGGCCCAGGGCCGGCTCGAGGCGTTGCTGAACTTCCAAACCATGATCGCCGACCTGACCGGGCTGCCGCTGGCCAACGCCAGCCTGCTCGACGAGGGCACGGCCGCCGCCGAGGCGATGAGCCTGTGCGTCCAGCAGTCGGGCGGCAAGCGCCGGGCGTTTATCGTCGCTGATGACTGCCATCCCCAGACGATCGAGGTTGTCCAGACTCGCGGCCGATCCATGGGCGTCGAGGTCCGGGTCGCTTCGCCCGACGCCTTCGAACTTTCGGAGGAAGTGGCGGGCGTGCTGGTGTCGTATCCGACCACCGACGGTCGGGTCGAGTGTTTCAAAGACCTGGCGAAGAGGACCCACGACGCCGGCGCCCTGTTCGTGGCGGTGGCCGACCCGCTGGCGTTGGTGCTGCTGACCCCCCCGGGCGAGTGGGGCGCCGATGTCTGCGTGGGCAGCGCGCAGCGATTCGGGGTTCCGATGGGTTTCGGCGGGCCGCACGCGGCGTTCATGGCGACGAGGGAGGAGTTCGTCCGCAAGCTGCCGGGTCGTCTGGTAGGCGTGTCGCGGGACAGCCAGGGCAAGCCGGCGCTTCGTCTGGCGATCCAGACCCGCGAGCAGCACATCAAGCGGGACCGGGCGACGAGCAACATCTGCACGGCGCAGGTGCTGTTGGCGATCATGGCGTCGATGTACGGCGTGTACCACGGGCCGGAGGGCCTGACCCGGATCGCCAAGCGTGTGCGGGCGTACACCCAGACGCTGCGGGTGGCTCTGACCGATCTCGGGCACACCATCGGCGAGGGCTTGGTCTTCGACACCCTGCGGGTGAAGGTGAAGGGCAACGCCGAGGATGTGATCGGGGCGGCCAAGGCTCGGCGGATCAACATCCGTGACTTCGGTGACGGCACGGTCGGCGTGACACTGGACGAGACGACCGACCGGAACCTGCTGGCGGACCTGATCGCGGCGTTCGGCGGGACGGGCAAGGAGGATCTGGACGCGTTGGCGGCTCGGGCCAAGATGGACATCCCGTCGGCATTCGCGCGGACCTCGAAGTTCATGACCCACCCGGTGTTCAACACGCACCGGTCGGAGACGGAGATGCTGCGGTACCTGCAGCAGCTCCAGTCGCGGGACCTGTCGCTGACGCACTCGATGATCCCGCTCGGTTCGTGCACGATGAAGCTGAACGCGACGAGCGAGATGATGCCGGTGACCTGGCCGCAGTTCGCGCACCTGCACCCGTTCGCGCCGCGTGAGCAGTGGGAGGGGTATGCGGAGATCTTCCGGCAGCTGGAGAGCTGGCTGAGTGAGATCACGGGGTTTGCGGCGGTGTCACTGCAGCCGAACGCGGGCTCGCAGGGCGAGTACGCTGGGCTGCTGACGATCAAGGCGTACCACGAGCACCACGGCAATGCGCACCGCGATGTTTGTCTGATTCCGGAGAGCGCGCACGGGACCAATCCGGCGTCGGCGGTGATCGCGGGGATGAAGGTCGTTCCGGTGAAGGTGAACGAGCAGGGGGCGATCGTCTTCAGCGATCTGAAGGCCAAGGCCGAGCAGCATGCGGAAACGCTGGCGGCGGCGATGATCACCTACCCCTCGACATGCGGTGTGTTCGACGACAACATCCGGGACATGTGCGCGGTCGTGCACGAGCACGGCGGGCTGGTGTATCTGGACGGGGCGAACATGAATGCGCAGGTGGGGCTGTGCCGCCCGGGGGACTTCGGCGCGGATGTGTGCCACTTGAACCTGCACAAGACCTTCTGCATCCCGCACGGCGGCGGCGGGCCGGGCATGGGACCGATCGGCGTCAACGAGAAGTTGCGTCCGTTCCTGCCCGGGCACTCGGTGCTTCGTCCGGCCAGCGCGGGCGAGCATGCGGTCGGTGCTGTCTCGGCGGCCCCGTACGGCTCGCCGAGCATTCTGCTGATCTCGTGGGCGTACATCGCGATGATGGGTCCGCGGGGGCTGAAGAAGGCGACCGAGGTGGCGATCCTGAACGCCAACTACATGGCCGAGCGGCTCAAGGACCACTACCAGATCCTGTTCCGCGGGAGCAAGGGTCGGGTGGCGCACGAGTTCGTGCTGGACTGCCGCCCGTTCAAGAAGTCCGCGGGGATCGAGATCGACGACATCGCCAAGCGGCTGATCGACTTCGGGTTCCACGCCCCGACCATGAGTTGGCCGGTGCCCGGGACGCTGATGGTCGAGCCGACCGAGTCGGAATCGAAGGCGGAACTGGATCGGTTCTGCGACGCCATGATCGCCATCCGGCAGGAGATCGCGAAGGTCGAGAACGGCGACTGGTCCGGCGAGGACAATCCCCTCAAGGGTGCTCCGCACTGCCTGGGCGAGGTCACTTCGAGCGATTGGAAGCACGCCTACTTGCGCGACGAGGCCGCGTACCCCGCCGAGCACCTGCGGGCGTTCAAGTTCTGGGCGCCGGTCGGGCGGGTGGACAACCCCTACGGCGACCGGAATCTGATGTGCACCTGCCCGAGTGTCGGTGACGCCTGCGAGGCGTGATTCGGTATCGGGCGTGATGGTTGATGATGCGGGCCGCTCTTCGGGGCGGCCTGTTTTCTTTGGTTCTGACTGGGTTTTGGCGTGGGCGCGGGTGGCCGAGAGGACGGAGGCGGCGGCTTTGCGTTTGGTCTCGGTGGCGCGGGCGGCGATGCGGGTGGTGGGTTCGGCGTATCCGGCGATCTGGGTGCATGCATCGAGGGCGACCTGGCGGGCGGAGGCCGCGAGGGTCGGCTCGCGGGATCGGTCGATGTCGATGAGGGCGTCGAGTTGTTCGCGCACGGTCGGGTGCTTTGCGAGTCGGGCGAGCAGGGTGGGCTTGAGGCAGAAGCGGTGGCAAAGCCCGCAGGCGGTGAAAGCGGGGTCGGCCAGGGCAAAGGCGAGTTCGAGCGGGTCGGGGGCCTGCTCGGGCCAGTCGTGCGGTTTGTGGTGGGCGCCGATCTCGGGTGTGGTCATGAAGGGAATTGTCGTTGACGGCTGGGAGTGGTGCAATGGTTGAGTCTGTATGACAACGAAGTTGCGCACAAACCCTGTCGATGCGTGTGGAACATCTGGGGACTGAACGCGGAGCGTTCACGAGGAAGGGGGGTGAGGTTTGGGCGTGGGTGTGGCCGCGTGTTGATGCTTGGGGGTGGTTGGGATCGGTGGAGATGTGATTGGACTTCCCCTCCGTCACGCTGCGCGTGCCACCTCCCCCGTCGGCGACGGGGGAGGATTGGGAAGTCTGCGATTGGCGGTGGGTGTGGTGGGATTTCCGAGGGTTGGGATTCGGGTGCTCGGGGCATGAAAAAACCGCCTTTCGGCGGTTTTGAGAGCCACCTACTGGACTCGAACCAGCGACCTGAGCTTTACGAAAGCTCCGCTCTACCGACTGAGCTAAGGTGGCCAGGCCCATCCGGGGACGGGGTGGAAGTATCTGCCCGGGCGGGGTGGAAGTCCACCCCCCCGGGGTGTGTGCGGGGCTGGGCACGGCTTGCGAGACAAGGCGTGGCAGGCCAAGTTCGCCGTTCCGATCAGGGGCAGCCGGCGTTGTAGGCGTCGAGGTAGGCGGTGATATCGAAGAAGTTGAGGGTTCCGAAGGGGGCGGCGAGGTCGGCCGCGGGATCCTGGGCGTTGTAGAGGTCGAGGTAGGCGGTGATATCGAAGAAGTTGAGGGCGCCGAAGGGTTCGGCGAGGTCGGCGGTGCAGGGGGGCGTGCCGAGGATGGTGAAGGATGCGTCTGAATCGTCGGATGCGGTGTTGCCCTGCGCGTCGTGGAGGACGAGGCGGAGGCGTGCGTCGGTGGTGGCGATGTCGGGCATCTGCCAGTAGTAGGAGCCGGAGGTGCCGTCGAAGCCTGTGGCGAGGGTGATGGGGAAGGTCTGGCCGCCGTCGGTGGAGAGGAGGAGGTCGGCGGTGGTGACATCGGTGTCGTCGAAGAGCCAGTCTGTCTGGATGAGATCGCCCGGGAGGTATTGTCCGCCGTCGTTCTGGGTGGTCATGTAGACGCCCGGTGCGTCGCCGTTGGACTGTGTGGGGACATGCATGACGATGCAGTGCATGACGCCGGCGGAGGTGACGATGGCCTGGCAGTTGATCTGGCGGATGGTTTTGTCTGGGTAGGCCTGCTGCCAGACGGCGAGGGCGTCGTCGTTGAACTGGGACGCGGTGGAGTTGGTATAGGAGGGGACGAGGACGAGGTCGTTGCAGATGACGGCGTTGGTGAAGGTGTAATGGGTTCCGCCGGAACGGACGGCGGGGACGCGATAAACCTGGAAGCCGCGGGCGGCGAAGGCGGCGGCGGTGTTGTCGGAGGTGATGGCCCAGGATGCGGTGGGCTCGTTGACCCACTCGGAGATCATGACCTTGTCGTCGTCGAGCATGATCATCCACATGTCGATGTGCTGTGTGGAGTCGACGAATGACGGGTAGGGGGTGTAGAGGGTGGTCTCGAGGTTCTGGTAGTCGCGCCAGTACTGGATGATCTGGGCGTCGGAGAGGGAGGGGTTTTCGTTGGCGATGAGTCGTGTGGCGTGTCCGAATCCCTGGGGGCTGCCGGACTCGAGGTGGAAGTTGCCTCCGCCGTGGACGAGGGGGATGAGGTAGACGGGTTCGTTGCGGAGGGCGCCCCAGTAGTTGGGGATGGCGTTGTCGTTGGGGCGGGGTCGGTTGTAGGTGTGGTCGACGATGGCGCGGACGCCGCCGTTGCCGGCTTCGTCGGTGCCGAGGTAGATGTAGCGTGGGCCGTAGTCGCGCATCCAGATGGTGTCGGTGGCGCGGACATGGAAGGAGACGCGGGACATGTCGGCACCGGCGTTGGCGATCTGGTTGGAGGCGCTGGTGCGTTCGCTGGTGGTATCGACCATGACGAAGACCTTGGCGTCACCGATGGTGGTGATGTCTCGGGCCATCTGGGCGAGGATGGAGAGCCAGGAGGCCTGGCCTTCCCACGCGATCATGATGCCC
>RFGH01000089.1 GCA_003696675.1 Planctomycetota bacterium
GCGGCGAGCTGCGGCATTGCTACGTCGGCCGCGCTGTGCGCATACCTGTCAGCGCGGTGCTTGACTACATCGGCGCCAGCCAATAATTGGCAGGAAATGCAAGACGAGGCGGAGAGAGCGGAGCAGCTCGCCCTACTGCCGGACGGCGAGGGGGTAGAACTACCGTCACTGCCTGGCAAGAGCACGGGCGAGCGGCTGCGGGCGCAACGGCCCGAGGTCTACCAGCTCATCGTTCGGGGGCTGGCTGAGGGTATGGGTTTGCGCGCCCTTTCGCGGGCGACGGGCGTCCACCACCGGACGATCGCGGCGATCCGCGACAGCGACGAGCATCGAGCCGCCATCGACGCGGCCAAGCAGCGCGTCGTGCGCGAGCTGGCACACTTTTGCGAGCTGGCCTCCGAGCGGCTCGTCGAGGAGATAGACAATATCGACGCCAGTAAACTGGGCGTGCTGCTCGGCATATCCGTCGACAAGCTCCAGCTGCTCAAGGGCGCGCCGACCTCCATTGTCGAGCGGCGCACTGACGTCGACCATGACGCGCTCAACGCCTACCTCGAGTCGCTTCCGGCAGCCAACCCCGATCCGGCCGATGATTAACTCCGGCCCCTCCTATCGCGGTCGAGGCGCGCCCGATCGGGAGCCGTGGCGGATGGGGTTGGCCATCCCGCGCCGCGGCCAGCCAGGTGCCTGTTACTAAAAAAGCCCCGGCCTGACCAGCCGGGGCTAAGAAAATTAGCTGCTCGAAGCGGGCGACTTGAGGTAGTCCTCGAACGCCCGCCACTCCTCGTCTGACTGGGACGCAGTATAGTCTCCCGCGTCCCAGTCGACGACTTCAGCCGCGCCGTCGATGACGCGGACGACGACGAGGTTCGAGTCGTCGTCGATTATATGGACGGTTTGCCCGTCCTCGTCGGGGAAGCGCTCGATGCGGTAACCGCGGAACGTGCCGCGCTCTACCGTCTCTGCGCCGCCCACACCTGCGGCGAGGGTGTGCAGCGGGATTGTTTCGTTGGTGTCTTGTGGTTGCATTGTTTTCAGGCCGCCCCTTCCGGCGGTTCGGCGCCAAGCTCTGGAGACCGCTCTGCCCGGGCGCGTCGGGCGGAGCGGCGGCCGGCTACCACACCGGCCAATTAGCCCCACACTCCACATTTTTGGCCTGGCGTCAAGCGCA
>RFGH01000090.1 GCA_003696675.1 Planctomycetota bacterium
CCACCAGCAACCCCCACGCCGCCAACGCCGCCGACACCGCCGCCAACAGCCCGATCGGCCAACGCGCCAGCACCCCCATCGCGTGCGGCCAGATCATCGCCTGCGCCGGCACCAGCAGCACGAACAGATCCCGCAGCACATCCCGAGTCGCCGTCCGTGACGCGTGCTGGCTCAGACGGATCGCCGGCCACAGCAGCCCGATCCCCACCGCCGTTGCCACCAGCATCTTCCGCGCCGCCGGGCGCGTCACGCTCGTCGAGATGCTCAGCGCGTCCGTGAACGACGCGAACATCACGACCGTCACGCCCATCAGATACAGCATCCAGATCAGCGCGAACACCCGCGGCTCGCCCCGCCGGTGCGA
The DNA here is from genome assembly GCA_003696675.1 of Planctomycetota bacterium. GTDB lineage: Bacteria > Planctomycetota > Phycisphaerae > Phycisphaerales > UBA1924 > UBA6054. Next base: position 365 of record RFGH01000090.1, read on the forward strand.
CCAGTCGGGATACCCCACCGGCTCGCGCCCGAAGATGTCGCGCTCCTTGGGTCGCTCGCCCGGCCCGGGATGGTTCGTCTCGCTCACGAAAGCACGATACGGCGCTCAGCCGCCCGTCCGTTCGATCAGGATCTGCTGTCCACGAAGATCCACGAACTCCACGCCACCATCGATCCGCCCCGTCCGCTCCAAAAGCCCGTGCAGCCGCTTGAGCTTCACGCTCGTCGGCTGCTCGCCAGGCCGCAAATGATCCGGCCCACCGCCCCACACCACCCGCGATCCGCTGTCCGAAATGATCGCCAGCCGACCCGACGACCGCCCCTCGCCCAGGTCCACGCCCGCCACCTGCTCCAGCAACCCCTCCTTCTGGAGCATCTCGATCAGGTCCAGCGCCGACCGCAGATCCTCACCCCCCCACACCTCGCCCACCGACGGCTTCGGCTGCGAGGGATTGAGCAGATAGATCATGTTCGAGTGACCGCTCGGATAGTCCAGCGGCAGCAGCCGACCGTTGTAATCGATCAGGTGCTCGCGCGGGCCAATCCGCACCGCCGCCGCGAACGCACGCCACTTCCCCTCGATCTCGATCGTGCCGCTCGCCGTCCAACGCACCTCCGGGGGCTCATCGAACCATCCGGTCCGATACAACGCCGTCCCGATCTCCGCCAGCGGCTCACGCGACAACGCACGCCCCCCCATCGCCGCGTCACGCACGATCACCGCCAGCCGGTCACGCTCGAACTGAGGCAGCCACACATCACCATTCGCCCAACGCGGCCACGCGATCGCAACCTCCGGATTCCCCGGTGTCAGATGTTCGATCGCACGCTCGTTCAACGCGCCAAGCCCCGTGTGCGCGCCCACGAACGCCGACACGCCGGCGACCACCACCAACGCCGCGATCGCATACCGCTTGTTGCGCAACGCACGCTCCGGGTCACGCGACGGCTTGGACTTGCTCTGCTTCTGTTTCTTCGCCATGCTCAATCACCCGCCGCTACGCTCAGTCGCTCAACGCCAGACGCGCCAGATATGCCACCAACGCCGGCATCGACAGCCCTTCCGCCCGCGCCGCCATCGGCAACAGGCTCGTCGGCGTGAAGCCCGGCATCGTGTTGATCTCCAGCAGCACCGGCTCGCGGCCCTCGGGGAGCAGGAAATCCACACGGGCCAGATGCCGCACGCCCAGCGTCTCGCCCAGCCGGACGGCGTGCTCCTGCACCGCCCGCGTGGTTTCTTCGGCCAGATCGGGCGAAATCGTGTAGCGCGTGTCCTTCCGCAGGTACTTCGCCGCGTGGTCGTACACACCCTCCGCCGGCGCGATCTCCACCAGCGGCAACGCCCGCAACCGCCCCTCAGGCGTCCCCAGAATCGGGGCCGTCACCTCACGCCCCCTCACGAACGGTTCTGCCATGTACGCCCGATGCGGATGCGCCGCCTGATCCGCCTTCACCGCCGCCAACGCCCGCTCCCACCCGTCCCGATCCCGGCAGATGTGCAGCCCCACCGAAGACCCATCCGCCACCGGCTTGACCACCGCCGGCAGCCCGACCGGGCACACCGCGTCGTCCGGGTCCACGAAGAACGCCGGCCCCGTCGGCACCCCCACCCGCGCCGCGGCCAGCTTCGTCGCCATCTTGTCCATCGCCAGCCGTGCCGCCTGCCACCGGCACCCCACGAACCGCAGCCCCGCATCCTCCATCATCCGCTGCAGCGTCCCGCCCTCGCCGAAACGCCCGTGCAGAATCGGCAGCACCACGAACTCACGCCAGGACTCCACCTCGTCCATCGACGGACGATCGATCACCCGGTACTCCGCGTCCAGCCCCGCATCGATCGCGGCCCGGTGCACCGCCGCGCTGCTGGTCAGCGAAATCTCACGCTCGGCGTCCGGCCCGCCGCCAAGAACGAGCAACCTCGGAAGGGTGGTCACGCGCTGCGCTCCCAAATCACGACCTCCCGGTCGAGATGAACACCAAACTCATCCTCCACGCGGGAACGGACCAGCGCGATCAGATCTATCACATCCCGGGCCCTCGCCCCCGCGTCGCACACCACGAAGTTCGCGTGCCGCTCCGACACGCTCGCCCCGCCCACACGCGTCCCCTTCAGCCCGGCCCGGTCGATCAGCATCCCCGCGCTGACCCGCTGGCCCGCCGCACCGATGCCCTCCAGATCCTCGCGAAGCGTCGGATTCTTGAACACGCACCCCGCCGACTTGTCCCGCAACGGCTGCGTCGCGCCCTTGTAATCCATGCACCGCTTCAGTTCCGCACGGCAGGACTCGACATCCGACGGCTCCAACGCCAGCTCCACGCCCGTGATAATCAGGTGATTCAGGCGGCTCTGGCGATACCCGAAGTCGATCTGATCCCGCCGATACGCGTGCTCACGCCCCGCCCGATCCATCGCGAACACCGTCCGCACCACGCCCGCCAGCTCCCCGAATGCCCCCCCCGCGTTCATCACCGTCGCGCCCCCCACCGTCGCAGGGATGCCCGCCAGCGTCTCGATGCCCGACAGCCCGCGCTTCACGCAGTCGTTGATCAGACGCGGCAACGCCACGCCCGCACCCGCACGCACCAACCCCGACGGATCGAACTCGATGCCCCTGAACCCCTCGGTCTGCAGGGACACCACCAACCGGTCGATCCCAGCATCATCCACCAGCAGGTTCGCGCCCTCGCCCAGGACCACAAGATCAGGATCCAGTTCCAGGCACTGCAGCAGGTCCGCCGTGTTCCGCGGCCGGGCCAGCCGGTCTGCACGCCCGCCCACATGGAACCATGTCGAGATCGCCGCGTCGTGCTCGATGACCACCGTGTCCGACGAGACCATCAGCACTCGCCCCCGGACAGATAGCCACGCGCCACCTTCCACACCGGCCCCGCCCCCATCACCACCAGCAGATCGCCCGCCCGGCACACATTCTCGAGCTGCTCCACGATCGCCTCGAACGGATACAGGTGCATCGCACGGATGCCGCGCGTCCGCAGCCGGTCCACCAGGTCCGCCGCCGACACCTTGTGCTTCTCCGCCTGCGTATCCCGCACGAAGTAAATGTGCGGCACGATCACGATGTCCGCGTGCCCAAAGCTCGTCGCAAACTCCTCCATCAGGAATCGCGTCCGCGAGTGCTGGTGGGGCTGGAACACGCATACCAGACGCCCGCCGTGCGCCCTCGGATCCTCGGCCTGCCGCAACGCACGCAGCGTGGCCTCGATCTCCGTCGGGTGGTGCCCGTAGTCGTCGTACACCCGCACCCCGTCCCGCGTGCCCAGGAACTGCATCCGCCGGTCCAGCCCGCGGAACGCCCCCAGCGACGCCGCCGCATTGTCCGGGTCCGCCCCGCACGAGCACGCCAACGCGAACGCCATCGCGCTGTTGAACGCGTTGTTCTCGCCCGCCATCAGCATCGCCCAGGTCCGCTCCTCCACGCCCGGACCCTTCACCGACACCGCCCGCGCCGCCGGCTCATACCGGATCACCCAGTCCGCACTCGGGTTGAACCCGATCGTCTCCACCTCGCACGCCAGCCCCGCTGTGATCTCACGCCGGTGCGCGCCCTCGTGCGCGATGATCAGCTTCCCGCCCCGCTCGGCCGGCGGCAACAGCCGCGCAAACTCCGTGAACGCCTCCACGATCGCGTCCAGCGACCCGTAGATGTCCAGGTGATCCGCCTCCACCGACGCGATCGACGCGATCGTCGGACGCAGATGATGAAACGACCTGTTGAACTCGCAAGCCTCGGCTACCAGCAGACCCGCCCGACCCATCAGCGGCCCGCGCGGAACCACCGACGACCCCACACGGAACCCAACCGGCTCGCCCAGCCCAGCCAGCGCTCCCCCGGACAGCTGCGAGCAGGTCGCCCCCACGATCACCGTCGGGTCCAGCCCCGCGTCCGTCAGCGCGCAGCCCAGCATCGCCGTTGTCGTCGATTTGCCGTGCGTCCCGGCGATCGCCACGCCAGTGTGCGCACCCATCGTCAAACCCAGCGCCTCGGCGTAGGTGTGCACGGTCAGCCCGCGCCGCGTCGCCTCGAGCACCTGCGCATGGTCCGGCTTGATCGCCGCCGACGCGATCACCACATCCGCATCGTCCGGCAGCGTCTCGCCCGTCTCGTCGAACGACACCGGAATCCCAGCCCCGCCCAACGCGTCCGTGATCGACGAAGGCGTCGAGTCCGAACCACGCACCACCAGACCCCGGCTGGCCAGCACCCGAGCAAGCCCCGACATCCCGCACCCGCCCACGCCGAGCATGTACGGCCGCACACCCCCCACGGGCGAATCGCCCGGTTGGACGGCGGGAATGGGCTGGTCGGTCGTCACGGGGTCGGGGCTTTCCACAGCCCAAGGGTATCGACAGCCGGCCCCGCCGCGCGTGAATCCTTCGCC
>RFGH01000091.1 GCA_003696675.1 Planctomycetota bacterium
ACCCCTCACCGCCCCGCCGGGGCGGTGAGGGGTTTGGGGCGGCTTTCCACGGGCGGTGCTGCGCTTCGCCCGTGGCAACCGCAGGGGGCCCCTCGGGGCCGGTGGGTAGGGGGCGGTTGCTTTGGGTTGGTCATGCAGAAGGCTGCGCCGTCTGCATGGCACCCGGCACCCGGCTGGGGGTGCGAGGTTGAGGCGGGATCCGACACTTCCATAGGGACTCGCTACTTGCGGAACGTAGCAGCATCACATAGAATGCCTTCATGAAAGAAGCAGTGGGGATATTCGGGTGTTTGATTGCACTCGTAGCAGGTTTGGCTCAGCTTGCGGGATGCTACGCCCTTCTGAGCTATTGGGGGTGGCACCCCGCGGCAGCAGTTGTTGTGATGATTGTGCTGATATACCTGGGATTGACACCGCTCGTGGTGGTTGGGTGTTTTTTTGGGGCATTGCTTGAGTGGGAGTGGCCGTGGTGGGGAGCGGCTTTGTTGGCGTTTCCTGGAGTTGCTTTTTGCATTATGGCGATGCCATTCACGCTTCTTTCGTCGCTCGCAAAATCAAGTTCATGAAGCTTTATCTGGGGGGCGGCCACTCGGATCCCAGTCCTTGACTCCAGCCGCTGCAACAAAGGATATTGTTGCAAAGACAATATCAATCGGAATCCACACAGACTTATTCAAGTGGATGGGCACAACAGGGTTGAATAGTACAACGGTCACGAGCGAAATTGCTGACTTCGATGCGCTTCGTGGACTAGATAAGGCATAGAACAAAAAAGCGGCTGAAACAACGTATCTGAGCATAATGTAGTACGGGTAAGGTAGCGGTAGTACGGCAGCCAATAACATGCCGCCAGACATGTACAGAAGCCACTTGGTGTGCTCGTTAAACTCAGAAACCATTCTTGCTTGTCCCACATGGCAGAATTTGGCGAAAGCGTACGGTCACATGTGTGCTGTGGCTGTGTTTGTCATCTTGTATATCACAAGCATTGTACCCGGTGCCTTGAAGCTGCGGTGACGGCGGGTCGAGGGCAGCGAATGGGAATATAACGAAGTGGCGCACGGGGATGGATATCTTGCGCCGGGGTGGGTTCTGCTTGCGGCCGCGCCGAAGGCGGGCTGCCCGGCCGGGTCTTTGAGTCTAGATTACCAGCCTGAAGCCCCGTTCTAGGAGGACTGCGGGTGGGCGTTCGGAAACAAGGGTGTTTACGCGGATTTTCGAGAAAAGAGGCTGCCGTATTGTGTGAATTCCTAAGTTTTCAAGGCGAACTTGTCGATCGTCTCGGCAATCGCCGTCACCAGTTTAATTACCTCTCTCGCTTGAGTTCTCGTGACAGACTCTCTTTTGCCTTGGTGCACAATCTTGTGACGAACTTCAGTCCAGTCATCTAAGTTTTGTCGACAGTCAGCCATTCCAGAGCTTTCAAGAGCTGACCAAATGTCCTGTGCTTTCGAGCCGATTCTGCCTGCGGTTGCGGAAACGGCCTTGGAGCCGTGCATGCTGACTTTGTTGTGAAAGTAATCCGTGATCAGATCTTGTGCGCGAGTTACTCGTTCGCTTTGAGTGGCAAGGAAGCAAAGTTCGAGCCCAATAGTCGGGGCGTCTTGGTGGATTCGCTTAAGCACCTCCTTGGCATCGTTTGAGGAAGGTTTGTTCTGCAGATCCCTGACGATAATTTCAGCTGATACTTCTGAGAGATATGTATCAAGCGCTCCAATCGCAAACACAACCGCGCCACGAGGAAGCTCGCGATATGGAGTTGGTGGGGCACCTTTGCCCTTTTGGATTTCCTCGTGGATATCCAAGAAGTATGTGGCGCGCTGAATGTTGACAAGAAAAGTTTTGCGCGATTTAGTGCTGGTTGCCTGCTTCTTTCTTGCCACTATACAAACTCCATTTTGAAAAAGCGTTGGCGCTTTATGATGTTGGGCAGCGATCGATAGAGATGGCTTGCTCGCGCGTGTCAATCGGCAAAAGTGGTGTGCGAGATGGCGACTACCACTCCGGCCCGCCGGTATATCGCCCATAGACATCGGCCATCGCCTGGACCATCTCGCCCAGCGTGCAGTTGGCGAGGGCGCCTTCGACGAGGGCGGGCATGACATTGGCGTTGTTGCGGGCGGCCTCGCGGATTTCGTCGAGGGCTCGGTTCACGCCGTCCTTGTCCCGGCGCTTCTTGAACTCGGCGAGGCGGGTGACCTGGTCGGTCTCGACCTCGGCGCCGATCTGGAGGATGTCGATGGGGCGGCCTTCCTCCTTGTCGACGTATTCGTTGACGCCGACGATGATGCGGTCGTGGTTCTCGCATTCCTCGCTGAAGCGGTAGGAGGCTTCGGCGATCTGGCGGCGGAAGTAGCCCTTGTGGATGCCGCGGACGACGCCGCCGTCGTCGATGGTGGAGGTGGTGGCGTGGTCGGGCTTCCACGGGCCGCGGCCCATGGCGTCGATCTCGGCGATGTAGTCGAGGGCCTCGGACTCGACGGTGTCGGTGAGGGACTCCATGAACCAGGAGCCGCCGAGGGGGTCGACGGTGCGGGTGACGCCGGTCTCGTGGGCGAGGATCTGCTGGGTGCGGAGGGCGACGGTGACGGCCTGCTCGGTGGGCAGGCCGAGGGTTTCGTCCATGGAGTCGGTGTGGAGGGACTGGCAGCCGCCGAGGACGGCGGCCATGGCCTGGTAGGCGACGCGGACGATGTTGTTGAGGGGCTGCTGCTCGGTGAGGGAGCAGCCGGCGGTCTGGACATGGGTCTTCATGAACCAGGAGCGTTCGGACTTGGCGCCGTAGCGGTCGCGCATCATGCGGGCCCAGATGCGGCGGGCGGCGCGGAGTTTGGCGATCTCCTCGAAGAACTCGTTGTGGGCGTTGAAGAAGAAGGAGAGGCGGGGGGCGAACTGGTCGATGGGCAGGCCGCGGATGAGGCAGGCTTCGACATACTCCATGCCGTCGCGGAGGGTGAAGGCGAGTTCCTGGGTGGCGGAGGAGCCGGCTTCGCGGATGTGGTAGCCGGAGATGGAGACGGAGTTCCACTTGGGCAGGTGCTGGGACTGGAACTCGATGGTGTCGACGACGAGTTTGGTGGAGGCCTCGGGCGGGTAGATGAACTCGTTCTGGGAGTGGAACTCCTTGAGGATGTCGTTCTGGAGGGTGCCGCCGAGGGTGGACCAGTCGATGCCGCGTTGTTTGGCCATGGCGAGGTACATGGCCCAGATGACGGCGGCGGGGCCGTTGATGGTCTGGGAGACGGTGACCTGATCGATGGGGATGTCGGCGTAGAGGCGGTGCATGTCCTCGATGGTGTCGATGGCGACGCCGCAGCGTCCGACCTCGCCGAGGGAGAGTGTGTCGTCGGAGTCGCGGCCCATGAGGGTGGGCAGGTCGAAGGCGGTAGAGAGACCGGTGTTGGCTTTGGTCTTGGTGGTTTTGGCGGCGTTGAGGATGTACTTGAAGCGTTTGTTGGTGTCGTCGGCGGAGCCGAAGCCGGCGAACTGACGCATGGTCCAGAGGCGGGTGCGGTAGCCTTCGGGAAAGAGGCCGCGGGTGTAGGGGAACTGGCCTGGGACGGCGATGTCGCGCTCGATGTGCTTGAGGGATTCGGGGAGTTGTTCGTGGGTGTAGGCGGGATTGAGGACGATGCCGGAGATGGTGACCGCGTGAGGGTCGATGCCGGCTTTGTTGGTGGGGCTTTGGCCGGTGGTAAGTCGAGTGTTGTCGGCGGTGGTCATGGCTTGGTCCTTCCCTCTAGGGCCTGTGCCTGCGTGGAGTGATGTGCTTGCAGCAGTTTAGGGGATTGGTGGGGGCGGGGGAAGGGGCGAGG
>RFGH01000013.1 GCA_003696675.1 Planctomycetota bacterium
ACGTGCAGGCGTCGCCGGGGCCCTCCGTGCCGTCGCCGATCTCGGTGATCTCGTTGGCGGCGTTGTGGGCGTGGGTGAGGGTGGCGTCGCCGGCGTCGCCGTAGGTCCCGATCGTGGCGAGGTCGGTCTCCATGCGGTCCCAGTTGCCCACGGGGTCGAGGGACCACAGCCGTGAGCCCGCGGCGGGGGCGAAGGCGATCCCCGTCCAGGCGCCGCGCTTGGCCTCGAGCAGGCGGTCCAGGCCGTCGTAGAGGTACTGCTCGTCGCGGGTTCCGATCCCGGCGCCGGGGCGGGCGTCGAAGCGCTGGGTGCGGGCGCCGGCCTTCACCGCGTCGGGGAACGACTTCGAGCTGGCGATCGCTGTAGCGATCGCGGTCATTGGCATCGGCTCGGGAGTGGCGTTCGCGACGGTGGTGGGGCCGCTCGTCGAGGCGCTGTGCTCATCAGCCCGGCAAGCGTTTCCCTTCGACTGGGCAAGAATCTGTATGGCCGATCGCCCGCGAGGATCAGCAGGACGCCCCCGCATTGTGACCGCGCGATCCAGCGCAGGGGTCCATAAGCAAGCGCTTCGCTTCTTCGAGGGATTCGGGCGTGTTGCAATCGACGGCGTCAGCGTGTGCGGCCGGCGCGATGGCGCGTCCGCAGCGCTCGAGCAGCGCCCGCAGCGACCCGTCCCCATGGACTAGTATGTTCTGAACAACAGATTCAAGCTTTGGATGGTACAATCCCGGGAAAGGACGCCACCCCATCGGATCGCGCATCGCGAGCGCGCGATCGCCCGGGCGCCACTGGCGCAGCAGCGAATCAAGAACGGCAACGTCTGCGAGCACCAGATCACACGCAGTGAGCAGCAAGGGGTCGTCCGAAGCATGGTCGCCAATCGCAGCGGCCAGCCCGCCTAGCGGGCCGCGATGAGGCGTCTGATCAGCGATGGTGCGCAACCCCAGTGGGCTGAACTTGTCTGGGGTGTCCGCCACGACGGTCACGCGGCCCGCCACAGATTTCACCGCGAGCGCCACGTGCGCGATGAGCGGGACGCCATTGAGCTGCGCCCAGGCTTTGTCGCTGCCGAACCGTCTGCTCCTCCCGCCCGCCAAAATGTACGCATGTGGACGAATCATGCGGCGTTCGCTCTTTCTGCTTTCAGTCGAGCGAGCGCGCCAGCGGCGGCGCTGCCGACGAGGACACCAACGAGCGCGCCCGCAAGGACAATGGTCGCCGCGGTCAGGAGCATGACGACTGCGGGCTGCGCGCTCCGCAGGCTTTCTCGCGCGGGCTTCATCAGTGTAAGACCCGCGAAGAAGACGAGCACCGCCAGGATGGCGCGAGGGAAGCCCTGCGCCAGCGTCATGAGCGAGCCACCCAGCGCCAGAGCGAAGATGATCTTGCCTGCGCCAAGCATCACAACGCTCCCTCCGGTGCGTGCGCCAAAGCGGTGCTGGGCCGCCAGGCCGCCAGCGCCATGACACATGGGCATCCCCCCGAAAGGCGCGCAGAGCAGATTCATCAATCCAACAGAAAGGGCCATCCGCCGCGGCGCAACGCCTCGGCCCGGGAACAAATCGCTGCTCAAGGCGCACACCGCAATGACGGAGTTGAGCAGGGTCAGCGGCAGCTGTGGAATGACGCCCCGCGTCAGTCCGGTGATCCAGTCCTGCGCTGTTGGCGCTATCGGGCCGAGCGTCGGCGGCGACCACGGCATGCTGCCGAACTCGTCCCGTGCGCGCCACGCTGCCAGCGATAGACCTAGAAGAAAGAGGAGCAATGCAACAGGGAGGCGCCTCCCCGCGACGAGGGCGACGAGGGCCGCTAACACGACGGCGGCAGCGGCGCTGTCCACGCCTACGGCGGGCAGCCCCGCTGTCCACGCCATGCCCGTGAGCGCCAGCTTCGCGCCCACTCCCGCTTGCACGCCTCGAACCACAGCCCGAGGCGCGACCGCATCAATCCAGCGCACCGCGCCGACGAGCGCCAGCGTCGTCACGATGACGCCCATCGCCATCCCGGACGCAGCGATGGCGCCGGGGGTGAGGCTCTCAGCGATGGCGATCGCGGCGATCGCTTTCATGGGCTGGACGGGTACGGGCAGGCGAAAGAGCAGCCCCGTCGCAATGTTCATGGCGCCGGCGAAGAGGAAGATCGTCCCCAGGTCCATGCGGTTGACCGCAGCCAACGCAGCGGCGATGGGCAGGAACGTGCCTAGGTCGCCAAGCGAGCCCGACGCTTCGGACAGGTTGAACCGCAAGCGGTCGGGCGCAGCGCAGCTGGGCGCCGACGACGGGAGCGTATTAGACGCGCCCGCAGCGGTGCTCATGTCGCGGTCCCCCTTGAGACACGGCGCACGCCGCAATCACGAGCCGTCCCGCGCAGCACGCCCAAGGCGTGGGGCAGGATGACCGCGATCGCGTCGAACGATTCAAGGGCGCCTGGCTCTGAGCCGGGCAGGTTGATGATGAGCGTTGCGCCGATCGTCCCAGCGACCGCTCTCGACAGGTAGGCGCGGGGATGCCGGGCGCCACAGCGGGCGCGCATGAGCTCGACGATTCCAGGGTGCTGGCGCTCGAGGACGCGAAGCGTCGCTTCGGGCGTGATGTCCCGAGGCGCCAGGCCTGTGCCTCCGGTCGTGAGGATGAGCTCCGGCGCGGGGGCCGCGCTCGCCCAATCGCGGAGCATTGCGGCGATGGCGTCGCGATCATCGGGCACGCAGGCGCCGGCGACGAGCCTGGCGCCCAGCGCCTCGCTCGCGCGGGCCGCGAGCGCCGGGCCAGCGGTGTCGGTCGCTTCGCCTGCGGCGCATCGGTCGCTCACCGTCAGGATCGCCAGGCGGATCGTCATGATGTGTCTTCGTTATGTGGTGAAATGTCATCGGCGTGGTAGTCGCCTTGCCTGCCGCCCGTCTTTTCGAGGAGGCGGACGCGCTCGATGGTCATCGCTCGATCGATCGCTTTGCCCATGTCGATGACGGTGAGCGCCGCGACGGCGGCTGCGGTGAGGGCTTCCATCTCGACGCCTGTCTTGGCGGTGGTGGCGACGGACGCGAGAAGACGCACACCCTGTGATTCGAGCGCGATGTCGACGGTCGCGGACTCGATGGGAAGCGTATGGCAGAGCGGAATGAGCGAACCGACGCGCTTAGCCGCCATGACGCCAGCGATTCTCGCAGCTGCGAGAAGATCGCCCTTCGCGATCGAGTTCGCACGGATCGCTTCGAGGAGCTCGCCGCTGCATCGAACGAAGGCTTCCGCGGTGGCTGTTCGGCGGGTGGCTGGTTTGGCTCCGACGTCGACCATGCGGACGGCGCCGTGCTCGTTGAGATGGGTCAGCGTGTCGCTCATGCTCCGCTCCAGGAGTAATAATCGACGGGCGTATCGCCGATATCGTTTGCAGGAATTTGCACGAAACCGTCGCTTCTCGCTGCAGCGGCGAGATCGCCTGAGCCTCTGTTCGACATCAGGCGGACAGTGTCAACACCGCATCGCTCAACGAGGGCGAAGCGCGTGATCGGCGAGGGGTGATCCAGCGGTTCTTGCAACTGCGCGCGAGCCTCGGGGCGGGCGACGGATGCTGGCGCGCCCGCCAGCCTGGCGATCGCTGGAAGCGCGATCCGCTTGGCCGTCACTAGCGCAGAGACCGGGTTGCCGGGCAGGCCAAGGAGGAGCGGACCGTTCGCACAGCGCGCCGCGAAGACCGGCTTGCCTGGCTTGATCGCCAAGCGATGGAAGATAGTCTCGGCGTCCAGCGCCGCAGCGGCAGCGGGCACATGATCGTGATTTCCCATCGACACACCGCCTGTGGTGATGATGCAGTCCGCTCGCTGACACGCATGGGCAAGAGCCACGCGGATGTCGTCAAGACGGTCGCGCACGCGCCGCCTCGACACGACGTCAATCCAGAGTTTGGCGCCCAGGAGGCTGGCGACCGCTGGTCCGTTGCTGTCTCGCAGCCCGGTCGGCGCAGGGGCGGCGCCCGCGTCGCTGAGCTCGTCGCCCGTCACGATGATCGCGACGCGGACGCGCTGGCGAACGAGCGGGCGCACAGCGCCGACGCTCGCCAGCGCACCGAGCAGCGCCGGCGTGATCAGGACGCCTGGCTGAGCGAGCGCGTCGCCTGCCCGGGCGTTCTCGCCTTGACGACGAATGTGCATGCCACGCGTGATGGCGTCGGCGTCGACGTGTGGCGCCAGGCGCACTTCACCTGGCGACTCGATGAGCCATTCACGCTGGACGACCGCATCGGCGCCAGTCGGGACCGGGCCGCCCGTGAAGATCCACAGAGCGGCGCCCGTCGGCAGGTTTGGCGCAGACCGCCCGACCGCGGCTTCTCCCGCGACCGGCAGCCCACGCGACGCGAGCGCCTCGACGTCCTCCAATCGGATCGCGACGCCGTCCATGGCGCTCACGTTCACAGGCGGGCTGGGACGGTCTGCGACGATCGTCTCCGCGAGGACGCGCCCTGCGGCTTCACTGAGCTCGGCTCGTTCGACGCCGACGGGCACGAGCCGATCCATGAGCGCGCGCATCGCCTCGTCGATGGTCATGGGCGTTGTCGCCGCCCGCGTCATATCGCCGCTCCGTCAATCACCGCGGGCGATGGCGCAGGAATCGGTCGCTTCCAGATCGGCGCATCGCGCTTCATCCGCTCGATGAACCAGTCTGCAGCGTCAAGCGCTTCGCGCCGATGCACGCTCGCGATGGTGAGCCTGAAGGAGCACTCACCCACGGCGACGCGTCCTCGGCTGTGCTCCGCTGCGATGCTGCGAACGCTAAACCGCTCGATCGCGTCGGCCGCGAGCGCGCGGAGGATGCGCTCCGCCATCGGGTCGTAGGTGGTGTACTCGAGCGCGTCGATGCGGGCGCCATGCTCTTCGCTGCGGACGACGCCGAGAAACGTCACGACGGCTCCGGCGCCACCATCCATGTGGCCATGTGTGACGCTCGGATTGAGTGGGCCATCCATGATGTGCGCAACGGCGCACGCCATCGTTCAACCTCCTGAAACCAGCCCGATGACAGCGACCTCGTCCCCCGCTCGGATCAGCGTGGCGTCGTCGGCAAAGGCGTGGTTCACCGCCAGACGACATGCGGTAAGCATAGATCGCATCGCAGGCTGCGCCTGCGTCAGGGCGTCGAGCACATCGCGCGCGGTGGGCTGGGTCGCATCGGTGTTCACCGACAGGCTGTCTCGGCCGGCTGCGTCCGCAAGCGGACCGAAGAGGAGCACCTCGACGCGCACGGCTTATCCCTCCTTGGCGTCGCGCTCGAACTGCTGATGAGCCCACTGCCACGCGGCGACGGTGCGCGGGAAGCCGACGGTGTTCATCGCCAGCACGACCGCCTGCTCGATTTCGTCGCGCGAGGCGCCCAGGTGAGACGCTCTGCGGACGTGGCTGCGAAACGCGGACTCGAGCCCCGCGCCCATGCAGATGCCCATCTTGATCAACGCGCACGTCTTGGCGTCGAGCGGACCCGCGGCGTCGGTCGCACGGCCGATGGATTCATGGGCGGCGCCCAACTCCGGGAACCGCTCGACAAAGGCTTTGAACGTTGCAGGGGGATTGGGCGTGTTCGCGCCTGGCATGCTCAGCCTCCGATGATGGTCATGGTGACAAACCCTCTGGACGGATGCTCCGGCGCTTTGCCCGCGATCCCCTCGATGAGGACGTTGTCGAACGCGCCCGGGTCGAACCGCGGGCGCACCGCGTCAAGAATCGACGCGGTGGGACGGTCCATGAGGCAGGGGTAGAGCGAGCCGTCGGACGCGATGCGAATGCGATTGCACGCGGAGCAGAAGTTGCACGACATGGGCGTGATGAAGCCAATGTCCGCTTCCCCGCCGTCGCGCAGGCGGGCCCGAAACATCTTGGCGGAATCCGAGCCCTGGGGCAGCGGGGTCCACCGCTGCACGATGTCGTTGAGGATGCTTCGCATCTCGTCCGCGGGGACGTAGCGGTCAGCCCATTCGTCGCCCAATGGGCCCATGGGCATGAGCTCGATGAAGCGGACGGCCACGCCCTTCGCCGCAGCGAAGCGGGTCAACGCGGGGAGTTGCGATTCGTTCTGCTCGCGGAGGATCACGGTGTTGAGCTTCACCGGCGTGAGCCCCGCGTCGAGGGCCGCGTCGATCCCGCGGAGCACGCGATCGAGTCCATCGACGCCCGTCATCGCTGCGAAGCGCGCCGGGTCGAGCGCGTCCAGGCTGACGTTGACCCGGCCCAGCCCGGCCGCGGCGTATTCGCGGGCGTGCGCAGCGAGGGACAAGCCATTGGTGGTCATCGCAAGATCGTCGAGCCCGTCGATGCGCGCAAGCCGCGCAATGATCTCAAGCAGGTCGCCGCGGGCCGTGGGATCGCCCCCGGTGAGGCGCACCTTGCGCACTCCATGCTGGCCGACCAGGTGCGCGACGACCCGTTCGATCTCGTCTGGCGTGAGCATGCCCGGCGCGTGATTGGTGTGAAAGGCGGGTCGGCAGTACACGCAGCGCATGTGGCAGGCGGGCGTCAGCGACAGCCTGAGGTATCGAATCGCTCTGCCCTGCGCGTCTTCCACCGGTGTCGCTCCTCGGGCGCGCGTCAGCGCGGCCTGCGGGCTGCGCGGCAGCGCTCAGGCGGGCTGGACCGCGACCCTTGTGTCGAAGAACGAGCTGCTCCCGCCGACCGGATCGGTCAGGCACACGTCATTGAGGATAGGGTCGACGGCCATCACGGGGTTGGGGCAGGCGCCCGCCGCCCTTCGAGGGTCTCCCTTGACCCGCTGGCCATCCACCTCGACGTCACGCGAGCCATACGCCCAGTGGCCATAGTGCCAGGAGAGGGCCACGACGCCCGGCCTGATGCCTTCGACGGGCTTCACAGGCGCAACGATGTCCACAGTCTCAGCATCGTTGATCTTCACATTGCCTTGGCGGTTGCTCGCTGACACGAGCCTGGCCTTCTGGCCAGCCTTGAGGCCCAGGCGCTGGGCGTCGCGCTTGTGCATGATGATGTGGTTTTCGTTCTGCAGCGCGATGTTGGACCAGTAGTTGCTGATGGTTCTGCTGTGTCCGCCAAAGGACTCTTTGTGGGTGATCAGCGCGAAGGGATAGGCGCCTTCGGGGTCGAGCGGCTTGCCCGCGGCGTCAAACTGCCCCCGGTAGGTGGGCAGCCCCACGAAGTACTCGCCGCTCATGCTGTTGCGCTGCGCCGCGACGTCCTCCATGAAGAGGTGAAACATCTTGCCGAGCCGACTCTTCAGATAAGGCCCGTCGTAGGCGCTCTCCGCGGGCGAGAAGCGTCCGCCTCGATTGAGCAGGTACACCACCTTGCGCCACAGCTCGGGCTTCACGGCTCGTCGCCATTTCTCTTCATCAAAGACGCTCTTGGGGAAGAACGCCCGCGCCTCACGGAAGATGCGCAGCTCTTCGTCGCTGGCGTCGGGGACAGCCTCACCGGGCTTGTCGCCCGAAGCCAGGTTGGCGACGGCTTTGAGGAACCAGTCCTCCGCACGGTCAAAGCGCATGCCCCGCCCCAACGCGTCGGCGCCGAAGCCGGGCAGGCCCAGTTTCTTGCCCACCGCGATGAGGAACGCTTCGAGACTGATGGGCATGGGCTCGCCGTCCACGACCACTTCATCTGTCAAAGGCGTCGCGACCGGCTGACGGACTTTGCTTGTCATGCTCGTCACGTCGGGCGTGACGTGGGGCGTGCCCCAGCGCTCGAGATACGTCAGGTCGGGGACGATGTAGTCGGCGTACATGCTCGTCTCGCCGATGACGATGTCGCAAGCGATGAAGAGCGGCACGCGGTCGGGGTCGCGGAGCATGTCGATGATCTTGTGCCCCGCGGGCGACGACAGCGCAGGCGTGCCTTTGTGCAGGAAGAGAATCTGGCCGGGGTACGGATACCCCTGCGCAAAGGACGGGATGATTTCCTGGTAGATGTTGTCCGTGAACGGGTACCACGGGCGCCTGGCTGGATACCCCTCCTCGCGGAAGTAAGAGAAGTCCTCGTAGCGGGCCTTCTCGCGGGTGATGCGAGGGCCGAAGGTGGTCATCTTGGCCGGATGCATCGAAGCAAAGTTGTAGACATTGCCCGGCTTCCCGCCGAATTCGTGCCAGTGGCCGCCGCCCTTGCTCAGGCCGCCCTTCCAGTCCGCGTTGCCCAGCAGGACATTGAGCGTGATGATCGCGGCGCCCGCATAGAAGCCATCGGTGTGCTGCACCGGTCCGCGGTACAGCTCGACCGCTGACCGCTTGCCATGGCTGGTCAGCTCTTTGGCCACGGGCTCGAGCATGGCGAGGCTGATGCCGGTGAGTTCTTCGTACTCGTCCCAGGACCTGCTGAAGGCTTCCTTGCGCAAGAGCGCCAGGGGTGTCGCCACGGGCAGGCCGTTGACGGCGCCTTCCGCGAAGAGATCGCCTTCGACGGCTGTGGAGGCGTCGTCGGGATCGCAGGCGACGGGCGCCCCGTTGCGCATCACGACGCGCTGGCCTCTGAGGCCGACGCCCGCTTGAGCCGCGTCGAGCGGTCTGGCGGCTCGGCCGTTCTCGATGACGACCAGGTGCACGCCGTTGGTGAATGTTGGCTCGCCGTCCGCGTCGGCGGCGGCGCGATTGGCGTTGGAGAGATAACGGGCGTCGAAGCGGTTGCGCTCGAACATCCAGCGCATGAACATGAAGGCCAGGGCGCCGTCGGCGCCCGGCTTGACGGGGAGCCACCAGTCGGCCTTGCCAGCGTCGTTGGAGAGCCGGGGGTCGACGACCGCGGTTTTCATGCCCCGCTCGACCTTGCCCGTCGTCACCTTCTCGCTCATGGGGGTGAGGCCGAAGTTGGCGGTGAAGGCGCCCGTGCCCCAGAAGAGGACGAACTCGCAGTGGGTCAGGTCAGGCTTCATGTGGTGGGTGGCGCCGCCCGTGATCTCGTCGAAGGCGATGTGGTGCGACTGCTCGCAGATCGTTGTGTGCTCGAAGGCGTTGATGGAGCCGAAGCTATCGTGGGTGAACCACTTCATCAGCTCCTTGCGACCATGCTCGATGCGACCAGCGTCGAAGACGAAGCCGTTGTTCTTAGGGCCGAGATCGGGCCTGTCAGGGTCGATGAGCTTGTCCAGATGCGCCGCGTGCGTGCGTTTGAACTCCGCCAGCGACATCTGGCCCTTGCCGACCTTCCCGGCGTCCTCTGCCAAAGCCTTGGCGACACTGCGGTCGCGCAGGGCATAGACCTCTTCGAAGCCCGGATAATGCCTGTTGTCGCCCAGGTCCTTAAAGAGCCGACCACCGATGACCACCTCGTCGATGAACTGCTCGAAGGAGATCGTCCGCCATTTGTTGGACCCTCTGGGCCCAGCCCGCTTGAGCACCTTGCGCAGGCGGTAGGGGTCGGCGTAGGTCTGAATGCCCGCTTGGCCTTTGGCGCAGAGCTTGCCATCCGCTTTGGCGGCTTTGTGCAGATCGGTGTCATAAGGCAGGTGAGGCAGGTAGTTCTGCGGGCTGTATGGGTTGCCCGTGAGCTTGGCGAGCACGCCCTCCCAGTGCTTGGCTTTGACCTGACAGTCGACGTGGCACTGCAGGCAGGTGGTGTAGATGCAGCTCTCGGGCTTGGCGAGGAGATACTCGGGAAACGAGCCGTCAGCGCCGATCTCCATGCCTGTCAAGCGAGGCGAGCAGCCCGTCCCGAGCACGCCAGCGCCGCCGACGAATGCGGCGCTGGCGAGGAAGCGCCGTCGGCTCACGCCCGGCTCACAGCGCGAAACATCGATGGATCCGGATGGCGAAGCGGTGGATTCATTCGCTTGTGTGGTGCGCAGCATCACGACTCTCCTTCCCGTTCAAGCGGTCGCGGTGTGCGAACGCAGCGGCAGATAGCGCACGCCGAGCATGAACAGCCCCAGCGCGAGCGCCACGATGAAGGCGACGACGGACCACTCGAACAGGCTCGGGACGTACTCGAAGCGCAGCCTGTTGTCGACATAGGCGGATTGCAGTCCTTCCAGTTGGGGCGTGATCAGCCCCGGGATGACGATGTTGAGCCTGACCGCAAGGAACGTCAGCGCGATCAGCCCCCCCGCGACGCCCGCAGCGAGCGGGCGCCCCGGGCGGGTCGCCAACAGAGCGATGGGGATGACTGATCCGAGCAGCACGTGAAAGATCCAGAACACATACCAATACTCGCCAAAGAGCACTTCACGAAGAAGGGTGTTCTCGTGCCCCACGCCGTACCACATGGGGATGGAGAACTCGGCCCACTCGAGGATGATGTCGAAGATGAGCAGCCCCAGCACGAGCCTGGAGATCGTGGTGAGGATGCGGCGTTTTTCTTCTCCGGCGACGACCCGGTTCATCGCGGTGAGCGCCAGAATCAGCGCCCCGCCTGAGACCAGGGCGCCTGTCAGGAACATGATGGGGAAGATCGCCGAGTGCCAGTAGGGCCGGGCGGGGAGCGTCGCAAAGAGGGCGCCCACGCCGCCGTGGAACGCGATGGCCAGCGGCACGCCGAGAGCGCCAAGGACGCGCATCACGCGCACACTCTGCAGATGGCACGCCTCGGCCTGCTCGGGCGTCTTTGGGCACCGCCAGCCCAGCGCCAGGACGCGATAGATCGGCCCCATCACGCCGCCTCGATCCGCCAGCGCCGCCAGGTCGCAGCGCAGCTCGAACCACAGCTCGGCGAGGATCAGCAGGAAGTAGGCGCTGTACAGCCACACCATCCACGCCATCATGGAGGTGAAATTGGGCCTGGTGAAGACCTCGTAATTCCGCCACATGTGGCCGAGATCGAACCAGATGGACAGCAGCGCCATCAGGAGCGTCAGGGCCGCGGTGAAGAGCGCCAGCCGGCCAATCGGCTTGAGCGCCTGGATGTGGAACACGTAGATGAGCGAGGACAACAGGAAGGCGCCCGCGGAGAGGCCGATGAAATAGATGTACGACGAGACCCAGAGCCCCCAAGGGACGTACGAGCCGTAGTTGGCCAGTTCGCGTCCGCCAAAGAGGCGCTGATTGACGCCTGAGAGTCCCCAGAGAAGGAGCGCGACCCAGACGACGAACCCGACGGCTTTGAGCACGCGTTGCATCGCCAGCCTCCTTTACACGAGGTAATAGACCTTGGGCTCGGTGCCGAGTTCTTCTTTGAGCCTCATGACACGGGTCGAGCCCACGAGCTCGTGCACGAGGCTGTTGTTGTCGTTGTAATCGCCGAAGTAGGTGGCGCCGCCGAGGCATGTGGTCACGCAGGCGGGGAGCATGCCGTTCTCAATCCGGTGCAGGCAGAAGTGGCACTTGCGGGCGTTGCCGATGGGCGAAGCATGCCTGCCTGGCTCGCGCTTCCACTCCCGGCCATACTCGAAGTTGGGCCTGGTCTCGTAGTCCATGATCTCGGGTGTGTCGGCGTTGTAGTACTCGCCAAAGTCCGCGGTGCGGGCGTTGTAGGGGCAGGCGGCGATGCAGTATCGACAGCCGATGCACACGTCGTAGTCGATCTGCACGATGCCGTCGGGGCGCTTGTAGGTGGCGCTGACCGGGCAGACAGGCGTGCAGGGCGGGTTGTCGCACTGCATGCAAGGTCTGGGTATGAAGCGCCTGCGCACGTTGGGGAACTCGCCGATTTCCTCCTCGATGACGGGGCGGTAAACCACACCGGGCGGCAGGTTGTTCTCCGCCACGCAGGAGACGGTGCAGGCCTTGCAGCCGGTGCACTTCTGCAGGTCGATGACCATGACCCACTTGCGCTGCTCCATCGGCTTCTGGAGCGCCCGGTCCAGGTCCGCGAGCATGCGCTCGAGGTGATTGGCGGGCGGGCCGTCGGCGCCGTCGAGCACGCTCGCCGCTTCGGCCCGCGCGATCTCCGCGGTCAGCAGGCTGCCGGACCCGAAGAGGGCCGCCAGGCCGCCGGCGCCCGCGATGGCTCTCTGGAGCAGGGCGCGCCGGGTTGTGTCGACGCCGTCACCCGCTCCGGGTGGGGCAGGGGGGGCATTGTTCATCACGGGCAAATGCACATCGCGCCCGTTTGTCTCCAACATCTGCATCGAATTGTGCGCGATCATTGCGACGCTCCCTTTCTGAGCCGAGTGAGCCGATCAGAAGGTGAACCCCAGATTGATCTTCAGGGTGAATGTCGTCTGGCCGTCGTCGAAGGGCTGCGACACCCACGCCTCGAGGGCCACATGCTTCGTGAGGCCCCAGATGAATCCTGCGCTCCCCATCCACTGCGCCTGATCCTGAATCTGTGTGATGTCAAAGCGAGGCGTGAAGCGCGTCTCGCCCAGTTTGAATGTCCGGTCCAGGCCAAAAAACGCCGCCTGGTTGTCGGCAGCGAAGGCGTATCCCGCGTGGAGGCGCAGCAACTCCAGGTCCTGCGAGACCACGACGTAGGGGTTGAGCTGCCCCGCGTCCTCGCGGTCCGCGTCGGTGAAGGCGATGTTGGAGACGCCAAAGGCCAGGGCGGGACCCGGTGCAGGAAGATCCGCAGCGATCTTGACCTGCCCGGCGGTGGGCCCGGCGCCCTCGTCGCCGAGCCTGCCGTCGACGCCGAACTCGAAGCGCAGCGGCACAAATACGAACCGGGACAGGTCCAGCCCCGACTTGAAGGCGCCGACGGTGTCGTGGCCCGCGTCGTAGTTCGATGTGTACGAGAACTGGAGGACGAACTGACGATGCCCAGGCGTGTCGGCGGTTGGGATGTTGTTCAGACCCGTGGGCGATGCCTCCGCTGCGCCTGAAAGGACCAGACACGCCGATGCGATGAGAGGTGCGATACGGTCTCGCGCTGGGTTGGTTCGCATTGTGCATGTCATCGCGAGTCACCGCTGTTTTTCCGGTGATCCGTCCCACGCACTGTGGGCTGCACGACCCAGCCCCGCCTGGCTTCGAAGGCGCAGAGATCAGCGATGGTCGTCCGAGCGAGAAAATCGATCTCCTGCTGTCGATGCTCCTTCCAAAAGGCGTGACACGGACACGCCCGCTCGTCGGAGCACTCCTCCACCCCCAGCATGCACTTGGGAGTCAGCAACGGATCGTCAAGTGTTTTCGCGACATCGAGGAGCGTGCACTGCTTGGGATCTACCGCCAACACCACACCGCCACCAACGCCCCGCTTTGTGTGGACGAAATCGCGTTTGCTCAAGCGATGCACGATCTTGCCCAAGTAGGCTTGGGGCACGCCCGTCGATTCCGCGATCTCCTTGACCTGGCTCGGGCCATCCCCGCGACTGGCGAGCCAGGCGAGGGCAGTGAGGGCGTAGCCAGTCATGGGACTGAGCATGGAAGGCGACCTCCAGGAGACCAAGCGATAATATGATCGGCAGATCAGGTTGTCAAGTACAAAAATGGGTTCGCACTAGCTTTCTCTCCAGGTTCAGACCAGTA
>RFGH01000092.1 GCA_003696675.1 Planctomycetota bacterium
GGCGGGGTTCGGGCCCCGGGCGGCGGGGTTCGTGCCCCAGGTGGCGGGGTTCGTGCCCCGGGTGCACCGACCTACTTGATACCTCCGCCTACCAACCATCAGACTCCCCCGGATCATGGGGGAGGCGGAGATGACACCTGGAACCCCGGCGACGGCTTCGGCGGGGGGCACGACGGTCACGACCACGATGACCACGGGCATTGCCGCATCGTTTACACCTACCCCTGGAGCTGGTGGGGTTGGGGCTGGGGTTCGTACGGCGGGTGGGGCTGGTGGATCATTCCCGACGCGTACACAGGGACCGTCAATGGGCCGGCTGGGGTGGAGATGACCGACGGGCGGGAGGCCGAGCCGGTCGAGCCGCCCTCCCCGATCGAGGCCGCCCGCGCTTGGATGGCGCACGGCGGGTCGGAGGAAGCGGTTGAGTGGTACCGGATCCATTTGAATGAACACTCCGCGGATACCCGAGCGATGCGGGAGTACGCCGCGGCCTTGCTGGAGTCCGGACGCCCCGTGGACGCGGTGGCCATGATGGGCTACGCGTACAGCATCGAGCCTGGGTTGGCGAACGAGGCCATGTCTGAGGCGTTGTGGGGGGATTCACCCCTGCGGTTGCGGAAATCGGTGGTTGATGCGGTCAACTTCGGGCACCGTGCTCCCTCGGGCAACGCGTGGCTGCTCGTGGCGGTGCTGATGCAGGCCGAGGGGCGGGATCTGGTGGCGTTGAAGATGGTGGAGCGGGCGGTGGGGCAGGGTCTGAGTTCTGAGATCGCGGACCGGATGCGGCTGCGTTTGAGCCAGCGGTAGCACGCATCGTGCCGATTGGTGCCGGTTCGGGGAGTTCGGACGCAAATTGTGTGATTGCGTGGGTTTGTCCTCGTCGAGGGCGCGCCTAGGGTTGAGGCCCGGCGCGTTGGGAGCGTCGGTACATCCGAGAACCGTGTGAACCACTCGGGAGCCGCTCTGACAGGCCGGGGCGGGCCGACTCGCCGCGTGGGAGGTAGAGATCGATGGCCAAAAAAGAAGTCACCCATGTATTCAAAATCATGGCCCCGGGCGGGCAGGCGACTCCTGCGCCCCCGCTGGGACCGGTGCTGGGCGCCAAGGGTGTGAACCCCGGGCAGTTCATCCAGCAGTTCAACGCCGCGACGGCCAAGCTCAACGGCAAGGTTGTCGGGTGCATCATCACCGCGTATTCGGACCGGTCGTTCGAGTTCGAGATCAAGTCATCTCCGGCGTCGGTTCTGATCAAGGAAGCGGCGGGCGTGGAGAAGGGATCGGGTGAGCCGAACACGAAGAAGGTCGGCACGATCACCAGGGAGCAGCTGCGGAAGATCGCCGAGGAGAAGAAGGCCGATCTGACCGCGGGTTCCATCGAGGCAGCGATGCGCATCGTCGAGGGCCAGGCCCGCTCGATGGGCGTGGTGGTGGAGGGCTGATCCGATGCCGAAGATGACCAAGCGAAACAAGGAGAACGCCAAGCTCGTGCCGGCCAGCCCGGTGGAGCCGAGAGAGGCGTTTGCGACCCTGAAGAAGTTCAAGGGTCCGAAGTTTGATCAGTCAGTCGAGGTGTGCATGCACCTGGGCGTGGATGTGAAGCAGGCCGACCAGATGATCCGCGGCTCGGTGTCGCTGCCCAAGGGCATCGGCAAGAGCAAGCGGGTGGTGGCGTTCTGCGCCCCCGAGCACAGGCAGGCCGCGCTCGATGCCGGTGCTGTGAAGGCGGGCGGCGAGGACCTGATGGAAGAGATCGAGAAGGGCTGGATGGACTTCGATGTCGCCATCGCCAGCCCGGACATGATGCGTGTGATCTCCAAGCTCGGTAAGGTGCTCGGTCCCAAGGGGCTGATGCCGTCGCCGAAGAACGGCACCGTGACCGCGAAGGTCGCCGAGGCGGTCGGCGAGTTCGCGGCGGGCAAGGTCGAGTATCGCACCGACAAGGGCGGCAACATCCACGCCGTGATCGGCAAGATGAGTTTTCCCGAGGGCGACCTTGTCGAGAACTACAACCACTTCGTCGCCACGATCGAGAAGGCCCGTCCTTCGACGGTCAAGGGCGAGTATGTCAAGGGCATCACCGTCTCGGGCACGATGACCCCCGGCGTGAAGGTCGCGTTCGCCAACGCGACGAAGGAGTGATTCCATGAGCAAGCCGGTCAAGAACATGATCATCGAGGATTACAAGGAGCGCTTCGGGGACACCCAGGACGCGCTTGTGATCGGGCTGCGTGGGATCTCATCCAACGACACGAACGCCATCCGTAACGGGCTGGCGAAGAAGTCGATCCGGGTGACCGTCGTGCGCAATAAGTTGTTCGGTCAGGCGTTCGCCGACACCGGACTGTCGAACCTCTCGGAGTTGCTCAGCGGTGCGAACGCGGTGGCCTACGGCGCCGAGAGCGTCGTCGATGTCGCCCGCGAGATCATCGAGCTGGTCAAGAAGTTCCCCGGCATCGAGCTGAAGGGGGCTGTGCTCGACGGCGAGCTGTTCAAGGGCGCCGACGGCATCGAGCGGCTCAGCAAGTTCCCGACGCGGGACGAGGCGATCGCCAAGGATGTCACCCTCGTCATCAGCCCGGGTCGCAAGCTCATGGGCGCGGTCAAGGGCCCCGGATCGCAGATCGCGGGCATCCTCAAGGCGATCGAAGAGAAGCTCGAGAAGGGCGAGGCCATCTCCAAGGCCTGAGACTCGTGAATCATCGCGGCGCCGGGCGGGTTTCCGCTCGTCCGGCGTCGCAAACGGACAGCTTTGCTTCCTGACTGGCCCGGTTGCCGTCGTCCGTGAGGGTGGCGGAGGGTTAAAGAGCCGAGTGGTTCGGCCCCTCTTGGGAAGACAGGTGACGCACGCGAGGCGTGCGAGTGTGAAGGAAGTGTGACATGTCTGACGAAGCCAAGACCTTCGACGCGAAGATCTCCGAACTGGGCGACAAGCTGGCCGGCCTGACCCTCAAGGAGGCCGTCGAACTGGCGGACTACATGAAGGAAACCTACGGCATCGAGGCCGCCGCGGGTGGCGCGGTCATGATGGCCGGTCCTGCGGGTGGTGGTGACGCTCCGGCAGCCGAGGAGAAGAGCTCGTTCGATGTGATCCTGAAGAACGCCGGCAGCAACAAGATCGGCGTGATCAAGGTCGTCCGCGAGCTGACGGGCCTCGGGCTGAAGGAAGCCAAGGAGATGGCGGAGACCGCCGGCGCCAAGGTGAAGGAAGGCCTTGGCAAGGAAGAGGCCGAGCAGATCGCCGCCAAGCTCAAGGAAGCCGGTGCCGAGGTCGAGCTGGCCTGATCTGGTCGGGAAAGCATCACGAAACCCCCTTTATTGGGGGACTCAAATCAATCTTCCGGGCGGGCCGAGAGGTCCGCTCGGCGGTTTCGGGCGAGCGGACGCCCGGAGTGTCAGGGGCCAGTCTGAAAGAGGAGAGTGCCATCCTCTTTCGGCGCAACCAGCGGCGGAGGCTGACGCGGTGGAGTACCGGTCGGCATCAGAACAGCCGGCTTCCCTCCCCGGAACACGGTTTCCGGGGGGTGGGTGGCTCGGCTGTGCGCGCGTGGATACACTTTGGAATCGGCGGCTACTGGGGCACATCGAAATTTTGACTCCTCGCCCGCACGCCCTTTGAGCAAGGCGGCGGCGGCGCGATCGGAACCATCGCGAGGAATCTGATGGCAGCGACGAAAGTGCGCGGGATGCAGCGTGAACGCACCATCCGTAGCTTCGCCAAGCGCGGCGATGGCGCGGGGATCCCGAATCTCTGGGCTGTTCAATCGGGCGGATACGACCGTTTCCTTCAGATCAACAAGGACCCCGACTCTCGTGACCCGAATCTCGGGCTCGAGTCGTTGCTCCGCGAGATCTTCCCGATCGAGTCGTACGACGGCACCATGCAGCTCGAGTATGTCTCCTACGACCTCGACGAGCCGCGGTACACCCCTGACGAGTGCCGCGAGCTGCGCCTGACCTACGGCATGCCGTTCAAGCTCCGGCTCCGCCTGAAGCGGGAGACCCACGGCGACCTGCCCGAGGAGGACATTTACCTGGGCGAGTTCCCTGTGATGATGGGCGGCGGCGAGTTCATCGTGAACGGTGCCGAGCGCGTCATTGTCAGTCAGCTGCACCGCTCGCCCGGCGTGGACTTCTCGATCGTGTCCAGCGAGGGCGACCGCCCCCTGCACTCGGCCCGCATCATCCCCGAGCGCGGCTCGTGGATCGAGCTGGAGGTGACCAAGAAGGATGTGCTGGCCATGCGGATCGACCAGTCCGCCAAGATGGCCGCGACCACATTCCTGCGCTGCCTGGACGAGTCGGTCGCATCGACGGACGCGATCATCGGCCTGTTCTACGAGGTCACCGAGATCAAGGCCAAGGATGTTCACCCCGACGACTGGGCGGCGGCGTCGATCATCGACACCGAGTCCGGCGAGGAGCTGGTCCATGTGGGTCGGCAGATCGGGGAGGAATCGGCAGAGGCGATCCGCAACAGCAGCCTCAAGACCATCCGCGTGGTGCAGAATCCCTCGGACACCCTGATCCTCAACACGATCGCCGAGGAGAAGCTCGAGCAGTTCGACGAGGTTCCCGGCGTCGAGAGTGACTACGACCGCGCGATGCTGAAGATCTACACCCGCCTGCGTCCGGGCAACCCGCCGCAGGTGGAGAAGGCCAAGCAGCTCTTCGCCGAGAAGTTCTTCGACGAGAATCGCTACCGCCTCGGCCAAGTCGGTCGCTTCCGCATCAACCGCAAGTTCGACATGGACACGCCCGAGGACCAGATGTTCCTTCTGGGCATCGATTTCCTGAAGGTCGTCCAGTACCTGCTCGACCTTCGGTCGAACCGGCTCGACCCTGACACTGGACGCCCGGTGGCGCATGTTGACGATATCGACCATCTGGGCAACCGCCGTCTCCGCACGCTCGACGAGTTGGCGGTGGACGAACTGCGCAAGGGCTTCCTGAAGCTCCGTCGCACCGTGCAGGAGCGCATGAGCGTCAAGGATCCCGAGGAGGTGGCCAAGATCGCCGATCTGGTCAACTCCAAGAGCGTGTCCAGCGCGATCGACTTCTTCTTCGGCCGCAGCGAGCTCAGCCAGGTCGTCGATCAGACCAACCCGCTGTCGACGCTCGTCCACGAGCGTCGCCTGTCGGCCCTGGGCCCGGGCGGTCTGAACCGCAAGCGTGCGGGCTTCGAGGTCCGCGATGTGCACACCTCGCACTACGGGCGTGTGTGCCCCATCGAGACGCCCGAGGGCACGAACATCGGTCTGATCGTCTCGCTGGGCATCTACTCGGAGGTTGACGAGTACGGCTTCCTCCGCACGCCCTACCGCAAGGTCGTCAACGGCAAGGTCACCGACGAGGTCGTGCACCTCCGCGCCGACGAGGAGATCCGCGCGGTGCTTGCGCCGGCCGACGCACTCAAGCCCGACGGACAGCTCGGCGATGGGCAGGTGCTCGCCCGCGTGGACGGCGAACTGACCCAGGTTTCGGCCGACCAGGTGGACTATGTCGACATCTCGCCGAAGCAGATCGTCGGTATCTCCGCCTCGCTCATCCCCTTCCTCGAGCACGACGACGCGAACCGCGCGCTGATGGGCTCGAACATGCAGCGTCAGGCCGTGCCGCTCATCCGCTCAACCCCGCCCTGCGTGGCGACGGGCATGGAGAAGGAAGTCGGTCTGTACTCGGGCATGCTCGTCCGCGCCAAGCGTGGCGGCACGGTGACCTATGTCGACTCCCAGCGCATCATCATCGACAATGCCGATGAGTATGTGCTCCGTAAGTTCGTCGGGCTCAACGAGCGGACCTGCCAGAACCAGCGTCCGATTGTCAAGCCCGGACAGAAGGTCAAGCAGGGCCAGGTTATCGCCGACGGCGCTTCGACCGACCAGGGCGAACTGGCCATCGGCTACAACGCGCTGATCGCGTTCAACACCTTCGACGGGTACAACTTCGAGGACGCCATCGTCATCTCGGAGCGCCTCGTCAAGGCCGACGCGTTCACGAGCATCCACATCGATTCGTTCGATGTGGAGGTTCGTGAGACCAAACTGGGCCGCGAGGAGTTCACCCGCGACATACCGAATGTCTCGGAGCGCATGCTGCGCAACCTGGACGAGAACGGCATCATCCGCGTCGGCGCCCGCGTCGGCCCGGGTGATATCCTCGTCGGCAAGGTCAGTCCGAAGAGCAAGACCGAGCTGACCCCCGAAGAGAAGCTGCTTCACGCGATCTTCGGTCGCGCGGGCGAGGATGTGAAGAATGACTCGCTCGAGGTGCCCGCGGGCACTAGCGGCATCGTCATCGGCACGCGGAAGTTCTCCCGCCGCGTCCACATGAACGAGGCCCAGAAGAAGCAGCTCAAGAAGGAGATCGAGGCCTACGAGGCAGAGCAGGATGCCCAGGCGATCAAGCTCTTCAAGGAGATGACCGAGGCGATCAACGCCGCTGTCGGCACCGAAATGGTCGACCCGATGACCCGCCAGAAGGTGGGCGCTTCGGACATCCCCGAGGTCATCCTCGAGCAGATCAAGACCTTCAGCACCAAGTGGATCAAGGGCTCGAAGGAGGCCAAGGAAGAGGCGGAAACCATCTACCGCCAGTTCTGGCCACGCATCGAGGCCGTCGAGACCGAGAAGCAGCGCAAGGTCGCGCACATGAAGCGCGGCGATGAGCTGCCCAACGGCGTGCTCGAGATGGTCAAGGTCTACATCGCCACCAAGCGGACTCTGTCCGCCGGTGACAAAATGGCGGGCCGCCACGGCAACAAGGGCGTCATCGCCCGCATCGTGCCCGAAGAGGACATGCCGTTCATGGAGGACGGCACTCCCGTCGATGTGCTCCTCAACCCGCTGGGCGTGCCCAGCCGCATGAATGTCGGCCAGATCCTCGAGACCCACCTCGGCTGGGCGGCGCAGGTGCTCGGCTTCCAGGCCGTCACCCCGGTCTTCGACGGGTGCACCGAGGAAGAAATCCACGCCGCGGTCCGTGAGGCCAACGAGTATGTCCGCAACCGCTGGAAGGAACTCGAGGAGAAAGGCCAATGGCCCCACCCCCGCGAGCTCCTGGCCGAGATGCCCGCCGGCGGCAAGATCCAGCTCTACGACGGTCGGACCGGCGAGCCGTTCGACCAGCGGACAACGGTCGGGTTCATGTACATGCTCAAGCTGCACCACCTCGTGGACGACAAGATCCACGCCCGTGCCACGGGCCCGTACAGCCTCATCACCCAGCAGCCGCTGGGCGGCAAGGCCCGGACCGGCGGTCAGCGCTTCGGCGAAATGGAAGTGTGGGCCCTCGAGGCGTACGGCGCCGCCTACATCCTCCAGGAGCTGCTCACCGTCAAGTCCGACGATGTCGAGGGACGCACCAAGATCTACGAGTCGATGGTCAAGGGCACCAATGTGCTCGAGGCC
Organism: Planctomycetota bacterium; assembly: GCA_003696675.1. Classification (GTDB taxonomy): domain Bacteria; phylum Planctomycetota; class Phycisphaerae; order Phycisphaerales; family UBA1924; genus UBA6054. The sequence goes on from RFGH01000092.1 coordinate 7,407, forward strand.
GGCATGCCCGTCGCGTTCGATGTGCTGTGCAACGAGCTCAAGGGTCTCGGCATGAATGTCACCCTCGAGAAGAAGGAACTCGAGGGCGGCAGCCTCCTCTGACCAAGCCCGCCGGGCGGGGGCGGACGACCCCGCCGCGTGTCGACAAAGGATCCCTCACTTTCCGCCAACGCGGGAGATGATTCAGATGATGGAAAATGTTTACGAGCGGGTCAACGACTACCGCGCCGTCAAGGTGACCCTCGCATCGCCCAACGACATCCGCGCGTGGTCGTACGGCGAGGTCAAGAAGCCCGAGACCATCAACTACCGCACCTACCGCCCCGAGAAGGACGGTCTCTTCTGTGAGCGCATCTTCGGCCCGGAGCGAGACTATGAGTGCGCCTGCGGCAAGTACCGCGGAACCAAGTACAAGGGCTACATCTGCGACCGCTGCGGCGTCAAGGTCACCCACTCGCGCGTCCGCCGCAAGCGCATGGGCCACATCAACCTGGCCGCCCCCGTCGTCCACATCTGGTTCTTCAAGTCCATGCCAAGCCGCCTCGGCACCCTGCTGGGCATGAAGACCAGCGACCTCGAGAAGATCATCTACTACCAGGACTATGTCGTCACCAGGCCCGGTGACACCGAGCTGAAGTTCAAGCAGGTCCTCACCGAGGACGAACACCGCTCGGCCCTTGAGAAGTACGGCAACGAGTTCACCGCCCACATGGGCGCCGACGCCATCCGCGTGCTGATCGAGATGCTCGACCTCCAGGCCGAGGCCGAACAGATCCGCGCCGATCTGGCCGCCACCCGCAGCAAGCAGAAGACCAAGGACCTCGCCAAGCGCCTCAAGCTCATCGAGCAGATCCGCGCCAGCGAGAACGACCCGGCATGGCTGGTGATGGATGTCATCCCCGTCATCCCGCCGGACCTGCGTCCGCTGGTGCTGCTCGAGAGCGGCAACTTCGCCACTTCCGACCTCAACGATCTCTACCGCCGCATCATCAACCGCAACAACCGGCTCAAGAAGCTGATGGACCTCAACGCCCCCGAGGTCATCATCCGCAACGAGAAGCGGATGCTCCAGCAGGCCGTCGACGCGCTGTTCGAC
>RFGH01000093.1 GCA_003696675.1 Planctomycetota bacterium
ACAGAGCGGCTGTGTTGGTTGTCAAGGGTGTGGTGCGGTGTTCCATGGTTGTTTATCGCGGATGATGGCGTTGAGGATGGTGAGCATCTTGCGCATGCATGCGGTCAGGGCGACCCTGCCGGGCTTGCCGGCCTCCTTGAGCCGCCGGTACATCGCCCCGATCACGGGGTTGCACCGCACCGAGGCGACGGCGGCCATGTAGAGGGCGGTGCGGACCGCCGCCCGCCCGCCGCGGATCGACCGTCGCCCGCTGCTCTTGCCGCTGTCGCGGTTCATGGGCGCCAGCCCGGCCAGGGCGGCGATCTGCTGGCGTGTGCACGCCCCCAGCTCGGGCAGCTCGGCCAGCAGCGACCAGGCCGTCTTGTCCCCGATCCCCGGCACGCTGGTCAGCAGGTCCACCCGCTCCTGCCAGGCCGGGCTCTCGGCGATCAGCCCGCCGATGTCGCCGTCGAGATCCTCCAGCTCGCGATCGATCGTCGCGATCAGACGCTCGTGGCTGGTCCGGGCACGCCCGCTGACGGCGGTGCCCAGGCGGTTGGACTCGCTGGTCCGCATGGCCACCAGCTGGCGGCGGCGGACCATCAGCTCCTGCAGGGCCCGCTGCTGCTCGTCGGGCATGGGGCTCAGACGCGGGCGGATGGCCGCGCCGAAGTGCACGAGCACGGCCGCGTCGATCGCGTCGGTCTTGGCCAGCCGGCCGGTGGCCCTGGCGAAGTCGCGGACCTGGCGAGGGTTGACCACGGCGACGGGCAGGCCTGCCTCGAGCAGGACGGCGGCGACGACGCGTTCGTAGCCGCCGCTGGCCTCCATGACGATCAGCTCGGGCTTGCGTCTGAGCAGATCGGCGGCGAGCCGCTCGATGGGCTTTGGCTCGTTGACCACGGCCTTGGGCCCCGAGCCCTCGGAGAAGGCCAGGTCCAGGCGGTCCTTGCTGACATCGATGCCGACGACGAGTGACACGGCGACCTCCTCTGCTCCCGATCTTGCTTATGCGGGCTCGGCTTGGACCGGCCCAGGCGGCTGTCCGGGCTGGAAGAAGAAGGACCGGCCGGGATCCGGCTCTGCGACGGCCTCGAAGGCCATGGCACAGATCGATCTCGCGACCGGAAGTCCGTGCCGCCGGGACTCGCTCCGCTCGCCCCGGCGGCACGGACGGGGAAACGGCACAAAGCACTCAGGAGAACATACAAGGTCGCAGAGGCATAGGCAGAGGTGGATTGGGGGAGCAGGGTGGTGAGCAGTTTGAGTGCGAGGCGGATTTCTTTGGCGAAGGCGGCGCTGGTGGGGGTGTGGTGGGCGAGGTAGAGCAGGCGGTCGATCGTGATCGCTTGGATGTGGGCGGTGATGTGGGCCAGGCGTTTG
>RFGH01000094.1 GCA_003696675.1 Planctomycetota bacterium
CAACCAACGAGCCGCGGGCTTCAGCCCGCGCGATCCCCCCCTCCCAATCGCTGGTGGCCAGTGGCGATTCCCAATCCCCAATCCCCAATCCGCAATGCCTTCTTCCCTCCCCCTGCCACATCGCACCCGCCAACCCGGTACGCTCCAACATCATCCAAAACCGGAACATCTCCCCCGGAGAGGCCTCATGCCAAGCACCGTGTTCGTTCTCGCCGCTCTCGCGGCCGCCGTCGACCCGCTCGCCCCACGACCCAACGGGCCCATGCCCGCGCCGCCCACCCGCGTCCTCATCGACAACGCCGTCGTCCATGTCGCCCCGGGCAAAACCCTCGACTCGGCCGACATCCTCATCGACAACGGCCGCATCGTCCGCGTCGCCGGCAATATCGAGCCCGGCACCGCCCGCGTCGTCGATGCCGCCGGCCGCCATGTCTACGCAGGCTTCATCGACGCCTATGTCCCCGTCGACGCACCCGCCCCCCGCGACGGCGCGCCCGGCACCCACTGGTCCAATCTCGTCACGCCCCAGCGCGACGCCCTCGCCGGCCAGGGCCTGCCCCCACGCGACGCCGAGACCCTCCGCAAGCTCGGCTTCACCGCCGCCGGCATCGCCCCGTCCTCGGGCATCTTCCGAGGCTGGGGCGCCGTCGTCTCCACCGCCCAGCCCTTCGATGATCCCGCCCTCGGCAAGCCCCCCGTCTACAAGGCCCGCGCCAGCCAGCACCTCGGCTTCGAGCGCTCCGGCTGGTCCAGCGGCGACTACCCCACAAGCCACATGGGCGTTGTCTCGCTCATGCGCCAAACCTTCATCGACGCCGCCTGGCGCGAGAGCCGCACCAACACCGACTGGTCCTGCCTCGACGCCATCAACCCCGACGGACTGATGATCTACGACACCAGCTTCGAACTCGAGGCCCTGCTCAGCGACAAGGTCGCCCGCGAGTTCGACCACGCCAATGTCGCCATCGTCGGTTCCGGCACCGAGTTCAAACGCCTCGACGCGCTCGCCAACGCCGGCCGCGCCATGATCGTCCCGCTCGTGTTCCCCGCCACGCCCGATGTGTTCACCGTCGGCAAAGCCGACGCCACCAGCCTCGAAGACCTGATGTCCTGGGAGCACGCCCCCTCCAACGCCCGCTACCTCGACGAGAAGGGCCTGGCGGTGTCCATCACCACCAGCAAACTGCCCCGCAGCCAGAAGTTCTGGGACAACATGGAGAAAGCCATCGACGCGGGTCTCGCGTCCGACAAGGCCCTCGCCATGGTCACCACCCACCCCGCCGAACTGCTCGGCGTGGCCGACACCCTCGGCACCATCGAGCAGGGCAAGATCGCCAACCTCGTCATCGCCTCGGGCCCGCTCTTCGACGAGCCCGCATACGACGACCAGCCCGGCGTCGAGGACGCCCAGATCCTCACCGTCTTCATCGACGGCCGCGAGCACCACATCGCCGATGCCAAGGACACCCGCTTCGACGGCGCATGGACGATTTCGTCGGTCGGCGCCGACCTCACCATGTCGATCAAAGTCGACGCCAACAAGATCACCGCCACCCGGGGCGATGCGCAAGCCAAGGCACGCAAGGTCAAGATCGACAAGGACCGCATCTCCTTCCTCATCGACGATAACGAGGACGGAAACGGCACCTACCTCATGTCCGGCGTGCTCGGCGCGGACGGCGTGATCCGCGGCACCGGCGTCGCGCCGGATCAATCCGCGTTCGAATGGACCGCCGCCCGCGAGGGCGACCTGCCCGGCAAGGACGATGACAAGAAGAAGGACGACGACGCCGAGGACGACGACGAGGCCCCCACCGCCGCGCCGATCGGTGCCCCATTCGCCGCGTACACCGTCGAGTCCATGCCCGAGCAGAAGACCTACCTCCTCACCAACGCCACCGTCTGGACCCAGTCCGACAAGGGCATCCTCGAGAACGGCTGGGTGCTCGTGCAAGACGGCAAGATCGCACAGATCGGCACCGGCGGCTACCCCCGCATCGCCGCCGAGGTGATCGACTGCGCCGGCAAGCACATCACCCCCGGCCTGATCGACGCCCACTCCCACACCGGGCTGTTCCGGCTCGGCGTCAACGAGTCCGGCCAGGCCGTCACCGCCGAGGTCCGCATCGCCGACTCGATCGACCCCGGGCACATCAACTGGTACCGCCAACTCGCCGGCGGCGTGACCGCCGCCAACCTCCTGCACGGCTCGGCCAATCCCATCGGAGGCCAGTCCCAGACCGTCAAGGTCCGCTGGGGCGCCCTCAAGCCCGAGGACATGCACTTCGAGGACGCCAAGCCCGGCATCAAGTTCGCGCTGGGCGAGAATGTCAAGCAATCCAACTGGGGCGACGACAACACCACCCGCTACCCCCAGACCCGCCTGGGCGTCGAGACCATCATCCGCGACCGCTTCACCAAGGCCCGCGAGTACGCCGCCGCCCGCGGCCGCTCGGGCAACGCCCGCTCCGGCTCGTACTTTTCGACCGAAGCGCCCGCCAACGCCCGCGGCGTCGCCGGCGCCCCCGGCCCGCGCGACCTCGAACTCGAGATCCTCGCCGAGATTCTCGCCGGGGAGCGGCTGATCCACTGCCACTCGTACCGCCAGGACGAGATCCTGATGCTCTGCCGCGTGGCCGAGGACTTCGGCTTCAAGATCGGCACCTTCCAGCACGGGCTGGAGACCTACAAGGTCGCCGAGATCGTCCGCGAGCACGCCATCGGCGCGTCGCTGTTCAGCGACTGGTGGGCGTACAAGGTCGAGGTGCAGGACGCCATCCCGGCCGCCGGCCCGATCAACTTCGAGGCCGGTCTGCTGACCAGCTACAACTCCGACTCCGACGACCTCGCCCGACGCATGAATGTCGAGGCCGGCAAGGCCCTGCGGTACGCCCTCGACGCGGGCATCGCCATGACCCCGCAGGACGCGCTGGCGTTCGTGACCACCAACCCGGCGATCCAACTCGGCATCATCGATCGGGTCGGCACCATCGAGGTCGGCAAGGACGCGGACCTGGCCGTGTGGTCGGGCGATCCGCTTTCGTCGATGTCCCGCTGCGAACGGACCTTCGTCGACGGGCGGCAGTTGTTCAGCCTGGAGCAGGACCGGGCCATGCGTGAACGCATGCAGGCCGAGCGGGCCCGGCTGGTCGGCAAGATCATGGCCGAGGGCAAACCCAAGCCGATGGACGACGATTCCGAGCCGTCCGAAAGCGAGCCCGAGGGCGACGAACCCCCGACCCGTCGTTCGATGCTGGCTCGGATGTACGAGCGGGCCTTGCAGGACCACATCGACCACGGGCCCCGCCCGGGCGACTGCGGCTGCAACCTGCTGCCCCGCGAACTCATGAACCTCGACCGCTGATCCGCGACCGAACCATCAACAGGACACCCACCATGATCAAGACCATCACCACCATCGCGGCCGCGGGCATCACCGGGTTCGCAGCCGCCCAGGACCTGACCGTCACTGCCCCGCCGCAGCAGCACCCGATCTTCCTGGTCGGGGGCACGCTGCACACCGGCACGGGCGAAGTGATCGAGAACGCCGTGGTCTCGCTGACCGAGGGCAAGATCGGGCTCATCGGCGACGCGGACGAGGTCATGTCCCGCATCCGCCTGAGCGCGGACACGCGGGTCATCGACTGCAAGGGGATGCACATCAGCCCCGGGTTCATCGGGGCGGTGACGATGCTGGGGCTCGACGAGATCAACGCCGTGCGGGCCATGCGGGACTTCGACGAGGTCGGCGACGCGACGCCGGAGGTCCGCGGGTATGTCGCGGTGAACCCGGACTCGACGCTGATCCCGGTGGCGCGGACCAACGGTATCCTGACCGCCGGGGTGTTCCCGACCGGCGGGCTGATCCCGGGGCGTGCCTCGGTGATTGCGCTGGAGGGCTGGACAAACGAGGACATGGCCCTGGACCGCGACGCCGGGGTGATCATCAACTGGCCGAGCATGCGTCCGCGTCGGGATCGGTTCGACGAGGAGGAGGACGACTCGGGGGACGACCGGATCGACGAGCGGCTGGCACGGCTGAACACCTGGTTCGACCAGGCGCTGGCGTACCGGGCGCTCCGCGCGGGCGAGCCGGGCGCGCCGGCGGACCTGCGGCTGGAGGCTCTGACCACCGTTCTGCCCGATCCGCCCGAAGGGCAGGTCCAGAACCCGGTGTTCATCAACGCGAACGACTATGACCAGATCGTCTCGGCGGTGAACTGGGCGGCGGGGCGGAGGTTGAAGCCCGTCATTATCGGGGGTCGGGACGCGGGGCTGTGCACCGACCTGCTCAAGGCGAACGACGCGGCGGTGATCGTGTCGGGCGTGCACCGGTTCCCCAAGCGGGCGGATTCGGCGTATGACGAGGCGTTCACGCTGCCGGCGCGGCTGGAGGCGGCCGGCGTGCGGTGGTGCCTGGCGTCGGGGGCGGAGACCGGGCATGAGCGCAATCTGCCGGACAACGCGGCGATGGCCGTGGCGTACGGGCTGGACCCCGAAGCGGGGCTGCGATCGATCACATCCAGCGCGGCGGAGATCCTGGGCCTGGGCGACGAACTGGGCACGATTGAGTCCGGCAAGCGGGCGACGGTGATCGTGACCACGGGGCACCCCCTGGAGATCACATCGGTGGTGAAACACGCGTTCATCGACGGTCGGACGATCGATCTGACGAACAAGCAGACGATCCTGCGGGACAAGTACCGGGAGAAGTACCGGCAGTTGGGTGTGACGCGGGAGGACTGAGTTCCGCGGTTGGCTTCTGCTTTCGAGGGCCCCCCGGCGGGGCCCTTTTTCGTGTGCGGCGGGAGTACGGCTTGCAAGACAAGCCGCGGCATCCTGATGTGGTGCTATGGCGTGACGACGAACTCGTCGCGGAGGACGAGGGGGGTGCCGTCGACTTCGCTGGTGAGGAACAGAACGCGGAGGCGGGCGTTGGGGCCGGACTCGGCGCGGACGGTCTGGTCGAGCCATGCGGGGAGCCCGCCGAGGACGATGCGGTAGGTGCGTGTGGCGGGGTCGTAGAAGGTTGCGTTGTCGTCGAGGGCGCGGAGATCGACATCGTAGCGGGTGGCGTTCTCGGGGGACTGGCCGTCGCGCCAGAGTTGGGCCTGGACGCGGCCGACGCCCTTGACCGAGTCGCCCCAGGCGTCCTTGAGCTCGATGTGGAGGATGACGCGGGGTGTGCCGTCGGCGTCGAGTTCGGCGTGGGTGAGTGGGTGGACGCGCATGGCTTTGGGCGAGAATGGGCCGGGCATGACCAGGCCCTCGCCGACGCGGACGACCTGCTCGCGGACGACGACGCCGCGGGGCTGGCATGCGGTCAGGGTGACCATGCAGGCAAGGGGGATGGTCGCGTCGCGGATCACGGCCGCATGCTATCACGGGTGATGGGCGCGGCGTCGGGGGCGCGGTCGGCGGCGACGCGTTCGAGCAGGCGGGTGATGGCCCGCTGGCCGGCTTCAAGGGCGGCCATGGCGCGGGCGGCGTCGCGGACGGCGTCGACCAGTACGGCCCGGTCCTCGCGGTCGCGGACGATGCGCTCGTGGGCCTCGTTGATCTGGCGTTCGCGTTCGGTGGCGGCGCGGCGCTCGACCAGCCACATCCACGCGATGAGGCCGGCGGCTCCGAACTGGGCGATGGTTGCGGCGAGGTCGGGGGGCATGGGGGCTCCGGGGAAGAAGAGACGGAGAGACGAAGAGACGGAGTGAAGAGGGGGAAGTGGGGAGAGGGTTACTCGGTGAGACGGACGAACTCCGCGATGTAGGGGAGGGTGGTGCGGCGGGCCCGGTCGGTGGGGCCGGTGGGTTCGAAGGCAACAAGGGTCATGTTGGGCCAGGCGCGTCCGCGGCCGTCGGTGAGGGTGCCGGGGGTGTTGGTGCTGGTGGCGGCCGCGGTGATGGCGTCGCGGAGGGCCCAGAGATCGGCGTCGTCGTCGGCGATGAGGCGCCCGGTAACGGTGACGCGGAGTTCGAGATCGCCAGAGGTGAACGAGCCGGGGACGGAGGGGTCGCCGGCGGCGGCGGCGTAGGTGACGATGCGTCGGCCCTCGCGACCGACGGTGAAGCGGTGCGGGCCGGAGCCGAAGAGGTCGTCGCCTTTGAAGGTACTCATTTCGTTCTCCTCTCGGATCTCAGGATGCGTCGGTGATGGTGATGGGGTCCTCGTCGCCGGCGTCGGACACGGCCAGCAGCGAGATGACCCGGACGGTGCGGCTCTGCGAGACCTCGTGCGTGACGGACTCGACCACGGCGTCGAATCGGACCAGGCGGCGGCCCTCGTCCGCGCCGGGTGAGAGTTCGATGCGGACCTCGGCGAGCGCACCCGGCAACGGCGCGCCGAGCGTGGTCTGATCGAGCGATTGCCAGACGCGGGCGCGGACAAGGCGTTCGGGAACATCGGCGAAGACGAGGTTGGGACCGTCGTCCGACCATTCGCGGACGGTGCGGGCGGCGAGCCGGTCGATGGTGACGCGTTCGACGCGGGGCCAGACGGCGGTGCCGAAGGCGACTTGGTTGGGTCGGAGGATCACCACGGCTCACCCCCGCACCAGCGCGAAGACCGTCGGGCGTCGGGACGCGTCGGCGATGCCGTCGGCGTCGGTGTCGATCATGGCGACGACGCGCTCGCGTTCCTCGGCGAAGCGCTGGCGGTACATGGCCGCGCGTTCGGCCATGGGTTCGCCGCCCGCGCCGGGTGCGGCCGCACCGGCGTAGAGCAGGTGGAGCGCTCCGAGGGCCTCGAGGCGCGACAGGGCGCGTGGGTTGGTGACGCTCGCTTCGGTGAGCGGGCCGGCGCCGTCGGGGTCGATGCCGATCATGGCGAGGACCTGGCGGTGGACCAGGGCGATCTGCGGGGCGAAGGTGTAGGCGCGGACGGTGCGGTTGCTCGCGGACGGCGGCGGGATGGGCGTGCTGGTGGGCGATGCGCGGAGCAGCGAGACGATGGCGGTGGTGGCGGTGAGACGCTCGACCACTTCGATGGCCAGCGCGTCGAAGAGGACGACGGAGCCGGCGTCGATCTGCGCGTCCTCGAACGAGCCGGAAGCGAGGGTGAGCGTGGTGCCCGCGATGGTTCCGGTGGTGCTGAGCGTGCGCTGGGCGGCCCATGCGAGGTCGCGGAGGAGGGCGGGCTCGAAGATGAGGAGGTCTCGGTCGGTGGTGAACATGGGGGTCCTTTGGGAAGAGACGGAGAGACGGAGAGACGAAGAGACGGAGTGGGGAGAGGGACGGGGACACGGCTTGCGAGACAAGCCGTGGCACCCGGAGGGGTGATCGAGAGAATCCGGGGGCGGGCGTTTCCGGCCGCCCCCGGCGGGCCCCGCTCCCCCGGGGCCCCCGCGTCGTGCGCGATGCGTTTGGATGACTCAGACCGCGAGGCCGGAGATGACGGCGTGGGCGTTCTCGTTCTTGAGTTCGAGGGTGTACTCGCCGATGACCTGGCCGGAGATGGAGTCGCCGGTGGCGGCCAGCGGCTTGTAGTGGAAGCTGCGTCCCTGCAGCGGCATGACCGAAACGCGCGAGGAGTCGAGCAGCAGGACGCGGTCGGGGGGGACCCAGCGGGAGAGGACGACGCGGCAGACGCCGAAGTCGCTCTCGTACACACCGATCATGTCGGACCAGGTGCGGTCGTCGGGCAGGTAGGCGCGTGAGCCGGTGGCGAAGGAGTTGATCCGTCGTTTCTGTGCGCCGCCGACCACGATGGTGTCGATGACGCCGGAGGACTGCTCCCACACGGCTTTGAGGGCGGCGTTGAGGACGGGCTCGTTGAGTCCATCGCTGTTGGCGCCGTCGCCGTCGGGGATGGGTCCGAGGCCGGGCTGGAAGGCGTTGGTCTGGATCAGTCTGATGAGCCCGTTCATGGAGCGGCGGACGGTGGATGATCCCTGCGGGTCGGCGCCCGGCGCGACGCCGTTGATGACGCAGTTCTCCAGGTCGCGCAGGAGTTCGCGCATGCGTTCCTGCTTCTGGTAGTCGACTTCGTCGTCGACGCCGTGGGCCTGGGCGGCCTGCATGGAGCCGGAGACATCGACGGAGGCGGTGAAGATCTGGGTGTAGTTCTGGCGGCGGACACGGTTGGTGAAGCGGGCGGCCGGGGCGTCGTCGCCCTCGAGTGCGGCGTTGCCGATGACATGGAGGGGCATGTTGTCGGCCAGGGTGGCGGGGGTGGTGGCGCCGTAGCCTCGGGTGACGGTGAGGACATTGGTTGTGGTGTTGACGGCGACGACGAGCATGACCTCGCCGGAATCGGCGGGGCGGACGAGGTCGCCCACGCGGAAGACGGTCGCCGAATCGACGATGACGGCGGTGGCGGTGGTCGGGCTGGGGCTGAAGGTGGATTGATTGATCTGGCCTCGGTTGGGCAGGAGGCTGTCTTCGATCCACTCGTGGACGGTGCTCATGACGGCGCGTTTGGGGTCGCCGAGGTGATCGAGCAGTGGCGTCTCGTGGGGGCTGACGATGCCGATGACATCGGAAACATCCTCGACGAGTTCGGGCAGCGATGCGCCGCCGCTGTAGCTGGCTTTGCCGGTGAATGCCATGGGGTTTTTCCTCCTGGGTTCGGGGTGGCTGGTGGTCGGTGACGGATGGCCGGTGATGGGGCGGTGGTCAGGCGCGTCGGCGGCGCAGGTAGCGGAGCAGGACGGCGCGGTCGCCGGTGGTCCGGGCGCGTTCGGCCATGTCGGCCAGTTCGTCGGACGGCGCGTGGGGCATGCGGGTCGCGCCCGGCGCGCTGGGGGCGGGGTGTCGGAACAGGTGCGGGCGTCGGCGGCGGAGTTCGGCGACCTGGGTCGCCGGATCGAGATCGGAAAGGTCGGAGGACTCGATCAGCAGCAGGCAGGCTTCGGCGTCGATGGCGCCGGCGCGGGCGAGTTCGTGCTCGAGGTTGCGTCGGGCGTGCTCGGCGCTGGCGGCGTGAGTGGCGGCTTCGAGTTGGGATTTGAGGTCGTCGATCTGGTTCAGCGCGGCGGCGAGTTCCTCCTCGGCCTGTTCGGCGCGGGCCTTCCAGACGACTTCCTCGCTGATGGCGATGGTGGGGTCGGTGGCGGGTTCGGGGTTGCCCCCGATGGGCGACGGGCCGGTTTGGGATCCCTGTTTCAAGGTGTGCTCCTTCCGTGTTTGCGTGCGATGGGGTGTGGTGTTTGGTCAGACGATGCCGGGGTCGCGCTCGGCGTAGCCGAGTTCCCCGAGGACGCGGGTCTGGTCGATACCGAGGTCGCGTTTGCGTGCGGCCGCATCGAGCCGGGTGGGCTCGTCCTCGAAGACGAAGCCGGGCCAGACGGTGCGGACGGCGCGTTCGGCGGGCGTGGTGGGCAGGACGCCGAGTTCGTCGAGTGCCTGGAGGACGAGGGCGGAGGCGTGCTCCATGCCGCGGCCGTAGGCGATGCGCTTGCGCTCGGTCTTGGCGATAAGCCCCATGAGCGTGACACGGAGCGCGTTGGCGCTGGAGAGGTTGCCGATTTTGGCGCGGACGACGCCGGCGGCGATGGGCGGGACGCCGGAGACCTTGTCGATGGCCTCGCGGATCTCGGCGATGTGGGATTCCTCGCCGGGGTTGTAGAGGTCGCCGCCGAAGGGGTGAATGGAGGCGTCGGGGTTGTTGGTGGTCCAGACCATGCCGGGGGCGATGGCGGCGGCGTCGAAGGACTCGAGCCCCTTAGCGAGGTACATGCGGAAGGACTGGAGCGTGACGCGGTTGGCCCGGTCGGACAGACGGGTGTTGAGTTCGTCCTGCAGCGGGACGAGCGGCTCGACCTCGCCCGTGCCGGAGTGGGCGAATGGCTGGGCCATGTTCTGGATGTGGACGACCGGGACAGCGTCCGCGAGCACTTTGGCCCGCTCGGTGGTGGCGCGTTTGCCGTCGCGGTAGATCGAGCGTCGCCCCGGAGTGAAGACCTCGGCGATGGCGACGCGCTCGGTGCGTCCATCCTTCTTCGTGCCGACGGGCTGCTCGGCGCACACGGCGTAGGCGTCGAGTTTCCGGTAGTCGTCGGGCGAGAGGACGGGCACGGCGCGGCGGGGGTCGACCGGCTCGATGGTGATGGCGTTGATGGCGTCGGGCAGATCGCCGATGAAGCCCGCGTCGACGCGGACGAGCAGATCGACATGGCCGAAGACATGCCCGAGCAGGGCGGCGTCCTGCATCATGGCGATGCCGCCGGAGCGTTCCCAGACCTGTTCGAGGGCGGATTCGATGCGCTCGCGCTTGGCCGGGTCGTCGGCCAGCGATTCGAAGCGGACAGGGCGTCCGAACATGAAGTCGACCATGGTCTGGACGCGCCAGGCGATGTCGTTCTCGATCACGACCTCGCGTCGACCGGTCTCGGTGCCGGGGACGCCGGCGGATCGGCCGCGGATGCGGGTGGGCAGCCCGGCTTCCTGGGCCTGGCGGTACCAGGACCCGGCGGAGGTCGCCCCGGATGCGCCGACCGGTTCGATCGGATTGCGGTAGTACGCCCAGAGTTTGTCCTGCCGCGGGCGTTCACGCCGGCGGTGCTCGTCGATGGCGAGCGAGACGGTGTCCCACACAGGGTCGGCGTCCGCGTGCTTCCTCTCGAACCGGTCGGGCATCGGGTCCCTCCTCCACTTCCCGGCGTGCGTTTGTCACACGCCTCACCCGGAGGGGCGCCGATGCAGGTTTGTGCGCGCTTTCGTGGACTTGCGGAAGGGCGAGAATCGCGCAAGTCGTTGCGGCCGCTCGGTCTAAAAAATCTTGCAAAGTTCGGAGAGGGATCCGGCGCGGACCACCGGTGTGCGCATAAAGCGCGCCATGCGCGCACAAACAGGGCGGCCGCAAAGGGCCGCCCGGCGGGGGATCGGACGGTCAGAGGGCGCTCAGAGCTTCTCGACGCGGGAGAACTGGTCGAGGTTGACGACGATGATCTCGCCGTCGTCGGCCCGGAGTTCGAGCCGGTCGAGCCAGAGCTTCTTGTCCTTGCTGTGGGCGAACCAGGAGCCGGTCTTCTGCTGCCCGGCGCGGAGAATGACGCCCTCGACCGTGGTGGTCGTGGTGCCGAGCTGGCGGGGGACCTGCTGGGTCACCCGGACGCGATCGCCGATCTGGTAGCTGGCCGCTTCGATGGTCATGTCGGGCGAGTATAGGGGACCGGTGTCAGGAGGCACGGACCTCGGCGATGCGGGACTCGACCAGGGCGGCCGTCTCGTTCGCGAGGGGCTCGGTCGGGGCCTCAACGATCACCCGCATGATCGGCTCGGTGTTGCTGGCCCGGATGTGGGCCCAGACGCCCCGGGCGTCCCAGTCGATCCGCACGCCGTCCTGGGTGTCGACGCGGGCCTCGGCGTCCTTGCCGAACACCTCGGCCAGGTGGCGCACGACGGGCTCGGCGTCGGCCTTGCTCGCCAGTGGGGCTTTGCGCTTGACGATGCAGTAGCCCTTCCCGCCGGGGCCCATGGCGTCGACCATGGCGACCAGTTCGGACACGGTCTTGCCGGTGCGGGCCATGAGCGCGAGCGTGAGGGCCATGGCCGACAGCGAATCGCGGACATAGGTCACCTCCGGCCAGATCACCCCGCCGTTGCCCTCGCCACCCATCACAACATCGCGCCCCTCGGCTTTGAGACGCTTCATGACCTCGACAACATTGGCCTCGCCAACGGGCGTGCGGACGACCTCGGCCCCGTAGCGAGCCGCGATATCGTCGATCATGCGGGAGGTGGAGAGGTTGACGACAAACACCGGCTTCAACGAGCCGCGGGCTCGCGTCTCTGACGCTTCAGCCCGCGCGGATGCCCTCGCTTCCATCAACGCCGTCGCACAAAGCACCAGCGTGTACTCCTCGCCGATGTAGTTTCCCTTCTCATCGACGATCGCCAGCCGGTCGGCGTCGGGATCCTGGGCGAAGCCGACATCCGCCTTCAACCCCGGCACCGCGTCGCAGAGACCGCCCTTACCGGAGAGGTTCTCCCTGGTGGGTTCGGGGGTGTGGGGGAAGATTCCGGAGCCATCCGAGAAAAGCGGGACGGATCGCACACCGAGTCGTTGCAGCAATGCCGAACTTCCGAATCCTCCCGATGCATTGACACAGTCTGTGACGGCGACAAAGTGCTTCGTGAGCAATGCATCGCCAAAGTGTGCAAAGACCCGCTGCCGAACCGTCGCGACATGCTCTTCTGTCGCCATCTCGACGCTGTCGATCAACTCGCCGCTGTAGTTTGTCCAAGCGACATCCCCGCCCTGGAATGCCTCGATGATCTCCGAGGCGTCTGATGCCGAAGGCGCGGACGCATCGACCAACTCCGCCGAGTCATCGGATGGAAGCAACGCCTTGATCCCGTTCCACTCCAACGGATTATGGCTGGCCGTAATGATCAAACCCGCGGCCACCCCAGCGTGAGTGTCGACCAATACACCCATGGTGGGTGTCATCACGAAATCCACCGCTTCGACATCGAAGCCCATCCCCAGCAACGCAGAGATCACCGCGTAGTAAAAAACCTCACCGCCCGCACGCCCGTCGCGTCCCACCACCACGGTCTCGACCGACCTTCTGTTCTCCCGCAACCAACTCCCAAACGCCCCCGCATACCGCACCGCCACCTCCGGCGTCAGGCTCTCCCCCACGATCCCCCGCAGCCCGCTCACGCCCAGAATCAGTGGTGCATCGCTCATCGACCGTGTCCTCCAGGGCCGCAAGTCTAGTGAACCACGCCGGCCCCACGCCCTGATACGCTCCCACCATGTACGACTTCTTCTTCGCCCACTACGGGCTCGACTGGGCCGCCGCCGTCTTCCTCTTCCTCTCCATGTGGAGGCTCGGAGCACACCACCGCGACGGTTTCATCCTCGCCGCCATCTCCGCCGTCTTCTGGATCCTCTTCAACCTCCGCGTCGATTCCGCCGCCGGCGTCGTCGCCAACACCATCATCCTCGGCATGTCACTCGTCAGCTTCGCACGCTTCAAACGCCCAGCGCCCGCCTCGACCCCTCCTTCCCCCTGATCCCCGATCCCCGAACCCTTCTCCAAACCTAACATCCCCCATGTTTACCGTCGAGATCACCACCGAATTCGCCGCCGCCCACGCCATCGTCATCGCCGGCAACCGCGAGCCCGTCCACGGCCACAACTGGCATGTCACCGTCCTGATCTCCGGACCCACCCTCGACCACGACGGACTGCTCTGCGACTTCCACACCGTCCACCAGGTCCTCGTCGACATCGTCGCCCCGTTCCACAACAACAACCTCAACGCCACGCCCCCCTTCGACGAAACCAACCCCACCGCCGAACTCATCGCCCGCCACATCGCCGACGAGATGTCCGCCCGGCTCGGCGACGCCCTCTCCAAAGCCGCCCGCGTCGAGTCTGTCCGCGTCACCGAGTCCCCGGGCTGCGCCGCCATCTACCGCCCGCACGCCTGAACACGCCCTTGACACCGCCGCCCGCGCCGGGCCCGTATCCTCTCGCCCGAGCCATGACCGACACCCCAGCCAGCCAGAGTCGCACCGAAGCCCCCGTCCCCGGCGCCGAGCTGCCCGAATCGGAGCGGTTCTTCAACCGCGACCTCTCCTGGCTGGAGTTCAACCGGCGCGTGCTCGCCCAAGCCCTCGACGACCGCACGCCGCTGCTCGAACGCGTCAAGTTCCTCGCCATCTACGCCAACAACACCGATGAGTTCTTCATGAAACGCATCGGGCTGCTCAAACAACGCGAGCAGCACGGCAACCTTGCCTCGCCCGCTCGCCCCGGCGAGCTGCCCCCCACCGCCACGCTGCAGGCATGCCGCGACTTCGTGCTCGAAATGCAGCGCGAACTCACGAAATGCTGGACAGAGGTGCTCGTCCCGGCCCTGCACGCCGAAGGCATCCAGGTGATCTCATACACCAGCCTGCCCGACGCCGACCGCGAGGCGGTCGACCGCTGGTACCGCAACCAGGTCTTCCCCGTGCTCACCCCGCTGGCGGTCGATCCCGGGCATCGCTTCCCCTTCATCTCCAACCTCTCGGAGAATCTCGGCGTGCTGCTCGAGCGCCCAGGCGACCCCGAACTCCGCTTCGCCCGCGTCAAAATCCCCGATGTCCTCCCGCAGTACATCCGCGTCGAGTCGATCATCGCCGGCGGGCGGGTGCCCGCACCCACCGCCGAAGCCCCGGGCCGATTCCTCCAACTCGACGAGATCGTCCTCAACAATGCCGACGAGCTCTTCCCCGGCATGCGCATCGCCGAGATCCTGCCGTTCCGCCTGACGCGGTCCGCGGCCGTCGAGATCGACGACGAAGATGTCGAAGACCTCCTCGAGCATGTCGAGGCCGAACTCCGCATGCGCCGCTTCGCCAGCGCACTCCGCATCCAGGTCGCACCCGACCCCTCGCCCCGCATCCTTTCCTTCCTCCTCGACGAGCTCGACCTGCAGGAAGAGGATGTCTATATCCGCCCCGGCCCGCTGGCCTACGCCGATCTCTTCGAGCTCGCCGAGATCGACCGACCGGACCTCAAGGAAAAACCCTGGCGCCCCGTCCGACCGCCCGCCCTGGCCGACCCCGACGCCGACATCTTCGCCAAGATCCGCGAGCGGGACATCCTCGTCCACCACCCCTACGAGTCCTTCGCCGACTCCGTCGAACGATTCATCGCCGCCGCCGCAAACGACCCCGATGTCCTCGCCATCAAGCAGACCCTCTACCGCACCAGCAAGGATTCCCCTTTCGTCGGCCACCTCATCCACGCCGCCGAAGAGGGAAAGCAGGTCGCCTGCCTCGTCGAACTCCGCGCCCGCTTCGACGAAGAAAAAAATGTCGCCTTCGCCCGCAAGCTCGAATCCGCCGGCGTCCATGTCGCCTACGGCGTCGTCGGGCTCAAAACCCACTGCAAGTGCTCCCTCGTCGTACGACGCGAACGCCTCGACGGCCAATGGGGCATCCGAACCTACTGCCACCTCGGCACCGGCAACTACCACCCCAAGACCGCACAGCTCTACACCGATCTCGGCCTGCTCACCTGCGACCCCTCGATCACCGGCGATGTGGCCCGCCTCTTTAACGCCCTCACCGGCCACACCGCCGAACAGCAATACGACCGCCTCCTCGTCGCTCCCATGCACATGCGCGATCGGTTCATCGCGCTCATCGAACGCGAGATCGACCACGCAAGGGCCGGACGCCCCGCCCGCATCATCGCCAAGATGAACTCGCTCGAGGACCGGCTCATCACCGAAACGCTCTACCGCGCATCCTCCGCAGGCGTCAGAATCGACCTCATCGTCCGAGGCTTCTGCTGCCTCCGCCCAGGCGTCCCCGGAATGTCGGACAACATCACGCTCCGATCGATCATCGGGCGATTCCTCGAGCACTCACGCATCTACGCCTTCGCCAACGGTATCGACGACATGGCAAACTTCGAGTACTACATCGGATCGGCCGATTGGATGTACCGCAACCTCTCCGCACGCGTCGAAGCCGTCACCCCCGTTCTCGACCCCGAAGCACGCGCACGCCTCGCACGCATCATCGACATCCAGCTCCGAGACCTCCGCAACGCCTGGCTCATCGGCCCCGACGGCTGCTCCCAACGCCTCACACCGCCAGACCATGCCGATCCCGACGGGCCGGAATCCATGGGCACCTTCGCCTCCCTGATGAAACTCGCCCAGTCCGGCGCCTGATCCCCAACCCACGCCCAGAGCACACCCACGACAAGCGCAGCGAATCGGGAGCTTCCCAATCCTCCCCCTTCGCCGACGGGAGATGGAGCACGCGAAGCATGACGGATGGGGTCCCCTCTTCCCCACTCCGCCTCTTCGTCTCTTCTTTTTCTCCCCTATGTACCGCGTTTGTGCGCAACTTCGTTGTCATGCGCGCGATTCCCCTTGAACGCCAAGCCCGCCGCCATACCTTGGCCCCATGAACACCGCACACCAACCCCACACGCCCGAACTCACCCCTGCCCTCTTCGCCGACCTTCTCGACCCGAGCAAGTCCCCCTTCGACATCTGCCACACACACAACCTCGCGCTCGACAAACTCCACGCCATCACCACCGGCGCTCACTTCCGCGCTTGTGTCCAAATGCTCGAAGAAATCCACGCCGAACGCACCGCCGCCCAACGCCCGCAACGCGAACGCCTCGCCCTGGACGCCCTCGACCGCATCGTCACCCAAACGCCCACGACCAACACCCACACCGAGACCATCCGCCGCGCCGCCAGCGCCCTCATCCGCCACAAACCACACACGCCCGTCCAAGATGGCGCCGACCAACACAGAGAGGATGGCAACCACACGCCGGACACCGCCCACCACGAGCAACCCAACCAACCCGAACCGCTGGATCCCTGCGCCCAGACAGCCCCGAGCGCCAGCGAGGAGATGGCGACCAACCCCGCCCCCCAAACCACGCTGACCCCTCACCCCAGGCACACCCTCGAAGAGCA
>RFGH01000095.1 GCA_003696675.1 Planctomycetota bacterium
ACACTCCGGGCGACCATCGACAGCGAGGTCGCGGCGGGCTACCTCTTCACGCCGACGATCTCGTTCGGCCACACCGTGCCCGTCACCGACCGCGACCCAGACAAACGCAGGACCCTGCGCCTGCGCCTGCGCGTGCGGGTCCACCTGGAGCCCTACCTCGACACGGGGTACGTGCAGGTGACGAATGATCCGTCGACGCCGGGGCCGATTGAAACGATTGTCGGCGCTGGCGACGGCGCGTTCAGCTTCCAGGACGACAACGGCAACGGCGTCCACGACCCCGGCGAGCCCAGCGAGCCGTACCTCGACTTCAGCAGTGGCGTGTTGGTGAACACGAACCCCGCGACCGGGGGCATGCCGTTGGAGGAGTGGTACAAGCCTGGCAATGAGGCGCCCAACACCAATGGCAACGGCCGAGGACCTGTCGCGTCGACAGCAACGGTGCTGGCCGAGTTGGAGCGGGCTAACATCGCCTGGGCGCAAGCGGGGATCAAGGTGGTCATTGACGGCGGGATCATCATCGAAGAAGCGCCGACCGGCGCCGACGGCCTCAACATCTTGTCCGATGGGTGGTTCAGCCTGAACGGGCTTGTCATTGACGCAGTCGCAACAATCACGTCGATCGGCCAGTTGGCGACTCCAAGCGTCGCGGAAGTCGTTTTTACCGGCCCGTTGACATTCATTGGATCCGTATTAAATGCAGCGGGGTTCGCGTTTATTCCGTGGCTGAAAGATCAGATCGGCATGCTTCCATCCACGCTCAAACAGAATACATATATGTTTATCTCGCCCGCTATATCGCTGGGGCAGCGAGCGCTCGCGCATGAAATCGGTCATGCATTGACCAACCAGCCAGATACATTCTTTACCCCTTCCATATTTTTTCCATCCGATGAGCCTGCACCCGATGATCTTGCGCCTCATTTGCAACGGCGGATTCTGCATAGCACAGAAATGACCGCGAGAACGCCACGCCCCACGGCATGCCTCGGCTGCTCAGGGAACATGCTCGTTGCGCCATAACATCGAAAAGGACTATCGCAATGCTCGTCCACAATAAACATATGACGCTTGCGGCATCGATATTCATGGTTGCATATGCACAGGTGTGTGCGTTCGCTCAACCATCAGACACAAAGAAGCAGCAGATACAACAAATACGGCAATCTCCCCTGTATTGGATGTACGGCGACGTAAAGGATCGTGAGCCGGATCCACAGGATTCTGAGGCCTATATCGAGTTCATGATCAAGCCCTGGAAGCACGGGATGCCGTATCAACTTCTGGAAGCGGTGGTCGAGCAGCCCGGCCATTTTGCCCCGGCGGTGCGGGATCGGCTGATGCGTCTGCCGCCGACCTTCGAGGAGTATCTGGCGGATCTGAAGCGCTCCGAGCATCTGTATTGCGTCAGCGCCACGCGCGAGACAGATCCGTTTGGCCCAGAATCGGCCAGGCTGCTCGTCGTGGTAAGGCTGCTGGGCCGCGACCACGCAGAGCCGATCCTGCGCGAGTTCGCCGACGCGGTGCTGCCGCTGGCGCTGGAAGCGGAGCGACGCTATCGAACGATCGAGGACCAGTGGCAAGCGGAGTGGGACCGTCTCGGTCGGCCGGTCGGCGACGCGAGGGACGACCACGAGACGCTGCGGACGCTCGGCGCGCGCTATCGTCTCGCGACGGATGTCAAGAACAACCTGACCGGCGCATGGACCCGGTCCGTCTCGACCGCGGGGGGGCTTGGCTCGCCGATCTTTGTGGATGACGTGGCCGCGATGCTCGGTTCACCCGACCCGGTGGCGCGGCGGATTGGCTCATGGATGGCGCAGTATGTTATAAACTTCTCGAACGAGCGTCCAGACGGTGTGGCGGCGCTGCGGGCCGCGGCGGACCGGCTCCGCGTCTCAGAAGATCTGGAAGACCAGCTCGCCGCCGTGCGGATCGAGATCGCGCTGGACCCGTCGCGCGAGGGCTTGACCGACCCCGAGTACCGCCGCCTCAGAGACCTGATCAGCCGTCAGCGCCGATGATCAGCGACGGCCGAGGGCCTGTGGTGACGATGCAGCAGGTGCTTGATCAAGTCGAGCGGGCCAATAACGCCTGGGCGCAGGCGGGGATCCGGGTCGTCATGATCGACGCGCCGATCATCGAAGAAGCGCCGACAGGCGCGGACGGCCTCAACATCTTGAGCGATGGGTGGCTGGACATCAGCCCTGCGCTCGATGATGTGGCTGTGATCGAGGCCCTCGGCGCCGCGGCGACGCCGGCTGTGGCGGAAGTGATCTACACAGGGCCTATCACGGGCGCGCTTGGCTACGCGAGAGTCCCTGCGAATATGGGAGGGGATCTGCCGCAGAACCACGGTGAGAACACATACCTCTTCGTGGCGTCGAACTCACCTACATCCAGGCGCTCGCTGGCTCACGAGATCGGCCACGCGCTGACGAACCAACCCGACCTCTTTTTCACGCCCAGTATCATTTTCCCCGCGGCGCCACCGATTGGAACGCCGCAATCAACGCTGTTGGATATGTCGCCGTTGACCCGGCGTCGAGTTATGCACGCGACGCAGGAAGCCGCGAGGACAGATCGCGCGGCCGGTTGCCTAACATGTGTCGGAAATCGTCTACTGTCGCCGTGAATGGCGAAGGAGTGACGTACGATGATGTCTTCTGCGCTGTCCACCATCGTGCTGGCGATCGCAAGCACCCAGCCGAGTGTGCCGACGTGGGATGGAAGCCTTCCCAATCGAGATGATGCAGCCGCTGTCGTGGCGTTCGTCGTCGGGGGTCCGCGTGATGACCAATGGGTGGCCGGGCTTCAGGAGGCCACAGAATGGGTCAGGGCCAATCCCGCGAGATATGCGCCGGCGGTGCGTGATCTGCTGATGCAGTTGCCGCCCGGGCTAGATGAGTATCGAGTTGACGACACACACTGGAGCGTGGGCGGAGTGAGTGATTCCTGGCCGTATCCCACCTATATGAGCATCATGCCTGTGGTGGAGTTGCTCGGCCGCGAGCACGCCGAGCCGATCCTGCGCGAGTTCGCCGGCGCGGTGCTGCCGCTGGCGCTGGAGGCCAAGCGGCGTTACGCAGACGTTGAAGCGCGGTGGCGGCCGGCGTGGGTCGCGGCGGGCAAGCCGGTGGGGGACGCGAGATTCGAACACGCCGAGTTGGTCCCGCTCTTGCGTGAAAAAGAGGAGACGGGCGCCGCGGTGCGCTGGCTCACGAGCGCATGGGTCCGATCCGTATCGACGGCACGCCGGCTCGGCTCGCCGATCTTCGTCGACGATTCGCTGACGATGCTGTCTGATCCGGACCCGATCGTGCGCGCGTGGGGCGCGTGGATGGCCGGGTATGTGCTTCAGTTCGCGGAGGAGCGTCCCGACGCGGTGGCGGCGCTGCGGGCCGCGGCGGAACGGCTGGAGGCGTCGGATGTGGACTCGGACCAGAAGGCCGCGGCGGCGATCCGTGATGCGTTCGATCCCAAGCCGACGCCGGGCCTGCCG
>RFGH01000096.1 GCA_003696675.1 Planctomycetota bacterium
CCCCAAGCCCACTCTGCGTTCAGCCCGCTTCCCACGCCCCCAAAAAACGACAAACGCCCTCTCCCGAGAGCGTTCGTCGCGTCATTCCAGTCGGTCGGCAAGTGCCGACTTCTGTTCCCGGAAGGCGGATGAACCACCCTCCGGACCTGACCCACCACGAGAACCATGCCACCAGAAACCCCGTTCGGCCACCGTTTTTCTGGGACTTTCATCCACCGGGAACTGCCGGCAGGCCACGCCTCTCGCAACTCCATTAATTTCAGCAACTTACGACTTGACACCCTTTGCGTCC
The DNA here is from genome assembly GCA_003696675.1 of Planctomycetota bacterium. GTDB lineage: Bacteria > Planctomycetota > Phycisphaerae > Phycisphaerales > UBA1924 > UBA6054. The sequence goes on from RFGH01000096.1 coordinate 293, forward strand.
CCATGCCACCCAGACGCAACCTCGACGGACCTACCGAACATCCGGAGCACCCAGATCGACACCGAACTGCCGGGGAGGCTCGTACAACGCCGACCGGTTGGCCGGGTTCGAGCGGAAGGACAGATAGTCACGCGCCGCCTCCATGAAGAAGGTCCGATCGGCGTTGTCCACCCGCCCGTCGTTGTTCACATCGCCGTCCATGAAACCGTGGGCACCGGTCCGCGCATCGCGGGTCCGCTGCCAACGCTCGGAGAACAACTTGAGGTCCGCACCCCGTGCGCCCCCGCCGGCCTCGACCTCGACCCGCCCATCCCCGTTGAAATCCGCGACGCAGGTGATGAATCCCATGTCGTGCACACGCTGCGCCGCCTCGACACCTCGCAGGAACGCGCCGCCCCCACCATCGTTACGAACCAGCTCGCCAGAACGATCTCTGGAGAGGTACTCATGCTTTGCGGCCGCGAAGCCCCCGGCACCCACATCCGCACCTGCATACACAACCTCCGGCCCGACGATCCAACCGTTCTGCGCGAACCGCAACAGGTCGGCCATATCCCAGCCGCGCGCCGGCTCACCCGAGCCGCACCGCGTGCCAAAGTGTCCGGACATCCAGAGGTGCAACTCGGTCAGGGCCGGATCCACCCGTGTGTCCCAGTGCCGATGCTCGGCCACCGCAAAGGTCGCAATCCACGCACCGCGCCGGATCGCATCCTCAACCAAACGGTAATCGCACCCGTTCCGCGCCGTCGGGATGGCCTCACCGTGGAAACGAGCGCGGCCTTCGTAGTCCGGGTTCGCCTGAAGGCGCAGCAACGCCGGCCAGTACTCCGCGGGCGAGGAGTTGTCGAACCAGAACTCCGTAAATCCGACCTCTATCCACGGCTCGATGTTCGCTCGAAACCGGCACATCATGTCTGTCAGTCGGGCCGCGTCCCCAGGATCGGACGGATCAAGCGCGAGAAAGGCGGTATCGAACAGGTCCGCTCCTTCCATCGTCAGGCGCCGAGGATCAGCAGGGTGATACCCCATATAAAGCCCCAGCGAGACCGGGTCGCCCCCGGCCGCTTTCTCTCGCGCCCACGCACGCACCGGGCCTTGAAATGCCTCCCGCATCCACGGCTCAAGCACTTCCCACTGAGACGAAGCCATCTTCCGACGCTCAACCACATCCACTTCCGCATCGCCGGCCGGCAACTTCAGAGAGAAACGACGGAAACCCCGGTCGTAGAGCGTCTCGAGTCTGCGCAGCAGATTGTCCACACCGTCCGGACGCCCATTGGCGCCACCGAAGTTGCCCCGCTGGTTGTATTCAAATCCATTCGCGTCCCGCCGGTCCTCCGGCCGCACCCACCAGGACGCACGCCGCAAGGGGTCACGCCCGCCCCCGATCCAGGTCGGCACATGCGCCACCGGCCTGCGGTCGGGCTTGAATCCACCCGCAACGGTGGACGGAGCCGGCATGGGCCAAGGCCCGATGTCCACTCCCTCGCAAGGCGCACCCCCGACGGGCACGGTCCGCTCCGGGATCATGACCTCCAACGCGGCGCACGAGATCTGGCTCCCCGCCAGCATCAACAATCCGACTCTCAGCAGCATGCCTCGGCCTCCGGAACGGGGTCAGAACCCGGCGGCACGCGACACGAGCCGCCGAGTCAGTCTATCACCCGCCCGAGGCTCTCCGGCACCCCGTCAGTCGGCTGTTCCCAGGTCGATCATCGCGAACTCAGGAGGCGTGTACAGCTTGGACGCATTGGCCGGGTCCTCGCGGAAGTCGCGGTAGTGCTCCACCGCCCGCATGAAGAACGCGTAGTCCTCGTTATCGATCACCCCGTCGTTGTTCACATCGCCGTCCACGAACCGATGCCGCGTGCTGCCGTCCGAACGCGACGCATTCCATCGCTGGTCGAACATGCGAAGATCCGTGTCACGCCCGAGCGGAGCGCCGATCGGCTCGACCTCGATCCGCCCGTCGCCGTTGAAATCCGCGACGCAGGCGATGAATCCCATGTCGTAGATACGCTGCACAGCCTCCGTTCCAACAAGGAAGGCACGCCCGCCGCCGTCGTTCCGGACCAGCCCACCATCGGATGTACGCGAAAAGTACTCGAACTTCGCACGCCTGTAGCCCTTTGTCCACACATCGATGGTCCCGAAGACGAACTCGGGATCGAGCACCCAGCCGTTGTTGAAATACCGCTCAAGATCCTCGAACTCCCACCCCCGCGCGGTGGAATCCGGCGCGCCGCAGTGACGCCCGTGATGACCCGACATCCACAGATGAATCTCCGTCAGCGCCGGATCGAAAATGGTCTGAGAGTGCCGGTACTCGGCGACCTTGAATGTCTCAACCCACGCGGCACGACGGATCGCCGATTCGATCGGATCGAAGGTGCAGGGCCCCCAAGTCACCGGTATCGCCTCGCCATGGAACTTGGCGTGCTGGTTGTAGTCCGGGTTGTTGCTCAGCCGCAGGAATGCCGACCAGGTGGCGTCCGGAGAAGAGTTGTCGAACCAGAACTCGCTGATACCGATATCGATCCACGGCTGGATATTGTCGCGATACCGCGTCATCATGCTCGTCAGCCGCTCGGCGTCCTCCGGACGCTGCGGATCGAGCGCTTCGAACGCCGTATCGAACAGATCCACCTGCGTCATCCGCAGGTTGTGCGGGTCCGACGGGTGGTAGCCCATGTAGATCCCCACCTCAACCGGGTCACCAGCGACTTCTTTATCGTGGATCCACTTGGCAAGATGCCGCTGGAACAGCCCCCGCCTCGTCGCGTCCATCGTCCACCACTGGGCCGAGGACATCTTCCGCCCGCTCACGCGGTCGATCTCCGGATCACCCGCGGGAAGTTTGAGCGAGAAACGCCGGAAACCACGGTCATACATGATCTCGAGACGCCGGATCAGATTGTCCATCGCGTCGGGGATGCCGTTGCCCCGGGCCGACAACGCCTGGCCCGCCGAACCCCGCTCGTCCCGGTCCGTGTACCACCAACTCGCCAGCCGCAGATCGTTGGAGCTTTCACCCACCCAAGTCGGGATATGCACCACAGGGCGACGGTCCGGCATAAACCCCCCCGGCTCGCCGGACATCGGGCGATACTCGAACGGCCCGATGCTCAACCCGCCCGAGCGGGCCGTGTCCGCCGGAGGCGGAGGGGCCGGGGGCGGCGGGGCCTGCCGACGCACGATCTTGGTCCGCACCGGCGCCCCCTCACGCTTCGGAGCGGCCTCGAATCCGAGCGAGCCGACGGCAAGCCCGGCAAGGAGGAAGCAAAGCCCGGTGTTCATCGCGATCCCTCCTGCGCCCATGCCGGAGACGGGCCACACGCCCGCTCCCTCCATCCGATAAACAGAGAACCGGGCAGACCTTCACCAAATCGCCTAGCCGACCCGGTCCGCAGGCATGACCTACAATTCGAAAAGTGCCCCGCAACCCCATCCGGCAAGCGAAAGTGCTTGCCTTTTCCAGAATGAGGAACGCCGCCCATGCCCAACCTCACCATCGATGTCGCCAAAACCCTCGGAGACGACAGCCTCCTCACCTACCAGTCCAAGACCATCGACAAATCCTGCCTCCACCTGCCCGGTCCCGACTTCGTCGACCGGATCCTCATCAACTCCGACCGCAACATCGGCGTCCTCAATAACTTCGCCCGCATCCTCAACACCGGCCGCCTCGCCGGCACCGGATACACCTCGATCCTCCCGGTGGACCAGGGCATCGAGCACTCGGCCGGCGCGTCCTTCGCACCCAACCCCGACTACTTCGATGCCGAGAACATCGTCAAGCTCGCCATCGAGGGCGGATGCAACGCCGTCGCCTCGACCTTCGGTGTGCTGGGCATGACCGCACGCAAGTACGCCCACAAAATCCCCTATATGGTCAAGTTCAACCACAACGAGCTCATGACCTACCCCAATCGGTTCAAGCAGATCCCCTTCGGCACCATCAAGCAGTGCTGGGACATGGGCGCGGCCGCCGTCGGCGCGACCATCTACTTCGGCTCCGACGACTCGACCAACCAGATCCAATATGTCGCCGACATGTTCGCCGAGGCCCACTCCTACGGCATGGTCACCGTGCTCTGGTGCTACATCCGCAACCCCGCCTTCAAGGTCAACGGCGTCGACTACCACAGCTCCGCCGACCTGACCGGCCAGGCCAACCACCTCGGAGCCACCATCCAGGCTGACATCGTCAAGCAGAAACTCCCCACCAACAACGGCGGATACACCGCCCTCAACACAGGCGATTCGTCCTACGGCAAGTTCGACAAACGCATCTACACCGAACTGGCCGGCAGCGATGAGAACGGCAAGGGCGGGCACCCGATCGACCTGTGCCGATACCAGCTGGCCAACCAGTACATGGGCCGCGTGCCGCTGATCAACTCCGGCGGCGAGTCCAAAGGCGCCAGCGATCTCAAGGACGCCGTCACCACGGCCGTGATCAACAAGCGGGCCGGCGGCATGGGCCTGATCTCCGGCCGCAAGGCCTTCCAACGCCCCATGAAGGAAGGCGTCGCCCTCCTCCACGCCATCCAGGATGTCTACCTCGATCCCCAGGTCACGATCGCCTGACCCGTCTGTCATCGCACCACACAAGGGGCACTCGGTGCCCCTTGTTTGTTTTCAGAACATCTACCCCCACGCTCTCACCACGCAGGGTATGCGTCGAGCTTCTCGCGCAAGCCACCCATCTCAGACTCCGAGAACTCGATCCGCAGCGGCTCTGGGAACACCCGTTCCACCTCCGGGTCCCACAGCGGCGCGTACTCGCCACCGCCGACGACGCCACCCTTGGGATGGATCTCGATCCACATCGATTCCACGCGAACCTCATGCAGCCCGGTCAGGTACTCGAAGCCCATGCCGTCCGCCTCCTCGAAGCCGACCCACTGGGCATGACCGACGAACTCGACGAATCCATCCCGGACGCGCACGCCCCACCAGGTCGGGTCGAGCGACGCGATCACAACGCCGTCTTCCTGGCCCTCCAACCTTGCCATGAGCACGATCGAGCCGCCAAAGGTGAAGCCCGCGTCGAGCCCGGGGCCATCCGGCAGGTCCTGCATCCGGAACACAACGCCCTTGGGCCAGCCGATGCGGTTGCCGATCCGATCCTGCTCCCATTCGAACTCAACGCGGATGCGTGACTGCACCCACGCGCGGATCGCATCCACATCTTCGACCAACCGGTAACCCTCGATCGCACCGATCACATCAGTCCGCGTGCCCGGGGTCTCGTGCACGATGTTGACTCCGTGAACCTCCCGGATCTCGCCCACCGGCCACCAGATGTCGGCCGTCCGATCGCCCTCGAAGATGATTCCTGCAATGGGGAGCATTTCACGAGGGGACGCCTGCATGGAGTTGACCCACCGCAGATAGTCGCTCAGCCGGACCGTGCCGTCCCACCGCTCGCGGTATTCCAAATCCGCCGGGAGAAGTGTCCCGCGTCGGACCTCGTACACCCGCTCATGAAGCCGCACGCGGCAGGCCCGGTCCTCCACCAGTCGGCGGAAGCTCGTCACACGGGCGTGCACCGGCGACATCTGCGGCAGCGATTCCGGCAACTCCAACTGCATGAAATAGACCGAGCGAGCCCAGTCCTCCTCATCCGACCAGAGCCGGCGCTGGCGTGCCCAGTTTCCGTATACAGAGGTGAACACATGGCCACGCTTCGAGGTGCCGTCTGTCAGGACCGACGGAGGCGTCACCCGCGCGACTCGGTGGAAGAGCCAGTGCTCAAACCAGCCCGTCTCGTCCTCCGTCGACAACCTCCCGACGACTTGGGCCGAGACCTGCTCCATCAGCGGCCACCTGGCGACCGGGAGGCCCTGCGGCCGTGCATATGAACCCGGGGTGTCGTCCAACAGCGGGACCATCAGGATCAGCGCGGGCGTGGGTACGGCTCCGACCCAGCCATTCACAAACCCGTATGCGCTGACGCGGGGCCAGACCGACGACGCGTACGCGCCGGCCAGCACGCCGAGCGACACGAGCACCGCCCAACGCTTGCGACGCGTCCGGCGCAGCGCCCGACGCGAGTGGTGTGCCCGCCCGCATTCGGGGCACACGACGCCTTGGAGGCTCCCCAGTCGATCGGCCGTGCCCGTCAGGTCATACCAGCACCTGCGGCACCTGTACGCCGGGCGGCCGCGCCGACCGGGGCGGTCCCAGAAGGCCGCGTACATGAACATCGCCACGCCGGCGGCGGTGAGGGTCCAGGCGATGGCGGTCCAGGGTGATCCCATCCGGTGACAGGATACGGGATGGCTGGGTTAGCGGATTGCTTGACCTTGGCTGTCCGACCATGGGCCGATGACGGTGGGCATGAAGAACCGAAAAACGCTGGGCATTGAGAGGTTCATCATGATCGGCAAGGCACAGAAGGCATCGCTGGGGCGGACCGCGGGTGGCCGCATGTGGCTATGTGGAGCAAGCGTGACCGGTCGGTGAGTGACACGACCGAGCCGAAGGCGAGCGTGACGAGCGGCGAGACGCGATAGGTGGTGATAAAGAGCCAGCGGAGATCGTCCATCGAGCGCTGCACGCCCGCGGCTTCCCGGACGGAAAGGATGGGGAAGTCGCCGAAGAGCGGGGAGAAGAACAGGCCGGGAGAGCGACCGCGCCGCCCTTTCCGGGGCGGATCTTCATGGCTTGGGTGATCCGCCCTTGTTCGTTCCCGTGCGCCGCGGCGTGGAGTTCGCGGCATCTGTTCCGGGGCGTTGCGGATTCTGAAGCAAGCGGTGGAATCAGCCCTACGCTTGGCCATGCTCCGACCGGCCGTGTTCCTTGACCGCGACGACACCGTGTGCCGCAACGCGGACCTTCCGGAGGCGGCGTGGGGACAGCGGACGCCGGGGGACTTGCTGGACCCCGATCATGTGCATGTCCTGCCGGGCGTGGTGGAGGCATTGACGAGGCTGCGGGCGCACGGCTTTGCGATCGTGATCGTCACGAATCAGGGCGGGATCGCCCGGGGCGGTGGCACGCTGCGGGACATCGACGCGTGCCACGACACGCTGCGGGCGCAGCTGCCGCTGGATCCGCCGGATGTGCGGGCGCCGCAGCCGATCGCCCACACGCTGATCGACGCGTGCTACTCGGCGCCCCACCACCCGAGCGGTGTGAACGCGCGGTTTGCCGACGACCACGCGTGGCGTAAGCCGAGGCCCGGGATGGTGCTCAGCGCGGCGCGGGAGCTTGGGCTGGATCTGAACCAATCGTGGATGGTCGGCGACAAGCAGCGCGACCTCGACGCGGCGATCGGCGCGGGCATCGACCCGGCGCGGACGATCCGCATCGACGAGTCCGGCCCGGTGCCGGACCTGCCCGCGGCGGTGGATCGCATCCTCGATGCGCTCGCACCGAAGCAGCCGATCCACGCCGAGCGGGTGACGCTGCGAACGACCGACGAGGCGATGCGTCCGCTGGCGGACGGCAAGGTGCGGGCGACGGTGGCGGCGGCGGCGCGAGGGATCGCGGAGCGCACGGGCGTGCGTCTGCTGGACCTGTCGCTGACCGACACGAGCGTGACGGCGGTGCTGGCGACGCACCGGCTGGCGGCGCTGGCTTTCATGTCTGAACTGCGGCGGACGACCAATGCCTGGCACACGCGGGCGCATGGGTCGGCGCTCTGGCCCGAGCGCGACGCATGAGCGGGGGGCGGACACCGCTGCGGCTGCTCGTCGTGCTTCCTTCGTGGGTGGGCGACACGGTGATGGCGACGCCGACGCTACGGCGGCTGCGGACGGCCCTGCCGGGGGCCTTCATCGCGGGGCTGTGCCGGCCCGGAGTGGACCAACTGCTGGCGGGGTCGGACCTGCTCGACGAGATCCATGTTTTTCAGCCGCACGGCGTGATGGCGCCCAAGCGGGCGGCGTCGAAGATCCGCGGGCGGGCGTACGACACGGCGTTGCTGCTGACCAACTCGTTCTCGACGGCGTTGATCACGCGGCTGGCGTTCATTCCCCGGCGTGTTGGGTACAGCCGCGACAGCCGGGCGATGCTGCTGACCGACCCGGTTCAGCCGCCGCGGAACGCGGACAAGTCATGGAAGCTGACGCCGGCGGTGGACTACTACTGGAATCTCGCGTCGCACCTGCTCGGCGAAGATCCGGTCGATTGGTCGGTGCACACGCCGACGGATTGCGTGCGGGTTCCGCTGGCGCTGCCGGACGGCGTGTTCATGGAGCTGCCGGTGTCCGATGCGGACCGTTCGGCGCTGTCTGCGATGCTGGGCAGCGCGGGCATCGGCGCGGACGCGAGGCTGGCGGTCCTCAACCCGGGCGGGAACAACCCCGCGAAGCGGTGGCCAGCGGAGCGTTTTTCGGCGCTGGCGGAACGGCTGATCGGGGATCACGCGATGATGGTGCTGGTCAACGGGTCGCCGGCGGAGGCGGCGCTGTGCCGATCGATCCGGGACGGCGTCGGCGCTCCGCACCGCGATCGCGTCTTCGTGCTGCCGGACATGGGCGGAACGCTGGGAACGCTCAAGGCGTTGTGCGAGCGGGCGGCGTTGATGGTGACCAACGACACCGGACCCCGGCACATCGCGGCGACGCTGGGCACGCCGCTGGTCAGCCTGTTCGGCCCGACCGACCCCCGCTGGACCACCATCCCGGTTCAGGCCCTGGCGGACGGCTCGCCCGGGGAGACCATTCTGGTAGCGGACCCGACGCTGCCGCCCCAGGAGTCCGCGAACGACCATCCGCAACGATGCAGGGTCGACCGGATCGAACTGCGCGATGTGATCATGGCGGCCGAGGGACTGCTCACGCGGTCGCGTGCTCGGTGATCGCGCGGCCGGAGGGCACGCGGAGGGGCACATCGGGCACCGCCCACCGAACCCCCGGGAACCGTCGGGCCAGCAGTTCGATGAGTTCGATCGAGATCAGCCCCAGCGTCGCATCCCGCCCCGCCCACCGCTCGATGACCCCCAGCGCCGCCTCGGCGGACACCCGCCCGGACGCCATGGCGACGATCGCGGGAGCCGCGGACCGGCTGCGGACCATCAGGGTGCCGTCTTGGGCGACCCACCAGAACCGCTCTCCGGGCATGTAGGCCAGGGGGCGGGGCTCGGCATGATCGGCGGCGGGGGGCATCGTGAGGCTCCGATTTGCGGATCGACCACCCGCGCGAGCGCCTCCAGCCCGACCGGCGACCCCGATCGATTTTGTTTCCGGACCCCCGCCCGGACTCCCCCCGGGCCGGGGGAGACCGCGGACCCCCATTGCCGCTGGAGCCGGCATGGGCCCTTGACCGATCCGGGGGGGACCCTACGATTCGCTCCTGCCCGGACCTGCGGGCGACAATCTGAAACGCGGGGGCGTAGCTCAGTTTTGGTAGAGCGCTTCCATGGCATGGAAGAGGTCGTGAGTTCGAGTCTCATCGCCTCCACTCCCGCGAAGAACACCGCCGGATTGACCGGCGGTGTTTGTTTTTGCGTTCGGTCGCGGGGCTGTCAGCGTGCCTTGGCCCATCGCTCGCCCAATCCCACGATCCGCTCGAGCAGGACCGGGTATTCGATCCCGGCCAGCTCGGCCGACTTGGCGAAATCCTCGCCGTATGTAAGATCGCAGTTGGGATTGGATTCGATCAGGTACACCCGATCGTCGTCGGCAAGCCGGAAGTCCATGCGGGCGTAGCCCGACTGTTCGAGTGCCCGGTATGCCCGCTTGGCGACGCGCTCGACGCGGGCCCGGATCTCCGGTGTCAGGTCCGCCGGGCCGGTCTCCAGACCCACCCGCTCCTGGTAGGTAAGGTCCCATTTGACCTTCTCTGTCGCGACGAACGGGGCGCCCTTGGGAAGATTCTCGAGACGCAGCTCCCACACGGGCAGCGTGGTCAGGCGGTGGTTGCCCATGACACCGATGTACAGCTCTCGCCCGTGGATGTACCGCTCAACGATGGCATCGGTGCCGAGCTCGTCGTGAACGAACCGCACGCGTTCCCGAAGGGATGCATCGTCGGTCACCACCGATGCCTGAGTCAGCCCGATCGAGCCGTGGCTGGTCTGGCTCTTGACAATAAGGGGAAAGTCCATGCGTCTGGGACGGACGACGGCTTTCCCGCGAGCGACATTGAAAAAGCCCGGCGTGGGGATGCGGTGCTGGCGCAGGACGCGCTGCTGACGGGCCTTGTCCGCGGCGTAGAGAAGCCCCACCGGGTTGCAGCCCGTGTAGGGCTGGCCGCGCAGCTCGAAGTGGCCCAGGAGAAACGCCACGGCCGACTCGCGTCGTGCGAACTCCTCAAGCAGATTGAACACCGCGTGGGGACGGAAACGGCGCAGCGCCGCGTCGATCGCGTCGAGATCGTCATCGACCCCCAGCACCTCGACGGCGTGGCCCTGCTCGGTGAGCCCCTCGCGCACGTCGAACTCGCCCTTCCAGGGCTTGATCTCCTTATCGGACAGCCCCTCGATCGATTCGGGCGGAACGAAGTCCTCTCTCACCAGCAGGAGCACGCGGCGCTTTCTCATAGGACGATCCTGTGCCCGCCGTCACGCAGGGCGTTGGTGACCATCACGGTGAGCAGCACCGCGATCTCGCGGCGCAGCGCCGTTTCGTCTGAGCCCGCCGGTACGCGGAGTCCGTGCTCCGCACAACGGTCGATCATTTCCTGATAGAACCCGTCGATGGTGTACTGATACTGCCCGGTCCATCGTGCGACGGACTGGCGGGTCTCGCGGCGCGCCGAGCGCAGCAGTGACGCGGCGCTGCGGGAGCCGGGCTCGCCTTTGGCGGCGGGAAACAGACGCCGCAGATCGCGTATGTACACATCCGGCTCGTTGGCGCCGTACAGACGCTGGCGATCCTGATAATGCTCGGCGAGCGTGTGGGTGAGATCACGGATCGGGTCTACCGCCGCCCGTGCCCGCACCCTCGGCGGCTCGCCCGCGATCTCGCGCATCAGGCGATCGACAAACTCCAGCTTTTTGAGCGCGCCCCAGCCTCGGTACTTTGATCTCCAGCGAGACCCGGGGGTGAGCCAGACGGCGAAGGTTTCCGCAAAGTCCTCGGCGGGATGTGATTGGGCGTAATGCGGGTCGATGTGCAGGACGAACCGCCGACTGTACGGGCGCGGGGTGTAAGCATCGGGGTACGGCGTGGATGGGTCGCCGAAGTGCTGCCGCCAGCCCCGGCGCCGGTGCAGGCGGAAAGCGGTCTGTACGCAGTGACCGGCCTCGTGACGGAGGATCTTCATGCACTCCGCAGCCGAACCGCCCTCGACCTCGAACATCATCTTGCGTTCGAGCCGCTTCAGGCGTGGGTGCGCCAGGTAGAACGGGATCGCGATACCGGGGAAGCCGTCCGGGGAGAACCACTCGTCCGACAGCCAGACCTTCGGGCGGAGTCGGATGCCCGCCCCTTCAAGCTCGCGGTAGAGCCGTTCGACGCGGGACGAAAGCTCGGAGGACTCGACGGAGACCGGCAGATCGCACAGCCGGGTGGCCAGCAGGGCATCGTCGCTCATCGAGGCCAGATCGATCTGCCTCCGGTTTGTGGGTTTTCTCGGGGGCACGGGGGCATCGTACCCGATCGCGCACCTGGTGCGCTCCGCCGGGATCTTCATCCCGATACGCTGTGCGCCGATGTCCGCGGACCTCCGACTCATCCGGATCGACGGGCCAGACGACCCGCTCGTGCCCAAGCGGCTGACCATCTCGCGCGACACCACGGTCGGGCGAGCCGTTGAAGCGGGGATCTGCCTGCCCAGCCCCACGGTGTCCCGTCGGCACGCGATGTTCCGGAAGCTGCCGGACGGCTGGTGCCTGACCGACGAAGGCTCGACCGGCGGCACCACGCTCAACGGGCGTCGGATCGAGACGGGCCCGCCCGCCCCGCTCGAACCGGGCGATCGGGTCGGCTTCGGGCCGTGGCTGTTTATGGTCTCCGATGACCAGACCGCGACCCGCACGATCGATGTGACGCTGGACCGCCCGACACGGGGCGCCACCCCGATCTCCTCCCGGCGGCTGGACGCGCTGACCGCGTGTCTGGACGCGCTCCAGAGCGCGGCATCGCGCGAGGATCTGGCGCTGGCCGCCCTCCGTGCCGCGATGGACGGAACCGGATTCGCCCGCGGCGCGGTGCTGCTTCCGCCCAGGGGTGAGGAGGCCCGCCCCTCGTTCGTCACGGGGCTCATCCGCACCCGCGCCGGGCACGCCCCGCTCGAGCCGGAGGGCTTCGCGCCCTCCTCCTCGCTCATCGGGCGGGCCGCCTCCGGGCAGACCGCCGTGCTTGCCGAGACCCCCGGTCTCGAACGCCCGGTGACCACCCACTCCATCGCCGAGCACGCGATCCACTCTGCGGTGTGCGTTCCCGTGATGCCCGAAGCCCGCGTCGAAGCCATGATCTATCTCGACGCGCGACGCGGCGAATCACCCGTGGAGGACGCGGCGGGCTATTGCGAGGATGTGGCCCGACTGTACGCCTTCGCCTTGACGCGCGATGCCCAGGCCGATCTCCGCCGCCGCCAGGAAGCCATGCGCGTCGAACTTGACCGCGCCCGCGAGATCCGCGCCATGCTCGCACCGCCGGAAACCGGGCGCGCCGGCGCGTTCCGACACGCCTCACGCACCATCGCCGGGCTGTTCGTCTCCGCGGACCTCTTCGACACCGTGGTGAATGCGGACGGAACGACCACGGTGCTCTTCGGCGACGCATCGGGCCACGGCGTCGGCGCGGCCATGCTCGGCGCGCTCGTCCACGCCCACCTCGTCAGCGCGCTGGCTTCGGGCGCCCCCATCGCCGAGGCCGTCGCCCAGACCAACCGGTTCGTCGCCACCCGACCGACCGGCGGACGGTTTGTCTCCCTCGTCGCCGCACGGCTCGGCACCGACGGGAGCATCGATCTCATCGACGCCGGACACGGGCACTGGCTGATCGCACCGGCCGACGGCGAGACACGCCATCCCGTCCGCGCCACCGCCATGCCCGTGGGCATCGATCCTGACGCCCGCTTCGAGCCGACCCCGCACCATCTCGCGCCCGGCGACCGCCTGGTCTGCTTCACCGATGGCATCCCCGATCAGGCCGATCCCTCCGGCGAACGGTTCGGCTTCGGGCGGCTCGACGCGGCCCTGCGTTCGTCGACCGACTGCGCGGAAGATGTCGCACGGGTGTTCGATGCGCTGCGTCGGCACGCGGGCGGGCGCACCCTCGATGACGACGCGACGGTGGCGTCGGTGCAGTTCGACCCGCTCTAGATCCCGCCCCGTCGTTCGGCCTCGCTGAGCCGGCTCAGGCTCCGGCGGGTCCGTTCGTGGTCGGCGCCGAAAGTCGCCTCGATCGGCCCGTGCGACGCCCGCAGGGCCTCGATGGCCAGGTCATACTCGCCCATCGCGGTCAGACACGCGCCGTAGTTGTTGCGGAAGATGGCGGTGTAGTAGTGCCCAGGGGGGAGCATCGCGTCGCACATGCCCAGCAGTTCCTCGAACATCGCCCGCGCTTCCTCGTACCGCCCGATCTCCATGTAGAGCATCGCGAGGTTGTTCATCGGCGTCCATGTCTCGGGGTCACGCCCGCCCGTGGACCGGGTGCGCGCGTCGATCGCCTCGCGGTACAGATCGGCCGCCTCTTCCTTGCGGCCCTGCTCCTCGAGGATGTAGGCAAGGTTGGCCATCAGGATGAGCGTCTTGGCGTGGTCGGCTCCGAACACGCGCCGGTGGCCGGCGAGCGCAGCACGGGTCAGGGCCTCCGCCTCGTCCGTCTCCCCGAGTCCGACCAGGACCACCCCGAGGTTGCCCATCGAGAGCAGCGTGGCGATGTGATCCTCGCCGAGCATCTCCCGACGCCCGGCCACCACTTCGCGCAGCAAGGGGGCTGCTTCGGCGTTCCGTCCCTGTTTCTGGATGACGCCGGCGAGCACATCCAACGCGGCCAGCGTCTGCGGGTGCTTGACACCCATCACCTCCCGACGCCGCTCGTACACCTCTCGGAGCACCGACTCGGATTCCGCCAGCCTGCCGAGATCCTTGAGCGCCATGCCGCGGTTGTGCATCATCGTCAGCGTGTATTTGTCGCCCAACCCCGATGTGCGCGCGAGTTCTTCCTGGGCCTGAGCCCAAAGGGCCAGCGACTCCTCGTGCCGACCCTGCCCGTGGCGAACGCGCGCCAGTTCGCCCTTCATCCGCGCCACTTCCACCGGATCGCCCAGCGCTTCGATCACGGGCCTCGCACGCTCGAGCAGGGCGTCGGCCTCTTCGTATCGCCCCAGCTCGGCGTACACCTGGGCCAGGGTGCGGCGGGCATCGGCGGTCATCGTGTGCCGCTCGCCCAGCTCCGTCTCCCCGATCGCCACCATCGCGCGGGCCTGGACTTCTGCCGCATCGAACAGCCCCAGCGAGATGTAGGTGTTGGCCAGCGCCATCCGCACCACCGACTCGATCTCCGGCTCGTTGATGGTGCCCGATTCGACCACCGCCGCCGCCGAGTCCAGCAGCTCACGCACCGTGGGTTCACGCCCAAGCGTGTTTTCCGGGTCGGCGGAAGTCAGCATGTCCGTCATGAACACATTGACCGCCACCGCCTTGCGTCGCTCGGCTTCGGCCCGGACCAACGCCGCCTCCGCCCGCTGGGTTTCGATCTCCGCGGCATGCCAGCCGCGGGTCGCGCGGGCCGCCTGCCATGCCACGCCGACCACCCCGCCCGCCAGCAGAACCAGCGCCAGCACGCCGAGCCCGGCCAAACCGGGATTCCGTCGAACAAACTTGCGGACCCGGTACACGCTGCCGCCGCCGAACGCCTCCACCGGCTCGGATCGCATGAACCGCCGGATGTCATCCCCCAGCTCACCCGCGCTGGAGTAACGGTCCTCGCGATCCGGCGCGATCGCCTTGCGAACGATCGAAGCAAGTTCCGGACCCAGCGCCGATTCATCGATCCGCGCCGGCTCCCGCACCACCTCGATCGCCTCGTCCACCGTCATCCCCGAGATGTCGTGCGGCCGCTCGTGCAGCAGCACCTCGTACAGGATCACCCCGAGCGCATACACATCGCTCCGCGTGTCGACATCCGGGCTCGCCAGCAGCTGCTCGGGCGACATGTAGGGCAGCGTGCCCACCAGCTCCCCGGCCCGACCCTCGCTGTCCAGGGTGCGGGCGACGCCGAAGTCGAGCACGCGGGCACGCCCCTCCTCGTCGATCACAATGTTCGCGGGCTTGAGGTCCCGATGCAGGATGCCGCGCCGGTGCGCGTGCTCGACGGCATCGCACACCGACGCCATCAGCCTCAGACAATCACTCGCCGGCATATCCCGCGACGCCTCGTCGAGGGTCTTGCCCCTCACCAACTCCATCGCGAAGAACGGGCGGACCACCCCGTCCACCTCGGCGCGCCCGGCCTCGTATATCGTGGCGATGCCGGGGTGACGCAGCCGGGCCAGCGCTTCGGCCTCGAGATCGAACCGACGCTCGCGCTCCGGCGTCATCATGTCGGCCCGGATCACCTTGAGGGCGACCTGTCGGCGGGGGCTCCGCTGCTCGGCCAGAAACACCCGCCCCATCGCCCCCGTCCCGAGCTCGCCCAGCACCCGGTACGCCCCGACCTGCTCCGGCAGGACACCATCCGAGTCCCCCGGGCGGGGCCCAGGCCCGCCCCCCGATCCCATGCCGGCGGCCGGCCCATCGATCGTCACCGAGTCCTGCAGCCGGAGCAGTCGCTCGACGGTCTGTCGCAATGCGGCGTCGCCGCCACAGGCCCCGTCGAGGTACCGCGACCTTTCGGCCTCGCCCAGCCCCGCGGCCCTCGTCGCGATGTCACGCGGCGTCACGCCCATGCCTCCTCCATACCACACCTTCGGCCCAAACGGCAGTCCGGAGCCGCGAACCCGCCCAACATTCAGGGTTATCGAACGCCTACCCCTCGGGAACCGCCCCGCCGGGACCCACCCCGGCGGTCCCACCGCCCGCAAACCCCCGATTTGCGTGGGAATTCCGGCCCGCCGCGGGTACGCTGGGGCACCCGGAGGAACCGAGAGAGATGACCGCCCCGATGACCGATCCCCGCCGCCCGTCCGTGCTGCGCGTGCTTCCCGCGGCCGCCCTGCTGAGCGGCTTGCCGGCCCTCGCCGGCAGCCCGGTGACTTTCACAGAACGGGCCTTCCAGGCGGGCTGCAACCATATTCATCAAACAGTGTCGCTGTTCAGCGACCTCGAGTTCCAGAACGCCGGCGGTGCCGTGGGCGACTTCGACCGCGACGGCGACCAGGACCTCTTCGTGATCGGCGGCTCCGCCGGCACCGACCGGCTCTACCTTAATGACGGCACCGGCAACTTCATTGATGTCTCCGCCGCGGCCGGGATCGATCAGTCCCACCGCGGCTCCGGCGTGGCCGTCGCCGATTTCGACAACGACGGCGACCTGGACATCATGGTCACTTCGGTCGGCTCCTCTGCCGCGCAGGGACCCGGCACCAACAAGCTCTACCGCAACAACGGCGACGGCACTTTCACCGATGTCGCCTTCAACATGGGCGTCAAGTTCACCAACCCTTCGGTGGGCGACGCCTACAGCGCCTCATTTGGCGATTACGACCTCGACGGGCGTCTGGACCTCGCCGTCGCGGGCTACTTCGGCGGCAATCGGCTCTACCGCAATCTTGGCTCGGTGTTTCTGAATGTCACCCCGGCCGCGCTGCCGCAGGACATGGCGTCGGTCCGCGGCTTTACCCCACGCTTCGTGGACATGGACGGCGACCGTTACCCGGACCTTCTCTGGGTCGGGGATTTCTTCACCTCGCGCTACCTGGTCAACAACGGCGCGGGCGTGTTCATCGATCAGACCGCCGCGTCCGGCACTTCCCTGGATTCCAACGGCATGGGCAGCGCCGTCGCCGATTTCGACAACGACGGCGATCTCGACTGGTATGTGACCAGCCGCATCAACTACGACATGACCGCGGGCTCGGGCAACATGCTTTATCTGCAAGGCCCGACCCCGCATGTCTACACCGAGAACTCGGTGCCCGCGGGCGTGAACTTCGGGCTGTGGGGCTGGGGCACCGACGCACAGGACTTCGACCACGACGGGCATGTCGATCTCGTCGCCACCAACGGCTTCGACGGCAACTTCACACAGGACCCGACCCGCTTCTACCTCAATAACGCCGACGGCACCTTCACGGAAGCCGCCGGAAGCGCCGGCATCACCGACACCGGCCAGGGCCGCGGGCTGCTGACCGCCGATTTCGACAATGACGGCGACCGCGACATTATCATCTTCAACAACCGCCAACCCATGCTGCTCTACCGCAACGACCTGCCCAACCCGGGCGCCCACGCCATCACGGTCTTCCTTGACACCCGCGGCGTGCCCGGCGTCGCGCCCGACGGCATCGGCTCCATGGTCACCGCCACCACCGATGCCGGATCCCAGATTCGCCATGTCCACGCCAACTCCAACTACCTCGCCCAGTCCGAGATGTCCGCCCACTTCGGTCTCGGCAGCGCCACCGCCGCCGATCTCACGATCGCCTACGCGGACGGCACCACCGTCACATACCCGGATGTTCCCGCCGGCCGCTACACCATCGTTCGATACGCCTGCTTCGCCGACCTGAACCGGGACGGCAACTCCAACATCTTCGACATCCTCGACTTCATCAGCCTCTACAACACCCGCCACCCCAACGCCGACGCGAACTTCGACGGCCAGTACAACATCTTCGACATCCTCGAATACATCAACGCATTCAACGCCGGGTGCCCATAACCAGCGACCCCGGCACCGCGGGACGGCCCGAACGCAACCTTCGCGAGATTTCGCCCGAAAGGGTGTTGGAACCAGCACCGTTTCCAGCTAGTTTGATGACGATCATGCTCCACGCCCTGAATACCAACCCGAATCCCAACGCCAATCCGCCGCTCGGCGGGGCGATGTGGTCGGGCTGAGAGGGCTCACAAACCCCCGAAACCACCCCAAAGGCTCCGTCCGAGGACGGGGCCTTGTTTGTGCGCACCGTGCGGCACGAAGGGCTCCTGTCCGACGGCAAACTGTCCGAAAGGAGATTCCACCATGTGCGGCCTGCTCGCGATCCTCGACACCCCCGGCTCCGCCCAGAAAGCCGTCTCCCACGCCGCCCGGGGCGAAGAACTCATCGACCGGCTCCGCCACCGCGGCCCGGACCAACGCGGCACCCTGGCCATGCCCCACGCCTGGCTCGGGCACCGACGCCTCGCCATCGTCTCCCCCGAGACCGGCGAGCAGCCCTGCCGCCACGACCACACCGCCTGGGTCACCAACTCCGAGATCTTCAACCACCCGGACCTGCGCGCCCGCTGCCGCTCGCTGCCCGAGTCCCGATCCGACTCGGCCGTGATCGGCCCGATCATCCGCGAGCACGGTCTCGACGGTGTGGCGATGCTCGACGGCCAGTTCTCCCTCGTCGTTGCCTACGACGACACCCCGGACTGGATCGCCGCCCGCGATCATGTCGGCATCTGCCCGCTCTATGTCGGCTTCCATACCGACGGCACCATGTGGTTCGCCAGCGAGATGAAGTGCCTGATCGACGACTGCGACCGCGTCGAGTTCGTCGAGCCCGGCACCGCCTGGGTCCGCGAAGGCGATCAGGTGCGGAAGGTCCGCTGGTATGACCGCGCCTGGATGCACCACACACCGACCGCCCCGGCGTGCCCCGACGCGCTGCGCGACCTCATCGTCGCGGCCGTCGAGAAACGCATCATGAGCGATGTTCCTTGGGGCGTGCTGCTCTCCGGCGGGCTCGACTCCTCGCTGGTCGCCTCCATCGCCCAGCGGGCCTCCAAGCGGCTCGGCCTCGGGCCCATCCACACCTTCGCCATCGGGCTGGACGGCTCGCCCGATCTCGACCACGCCCGCACCGCCGCCGCCTTCCTCGGTACCCAGCACCACGAGTACCGCTTCACCATGGAGGAAGCGATCGATGCCCTGCCCAGGGTGGTCGAGCACCTCGAGTCCGACCAGCAGATCCGCACCGGTGTGCCCACCTATCTGCTCGCCCAGCGGGTGAAAGCAACTGGCTTCAAGACCGTCCTCTCGGGCGAGGGCGCCGATGAGATCTTCGGAGGTTACCTCTACTTCCACAAAGCGCCCAACCCGCCCGAGTTCCACGCCGAGACCGTCCGCAAGACCATGCGCCTGCACCAATACGATGTGATGCGGGCCGACAAGGCCCCCATGGCCCACGGGCTGGAACTCCGCTTTCCCTTCCTCGACCGCGATCTGATCGACCACGCCATGTCGCTCGATCCCGCCGCCCGGATGCCGGCCCCGCGCTCGCCCGGCGGGCGGCGCATCGAAAAGCACCTGCTCCGCGTTGCGTTCGACGACCCGCGCGACCCGTGGCTGCCCGAGTCGATCCTGTGGCGCCAGAAAGAACAGTTCTCCGACGGCGTGGGCTACTCGTGGGTCGACACCGTCCGCGCCATCGCCGACCGACGCCTTCCCGTCGGCGCCCTCGAAGCGGCCGCCGAACGCTTCCCCGAAGCCACCCCCACCAACGCCGAGATGCACTGGATGCGCGAACTCTTCGAGGCCCGCTTCGTCACAGGCAAACGCTCCGGCCGAACGCCCCTGGCCACCCTCGGCTCGGGACCGTCCGTCGCGTGCTCCACCCCCGAAGCCCTCGCGTGGGACCCCGCTTGGCGCAAGCACGCCGGCGACATCTCGGGGCGGGCGATCGCCGATGTCCACGACGCGCGGGCGGAACTAGATGCGGGCAATCAACGCGCCGGCTGAGCGAGCCTCACGCCGCCGGACGATCGCGGAGCAGCTCGGTCACCAGGCGGCTGACATCCGTGCCCTTGCCGGACCAGATGGCCTTGGCCAGCTCGTTCGCGTCGACGGCCAGAAGCGCCAACGGGTCCCCCTTGGGCTCGGGCAGCGACGGGGTCGCCGCCGGTTCCGGGGCGGGGGTTGGGTTGGCGGTGTGCGGCAGCATGCCGAAAGCATCGGCCGCCGGGGCGGATCGCTTCATCCCGCCGCCCGGCTTGACCAAGATTTGTTGCCCGCGGCGGTCGGGATCAGTCCCGATCCAGGACCCCGGCCCCGACCGTGCCCGACCACGGGTCGTACCGACGCGGCTCGCGCTCCTCGCGGGTGGTGCCCTCGCGGGGATCCCGGGGGGCCCAATCCACCCCGGCCTGCCCCAGCAGCGTGCCCGTGGCGAACGCTAGGTCGATCTGGGCGATCTGGTACTCGACCACGGCCTGGATCTCCGTCAGCCGGGCGTTGGCCAGGTTGGTGTCCGCGTCGAGCACATCGGTGCTGGTCGATCGGCCCACCTCGAACTGGCGACGCTCGGCCTCCAGCGCACGGGTGTTGAGCACCACGGCCTGGCGACTGGCGATGATCCGCTGCCACGCGCTCGAGAGCTGATCGATCGCGTCACGGACCTCTTTCTCGATCTGCACCAGACGCGCCTCTCGCGTGCTCAGGCGTTGCAGCCGGGCCAGGATCGACTGGGCCAGGGACGCCTTGGCCGCCCGGTTGCCGATCGGCACCTGCGCCTGCACGCCCACCGACCAGTCCTCGAAGTTGTTCTCCGCCGTCACCTCGAACGCGTCGCCCAGCGAATCGTCCAGCCCGTTGATGCGGTAGGTGTACGACAGCGCCAGCAGCGGCAGGGTCTGGTTCCGGTCGAACGCGATCTGCGCCGCGTCGCGCGCCAGACGGAGCTCCAGCTCCAGCAGTTCCATGCGGTTCTCGATCGCGGCGCCCACCAGCACTTCCGGATCGAAGATGTACCGCACCGGCTCTGGATCGGTGACGGGCACGATGCCCACCAGCGTGCCGACCTCCAGCCCGGGCGTGTTCAGCAGGGCCTTGAGTTCGCGCTCACGCAGCCGCACCTCATTCTGCGCCCGGATGATCTGTTCGACACGGTCCGCCACGCCCGACTCGGCCCGGACGACATCGATCTCAGCACCCGAGCCGGCCCGCTCTCTGCGTTGGGCCCGCTCGAACTGCTCCCGCGCCACCTGGTACTGCTGCTCGACCACCTCGAGCGCCCGGATCGACGCGTACAGCCGCCAATATGCCCGGTCGACCTCCGCCAGCGTGCGGATGACCTCGAGCTTGGCCTGCGCTTCGCTGATCTGCCGATCGAACTCGGCCAACCGGATGCCGTGCGTGGCCACCTTCCGCCCCGCGCCGCGGAGCAGGTTGTGGCTGAGCGAGAACTCCAGGTCGGCCGTGTACGCGGGATTGAGCGTGCTGAAGGGATTGTTGGTCTCAAAGCGGCTGATGGGAGCGCCGATGCTCACCTCGCCGCCGGTGCGCAGCGGGATCGTCAGCCCCGGCGTGATGGTCTGGCTGCTGGACTGGGCATTGGAGAGCGTGGACGCGACGGCGTCGTCGCCCTCGAACCACCGGGAATCGATCGTGAACAGCGCATCGAACGCGCCCTCCTCCTGGTTCACCCGCTCGGCCGCGATGACCGGGTCCACCAGCGTGCCCCGCAGCCCCAGGTTGTGCGCGAACGCCTCAAGCCGCGCTTCCTCGATCGTCAGCTCGACACGATCCCGCCCGGCGTACCGATCGCGGGCCGCGACCACCTGCTCTTCCGCGGTCGGCTCCGGCCCATCCATCTGCAGCCGTTGCAGACGCAGGCCCTCGATCCGGCGGAGCCTGTCCTCCGACGCCAGCGTCTCCGTGTCGCCCGGCAGCGTCTTGAACGGGTTGGTGGTGCAGCCCGAGAGCACCGAAGCCGCCAGCCCGGCGTGCATGCTGAGCCGGATGATCCGCGATGTAATCCGCATCGTGTCCCCTCGCAAATCGTCTGAAGCGGTCGGGAGTATGACAGCAAACCTATTCGTGACGCAACGCGTCGATCGGATTCAGGCGGGCGGCCTTGATCGCGGGAAGGATGCCGAAGACCACACCGACCATCGCCGAGAACCCCAGCCCGATGATGATCGCGAACGCAGGGACCTTGATTTCCTTGATCGGGAAATCCGGCGCCAACGCCGTGATCTTGGTCAGCCCGACGCCGATCGCCAGCCCCACGAGCCCGCCCACCAGGCAGAGCACCACGGCCTCAACAAGGAACTGCAGCAGCACCACCGGGGGCTTGGCCCCCACCGCCTTGCGCAGACCGATCTCGCGCGTCCGCTCGCTCACGCTGACCAGCATGATGTTCATGATCCCGATGCCGCCGACGAACAGCGAGATGCCCACCACCACGCCCGCGCCGAGCGTGACCACCCGGGCGAAGTTGTTGAACATCTCGATGGCATTCTGGACCACTTCCATGCCGAATGTGTCTTCGTCGTCTCCCGAGAGACCCCGGTGCGTCCGCAGGACGAACCGGACCTCGGCCCGCGCGTCATCGGCGGCGTCGGCGTCGACCATGTTGGCCTGAAACCAGGTGCCCGAGTACGGGTCCATCGTCTTGTGTGTGTTGAAGGGAATGAACACCTCTGTGCGGGGTTGGCCGCCGCCGAAAATGCCGCCGCCCTCCTTGGTCTCCAGCACGCCGATGATCAGGAAACGACGCCCATTGATCAGAAGGAAATCGCCGACCGGATCGACATCGAGTTTGAGCTCTTCGATCGCCTGCTCATTGATCAGACAAACCTGCCGGCGTTCCTCGTCATCGATCCGCGCCAGCGGGCGCCCGAGACGCACCTGCCTGGACTCGATCTCGTGCCAGCTCGGCCACACCCCCATCACCGAAGCGCCGCGCACCGTCTCCCGCCCGTATGCCACTTCCCAGTTCCGCTGGCAGAGCGGAGTGATCTCTTCGATCGACGGCGCACGCTCGAGCAGCAGACGCGCTTCCGTCACGGTCACGCGCACATCCGACCAGCTGATCACCCCGCGATCGGCCTCGGGAACCTTGCCCCAGATCCACATCGTCCTCGAACCGACCGCCGAGTCGATCTCGTTGAGCATCCACTTCCGGCCGGCCTCGAGAAAACTGATCACCGCGATCACGCTCGCCACGCCGATGATGATCCCCAGCGCCGTCAGGATCGCCCGGATCTTGTTGGCCCACACCTGGCCCAACGCGAGGAACACCGTCTGCCACACCAGACGCACCACCGCGCCCACCGGGGCCAGCACCAGGCTCATCGCTCCACCCCGCTCTCGGTCGGGCTCGCGCCCTTGTTCCCACGCCCGAACAGGCCCTTCTTGATCTCGGGCGCGGGCTTGGGCGCGTCGGCCCGCGTGTTGAGATCATGCTCGGCCGGCGTGATCTCCACCTGGCTGCCCCGGCCCTCCGCCATCCGGCGGACCCAGTCCCGGTGGATCGGGTCCTGATCCGCCGGCGCGTCCGAGATGATCCGTCCGTCACGCAGACGCACGATCCGCTCGGCGTGGCCCGCCACATCCTCCTCGTGCGTCACGATCACGATCGTCTGGCCGCCCGCGTGCAGCCGCTTGAACAGCTCGATGATCTCCACCGTGGTCTTGCTGTCCAGGTTGCCCGTCGGCTCGTCCGCCAGCAGGATGCTCGGTTCATTGACCAACGCACGCGCGATCGCCACACGCTGCCGCTGCCCGCCCGACAACTGGTTCGGGCGATGGCTCATCCGGTCGGCAAGGCCCACCAGACGCAGCGCTTCCTTCGCCCGCCTGCGCGCGCTGAACAGATGCCGACGCGAGTACAGCATGGGCAGCATCACATTCTTCAGCGAGCTCGCCCGGCTGAGCAGCTCAAAGCTCTGGAAGATGAAGCCGATCTCCTCGTTCCGCACGCGGGCCAGCTGGCCCATGCCCATGCGGTGGGTCGGCTTGCCGTTGAGCACATACGCACCACTGGTCGGCTTGTCGAGGCAGCCAAGGATGTTCATCAGCGTCGATTTGCCCGATCCGGACGCCCCCATGATCGCCACGAACTCGTTCCGCCGGATCGTCAGGTCCACGCCCGCCAGCGCGTGCACTTTTTCGTCGCCCACGCGATAGATCTTCCGCAGTTTGCGGATGACGATGGTTTCGTCGTTCTCAGCGGCGGCCCGGGCCACGCTCAGCCCTCCCCCGCCGAGACACCCTGCTCGGACGACGGAGCACCCGCGTCCGGCTCGGCCGGCTCGTCCGCCCCGGGCGCCTTCTTGCCCGCCTTCGCGGCCTCTTCGGCCCGCTTCCTCTCCGCCTCGGCCTTCTCGTCACGCACCGGCTTGTCGTGCTTGAGATTCACAAGCACGCGGAACGGGCCGGTGACCACCACATCGCCCGGCTCCAATCCCTCGAGAATCTGTGTGCCGGTCAGATCGCTTACGCCCACACGCACCGGGGTCACCACCGTCTTGCCGTCGACCACCCTGTACACCACACGCGCGAAGGTCTTGTTGACATCCACCAGCGGGTTCCCCGCGCGGACCTCGATCGGCAGGTCGTCCACCCGCCGGTCCAGCACGGCCTGTGTCGGCACGCGCAGGGCGTCGTAGACATGCTCGACCGCGATGTCCGTCGACGCCGTCAGCCCCGAATACAGCGTCTCGCCCTCCCCCAGCTCCAGCCCGATCTCCACCTCAAAGGTGCCCGTGCCGTCCGCGGCCACCTGCCGCTTGAGCCCGATCTGCCGCACCGTCCCGTTGTACACGCGGTCGGGATAGGCATTGATGTACACCTTGGCGCTCTGGCCCACCTTGACCGGAGCGATATTCGCCTCGTCCACCGCCGCCTTGAGCAGCATGCTCGACAGATCGGCGATTTCCATGATGACGCTGCCGGGGTTGTTGGTCGTGCCCACGATCACCGTCTCCCCCACTTCGGCGTTCAGGGTGGTGATCACGCCATCCATTGGGCTGACGATCGTCGTGTTCTCGAGATCCTTCTGGGCCTGGTCGATCTGGGCCTTCGCCTGCTCGATGCTGTGGACCAACGCCTGCTTGTCGCTCTGGGCCTGCAGGTAGTTCGCCTCGCTGGCCTCCAACTCGGCCTTGGTCACATCGCCGGTCTCGTAGAGCGACCGCAGCCGCTCGAACTCGAGCCGGGCGTTGATCAGCCGCGCCTCCGCCCCGCCGAGCCGCGCCTCCTGCCCCTTCAGACCGGCCTTGGCCGAATCGAGGATCGCCACCAGGTCCTGCGGGTCCAACCGGACCACCACATCCCCGGCCTTGACCATCTCGCCCTCGCGGAACGGCAACGCCAGCACCCGCGCCGACACCTGGCTCGAGATCTGCACCTTCGTCCGCGGCTCGATCGACCCCGGAGCGCTCACGGTCCGCACGATGTCGCCAAGCCCCACCGGCTCCATCTGAACCAGTTCCCCGACCGGCTCGTTCCCACCACCCCAGAACTTCTGCCCCATGGGCGACTTCACCACCGCGAACCCCGCCCCGGCGAGCACCGCGACCACAACAACCAACACCACCAGGATTCGCACCACGCTCGACCCCGCGCCCCGTCTGGTTCCTGTGCTGCCGCGGACGGGGATCGCCGGCAGGCCGTTTATAGGGATCTGTCCGCCAGCGGTTTCATTCGCCGACCCGGGGCAACCCCCGGCCTTCGATGCTAGACGGACGCCGCCCGCCGCCCCTCCCAACACCCCGTTTGTGGGATGGCAGCGCTCATCTGACCCGCATCTAGCCGGGTTCCCCGGGTTTTCGCTTGGACCTCTGGCCCGATGCCGGTACGGTGGTTGGTGGGAAAGAACGCCGGGGAGCGTCTCTCCGGCGTATGGGAAAAAGAGAAGGAGAAACAAGTGAAGACTGCCAGCATGCTGCTGGTCGTGGGATGTTGTGTTGCGCCGTCCCTCGCCCAGGTGACCGTTTATTTCGACCGCACCGCGTGGGAAGCCGCCGTCGGCGACTTCATGGTCGAAGACTTCAACACCCAGACCCCCGGCATCATCGCCGACGGGTCCACCCTCGACACCGGGATGCTCCAGATCACCCGCGACGGCTCGCCCAACGGCGGTGACGGGCTGCTGGAGATCGAACCCGGGGGCAACTTCGGCAACCTCGACGGCACCACCTTCCTCAGCGGCGAGACAGGCGCGTCCCCGCACGAGAATGTCATCGTCGAGTTCGGAGGCCAGTCCATCTACGCCTTCGGAGCCGACTGGTTCAGCCCCTTCTCCGGTGACGGCATCGGCATCCTTGTCGGCAGCGAACTGATCCTGCTCGACTCCATCACCGGCTTCAACTCCGGCTTCGTGGGCTTCGTGCTCGAATCCGGCACCGTCGATTCGATCTCGATCGTCGGCAACCCGGACGCCGTGACCTTCCAGGAACTCTGGTCGGCCGACAACTTCAGCTACGCCGTGCCGGCACCCTCGGCCTTGGCCCTGCTCGGCGCGGGCGGCCTGGTCGCCTCACGCCGCCGCCGAGCCTGATCCGTCCGCCAAAGGCAGACACAACGCAAGCCCCGCCCCGCAGGGCGGGGCTTTTTCAACCGCGTTCAAATCCCCAACTTCTCGCCGAGGAACGCCGGCACCGCGTCCATCGCAATCCGCTCCTGGGCGAGCGTGTCGCGATGACGCACCGTCACCGTGTCGTCGGCCAGTGTGTCCGAGTCGATCGTGAAGCAGAACGGGCATCCCGCCTCGTCCATGCGGGCGTACCGCTTGCCGATCGACTGCTTCTCGTCCATCTCGATGGTCCCGAGATGCCCGAACTTCTTGCGCAGCGTCGTTGCCAACGCGTGCGCCTTCTCAGGCATGCCGTCCTTCTTGACCAGCGGGAACACCCCCGCCTTGATCGGGCTCAGACGCGGGTGGAACTTCATGAACACACCAGACGGACGCTCCGGGTCCGGCGTGTACGCCTCACACAAGGCCGCCAGCACGCCGCGGTCCAGCCCGGCCGAAGGCTCGATGACATGCGGGAAGTACCGCTCGCCCTTCGGCTGCCCGTTCGGCGCCGGCTCGCCCCGCGTCGGGTCGAAGTACTTCAGCTTGTCGCCCAGCCCCGAATGCTCGGCGTGCCGGCGCAGGTCGAAGTCCGTGCGGTGCGCGATACCCTCCAACTCGCCGAAGCCCGGCGCGGTGAACGGGAACCGGTACTCCACATCGCTCGTGCCCGCGCCCTCTTTGGCATAGTGGGCCAGCTCATCCCGGTCGTGCTCGCGCAGGATCAGGTTATCGCCCGCCAGCCCGAGGCTCTTCCACCACTCCATCCGCCAGTCGCGCCAGAAGGCGTACCACTCCTTGGCCGTGTCCGGGTGGCAGAAGAACTCGATCTCCATCTGCTCGAACTCGCGGCTGCGGAAGGTGAAGTTCCGGGGCGTCACCTCGTTGCGGAACGCCTTGCCCGTCTGCGCGATCCCGAACGGCACGCCCACCCGCGTCGTGTCCACCACGTTCTTGAACTGCACGAAGATGCCCTGGGCGGTTTCGGGACGGAGGTACGCCTTGTCCGCTTCTGGATCGCCGGTTGCGCCGATCACGGTCGGGAACATCAAGTTAAACGGACGCGGCTCCGTCAATGTGCCCATA
This sequence comes from Planctomycetota bacterium, assembly GCA_003696675.1. Classification (GTDB taxonomy): domain Bacteria; phylum Planctomycetota; class Phycisphaerae; order Phycisphaerales; family UBA1924; genus UBA6054. Next base: position 27,674 of record RFGH01000096.1, read on the forward strand.
GTCTTGGCATCTGGACCGAAGACTTGACCGATCCGCTCCTCAGGAAAGTCCATCATAGAGACGACAATGTAGTCGGCCGATTCCAGCCGTTTGCCAGCGGAAACATCGCGTCCAGCGGTGATATTCAGTCCGGCGCTGATCGTGTCTCCAGCAATGACATCTCCAGCGGCTGACACATTCTGACCTGCGGAAATGGAGCCGCCTGCAGAAATGGAGCCGCGACCAGGTCGAAGCAACTTTTCAAGCCGGACTCGAGCAGCGTCTTCGTTGCCCTCGAGAAACGCTACGCACGGTGCAGCCAAATCCTGAGGATGAACCAGCACAAGCAAGTGGTCAGCCCGGTAACGATTTTTTGTTTCGCGACAATCCACCCGCGGATCGTTAAACCCCGCCAAGTGCCCGGACGCCTCCCAGACCCGCGGGTTCTGGATGATGCAGGTATCCACCGGAACGATCTCAACCGGGTTCCCGTCCGGCCCCGACCGTCCCCAGCACGGGTTCATCACCACATCCTGCCACCACGCGTCACGCAGATTCTTCTTCAGCTGCGCGCCCAGCGGGCCGTAGTCCCAGAAGCCGTTGATGCCCCCGTAGATCTCGCTGGCCGGGTACACAAACCCCCGACGCTTGCACAGGGACATGATCTCGTCCATCGATTTGGGCTGCACAGCGGTCATCACAGGCTCCGGAAAAGGCAAATCAGGAGCCCATCGTAGGGGCCGACCCGCCCCAATCCGGCAACCATCCCCAGCCCACCGCGTCTCTCAATCCCACCCGAACACCGCCCCCAGCGCGTCCCGCCAGCCCACCTTGCCCACCCGGTCCTCGACCTCGGCCTGCACCTCCTCGAACGACCGAATCTCCGGCGCCTCGCTCAGGCTCACCACCGCGTCGTCCGCCACCCGCTCGAGCCCCAGCGCCCCGTCGCCCGAGACCTTCACCACCCACCGCCCCTCGCCCAGCGTGCGATAGATCGCCTGGCCCACCGACGCCGTCGGGCCGTCCCAGTCCACATCCGCCAGCCGCGGGTCGATCACCGTCCCGTCCGACGGGCGCGTGCCCGCGTCGAACACCCGCCGGATCCACACCCGCCCGTCCACCAGGGCGAAATCCACATACACCTCTTTGGAAGGATCCGCCTCGGTCGGCACCTCGGCGATCGCCCCGTGGGCCGACCGCACCAATACCGTCACCTTGCCGTCCTTGACCACCAACTCGGTCACTGCCGTGCGCCGCACCGCCCGGTTGTAGTCCGCCCGCAGCGACTCGTAATCCTTCGCCAAAGCCTCCAGCCGCTGCCGGTACACCCGCTCGGCCGCGTCGGCCCGGGCCAGACGCAGCCCCACCACCCCGATCACGAAAACCACACCCAGGGCCGCCGCCCCGGTCACGATCCCGGACACCGCCGCGAGTTTGCTGGACATAAAGCCACTATCGGCCGAGCGATCCCGCCGACACGATTCCCCCGTTCGGACGCGGCAAACCGGTGTTCAGCCCCTACAGGCAACCGGCGTTGTAGAGATCAATGAACGCGCTGATGTCAAAGAAGTTCAGCGTGCCCACCGGTTCGGCAATGTCCGCAAGGGGATCACCCGAGTTGTACAGGTCCAAGTACGCCGCGATGTCGAAGAAGTTCAGCAGCCCCACCGGCGCCGCCAGATCCGCCCCGTTGCACGCCAGCACCGTCGGGCTAAAGGCCACCTCGGCAAAGCCCCAGTACTGGCTGCCGTAGTTCTCCAGGATGTCCACCCGCACCGACGACACGCCCTCGAACGCGTCGAACGAATACAACTGCGCCCGCGGCACATTCTGCATCGCCGGCAGATCCTCGACCGACCCGATCTCGTTGCCGAACGCGTCGAAGAATGTCAGGCTGAAACGCTTCACGGCGTAGTTCGGGTCCGCCGCGATGCCGTTGGACCGGTGGTTCCACAAGAAAAACTGCCGGATCGTCTTCGGCTCATCGAAGAAGAATGTCGCGTTCGGATTCGTCGGGTTCGCCCGCGTCGTCCAGTGGTTGTTCTGCACATAGGTCGCGTGCGGCGTGTTGAAGCTCCAGATCGTGGGCAGCCCGGACTGATCAATCGTGTTGCCGATGTCGTACAACCCGCTGAACTCGCTCGATGCCACCGCAGAGTCTGGCTGGAAAAGCTGACCCCGCGCCCCGGCCGCTACAACCGAAGCGGCGAGAATCGCCCAGACAGATGCGCTCTTCATCGTGGGACCTCCGCTGTGCCAAAGCCCGGAACATCACTGCTCCGACTGACCCCTGACCCTACCACAGCGCCAGCCAGCGAACCCCGAAAAACCACCTGAAACAGGCAAAAAACAAGTTTTATCGGACGCGACCCGCTCACCCCTCGAACCGACGCACGCACACCGAGTCGTTCTGCCCCCCGAAGCCGAAACTGTTCGACACGCACACCGACACGCCGCCCACCGCGTTCAGATCCCGCGCTTCGCCCGGCACATGGTCCAGACCGCACGCCGGGTCCACGCTGGTCAGATTCACCGTCGGCGGGATCACGCCCGTCTGGATCGCCTTGACGCAGGTGATCAGCTCCACCGCACCCGCCGCCTGGATCCGGTGGCCCAGCATCGACTTCACGCTCGTGAACGGCACCTTCGGCGCCAGCTCGCCGAACACCGCCCGCACCGCGGCCGACTCGATCTTGTCGTTCTCCTGCGTCCCCGTGCCGTGCGCGTTCACCCAGTGCACCAGCGGACGCCCGTTCGCGTCGGTTTTTGAAGGATCGATCCCCGCCTGATCCAACGCCGCCCGCATTGCACCAGCCCCGCCCTTGCCGTCGGGGTGGATATCGGTGATCCGATACGCATCGGCCGTCGAGCCGTACCCGGCCAACTCGCACAGGATCGCCGCCCCACGCTTCCGCGCGTGCTCAAGTTCCTCGAGGATCACGATCCCCGCGCCCTCGCCCATCACGAAGCCCTCGCGGCTCGCATCGAACGGACGAGAAGCGTGCATCGGATCATCGCGGCGCGTGCTCATCGCCGTCAGCCGGATGAACCCCGTCATCCCCAGCGGATGCACCATCGAGTGCGAGCCGCCCGCGATCATCACCTCCGCGTCGCCGCGCCGGATGATCTCGGTCGCCTCGCCCACCGCCTGCGTGCTCGCGGCGCACGCCGTCATGCAGTTCAGGCAAGGCCCCTCCGCACCGAACTCCATCGACAGATGCGTCGATGTCAACTGCGGCTCCTGCTCAACCTCCTTCGCGGCGTCGAAGCGCCGCGCCAACTCGGCGAAACGCGCGATGTCGAACCCGGACTCCGAATACGGCAAGGCGTGCGCGGGCACATAAGTCGAGTAATCCACCTCGCCCTCGCCCGCGCCCAGATACACCCCCACCGCGCCGGGATCCGGCGCGGCCCGATCGAAGCCCGCCATCCGCCAAGCGTCATCGCAGGCCGCCAAGGCAAACTGCGTGCTCCGCGAGCCCGAAAGATGACGGGCCGCACGCTCGCCCAGACGCTCGCGCAGGTCAAACCCGTCGACCTGCGCCGCGAATCCCGTGGCCCAGGTCGACGCGTCGAACCGCTTGAGCGGCCCCATGGACCGATCGCCGCGCAGCAGACGCGACCACACCGTGTCCACATCCCAACCGAGGGGCGTGACCCATCCCATGCCCGTGATCACCACGCGACGCGACGACACCATCAATCCTCGTCGTCGTCCTCGTAGTCCCCGTCTTCGCCGTCGTCGGACCGCCCGGCGTTCAGCTTGTCGGGGTTGAGCACCCGGACCAGCCCGTCCTTGAGACGACGCTCCCCGAAGTTGATGATCAGCCCCAACTCCAAGTCGGCCGCACGCAGCTGCGCGCGAAGCTCGGCGCGCTCCTGCACGCCGATCTCGCGATGCTCGGCCATCAGCTTCACGATGAACGCCTCGCCCGCGAACATGTCCACCGTCACATCGCCGATGTCCTGCCCGTCGTACTCCACGACAAACGCCTCGTCGAAGTGCGGCTCAACCCCCTCCGCCCGGCACGCGATGCCCAGCGCCTTCTTGTAGATCTCAACGGGATAGCCCGGCCCGAGGGCCTTGTGCACCTCGATCGCCGCGCCAATCACCTTGCGCGAAACCTCCGTCACCGCCGGATCCAAATCCGACAGCGGCGTGGCCCGCCGACCCCGACCGCCGCCCCGTCCGTAGCCTTCGTTGTGCATTGCCGTCTCCTTTGACTGTTCTAGAAGTGACGATCCGGTCCTCGCCGGAGCATTCCAACCGTATGCCCGCCCCGCTCGCCGGAGCCGACACCGGGCATCGCCCGTCAGACCCGACGCAGCACCAACGCGGCCGCCTGCCCGCCGAACGATCCCGAACACACCAGCACATGCCGCAGCGCCGCCTCGCGGGAATCGCTCGCCCCCGCGTCCGCGCCCTCGGGCGAACCCGCGTGCAGCCGCGCCGGCAGCCGGCCCTCGGCCAGCGCCTTCGCACCCGCCGCCACCGTCAGCCCGCCGTGCCCCGCCAGGCTGTTGCCCGTGTACGGCGTCACCGTGATCATCGGCCGACCCGCCGCTTCACCCAACGCCGCCCGAAGCGAACCAAACTCCCGCCGGTCCAGCTCCGGCACGCCCGCGGCCATCGGCACGATGGCATCGATCTGCCCCGGCTCGATCCCCGCGTCCGCCAACGCCCGCCGGATCGCCCGTGTCAGACCGCGGTCCTCGTTCGGATCGCCCGCACCCGGCGCCCCCGGCGTCATCGGACGCGAATCCATCCCGCACCCGAAACCCGCGATCTCCGCATACACCCGCGCTCCGCGCTCCGCAGCGTGCGATGCCTCCTCCACAATCAGCATCCCCGCCGACTCGCCGATCACCCCGCGCGACGCACTGTCGTACGGCCGCACCACGCCCGCCGGGTCCGCGTCCGCCGGCACCTCCGACGCACGCCCCGCCAGACGCATCCGTGCCAGCCCCATCGGATCGATCCGCGACTCGGCGCCACCCGCGAAACACAGGTCCGCCGCCCCACGCTCGATCACCCGCACACCCTCGCCGATCGACTGCAGCGCACCCGCCTCGGCCCCCATGATCGTGTTCGAAGGTCCCTCACACCCATGGATGATCGTCACATGGCACGCCAGCATGTTCGGCAGGTACTTGAGCAGCCACAGCGGCGGCAGGTTGTTCATCGCACCGCCCGCGCCGTCACCGATCGTCCCCCACTTGCGGGTGTCGAACGACCCATCCTCCGCCAACGACTCGGCCAACGCCCGCCCCAACTCGTCCGGCTCCGCCGAGATCTGACCCGCCCCGATGTTGCACCCGGTCCGAGACCCCGTGATACGGAAGCCCTCGGCCCCCTCCTCCGAGCCCCGCGTCACCAGCCCGGCGTCCTCGGCCGCATACTTCGCCGCCGCGACCGCCAGCTCGATGTCCCGCGCCATGACC
>RFGH01000097.1 GCA_003696675.1 Planctomycetota bacterium
CGCCGGCGCCGGTGACGGCGATCGGCCGATCGTCCCAGATCCGCCGCACCTGCGGGTGGCGGGCCAAGGCGGCGCGCTGGGCGGCGCTGAGCCTCGCTCCCACCGCGTCGATGATCGGCAGGTGGTGGGTGGGCTCGGCGCCGAGCCGGCGCACCAGCTGCGCCACGGCGCCGGCGTCGGCCCCCTGGACGATCACCGGTTGGAGCTCGCCGCCGGGGATCGCGGCATGAGGCCCGCCGCCGGCGAGCAGCAGGAGCACGAAACTGGCGAAAAGGATGGCTGATCTCGGCATGGTCGACTCTCCAAGCGTCCGCGAATGCGATCCCATTGTACGTCGTCTCGAACCGTCGTATTCCAGGCGACACGCATCCTGCGCCAGAATCATTACACGTCATATTACATACGGGCGCAACGTCCGGCGGGTTCGCAGAATCGTCAGGAAACCCGTAACTACCTGAAAACTAGTAAGTTGCAGCGATTCGCACGACGGATTGCGAGAGTCAAGTCTTCGCCCGCACGCCGATTATCGTCATGTAGAGAGCAATATTGAAAAATGAAGATATCGAGCTGCTTCTGCCGTGGACGGTGACGGCTGCGGGCGGCGCTCTTGAGGTACGGGCGACGGCGCGGGGATCCGGCGCTTCGGTGGCCGCCGCCCGTTGCTCGCTCAGCATCGCCGGCTCGACGCCGCTCTCGGCTGCTCGGCCCCCTCGGCCGCCCAAGCGGGGCGTCGAGGGGTTGCCGCTGAGGCCGTCGGCTTCGAGGCGGCGGTCGCTGGGACGGAGGTCGTCGCGCACCTCCCGGTCGACCTCCGGGTGGTCGGCTCAGCAGGGTGCGCGGTCGCTTGCGACCACCACCGATGGTCAGTTCAGTTTGACGTGGAAGTCGAGCGTCGTCCCGGTGACGTTGTAGGTTCCCACCTGGCCGTTGTCCGCGGCCTGGACGGCAGGCGTGCCCTGTTGGTGTTTGCCCAAGATGGCGTGAACGTAGGGCGTCACCGCCACCGCATCGGTGGGAACCCCGATCGACGATAGCGACGGGCTGGTGCGGGTCTGGTCGATCGGGTAGTTCCCGCTATTCCAGTCCGTGGTGTGCCAAAGGCCGTCGGTATCCATCCACCGGATCGAGAAGTTCATCACGAAGCCAGCGGCGTTGCTGCACGCGATCTTTTCTACCTTTCGCATACCCGATTCTCCATTCAGTCAAAATTCGCAGGTACTGCAACCCTCGAGAGTTGGCTGCACCGCCCTGGTCCGCTGACCGATAGCCTGGAAGCCGGACCTGGGACAGACGTCTGGCAGGTAGAGCGCGAATCGCCAGCGTGATCGCTGCGATTTCTTCCTTCGCAATGACGCGGGTACTGCGGGAGGATCTCGAGCGTGACCTGCGCGGCAGGGAAGCCGGCGTCGCCGCCGGTCCGGCCGGGAGTGCGGGTCGACGAGAAGGGACAGATCGAGCCCGTTGACCGGCAAGAGGACGCGCCTTGGCCGTCGGTTCATCGATCCTAGCATACCGGCGGAGAATCCGCCTCGGCAAGCCTGGAGCAGGCGGCAGAGCGCTACGAATCCGGCCGCCCCTGCGCCCTGCGCGCACCGCCCACACGCTGAGCGAAGTGCCCGAGGGCCCACCTCCCCCTGCGATCCTCCGGGGACATTCCTCCTGGCACCTTCGCGTCGCGGTCGTCAATGAATTGATCACCAACCTGCTACTTCGATCAGTTTCAGTCTGGGTACGATCGCCGAGGTTCTGGTCGTCTCCCCAACGGCGCTTGAACGTAAATGTTCGCCAGGGAGAAGAGATCCCGCCGGAAGATCAGACTTTGAGTGTCAGGGCGGGGGAGACCAGGGCCATGAGCAGCCGCCGCCCTGGTTGTAGAGGTCGAGGCGGTCTTTGAGGGCGTTGGCCCGTTC
>RFGH01000098.1 GCA_003696675.1 Planctomycetota bacterium
CCACCGGGCGCACCGACCTCGGCGCCGTCGCCAACTGGCGCCCGGACATCGCCGTGGCGCGACGCGACGGGAGAGTGGATATCTACGAGGTGCAATCAGGTCGCCCGGAGGACCTGCTCCCCCCTGCAGGCCAAACCGAAGCCGAACTCATCGCGAAGCTCAAAGCCATGAGAGATGCGCTGCCGGAGGCCAATCGCGGTGATATCGTACTGTACAACCGATTCGGCGATCCGGTCGTCATTCCTCCTGGTTAATCGAATTGCGTTGGCTGCCAATCGCTGGCGATACAATGTCGATTCTCAATGAAAAGGAAATCCGGGTCTTCTGTACGGCTTCAGGCTGCGAGTGGACTCCGCGCGCGATGCAGTGCGCTTACGAAAGAATTGTTGACTCCTGGACTGAAGCGGGGCTCCCCCCTGACCGGCTCGTCGCGCACGCGCCCACCATAAAGGGCATCGGGGCCACTTGGGGATCATTCAAGAGAAAACAAAAGAGAATGGCTGCCTGTGACTTTGGCGGCGTAGAGTTCTTCTGTTTGTCACATCTGACGGCGCCGACAGATGATCGTCCTACTCAAGATGATCTTGATCCGGATATGGACTGGCTTATTTACGCTTCAGTGACGACGTGGTATTCCAGCGCCCGGATCAACTGGATTCCTTCAATCGTCGGCGCGCCGGCCCTGGCGTTGCGGGATCTGTTTCGTGACGTCGCATCTATCGGGAGAGCGAGATATGGCTACAGTGTGGCTCGGCCATATTACGCCATGCCGTGGCCGTACGATCCCGCGCCACCACCCGAGAGAGAGGATTTTCAGAATCGCAAGTCCGATTGGGCGGGTGTGCGATCGACGCGCGTCGATTCGCTCCTTCTGCTGGATCTCTACCCACACAATTATCTCAGCCGCGCGTACCTCTCGGCGCCGTTCGGCCGGTCGGGACGGACGCTTCGCGAGTGGATCGAGGAGGACCCCGCCGGCCGGGGCGAACTGACCCCCTTCACCGACCTCC
>RFGH01000099.1 GCA_003696675.1 Planctomycetota bacterium
CCTGATGTCGATCGGCGGCGGTGCCGACGAGGTGATGCTCAGCATCATCTGCAAGCACCAGGGCACCCTCCCGGGCACCGGCGGGTGAACGGTGCGTTGCCGCTCGCGGTGGTGCCGGCGGCGGCGCCGGCGCCGACCGTGAGGCGGTCGTCGCCGGCCGCAGGAGCGAGGAAAAAGGACCCGGCCGCGGGAGCTTGGGACGAAAAACGGCGGCCGGGTCGATGAGGGGTTGCCGTCGCGAGTAGGTAGGCACGAGAGACGGCGGCAACCCCTCGCAACCAACGGAAAGCAAAGCGGAAATCGGCGGCCCCGCGGCTCGCGTCGCGGGGCTTGGGGATGGCGTCCTTCACGGCATGTCCTCCAGAACCTCGACGATGGGCAGGCGGTTGATCGCCTGCGCCATCTCGACGTCCGCGTCCGTGACCGGCGGCTCGAAGTAGAGGCCGATGAGGCCGGCGTCGATCAGCTGCAGGCGAAACGTCGGCCGAAAGAGCGGCCGCTCCTCGCGCAGGGCGGAGACCGCCTCGATCAGCCGCCCGCTCAGCCGCTCGTCCGGGCAGCGGAACTCCCGCACCATCGCGCCCCCCTCCATCCACCACCCCGGGGGCGGCTCGGGCGTGGGTCTCGTCGTCGATGGCATGGGCCTTACCTCCTTCTCCGTTGCTGCGGAGCAAGCTATGACGGCCTGGCAACTTGGGCAAATGGTCTTGCCAAATGAGTCGAGTACCCGGTACACTCGCCTGACTGCTGATCGTGTTCGGGGTTCTTGCTGACCGCTCAGGGTCGTCGCCCGTGGCTCCTGCGTACCGTGCAGGCTTGTTGTGAATCAGATGAATGGGAATGCTGCCATGCTAAGAGACAAAGCCTTCGAGATCCATGAAAAGATGGTTGCGCTGCTGTGGTCGCTATTCGGCGGACGAGAGGAAAAGGCCATCGCGAACTTCGCCAAGCGCGTTGGGTGGACCAGGGGAAAGATTTACCGCTCGAGGCAACGTAAGAATGGGTTCTACTTTTGGGAAGTCATTTTCGTCCTTCAGGGCCTCGACGTATCCCCGAGGTGGTTTTTCTCTCGCCTGTTCGGCCGCGGCTCGAGCCTGAAAGATTTCATAGTCGAAGGCCAACTGCTTCGTCAGAAGCTCAAGGTAGAATTGCCTGAAGTGGAACTCGCCTCGCTGCGAGGATCAAGGAGTCGGTCCGTCGCAGCGAGACTCGACGAGCTGAAGCCTATAATTTTTACAAATGGGGAGTTTGCAGAGCGCAAAGTGTGGCGCCTTGTTTCCGACGCTGCGACTGAGGGTTCATCGGATGATGTTCTTGAAGCGGTGATGTGGCTTGCGAAAGCCTATCAGTATCAGGACAAGCTTGGTCATTCCCATGCCTGCTTGGCATGGGCGCTAGAGGCCGGAGTTGGAAGTAAAGTCTATTTTGAGATCCTTATTGCTGCTGCCTTGCTCCTGATCGATTACGGCGACTTTTCTGACGCGATTGAATTTTCCGATAAGAGTCTTGCTATCTCCGTAGAGCGCAGGACGTTCGCGGGTCTGGCCCAAGGCCTTGCCGTCAAGGCTCAAGCATTGTGGCGGTTGGCCCGGGGCGACGAGGCGCTTATTGCGCTCGAATCAGCGATCCAATACGCGCCTGAGGACTCTGCACGACTACGATGCGCCATTTATCATGCGTTAGGATTGGTCAGCGAAGGGCGGGGCGATCTCGAGAAAGCCGAGAAGTACGCAACGGAGGCCGTTCGCGAAGCGCCACCGTCCGTGGCCAAGGGATCTCTCTACTGGTTACTGGCACGAATTGCAGCCGCGCGACGAGATTGGGTAAAGGCTGAGGAACTCTATCGGCAGGCTCTGGATCTACTTGCGCCTTCTTCGGTTACGACGGCTGAGGCTGCTTGTGAGCTGGCACTTGTGCTATATCGAGCAGGCAAGCCGGGGAAGGCGGGTGAGTTGGCCACCAGCTTGCTGAGCCTTCTTAAGTCACAAAAGAATCCCGTTGTTCACGGAATCGTCAGTGATCTTGCACTTGCGGCTGTACGAGGCGTCCTCAACCAGAAGCGAGTTGAGGACGCACTCTCGGCCATTCGAGCTACGCCAGCTCCGATGAGAATGGCGCTTCCGATCGATTATCCTTGAGGATCAATCCACGGCCCTAGTTGCGTTTCTCCTGTAGAAGGTTCAGGGTTCACGTTGCTGCGCTCGAATTGCGCAGCGCTTGTGCTGGAGTTCATGCTATGAGCTAGCAGACTCGGTGCTGTTAGCGTTAGCGCTGCGAGGCCAAGGGCCGCCGCAAGCATTCTCCTGGTAAACATTGTCACCTCCTTGGGGTACGGCTCCCACAAGTCGCGACATGCGGCAGTGGTCCGTACTCTCCGTGAAGTGTAGCCGATTCGGGCTACAGCTCGCCCAGCTTAGATACTGTGGCCAGAAGTGCGCACAGGGCCGTGTAATGGCACAGAATCGGTGACGCTGCGGCATCCTTCCGAAGCAGTTGCCCTAACTGGCCACGTTTCTTGAAGCCGTTTGGCGAGGTTGACGGGTTGCTCTACCGTCGGGTGCGGTGGAGAAGACGATGCGTCTGCCCGGAGCCGATCTCTGCGGTCGCGTGCGGCCGTCACGAAATCCACGGCGTCTTCGAGGGCGCCTGTTAGGTCCTACCTGGCCGTTGACCTGCGGCCGGAAGCTGCTAGTTCTTCCCTCCCCGCGGCTCCGGGGTTGGCCGCGGCCGGGGCGCATCGTCTCCTCCCGTCTTGCTGCCTCGAATCTGCCTTCCTGTGCCCGGGGCCTCGGCGGGTGGCATTCTCCGACCGATCAACAGCCGCAGCATGGGACCGCCGGGGCAATCCGCGCTCTTGCGCAGCTCGATCCCCCCGCCCCGGCGGTCTCTCCTGACGAGGCCCGGCGGGTCGCCGATGGCC
>RFGH01000100.1 GCA_003696675.1 Planctomycetota bacterium
GCACCCGCACCGTGGTCCCCTCGACTTCGACCTCCGCCCCTAGCACCCGCACCGCGTCCATCATCCGCCGCGCATCGTCCGCGTCGACCAACGCCCCGCGCAGCTCCGACCGCCCCTCCGCCAGCGCCGCCAGCAGCAGCGCCCGGTTCGTCAGGCTCTTCGACCCCGGCGGCCGCACCCGGACCGCAATCGGCGCCGCGGCCCGCGCGGGCGTGGGCAGCTCCAGGCGGTCAGGCAAGGCGTCGAACGGCAGCAGCATCGGGTGCATCATGCGACCATACCCATCGGCCGGATCGCCCGCCCGCCCCGCACCCGTTTCCCATCTATCCTCCCACCATGCAAGCCGAAGCCACCGCCCGCCTCGCGTCCCTGATTAGGGATGTCCCCGACTTCCCCAAGCCGGGCATCGTCTTCAAGGACTTCACGCCCCTGCTGGCGGACCCCTCGGCCCTCGCCCTGGCCGTCGAACTCATGGCCAACCCTTTCCGAGGCCGCAAGATCGACCTCGTCCTCGGCGCCGAGTCCCGCGGCTTCATCTTCGGCATCGCCATCGCCCAGTCCCTCTCGGCCGGCTTCGTTCCCGTCCGCAAGCCCGGCAAACTCCCCCGCGATGTCCACAGCGTCGACTACGCCCTCGAATACGGCACCGACCGCCTCGAGATGCACGCCGATGCTGCCCGCCCGGGCCAGCGCGTCCTCATGGTCGACGACCTCCTCGCCACCGGCGGCACGATGGAAGCCGCTTGCACCCTGGTCGAGAAGACCGGCGCCCAGATCGTCGGCATGACCGTCCTCATCGAACTCGAGTTCCTCAACGCCCGCGCCAAACTCGCCCGCCACGGCGAGGTCCACTCGGTGCTCAAGTTCTAACGCACATCAGACACCCTCGCCCCAACGACCCGCCGGCTTCAGCCCGCGCGGACTCCAACCGGGTCATGAATACCCATCACCGCTTCCCAGCCTCCAACCCCTTCAACCCCTCCAAAACCCCCGCCGGCACCATTCGC
>RFGH01000101.1 GCA_003696675.1 Planctomycetota bacterium
CTCAATGCCTTGCTCCATCGATCTCCGGAGGCGGATTTACCACCCCCGGCTGAACCCCCGCCCCTCGAACGCCCCCCACCCGTGCCGGGCCGGGTCGCACGCCGGGCAGTCGCACCCCGGCTCGAGCACCCGTTCGTCCTCGGCGAACCGAGCGTTCCTCAGACGGATCTGCCCGCCCTCCCCCGGCTCGCAGGTAAACGCGTTCGCGTTCCGCCCGTTCCGTGTCGGCAGCACGCAGTCGAACATGTCCACCCCCGCCAGCACCGCCGCCGTGATGTCCCGCTCGTAGCCCACACCCATCAGGTACCGCGGTTTGTCCCACGGCATCTTCGGCGCCGTGTGCCGCACCACCCGCGCGATGTCCTCGGGTGACTCGCCCACCGCCACCCCGCCGATCGCATACCCAGGCAGATCGATATTCGCGATCCGCTCCACGCACCAGTCCCGACGCCCGAGGTCCGTCCCGCCCTGGATGATCCCAAACAACGCCTGCTCGTCCGGGCGCGCGTGCGCCGCCTTGCACCGCTCCAGCCAGCGCACCGTCCGCTCGTTGGCCACATCCAGCCGCGTTGCGTGGTCGTAGCCGCCCCGCTTGCTCGCGTCGCGCCGCGCCGCGTGCCGCAGCCGCGTCTGGTTCACCGGCCCCGACTCCGGGTCCACCGACGGCGGGCAATCATCGAACGCCATCATGATGTCCGGCCCCAGCTCGTTCTGGATCCGCATCGCGCTCTCCGGCGTCATCCGGATCGTCGACCCGTCCACGATCGACTTGAACGACACCCCGTCGTCGTCCACCGAGTTGATGTCCGCCATCGAGTACGCCTGATACCCGCCCGAATCCGTCAGGATCGGCCCGTCCCAGTTCATAAACCTGTGCACCCCGCCCATCCGCTGAATCAACTCCGATCCCGGCCGCAGCATCAGGTGATATGTGTTGTTCAGCAGGATCTCCGCCCCCGTCTGACGCACCAGATGCGGCAGAATCCCCTTCACGCTCGCCCGCGTCCCAACCGGCATGAACGCCGGCGTCCGGAACGCCCCGTGCGGCGTCTCCACCACCCCCGCCCGGGCCTGACCGGACCGGGCCTCAACCGTGAATCGAAGCGGCGCTGCCATCCGCCATCCTAGGAATCACCCCAACCCACCTCCGGGTGCCACGGCTTGTCTTGCAAGCTGCGCTCCATCACCGCGAATCCCGGCTCGCCTTCTCCAGGATCTTCTTTTCCTTGGCCGTCAGCGACCCGATCCCCTCCCGGCTCACCTTGTCCAAGATCCGGTCCACCTCGTTCGATGCCGGCGCACGCGGCCCCTTCGCACGCTTGCTACGCTGGGCGGGACGCGAATCCTCCAGCACATCGAAGAAGTCCGCCAGCAGGTGCGGCCGACGGATAAAAAAGAACCCCGCGATCGCACCGCCAAGGTGCGCCGCGTCCCCACCCGCGTTGTACCCGCCAAACAACAGGTTGAACGCCGCGATCGCCACATACCCGTACGCGAAGAACGACATCTTCAGCGGGATCGGCGGGAACAGCAGCTGCACCCGCGCCTCGGGCGCGATGTATGCGCACGCCACGATCACCCCGAACACCCCCGCCGATGCCCCCACCAGCGGCGTCCGCGGGTTGGCTGTCAGCACCCCCGGCAGCGGGATGTTCATCGCACCAAGCAGGTTCAGCAGCAGATAGAGCAACCCGCCGGCGATCCCGCACATCAGATAAAACGCCAGAAACTTCTTCCGCCCCAGCACCTGCTCGACCATCGGCCCGAACACCCAAAGCCCGAACATGTTGAAAAGGATGTGGAAAATGCTGTTCGGATCATGCAGGAACTGGAATGTCACCAGCCGCCAGACCTCCAGCCGCTGGAAGCCTTCATAAACCGAAAAATGCCCGAGCTGGTGGAGCAACGACCAACTCCCCGGATAGTACGGGTTCGGTCGCGCGAGCAACAGCAGTCCGACAAAGTGCACCGCCACATTGATCACGATCAGCCACAGCGTGACCGACCACGCCCGCGGGTTCCCGACGCCACGCCGCTCACCCACGCCACCGCCGCCCCAGCGTCCCCTCGGCTGCTCACGCTGATAGTCCCGGTCGTAGATCCCCATGTCGCTCCTTCGTTCGGGGGACGGTGCCTGTTCGCCCTATTCGTGGGAAGCCCCGCGGCTCTCTTGCGTTTCTCGGCTCCGCTCGGTCGCCCGCTTGAGCACCCGCCGCTCCCGCCCGGATAACCCCGCCATCCCCACCCTCGAGATCTTCTCCAGGATCCGGTCCACCTCCGCCCCGTCCGCCTCCCTCTCATCGGGCTCCTGCTCGATCTCCGCGGGCCGATCCACCACCGGGTCCGCCCCCGCCAGGAACTGCATCCGCCGCCGCTCCGCCCAGCACGCCGCCGCCCCGAACGCCGCGATCAGGATCAGCATCTTCCCGTCCTCGGCCAGCACCCCCACCAACGCCAACCCCGCCGCCGCACCCAGCCCGATGTGCGCCGCCAGCCACAGCGACCGGTGATACCCCGCCCGCCGCCACAGCACGCACTGCAGAATCCGCCCCCCGTCCAGCGGGAACATCGGCACCATCAAGTTGAACAGCAACAGCACGATGTTCGCCGCGTGGAACGACCACACCACGATCAGCCACAGCGGTGTCGTCCCACCCGGCAACGCAAGGTCGTACACCGAAGCGTTCAGATTGAACGGGTTCGGCACCGCCACCGCCCACGACCGCGTCAGCAGATACATCACCCCCGCCAGCACCGGCAGCAGCGCCGCGTTCACCGTCGGCCCCGCCAGCACCACCTTCAGCTCGCTTCGCCAGTCGTGCGGTGGCTTGCACACCGCCAGCCCGCCCAGCGGCCACATCACGATCTCGTCCGCCTCCCCGCCCACCGCCCGGCACATCAGGCAGTGCCCGAACTCGTGCAACAGCACCAGCACGAACAACGCCGCCATCGCCGGCAGCCGGAACTCCAGCCCGCTCTGATGGTGCGGCAGCGTGAAGATCAGCCCCGCCGCGAGATACACCACAAACAACCAGTGCACCCGCACCCGGATCCCCGCCACCCGCCCGATCGGCACGCCCCACCGCAGCCACGGCTCCCCTTCGCCGAACAGCCGCGCCAGCCCGCCAAACCGCGCACCGAGACCGCCCCCCCCGGCAATCCCTTGCTTCCACGGGTCACGCGTCATGCCGCTCATAGGCTAGCCCGGCAGCACGCCCGCCCGCATCGCCAGCAACAGGCTGAGCATCGTCTTCCCATCGATCAACGCCCCATCGCCCATCCCGCCGTGATCCAGCATCCGGCGCAGCTCGGCCCAGGGCATGACCTCGACCGTCAACACCTCGTACGGCTCGAGCCGCTGGCCCACAAACGACAGATCCCGCGCCACGAACGCGTGCATCATCTCATCGGTCAGCCCCGGCGTCGTGTAAAACCGCCCCAACGGCTCCACGGTTGCGGCCCGGTACCCCGCCTCCTCCTCCAACTCCCGCGCCGCCGCCACCGCCGGGTCCTCTCCGGGGTCGATCCCCCCCGCCGGAATCTCCAGAAGGAAACGGTCGATCGTCACCCGGTCGTTCCGGACCAGCACGATCTCCGGCCCACCCGCCCCGTCGAGAATCGGCACCACACACGCCGCACCCCGGTGCCGCACCATCGGCTTCGTCCGACGCCGCCCATCGGGGTGATCCACCGACAGCTCGACAAAGTCGTACGACCGCCCCTCGTGCAGCACACGCTCACCCACCACCCGCAACCGGTCCTGATTCGCCATGGAACGACGATAGCGCCCCGCACCGACCCCTTTGACGCGTTGGCGACAGGCTCACCGCCACCAGGTGTTCGACCCGTACACACCCTGCTCGCCCAGCTCCTCCGCGATCCGGATCAGCTGGTTGTATTTGGCGTTGCGGTCACTCCGGCACGGCGCACCCGTCTTGATCTGCCCGCAGTTCGTCGCCACCGCGATGTCCGCGATGGTCGCGTCCTCGGTCTCACCCGAGCGGTGGCTCAGAATGCAGGCATACCGGCTCCGATGGGCGTAGTTCACGGTGTCGAAGGTCTCAGACAGGGTGCCGATCTGGTTCACCTTGACCAGCACCGCGTTGCCGCACTTGTTCTTGACGCCCTTCTCGACGAAGGACTTGTTCGTCACGAACAGATCGTCGCCCACGAGCTGGACCTTGTCGCCCAGACGCGCGGTCAGTTTCGCCCAGCCCTCCCAGTCGTTCTCCGCCAGCCCGTCCTCAATCGAACGAATCGGGTACTTTTCGCACCAGTCGGCCCAGATCCCGATCAGGTCGTCGGACGAGATGATCTCGTTGGTCGAACTGAAGAACTTGTAGCCCTTCTTGCCGTCCTTCTCCGCCTCGTTCCACAGCTCGCTCGTCGCCGGATCGAGCGCCACAAAGATCTGCTCGCCCCACGAATAGCCGGCCTTCTCCACCGCCTCCTCGATGACCTTCAGCGCGTCCTCGTTGTCCTTGAGGTCCGGCGCGAACCCGCCCTCGTCGCCGACCGCCGTCGACATCTTCCGCTTCTTGAGCACGCTCTTGAGGTGGTGGTAGATCTCCGTCCCCGCCCGCAGCGCCTGACCGAAGTCGTCAAAGCCCCAAGGCTGGATCATGAACTCCTGGAAGTCCACCGTGTTGTCCGCGTGCTTGCCGCCGTTGAGGATGTTCATCATCGGTACCGGCAGCGTCTTGGCCCCCGTCCCGCCCAAATAGCGGTACAGCGGCAGCCCGCTCGCCTCCGCGGCGGCCTTGGCCACCGCCATCGACACGCCCAGGATCGCGTTGGCACCGATCTCCGCCTTGTTCGGGGTCCCGTCGATCTCCAGCATCGCCGCGTCGATCCCCTCCTGATCACGCGCGTCCAGCCCCTCCAGCTCGAGCGCGAGTCGCTGGTTCACGTGCTCGACCGCCTGCGCCACGCCCTTGCCCATCCAGGTCTCGCCGCCGTCACGCAGCTCGACCGCCTCGTGCTCGCCCGTCGAAGCGCCCGAGGGCACCGCCGCCCTCCCGACCACCCCGGACTCGAGGACGACTTCGACCTCCACGGTCGGGTTGCCCCGAGAATCAAGGATCTGACGGGCGTGAATCAGCTCGATATCGAAAGCCATGGAGGAACTCCGTCTGAGAATCGCGAAAGTGGGTGCATGAACGGCCGCGCGAGGATAGGCTTTCCGGGAACCCGGCGCGGGGTCCCGAGGCGTCCGTTCGCCCCGCCCCACCCGCCAAGGAACGAGGGATCCGGCCCCGCACGGACCGCGACCATGCCCATCACCCCCGCCCAGTTCGGCTCCGACCTGCGAGACATCCGCGCCGAGCTTGTCCGCCAGGGCCACGCCATCACCGACATGGCCTCCAAGGTCTTCGAAGCCGTCTACCAGCGGGACACCGCCACCGCCCGCGAGATCGTCACCCGTGACGACGCGATCGACCAGGCCGATGTCGAGATCGAACGCCGCTCGGTCGACCTGCTCGTCCGGGCCTCCCGAGAGACCTGCGCCCTGGACCCCAAAGCCATCCGGTCGATCCTCACCGCCGTCAAGGTCAACAACGAGCTCGAACGCATCGCCGACGCCACCACCGAGGTCGCCGAAAAGGTCATCCGCCTGGGAGACCGCACGACCCCCTTCCCCAAGACCCTGCAGGTCATGACCAACTCGGTCATCGGCATCATCCGCGATGTCGTCCGCGCTTTCGACACCTCCGACGCCTCTCTCGCCGGCGCCGTCCTCGCCAGCGAGGGCGCCGTGCTCAACTTCAACGACCTCATCGTCCGCGACGCCGAGCAGCGCGTCGCAGACGGACGCATGACCGTCGATGTCGCCTTCGAGCTCCACGGCATCGCCGCCATGGCCGTCACCATGGCCGATCACTGCACCAACATCGCCGAGCAGGTCATCTACGAAACCACCGGCCAGATCGTCCGCCACACCCAAGGCAAGTGGGTCCAGCTGCCCAACCCGTAGAGGCCCATGACCACCCCCGCCGCGAGCCCGCCGCCCGCCCACGCCACCCCTGCGCGCCGGGCCATGCTGCCGTGGTTCGCCTGGGTCGCCGCCTTCCTGACGACCTGGGCCGCGCTCGTCGCCGCCAACGGCTGGTGGGACCGCGTCGCGGATCACTGGCCCATCGCCGTCGCCATGGCCCTGGGTTCCTATGTCGCCGGATCGACACCCATGGGCGGGGGGACGGTGGGATTCCCGGTGCTGGTACTCCTGTTCGATCAGCCGGCGGAGTTCGGACGCCAGTTCAGTTTCCTGATTCAGTCGGTCGGCATGACGAGCGCCGGCATCTACATGCTCTGTGCGCGTCGCCCGATGGCGTGGCGGGTGATGCTGTGGGCCGGCACAGCGTCCGCGGTTTCGCTGGTGCTCACGCACTATGCGCTGTTTCCGAGGGTTCCGGGGTCGGCGGTAAAACTGACCTTCGCCTGTCTGTGGGGCGGGTTCGGGCTGGTGACACTGGTCAAGCTGCGGGACCTGCTGGCCCACCACCATGCGCCGACGCTCGACGCCCGGCGGGACGCGGCGTTCGGGATCGTCGCCGGGCTGGTCGGGGGCGTCGCGTCGGGGCTGACCGGTGTGGGCGTGGACATGGTCGTCTACACCGTGCTGGTGCTGGTCTACCGGGCCGACCTGAAACCGGCGATCGCGACCAGCGTGGTGCTGATGGCGTGGAACTCGCTGGTCGGGACAGGGCTGAGCGTGATCGACGGGTCGGTCGAGCCGGAGGTGTTCAGCAACTGGCTGGCGGCGTCGCCGGTGGTCCTGTTCGGGGCACCGCTGGGTGCGTTCGTCGTTTCGCGGATCCCGCGGGGCCCGACCCTGGTGTTCGTCTCGCTGCTGTGCGTGGGGCAGTTGGTCTGGACGATGTCTCGGGTCGGGGCGACGGGACGGGTTATCCTGATCACTGCGGGCGCGGTGGCGGGCATGAACCTGGTGTTCCACTTCATGTACGCCTTCGGCCGGCATCTCCGCCCGGACCCGGGCGAAGCGGGCAAGTCGATGCTGGAGCCGTGAAGCGGCGGGCTTACTTCTTGGGGGCCTTGTAGAAAGGCAAGGGGACGATCCGGCCGCCAAGTTGGACCTTGCCGGTGTCGATCGCGACCTCGGCGCCTTCGGCGGCGTGCTGGGCGCTGACGAATCCCATGGCGATGGACTTTTCGAGGGTCGGGCTCAGGCAGCCCGAGGTGACGGTGCCGGAGGCTTGGCCGCCCACGAGGATGGGCATGCCCTGGCGGGCGGTGCGCTTGCCCTCGATCTCGATGCCCACGAGTTTGGACTCAGGCCCCCCACCCTCGCGGGTCTTGAGCAGGGCCTCCTGACCGACGAAGGTCTCGCCGTCCTTCTCGACGGACTTGTCCAGCGAAATGGCGAAGTCGACGCCGCAGGACAGGGCGTTGATCTCCTCCCCCAGTTCGTGCCCGTAGAGCGGCATCCCGGCTTCCAGCCGCAGGGAATCGCGGGCGGCCAGCCCGGCCGGACGCAGCAGGGCGTCGGCCTCGTCCATCTTGACATCCTTCAGCAGCAGCTTCATCGCCATGCCGACCGCGGACGCCGGGAGGATCACCTCCACCCCGTCCTCGCCGGTGTAGCCGGTCCGGCTGACGAAGAGCTTCATAATCATCAGATTCTTGATCGCGAAGCGGTAGCGCTTCAGGCTGGGGATCTCCTTGGAGACACCCGAGATCAGGTCCATGACGCGCGGGCCTTGGAGAGCGACCATGGCGGTCTTCTCGGTGCGGTCTTCGAACTTGACATTGAGCGACCGCTCGGCGATGAGCGATTTGAGGTGGTCGACGATCTTGGCCCGGTTCGACGCGTTGACAACCACGAGGTAGTCATCGGCCTCGATCCGCATGACAATCACATCGTCCTTGACGCCGCCCTGGGCGTTGCACATCAGCGAGTAGCGGCACTGCCCGTCCTGCATGTCGCCGATGCGGCGGGAGCAGGCCCGCTCGAGCAGACGCTTGGCGTGGAGACCCGAGATGCTCAGCCGCCCCATGTGGGAGACATCGAAGATCGCCCCGGAGGCGCGGCACTGAGCGTGCTCCTCGCGGACCGAGGTCTGGTACTTGAGGGGCATCTCCCATCCGGCGAAGTCGACCATCTGCGCGCCGTGGTCGAGGTGGAAGTTGCGGAGGGGCGTCTGGGCGAGGGTCGTGGTGGTCATGGGTCGGCACTCTAGGTGGGCAACCGGGCTAGGCGGGCATCCACGGGGTGTTGTCGATCAGCCGAACGCCGCCCACACGGGCGGCCACAAGCAGGCGGCACGGGCCTTCGCCCGCGTCCAGCAGCGTTTCCGCGTCACGGATCACGGCGTACTCCGGCTCGATACCCCGCTCCCGGAGCACGCGCCGGAGGGCATCCTCCGCCTCGGCGGGCGTCTTGCGGCTGGCAGCACGGAACAACGCGGCCGCGATGCCCGACGCTTTCGCCCGGGCCGCCTTGTCCAGCAGCGTGTTCCGGCTGCTCATGGCGAGCCCGTCCGGCTCACGCACGGTTTCGCCGGGCACGATCTCCACCCCGCGCCCCTGCGCGATGGTCATGGCGCGGACGACCTGCAGTTGCTGCCAATCCTTTTCGCCGAACACGCCCGCCGAGGGCTCCGTCAGATCGAACAGGCGTGACACGACCTGGCAAACGCCCCGGAAATGCCCGGGCCGGAAGTGGTCTTCCAGCCCCGGCTGGGTCGCGACCGGAGGCAGCTTCGGCACCGGCACCGGGTCGTCGGGCGGGTAGACCACCTCGGCATCCGGCGCCAGCACCGCGTCGATTCCCGCGGCCTCGCACATCGCCAGGTCCGCCTCGAGCGTCCGGGGATAGCGATCGAAGTCGGCCGACTCGTTGAACTGGGTCGGGTTGACGAAGACCGTCGCCACCGCCGGCACGGACCGCTCATCAGCGATCTTTCGTGCCAGGCGGAGCAGGCTGGCGTGCCCGGCGTGGAGGGCGCCCATGGTCGGCACGAGCACGCAGCCGCGTGTCAGAGCGGGATCGGGCTGGGTGAGCGTCTGCACGGGCCAGAGCGTAGCGGGGCGCGTTTGCATCGGTCGAGCCTTCGCATTCGTAGGATCCAAGGTGAATCACGCGGACACAACGCTGATCGGGCCATGGCAGACCCGGCTGCGGGCGGCGGCCGAGCGGTCGCTGAAGGGCACCCCCTTGACGCGATCAGACGCCACCACGGACGAACGCCGGGCGTTCGTGGACGCGTTCAGCGACGAGCTGGGCAACCGGGCGCGGGTCGTGACGCCGTTTCTCGCAGCCGCAGCCGGGCTGTCGCCGTCCGGCACGCGGAGCGGCACCCTCGACCTCGACGATCGGCTCTGGTGGGCGGTGCACGACCCAGAGAGCCCAGTGGCCGACTTCGGCTCGGGCGTCGGGCCCCTGGACCCGACGCTGGGCGAGATCGCCATCGAGTCGCGGACCGAAACGGAACTGAGCGCCATGCACGCCCTGTTCCGGCTGGGGCTGGACCGGGGCGAGCCGGGGATGATCGGTCGGGCGCTCGACGCGGCGCGCTGGCAGGTGGCCGAGCTGCAGCCGGACAACGGGACGAATCACCCGTGGGGGATTCATGTGTTTGTGGTGTTGGCGGCCCGGAGTGACGATCCGGGTGAGTCTGGGGCGGCGCTGATGCATGCGCAGATGCTGCTGCACAACTGCCAAGTGCAGATGGGACGCCCGGATCGGCTGAGCGCGTGCATTCTTTGGGATGCGGCGGTGACGCTCGGGCGCATCAGATAAAGCCACACCACAGAGCGGCTGTGTTGGTTGTCAAGGGTGTGGTGCGGTGTTCCATGGTTGTTTATCGCGGATGATGGCGTTGAGGATGGTGAGCATCTTGCGCATGCA
>RFGH01000102.1 GCA_003696675.1 Planctomycetota bacterium
ACCACCCGCCACCGCCCACCCCCGTGCGGCACAGCAGCTCGCTCAACGTCCGCCATCCGCCGCAGCATACCCGAGACCTCGCCGCCCCCGTGCTCGCCTACGCTGTCGCCGAGCCGCTTCACCCGCTGGCGAGCGGATCAGCCGAAGCGCCTGGATAGTCAACCTTCCGGTACTCCCGCGATGCCGTTGCCCTCGCGCAGGCGCTTCACCAACTTCCGCTTGATTCTGTCGTCCATTTTGTAGGTCAGTAGAAGAAGATGATCGCCCGGCCCCACCCTTTCCTCCGGCTCAGGGTTGATATGAATGCGCACGCGACGATCGTCATCCTTCTCGGAATAGCCGACCGGCAACACGGTATTCCGCCGCTTTATACTCCGCGATATCCTCCCGCACTCCTTGTTGTACTCAAGAAACATTTGCTGAACTGAACCGAACATCATTTCCGGCGCACTGTCCGGAATCGTCAGCTCATAGAACTCGTTTGTGTCTTCACTTGACGTCATAAGTCTTCTGTAGACGTTGCTGACGTGCGGCACCGACGTCGCCTGGCAGATTACACGCCACGCCCACTCGGTTGAACATACGTCGGTCAGCCTGAACCGCTCATCCAAGAATATGCCGACGTTGTTTGAATCGGCGCACCAGACGATAATTTTCGGTTTATCCCTGTGTCCGCTGAGCTGCTGAATCGCCAGCACTATCAGGGCGGTCGAGCTGTCTGGATCATCCGCGTTCGAGTCAGGGAAAATGATTGCGGTATCAGCCGAGTCCACTCGAACAAGATTGAGCGTAGCACTGCTCTTAGGGTCGGCTGAAATTGCGAGAACTCGCATCACGTCGTCGGTATATGGATCTTCACCGGTTCGTGGAGGAACAGCGAACAGCCTATACTCGCCGAATTTCTCGTCGGTTCTCTTACCCAAATCGGGCAAGGAGACGTTGTCCAGGTCGCTTGTGATCACAAGGATTCGGGGTTGATCGCGGCCCTGTAACCGCGCTTGTGCCTGCAATTGGCGAACGACGTTCTCCGCGTGCGGATGCCAGTTGCAGACGACGATGTGGTTTTCAAGCTTCACGTCATCTCCTTTCTGCAGATTCCTCTTTACGTATCTAAACAATGGCGGCATGAGAATATGTACAGTTCCCGCGAAACCACCCAAGGCAAGCATCAATGGTATACTTAACCATGTGATCTGCGCGAGCCGATTCGCAGGGAAAAGATCTTGTGATGAGAATGCACTGGCGATATGCCTGGCGACCATTGGGAAGAGCTCGGAGTAGTTGAATCGTATGAACGGGGACACAACGTCGGTGCCATAATTCATGTAGAATCGGTATTCCAGAGTAAAAACGACGAACAGGCAAAAATGCAGCCACGCCAAACAAAATGCAGCCGCCATCGGCCCTGTAACCAGCGGAGAAATACCCAGCAATGCGTGGCTCGCCTTCAACTGCCTTAGAGCCCTTGCTACCAGGGCCAGAAATATCGCAAAGCTTATGAACAGGATCCACAATTCCGGGTACGCCCCGTCTGTGCGCAGATTGGCGACGGACCTGTGCTGAGGAAGGATCTGCTGATCAAGCCTTTCGCCCTTGTATGCCGCAAGGCCGCTCAAAAGATCTTTTCGTAAATCCGACGGCAGCTTTGCCAGCGCCATCGACAGAGCCGGAGAGTCGCGATTCCCTTCATCTTCATCTAGGGTATGGAAAAAATCCCGCACAGCCTCCGCTATCTCTTTGGGCAGCCACTTTCCACTTATCAGGAGAGCGGGCGTCTTGACCAGGCGACACCTTCTTGCACTTCCATTGATGAAAAAAGTTTTTTCTTCCGTTGAATAGAACTGCGAGAATGCATTGGCGATATGCCGTGCTTGGCTCTCAGTCAGAGTCAACAACTCTCCTCGGCCTGCGCCGAGGCGCCCGCGGACCCGAGATGGTATTCCAGACGAGACGGTCACGCCGCCCCATCGTGCAGGACCGTCGTCCGCACCTTCTTCCATGTCGCTCAGCGCCTGCAAAAACGAGCTAGATTGTATTGCGGGGTGCTCAGTCGGCTCATAGATATTGCCATCAAGGATCGGGAGTACGTTACTTGCTGTAATCAGAGTACCACTCCCCAGCGAACCCACGTACAAGGCCTCCCACGATCGGAGATGCGTGGCGTAATCACGACCGGGCGATGAATCCTCGGAATAGATGAACAAGTATTCCGGAAATGCTCTCACTAAAGATGAGACGCTTCGGCGATCAGCATGCGGAGTTGGATAAAACGCATTCCCGCCGTTGGTGAAGTAGTAGGCTACGTCGCCCTGCACCAGACCGATGTAATGAGGCCCAGCCTGCGAGGAGTGCCGGGCTATATAGTCGATGATGTCCATCGAGCCTCGAAGGCCGGACTCGACGCCGACCGGAGCACTCTCCGACACGAATGCGTAACCGTGCCCAGCAAGCGATTCCTCAAGGAAGACTGTAAGTAGATGACAAAAAGTGCCGTAGAATTCGCTATTCGTGGGGAGTAGGCATTGCACCATGGTTGGCGACAATTCGAGCTCCTGGCTACCCAGGGCCCGCGATGGGAGTGCCGCAAGAATCAGAATTAGAATGAATCGGATTGGAAAGGCGGCCGTCTTGGGCGGAAATTTACCATACATTGTGTTGTCATCTTCGTGATTGAATTGGTGAATAGAGCCATGGCGGATCGGATGGGCATTTGGATTTTTTGAAGTGAGTTATAGTCTGTGGTCGCGACATCTCGCTCACGCATAGCCGATCCACACGGCGGTCATGAGGACCAGGGCGGCGAGGATCCAGACTTTGATCATGAAGGGGAGGATGAAACGCAGCCAGCGATCGTAGGGGATGCGGCCGAGGCCGAGGATGCCGACCAGGACGGCGTTGGTGGGGACCAGGATGTTGGTGAAGCCGTCACCGAATTGGTAGGCGAGGACGGCGACCTGGCGTTTGATCTCGAGCAGGTCGGCGACCGGGGCCATGATCGGCATGGTGACGTAGGCCTGGCCGCTGCCGGAGGGGATGAAGAGGTTGCACAGGCTCTGCACCACCAGCATGCCGATGGCGGCGACGGAGGGGCCGACGTACTGCAGCGGGGCGGCGATGCCCTGGACGATGGTGTCGATGACGTTGCCCTGCTCGAGGACGATCAGGATCGAGCGGGCGAAGCCGATCAGCAGCGCGGTGGTGGTGAGCTCGGCGGCGCCGTGGCAGAAGGACTCGGCGACGCGGTCGCCGCCGATCCGGGCGATCAGCCCGATCAGCACCGTCAGGCCGACGAAGAAGGCGCCCATCTCCTCGACGTACCAATGCCAGCCGGAGAGCTCGGAGAGGCCGTAGATGATCACCACCAGGGCGGCGCCGGTGAGGGCGAGGATCAGCTTGTGGGTGCCGGTCAGACGCGGGTGGCCGTCGAGCTTGAGGGTGGGGTCGACCTCGACGTCGGCCACCAGGCTGCGGCTGGGGTCGGCCTGCACGCGACGGGCGTAGCGCCATACGTGGTGCACCCCGAGGGCGATGAAAGGGACGGCGATCAGCAGCCGGTACCACCAGCCCGAGGTCGGCTGCAGGCCGGCCACCTCTTGGGCGATGAGCACGGTGAAGGGGTTCATCACCGCCACTCCGTAGCCCACCCCGTAGCCGACGCAGAGGATGCCGATGGCGGTCACCGCGTCGAACCCCAGGCCGATCGCCAGGGCGAGGAGGATGGGGACGAAGGGCAGGTACTCCTCCGCCATGCCGATGGTCGAGGAGCCGAGGGCGAAGAGCACCACGCCGCCGGCGATCAACAGCAGGGGCCGCTTGCCGAGGGTCTCGAGCAGGACGCCGATCAGGGCATCGACCGCTCCGGACGCGCGCAGCACGCCGAAGAAGCCGCCGATCAGGAAGACGAAGAAGATGATCTCCTGGGCGGCGGCGAAGCCTTTGGGGATGGCGGTGAAGACCGCCAGCGGCGACAGCCACACGGTTTCTTCAGCCGGGGCGTAGGAGCCCGGCACCACCATCTCGCGCCCGGCCTCGTTGGTCACCCGCTCGAAGCTGCCCTGGGGCAGGACGTAGGTCAGGAGAAGCGCCGCGACGATCATGCCGAAGAGCAGGATCAGGGTATGGGGGACGCGGAAGCGTTGGGCCATTGGAACCTCCTCGCGACGCCGGCGGCGCCATCGATCCTCTCAGCAGGTCATCCGGGTGGTGGCAGAGCACGCTGCCGAGCCACCAGCGCCCGGCCGTTCAGCCGGCGGCCGG
>RFGH01000103.1 GCA_003696675.1 Planctomycetota bacterium
CAGGTGCCAGCCTTTTTTCGGCCCGTCTTCGGATGCCGACGAAGGTGCCAGCCTTTTTTTTGGGCCAAGCTGGGACCCCGGCGAAGATCCTGGGGGGGTCTGCGTCTTATAGGGGTGTTATGGCTAGACGACTCCGCTACATACCCCCTGGCGGCGCCCTGGTGGAGATCACCACCCGGACCATCCAGCGCCGCTTCCTGCTCCGGCCCGACCGGGAGCTCAATCACAGCGTGGTCGGCACCCTCGCCCGAGCGCAGCGCAAGTACCCCCTGAAGCTGTGCGCCGTGGCCGTGCTCTCGAACCACTACCACTTGCTGCTCTGGGTCGAGGACGCGCAGCTGCTGGCCCGCTTCATGGGCTACCTCAACGCCAAGCTGGCCAAGGAGGTCCACCGCCTCCACGGCTGGTCCGAGAGGATCTGGAGCCAGCGCTACCACGCCGTGGTCGTCGCCGACGACGAGCGCACTCAGCTGCAACGCCTGCGGTATCTTCTCGCCCAAGGCACCAAGGAGGACCTGGTCGCCAGTCCGTACGACTGGCCGGGCGTCCATTGCGCCAAGGCCCTCGCACGAGGCCGGCCCCTCAAGGGCTGGTGGTTCGATCGCACCCGCGAAGGACGCGCGCGACGACGGGGCGAGGACCCCGACCCCTACCGTCACGCCACCCCGGAGACCCTGCACCTCGAACCGTTGCCGTGCTGGCGGCATCTGCCGCCCAAGGAGTACCGGCGACGCGTCGCCGAGCTGATCGAGACCATCGTAGAGGACGCCGCCGCCGACCGACGCCGGCGTGGAGCAAGCGTCCTCGGCGCCCGAGCCGTGCGCCGTCAGGATCCCTACGCTCGACCGGAACGAGCCGAGCGCTCCCCCGCTCCCGACTTCCACGCTCGGGGCGAGAACCTCCAGCAGCTACGCCGGGCCTACGCCCAATTCGTCGCCGACTTCCGCCGCGCTGCCGAGTGCCTGCGCGCCGGAATCCTCGACGTCCTCTTCCCCGAAGGATCCTTCCCCCCCGCACAGCCCTTCGTACGGGCTGCACCCGTCCGAGCCCCCTGATCGGGCTGCCGCTGCTCCACCACACACGGCGCCGCGACGCCTGCTCAAGCCGGGATCCACCGGCACGGCAGACGTGCGCCGCCGTCACGCGCCTCGCACCCAATCCCCCCTCACGCCTTCCTGCGACGGTCCCGTTTCACTACGTCGGAACGGTGAGGAATCGAGGTTCTCCACCCTCAG
>RFGH01000104.1 GCA_003696675.1 Planctomycetota bacterium
CCCCCGGCCCGATCCCCACCTCGTGACCCAGACCCCACCGATCCCGCACCCCCACGCCGGCCCCCTCGCCCTGGCCGACTACGCCGAGATCGCCCGCTCCGCCCGTGCCCTCCGACCCGTCCGCCGGGCCGAACGCGTCGCCACCACCGGCGGCTGGATCATGCTCCTCGGCGGCACCGCCTCGCTCCCCTTCTCCCTCGGCTCGGGCCTGCAGATCGCACTCGCCGCCGCCCTCATCATCCTCGGACTCCGAGAGATTTCCCTGGGCAAGGCGCTCCGCAGCCTCGATCCGCCCACCCTCAAAGCCCTCGCGTGGAACCAGATCCGCCTGGCCATCGCCCTGACCGTCTACGGCGTCGTCAACCTGCTCAAAGCGCCGCCCCCCTCCACCATCGACACCCAACTCGCCGGGGCCGCGCCAGAACTCGCTTCCCTGACCAACAGCCTCGTACGCCTGGCCCACCACGCCGTCTACGCCGCCCTCATCGCCGGCACCTGGGTGGCACAGGGTGCCCAAGCCCACTTTTACGCCCGGACGGCCCGCAAACTCCGCAAGGCCTACGCCGTGACCCCTGCTTGGATCATGCGTGTCCACGCGGCCGCCCTCAGCGGACGCACGCCCGACCCGGCAACGGTCTTCGCCGCCGACGCACCCGGGCCCGCCCCCACCAGATCAGGTGGTGATGACACCCAACGCACCGCAGCCTGATGCCCGATGCCCGGTACACCCTGCCCGGAACCTAGGATGACCCCAAGCCATCCTCGGAGGGATTGATGCGTCGAACCAGACTCGCCCTGTTCATCGCCTCGGCTGGGCTGCTGGCCGTCGGGCTTGTTGCCGTGCCCGGATGCTCCGGTTCCGGCGGCACCGGCGCCGCCGAAAAACAGCCCGCCGGCGAACCCGGCAAGTACCTCCCCGACTTCGACCGGGCCTGGGAACTCGTCCGCGACACCCACTACGACGAGAACTACAACGGCGTCGACTGGAACGCCGTCCGCGACGAACTCCGCCCCCGCGCCGAAATGGCCCGCACCCGCGCCGAGATGCGCGCCCTCATCAACGAGATGGTCTCCCGGCTCAACCAGAGCCACTTCGGCATCATCCCCCAGGAAGTCGAGACCCCCGACGCGTTGGCCGAGACCGCCACCGCGGACAACTCCGCCACCCCGGAAATCCCAACCGGCGACGGTGACGGCAACGCCGACCCCGGCATCGACTTCCGCGTGATCGATGGACGCGCCATCGTCACCGCCATCCGCACCGGGTCCGCAGCCGAACGCGCCGGCGTCCGCACCGGCTGGATCATCAGCAAAGTCCGCGACCGCGACATCACCGCCATCATCACCGACCTCGCCGAAGCCGTCGGCGAGCACACCAGCCAGATCTACGCCCTCCAGACCATCGAGCGCATGATCGACGGCCGCCCCGGCACCACCATCGAGATCACCTTCCTCGACGGCGCCGACGCCGAGCACACCCTCGACCTGATGCGCAACAACCCCCCCGGCATGCCCGTCAAGTTCGGCAACCTGCCCACCATCAACACCTACTTCGAGCACCGCTGGCTCACCGCAGAAGAAACCGGCGACCCCGACGCCAAAGTCGGCTACATCGCCTTCAACATCTTTATGATCCCCGTCGCCCCGCAGTTCGAGCGCGCCATGTATGAGTTCAAGGACGCCGACGGCGTCATCATCGACCTCCGCGGCAACCCCGGCGGCGTCGGCGCCATGGCCGGCGCACTCGGTCGATTCTTCGTCACAGAAAAGAAAAACCTCGGCACCATGTCGATGCGCGGCGCCGAACTCCAGTTCAACGCCGAACCCGTCGCCGTCACCAGCGCCGGAGAACGCCTGCCGCCCTTCACCGGCCCCGTCGCCATGCTCATCGACAGCGCCAGCGCCAGCACAAGCGAGGTCTTCGCAGGCGGCATGCGAGCCATCGGGCGGATCACCACCTTCGGCCAACGCACCGCCGGCATGGCCCTCCCCGCCGCCATGGACCGACTGCCCTCCGGCGATGTCCTCCTCCACGCCATCGCCGATTATGTCAACAGCGACGGGACACGCCTCGAAGGCGACGGCGTCCCCGCCGATGTCGAGGTGCCTCTGAACAGGAAAGACCTGCTCGACGGCATCGACGCGCCCCTGCGTGAGGCGGCGCACTGGATCGTAAACCAGACCGCGGCGCAACCGACCGCGAACGATAACTGAAACGGAGTATCAACATGGATCGCAAGAAGCTGCTCGCCGGCCTGGCCCTCGGCCTCGCCTCCATCACCGCCCTCGCCGGCGCCGCCACCAACCTCACCGCCGTCGTCGAGACCGAGCCCGAAACCAAGGCCGAAGTCAAGCAGGACGCCAAGGCCATCGAAATCATGGACGCCTTCGTCGCCAAGATCGGCGGCAAGGAACTCATCGAGTCCATCGAGTCCACCAAGGTCACCGCCTCCATGACCATCCCCATGGCCGGCATGAACGCCAAAATGACCATCATGAACAAGACTCCGGGCAAGATGATGATGGTCATGGAAATGCCCGGCTTCGGCAAGCAGGAAACCGGATACGACGGCACCCACGGCTGGAGCAGCGACCCCCTCCAAGGCCCCCGCCTCATGAGCAAAGAAGAAGTCGATGCCATCGAGGAGCAGGCCGACCCCGCCGCCCAGGTCAAGTTCCGCGAGCTCTACCCCACCATCGCCTATAAGGGCGAGACCACCTTCGAGGGCAAGAAAGCCCACCACATCCACCTCATCGACAAGGACGGCGACGAGTCCAATCATTACTACAGCGTCGACTCCGGCATGCTCATCGGCACCAAGGGCATCCAGCCTTCCCAGATGGGCGACCTCGAGATCACCACCGTCCTCTCCGACTACAAGGAGTTCGGCGGCATGCAGATGGCCACCAAGATGGTCCAGAAGTTCGGCCCGCAGGAAGTCATCATCACCATCGACTCCGTCGAGGTGAACTCCGTCGACGACTCTGTCTTCGCGCCCCCCGCCGCGATCAAGGCGCTGATTGACGCCAAGAAGAGCGACTGACCAACGCCCCGCAAGGGGCCACACTCAGTCCGACGAACCACGCGACGGCTCTGAACCCCTCACACGGACCGAGCCGTTGCTCGTTTTGACCGCGCTGACCGTCTCGTCTTTGCCGATCCGCAGCTCCACAAAGTTGTCGCGGCACTCCACCAGCTCGGCCCCCTCCAGCCCACGCACGCGGATCGAGCCGTTCGAGGTGCCCATCCGCAGCAACCCCACAAATCCCGAGCCGAGATCGAGCTGCACCTGCCCGTTCGTCGTCCGCACCCGCACCGGCCCGGGGTTGCCGTCGGCCGTCTGCACCGTGACCGATGCGTTCGTCGTCTCCGCCAGCACCGGGCCCCGCGCATCCGTCACCACCACGCTCCCGTTGGTCGTATCAAACTCGATCGACCCCGACACCCCCTCGCCCCGCACCGATCCGTTGGAGGTCGTGGCCCGCACATCGCCGGCGTGATCGCGCACCACCACCGACCCGTTCGAGGTCGTCACATCCGCAAGCCCGCCCAGCCCCGACAGCACGACCGACCCGTTCGACGAACGCACGCTGACGCCGTCCGCCCCGGGCGTGAACACACGGATGCTGCCGCCCTCGGTCCCCCGCCGCCGCTCGCCAGGCCACTCCACCCACACACGCAGCGAATCGTCACCCTGCCGGTCCGCACGCAGCGTCGCGAACGCCAGCCGCTCGGCATCATCCGAAAACAGCCTCGCCTCCACCAGCACACCCGCCCGGTCGGACCGCTCGGCCGTCACCGAGCCGTTCGCGTTGACCACCGACAACGCCGACCCGGCGACATGCGCCACCGTCATCGCACGATCCTCATAGATCACCCGCTGGTACGACCCGCACGCCCCCAGCGGCAGACCCGACAACGCAACCAACCCCAACGCCCCGGCACGCCGGAACAGACGACGGAACGACGAATGATGTCCAACGGTCATGCTGACTCTCCCCGAAGCCCCCCATCGGGGCATCCGCGTGACGATACCGCCTGCCCGACACGGTGCGTGACGGACTTCTTCCGATTTCCCACGCCCGCGGTTTCAGCCCACCCGACCGGGGGGCGGGGGGGTCACAGGATCTCGATGATCTCAAACCGCTTGACGCCCCGCGGTGCATTCACACGCACCACCTCGCCCACGCGGGCCTTCATCAACGCCTCACCGAACGGGCTCGTGGCGGTCACCTCGATCACATCCGAGTCGTCCGCGCCGGACATCTCGCCAACCAGCCGGTAGGTCTCGATCTCATCGTCCCCCACCTCGCGGATCCGCACCGTCGAACCGATGAACACCACCCCGTCCGCCATCCGGGCCGAATCGACCACATGCGCGTTCTGCAGCCGCTCCTCCAAACGCCGGATCTCCGCCTCCTCCAACCCCTGCTGTTCGCGGGCGGCGTGGTACTCGGCGTTCTCCTTCAGGTCGCCCAGGGCACGGGCCTCGGCGATGCGCTGCGTGATCACCGGTCGGTTCCGGATCAGCTCCTCGAGCCGCCTCTGCAGCTTGGCCTTCTCTTCCGGGGTGATGACATCCATGCGCAAACCTCCGTGGCGCGTTCGTGGTTCGGACGGGCACTCTACGCGCCACGCCGACGCGACGCCACCTCAACCGCCCGGGCCACCAGCAGCAACGCCCCCCCGACACAGGCGGTCGCCCCGATCATCCGCCAGTGCGCCCCGTGCACCGGGAAAGACACCCCCACGCTGTCCCGATCACGCACCAGCTCATAAACACCCGTCAACGGGCTGAGCATCCACGCCGGGCGGGGCAGATCCGCCCGCACCAGACCCACCCGCCCCGTCGCCGACGCCC
>RFGH01000105.1 GCA_003696675.1 Planctomycetota bacterium
CCGGCGGCCACCTCCGCCTCCGTCGCCACGGCGGAATCGAGCTGGGCGGCGGCGATAATCCCGTCGTCGTTCGGGTCATACACCGCCTTGGTCATGTCGCCGGAGCCGCCGCCGGCCGGCACGCTCCAGGTACCGGCGGCGGAGAGATACTTGCCGGCGGCCGCGTCGCCCGCAGCCGGCGCCGGGACTGCGCCGCTGGCCCCACCTGCGCCCGCGTCCCCCACCATCACACCCACCTTCGTCCCAGTGAGCAGCCCGTCGGCCAGATCATCAAGATCGGCGTCGTGGGCCTGCACGTCCGTCCCGATCACCAGACCAAGCGTGGTTTGCGTCGAGGCAGCGTCGGTCTCCGTCAGGAGCCCGCGCCCGAATGCCGTCGTGGTCAGCGATGCGATTGAGGTGAGGTCGGTATCGAGGGGTTGGTATGCAGCGGCGACCTCAGCGTCCGTGGCGACAGCGGGGTCCAATTGAGCAACCGCGATAATGCCATCGTCGTTTGGATCGTAAACCGACTTGAGCATGTCACCGCCGCCAGCCGCCGCAACCAAATCATCGACATACTTCTTCGTCGCGGGGTGGTAGTTCGCCGTCGGCGTGTAGACGGTTGTATTGGTGAGCGTCAAGACCTCCGAATCGCGGGCAATCGCCGGATCAATACGCGCCTCGGCAAGTGAGCCCACGGTAATGTTGTCCGCGTTGATCCCCGATCCCACCTTTGTGCCCGAGAGGCTCCCGTCAGCCAAATCGGTGAGATCGGCGTCGAGCGGCTGGTAGATGGAGGAGAGGTCTGGTATGTCGGCAGCAACGAGTGCCCGGAAGGTGGGGGCGGCTGCGGGGCCTGTAGACGGGCCGGCAAATACGGTGTTCGCCGACTGATCTGTGAGCGTCGCGGTCAGGGTCCCGCTGGTTGTCACAGGGGAGCCGGACACTGCGAAGATCGTCGGCAGGGACAGACCCACGCTTGTCACCGTCCCGCCGCCTCCAACCGAAGCGGAAAGAGTGCCGGCGCTGAACGTGAGTCCGCTGCCGATCGTCACCGGCGCCCACGTGTCTGCGGTGCTGCGGTAGTAGAGCGAGTTGGTGCCCGTTGCCGACGCCAGGCTGGACAGATCGGCGTCAAATGCCTGCACGTCCGTCCCGATACCTACTCCAAGCATGCTGCGAGCCGCAGCGGCATCGGTCTGCGTCAACAGGCTGCGCCCGAAGGTAGTCGTGGGCAGCCCGGCGATCGCGGTGAGGTCGCTGTCCAGGGGCTGATACCCTGCCGCGACCTCGGCATCGGTGGCGAGGTCCGAATCAAGCTGGGCGGCGGCAATAACCCCGTCGTCGTTCGGGTCATACACCGCCTTGGTCATGTCGCCGCCACCCGCCGCAGCGACGGAGTCGTCCACGTATTTTTTCGTCGCCGGGTGGTAATCAAGGGTTGGCGTGTAGGCCGTCGTGTTGGTGCGGGTCAACACTTCGCTGTCCCTCGCAATGGTCGAGGCGATGCGGGCATCCGCGACAGTCCCCGTCGTGATGTTGTCCGCGTTGATCCCCGATCCCACCTTCGTGCCGCTCAAGGTGCCGTCGGCGAGGTCGTCAAGGTGTGTGTTCGCGGCTTGCTTGCCCCCGAGCGCCGAGTCAATAGCAGACAGGTGGGCCTCGACGTTGCCGGCTGCGGGACTGTAGTGCGTTGCTGTCGGTGCGGCCGTGATTTGGCTGTCGTCGTAGTCTCCAGACTGGGCCACGACTGCGCCTGTGCGGCCAAACACGCTGTCTACCGCGCCGCCGTAACCGCCGCTGATGCCGATTGCGGTGCCGTTGGTCAGGTCGAGCGTTCCGTCAACGACGACCGTTGCGCCCGGCTCAACCGTCAGCGTTGCCCCGGTGAGCACCTTGCTCCCGGTGCCGGTTATGAGCAAATCACGAATCGGCCCAAACGCGGCCACGCCCAGGATGAGCGAGGACGCCAGAACAATTCCGGCTATTAATCCATGTTTCCTGCCGTTGTGGTGTGTCATTATAGGGGATACTCTGGTTCGTCGAGCGCAGTCGATTACAGGACGGCAACCCACCCGCATTCGGTGCCTGCGTCTACTGTCCCGGCAAAGCGGATCGTGCATCCTTCGGCAGTGATTGAGGATGGGTCGATGTATGCGATGGTTGGCGAGTAGGGTGTCACCACCACGGTTCTGGGTGGACTGGTGAATGGCGGGCTGAACAACACCTGCACCGCATCCACGCCGGAGGATGGAGCCGCGATGACGCCGGCGCGGCTTGTCGATGGGTCAAGAGCGGAAGGGGCAAGCGTGTAAACAGGAACTGAAATGGTCGTCTCCCGCGTGACGTCGGTGTCAACGTAGAGCGTGCCCCGCGCCACCGTTCGGATTTCCCCGGTCGTCGTGTTTTGCGCCTGAATATCCCAGTGAAGGGTCTTTCCGACCGGCAGAGCGTTGGTAACCGTCGGAGTGAGCTGCACCTTAACGACAGACGACCCGCCGATAGGCGTTATCCCAGCACCAGAAGTTAACTGCGCCAGCGCTGCCGAATCGGGGTCATCGCCCGAGGACTTGAGCGTCCATATCAGATTCCAACCGTCCCCATAGTCACCCGGCACACCATACCAGCTTGTCGGCACAAGCCAGGGGGGGGTGTCACCTCTGAATGTCGTGAGTTGCATCGGTATGGGGCTATCTAGGCTCGCCTTGCGCACCCTGCCGCTTGCCGGCAAGAGGCGAACCTTTTCTTTGGAGAGGTTGTGGTTTTGCAAAAAGAGCCGGCTCCACACGTCGCAGCACATAGATCATCGCCAGAGCAAGCAGCGCCCGCTGCTCGGCGACAGACCGCGTGCTTGTACCGTTGGCGATCTTGCGCAGTTCCGCTACGCCGTCCTTCAGTGCCGTGCGGTCGCTCGCTTCCCGGACGGCTTCGGCTTCCTTCTCTTGTCGAGCGGTTTTCTCCTCCTCGCTTAGCGGCTCAATTCTCCAGGTGCCGTCCGGTTGTGGAATTGGCGTGCGGCTCACCGCCGGGTCGTAGTCCGCAGGCAGCGGCTCCATGTCCGCCTCATCCCGCACCGCCACTTCGCCGGCAAACGGTCCGGCCTTGATCGTCGGGATCGGCAGTTTCCGGCGCAAGTGCACCAACTCTACGCTTCCCTCGCGCTTGCCCCGGAATTGTCCGGTGCGTGGGTCAAAAACATAAATGCTCATCGTATTTGTACCGGTCTCCGTGTTATCTCCAGTTCAAGTAAGCCCGCAGCTCGGAATTTGCTCGCTTGAG
>RFGH01000106.1 GCA_003696675.1 Planctomycetota bacterium
ATCCGCCCCCGCGCGGGAGTTTGTGCGGATCGATCGCGCGTGGAGGCCGCGGTTTGTCGAGGCTGAACGTGCCGGCTTCGATGAGGTCCCTGAGCGTGGTCTTCATGATGTGCGCTCCTCGCGCATGTTCATCAAAGTCTCTCCCCGCCGACGGCCCACTTGGCCAGCATCGGGGCGCAGCGGTCGACGGCGTCCGGCGCGACGCGCGACGCCATCGCCGCGACCCACAGCCGGGGCAGCGGCGCGAACCGGTCCGGGTCTATGGGCCTGGCGGACATGGCGTACTCCCACAGCGCCAGCGCGTTGCGGAAGCACAGCGCTGAGGACGCCTCCTCGAGGCTCGGCGCGCCCCGGAGCGCCATCCGGATCGTTGAGTGCGCGCGCTTGCCGTAAGCCGACGCGATCTCCTGCCACGAGAGCGCGACGGACCACAGGGAGGAGCGCATCCACCACCACGACAGGCGCCGCATGGCGGCCAGCATCGCCCGGCGCTGTGCGCCGCCGTAATCCGACTCGATGAAGGGCGCCTCGTCTCCGCCCAGCAGGAACAGCGAGACGCACCGCGCCTTGAGGCGCGCCGCGCTCGACGCCGGCCGCGGGACGCGACGTGACGCGATAGGGGTCTTAGCCGTCGTTGTTCCCCTCCTGTTCGGCCATGACATCGGCCTTCGCGCGCATCAGAGTTCTTCCGACACTCGGATTCATGTTGATGAACTGAAGCGCTACGCCTTCAGGCCACGACGGCCATATGGATGTTTGGAGGCGCGTCATCAACTCATGCGCGGCGTCATAATCGATAGATTCGACACCTGACATATCCAGTTGGCATATCCCAGGAACAACGTGATTCTTGTGATCGATAAACTTCATGAGTAATGGGTCGATGACGACATTGAACGCGTGAAGGCCGGCCTCGCGGCCTTTCATATGTTTCGGCACGATGATCTTGGCGTCTTGTTGCTTCTTGTTTTTCTCAGACATCATAGTTTCCGTATTGTCCAGGCCTCACCCAGAGAGGCAACCGATCCGCTATCTGTTTCTTTCTGCATGAATACTCCGGGATAGCGATCAGCATCGTGAGCTGTCGCACTTTCACCGGATCGGCCTGCGTGAATGATTCTGGAGCGACGGACTCGCAGAGAGCGATCCTGCGCCAGTCAATCTGTGTTTCTTGGATCAGGGACGCCGCCCTCATGGCCCGTTCGTCAACCTCGATGACCACGCTCATATAGTTTCGTGTCCGCGCGACATGACACGCGGCGGCCTCAGCGGCAGGCCCCAGATACCCGCGCCACGGGGCGCATCGCATCCACCACCAGATCAAACGCCGCAGCGCGCACGCGGTCGGCTCCCTGATGCGTGTGTTCGTCGGCACCGAACTATCGGGGTGACCGAGAAGATACTTGCAAGCGCATCGACGCTTGAGTATGGCTTCCTGGACAGGGGTCTTTGTCTCAATCTTCATACGCGACCTCCTTGGCGGTGACGATCACCATCCCGTCCGGCCTGATGATGCGCCGACGGCTGATGTGGATGTCGCAAATCTGGCTGTCGTCGGTGTAGACGCCCGCGGCCTGGAGCGCATCGAGCAGCGCTTTCATCGTGTTGTCAAGGTCGCGTTTACGCGCATCGGGAGCGTGCGCGAGGATGCGCAACCCGACCGGGCCTTCGAGCGCTTTGAAATCATCGTGCGCGAGACTGATTCTGTCGCACACACGCCGCCTGTACGTCTTCCCCTCACGAGAGACGTAGGTCTGGCACCCACGCTTGACGCGCGCCGTACGCCAATAGTGATTCACGCTGGGCGGCCACGGAAGCCGGAGTGTGAGTTGTCTCTGAGTCTGGTTCATGGATGTCCGCATCCACTCTTGGCGTCACGCACAGCGCGCAACGCCGTGCGCCACGACTTGGGCACGTCGCCGCCGCCGGGGTCGATGGGCTTACGCATCAACATTTCCGCGAGGAACTTCGGAGCCGACTCCATCGCGCGGATGATGAGCGCGCGCTTCTCGTTGATCGAGAGTTTGTCCCACCATGATCTGAACTCCCGAATCTCGCGGCGCTGCGCCTCGTGCGCCTCTCTTCGTTCGGCGCCAGCGCGGGCGGCCCACTGTTGCCGATCTCGGTCTTCGTCGATCCTGTCCTGCGCCGCCCTGGCGCACCGGATGATGTCCGCCGGCGCCGGCGTCGGGTATCTGCACTCTCGGACGACGCGGGCGAGCCCCTCTCTCGCAGCCGTGACCGAGACGCTGCGTAGCGCCCGTGCGATCTCGACCAGTTGATCGGCGGACATCTCATGCTTCGGGAAATGGGCGCTGATCAAACGGATGAACGTTGCCGATTCGTCACGATCCATCGGCGAGCCTCCTCTCCGCTTCGCGCGTGGCGTCGTCCGAACGGGCTGTCCGTGCGGAGACGCGGACCCCGGCCGCGCCCTGATCCCGAGTCAGCCATTGGCCGATGCGGCGCGGCCATGATCTGGTGCGTCTGCCCTTGCCGGGGTTGACGTTCGCGAAGTAGGCCACGCACGCTGCGACGCATTTGCGTACGTCGATGTCCGGATACGCGGCTTGCCAGCGGCGGTACGCCTCGGCCTCGGTTTCCGGGTCACGCCAGACCAGTGCGGGGACGGACGGATCGAGCACCACGCCGTACTTGGCGAGTCCGAAGCATCCCGCCGGCGGGTTCCAGTCACGATCCGCTTGCGATCGTGACGGAAAGACGGGGAGTGCGCTAGCACTCTCCGTCTGATTCTCTCTCTGTGTCTGTGTCTGTGTTGTGTTGTGGGTCGGATCTTCCGACAAAGCAGAAGATTCGGAATCTTCCGAACGTTCAGAATCTTCGGAACGAGATCGACCCTTGCGAGAGGCGCCCCACTGGTAGCGGTCCCAGTTGACGATCACGATCTTTTCGCCACGAACACCGGAGCCAGCAGAATCACGGGTGATCGCCCCATCTTTCTCAGCAGCCCTCAGAAGGGCCTCAAACGCCTCCTGAGAGGCGCCAAAGTCGGCCACCCAACGGGGCCGGATGATGACCGAACGGGGCTTAGAGCGGCCGTGAGCCTTCGCCCAGCCCAATATGGCCACCCACAGGCCCCGAGCGACCGCCCGGTGCTCCTCGGGCACCGAGTCGAACCACTCACTTTCCCAGAAGTCAGTGGTCACGCACACCCAGCCACGGGAGGTGTCGGGATCGGCACCCATAACGCCCGACCGGGACGTTGGCCCCGGTCGAGCGGAGAAGAGTGAGAGAAGCCCCCGGTCGACGGGAGAGACAACCGGGGGCGGCGGACGCGAATGGGCGCGTCCGCTCGTGCTGGCGGCCGCCGCGGATGGCAGGCCGGGCCGCCGACGACCTTGAGAAGGACGCCCATCTCGGCGCCCATGCCTTCACGGCCGTTCAGAGCCGTGCAAATGAGGGGCTCTCGCGGCTCACCCCGTGGTTTCGTCGGCGTCCGTCGATGCGTGATCGGATGCGTCGAGTCCGAGCCGGCGCCGCATGTCGTCGTCCCGGCCGGCGTCGTCGTTCATCAGGTCCATCTCCTCGCGAACGTACAGCCCGGTCAGCATCTCGGGCGCCGCCCGTCTGCCCGCGACGGCGAGCGCCCGGGCGTAGAGCATGTTCCACGGGTGCTTCTTGTACGGTCCTCGATCCCTGACAAGCCCTTGCTGCTGCGCCATCTCCATCGTGTATTTGAACACGACGGGCGGCTCGTCGGGCTTGGTCAACGTCACCTCGCACCACTGGCCGGGAGGGTCAGATTCTCTGACCTGGATTTTCCAGCCGGCCGCTTTGACCAGAGCCGCGATCGCGTGCGCGCCGAGGGTCGGAACGCCCTCGACGAAGTGGATGCCCCCGAACGCCGCCGCCGGGCTGAAACCCAAGGACGTGCCCCACACGATCTTCACCAGCAACTGAGCGACAGACTTGGCCGACCCGTCGCCCGTCGCATGGGCGTGAGCCAACGCGAGTTTCCGGAACCAGTCATAGTTGGCCTGCAGTTGCCCGAGCGTGATGCGGTTCTTCATCTCGGGCATGGCCATGACCGCGCGGACGCCGGCCGAGTCGTCGTTCTCATCGACGGCCTTCGCCAGCGCGGTCACTGGCTCGGGGCAGGGATCGGGCTCCATCACTGATTGATGGTCCTCGTGGATCGCGCCCTTCCAGGGCAGTTCGCCGGATGGCTCCGCCGGCGGCTCCGGCGGGTCTTCCTCGGGCACTTCGCCGCGCGCCTTGCGGCGCTCGTATTCGGCGAACGTCTCGTCCAGATCGGCCTCGGTCAGTTTCGGTGGTTCGGTCATCACGATTCCTCAGAACGGGATGTCGTCCTCGGTCACGGGCTCATACATCACCGCATCGCCAACGTCAGAGAGCCGGTGCTCGGGCGCGTTGATCTCTGTCACGCCGTCGAGCGCTCCCGGCCATTGACCAGACTCGAAGCCCTTTCGGATTCGCGCCACCGCAGCGGCGACGCGGACCTCACCCAGCGCCAAAGTGCGATCACCCATCCGCACCAGCGCTGAGTCAAACGGAGGCTTCGACTCGACGTACAACATGTAATGCGGCAATGACCGGCCGGTCACGGCGCGAAGCCCGCGTCGATACCACGCCTCGGATAGATCGTACGCGAGGTCGTATATCTGGCGCTCGATCGCGCCGAGGCTGAATCGCTCGGTTGTCTTGACGTTGAGCGCGAAGCCGTCGTCCGCGGCGCACAACCCGTCGACGCGGGCCTTGCACGCGAGCCCATCGTCGCGCCAGACCAGGGTGATCTCCGCATCTGTCAACCGTTCGACGGCGGCACGGCACATGGGATTGCCCATCACGGCGTCGCGCATGAGGCGCATCCGTGCGACCTCATCGCACGACGCCAGTTGTTTGCCGACGCTCTCGGCGTGCTCCTGGGCCTCGTGGTAGGCCTTCGTCTGCTTGCCGTATTCCTTGTTCGTGCGGCTGTTGACCGGGGCCGGCATGTAGCGTTCGTCGAATCGGTCGGGCTCCAGCAGCAGCGTGTGGAACATCGTCCCCAGGCGCATCGCGCGGGTCTCCTCACCCGGCGGCGCGTCCCAGGCGGCCTTGAAGTGCAACGGCGAGTGCAGGGCCGCCTTGAGCGACGACGCGTTGATCGCGTCCATGCGCTCGTAGGC
Source organism: Planctomycetota bacterium (assembly GCA_003696675.1). Classification (GTDB taxonomy): domain Bacteria; phylum Planctomycetota; class Phycisphaerae; order Phycisphaerales; family UBA1924; genus UBA6054. The sequence goes on from RFGH01000106.1 coordinate 5,151, forward strand.
CTGGAAGGGCATACGCGCGTACCGTCCGTCTGCGGGCGGCGGCGTGCGCAGCGGGCGTTCGGCGGGCCCGCTCACCGCGAATCCTCGATGTCTCGCCTCAGCCTGCCGAGCGCCCGGTCGTGCTCGGCGTCTGTGTAGCGTCCCAGCAGGTCGTCCGTCCTGTCTGGCGCGAGCATGTCGCGTTCGATCATGCCGATGATCTCGTCGACGGCTTCACGCACCCGGCACATCTGCGCGTGCGCGTCGTCAAGAAACATCGCGTAGGAATCACAATCGCAGCCCTTGGTCTCGATCGTTGCATCGAGCAAGGCCAGCGCGCCCAAGGCCACGTCGCACGCCTCGCTCAACTCGTCACCGAACCGATCATATATCGCCATTGCGGCTCTCCCGTTCGCCGGCCGGCGACGCCGACCTGGACTCGCCCCGGTCTGAGGCTGACGCTGACTTCATCGGTCGGCGCCACGGTTCGACATTACAGATTGTTCGTCATTCGTCAAGAGTCAACCGTCGAGGGGCGCGTTTCACCCGGACTTCCAGGCCGACGGCGCGAGTCAGGCGCAGCATGGTGTCTGTTTTCAGGCGACGCCGGCCCGACAGCCACGCGGACACATGCGGGCGGTGCATCCCGGCGATATCGGCCGCGCGCTGGACTGGCCAGCCGAGGCGGGCAATCGCGGTGCTCACCTGTATTCTAAGGTCGTCTTCGTCGCGGACAGTGGACATGGTGCTGAGCCGTCCTTGCATTGCTTATTCCATAGGCTTGATCGACTTCACCTCGCCGCGTCCGTAGCCCATCTTGCGGCACGCCCCAACCGCGGATTCGCGCAACATGAAACTGAACAGAGCGTATACGTCCTTGTCCTTGATGCGGTCGGGATCGTAGCGGATGACACCAACCGCGTCGAAGTCCTCGATGTATTCATTCTCGTCATAACGCCTTTGATTCGTGGCGTCGTGCTTGACGTATCGACTGAAAATCCCGTCGGCCGAGTATTTTCCAGTTCGGAAGTCTGTTGTGCTGATAACGCTGCGCAGGTTCACGGCCTCGGCTGTCTTGATGACGCTCGACGGACTGACCTGCGCGGCATTCGTGAGCGCTGCTGAGAGTTGATGGCGGGGGATGATGATCTCGCTGGTCTGGTCGTCATTGTCGACACGGTACCACTGGCGAGAGGAGAGTTGGACCATGCGTTCGTACTCTTCGAGGGACAAGCCCTCTCTGAGCAGGTATTCAGTCAGAGCCGACCTGCGTTTCTCCTCGCTGCGTTGCATATTCATCCGGGACTTCTTTTGTATGTCGATGACTTGGGCCAGCGTCGGCCAGTAGGGGTCAGCGATATACGACTCGAAGTGCAGTGTGACCTGGTGTTCCATGCGTGCCATACGTGTCTCCTATCGGGCGGTGGCGTTGGCGGTGGCGTCGGCGTTGGCGGTGGCGTCGGCGTGGGCGTGGGCGTTAGCGTTGGCGTCGGCGTCGGCGTTGGCGTAGGCGTGGGCGTTAGCGTTGGCGTCGGCGTTGGCGTTGGCGTTGGCGTCGGCGCAGTTCGGCAGACACACTATACACGATCGTGTACGGCGTGTAAACTGTTTGGTCATCTGTCCTCTGCGGTCGTCATGGGCACATGCCGCGCGGCGTCTTTGATGGACCCGCGGCCCCGGATCATGCTGAGCGTGCCGCACATCGTTGGCTGCGTCAGTGATTTTTCGAGCGGTGTCAATATCGCCGGTTCGGTAATATTCCTCGGGCGCGGCCTCATAGTGTCGGAGCGCCACGCCCGCGGAGTGCCCCATCCAGGCGTTTACGACGTAGGCCGGATATGCGGC
>RFGH01000107.1 GCA_003696675.1 Planctomycetota bacterium
CGAACGCATCGAGCGACTGCGCGCCAAACGCCTGGCCCACATCACCGCCCACATCCAAGCGATCACGATCGACCGCCTGCTCTACCTCGCCCACCACACTCCCACCAGCGCCGCCTTCGCCAAGGAAATACGCCTCGCACTCAAACTGCTCAGCGCCCTCATCGGTCCGCCGCCACCCCCCAAATCCGGCACCGACGACCGCGCCCCACGCGAACCGGAACACGACCCGAACCCTATGATTCCCAGAGGCGAAGCCCGCCCCGGAGGTGACCCGAGTGCTCTGGCAACCATCCCTGCCCGACGCCTACCACGCGATGAGCGACGCCGAACTGGCCGAGCGGATCGCCGCGCGCCGGCAGCGCCTGGGCGATCGGCTGGTCATCCTCGGCCACCACTACCAGACCGACGAGGTCATCCGCCACGCCGATTTCACGGGCGATTCGCTCAAACTCAGCCAGCTCGCCGCGTCCGTCGTCGAGCAGCGCGCCGCCAACGGGCAGAAGGTCGAGCACATCATCTTCTGCGGCGTCCACTTCATGGCCGAAACCGCCGACATGCTCACCCCCGATTCGGTGCAGGTCATCCTCCCTGACCTCTCCGCCGGCTGCTCCATGGCCGACATGGCCTCCTACGAGGACACCGTCGAAGCATGGGATGTCATCCACGCCACCCTCCGCCAGTCCGGATGGAACGGACGCATCATCCCCATCACCTATGTCAACTCCTCCGCCGCCATCAAGGCCTTCGTCGGTGCGCACGGCGGCGCGTGCTGCACCTCCTCCAACGCCGACCAGGTCTTCGACTGGGCCATGAACGGCGGCACCGAGCCGAAACAGCCCGGCGAGGACATCAAGATCCTCTTCCTGCCCGATCAACACCTCGGCCGCAACACCAGCGCGCGTTATGGGATCAACACCGACAAGCACACCTGCGTCTACGACCCGCGCCGCGCACGACGCGGCGAGCCGCTCGGCGGTGCGTCCGCCCAACAGTTACACGATTCCGTAACCATCCTCTGGGCAGGACATTGCAGCGTTCACAAACTCTTCCGCCCCGAACATTGCGACGCGATCCGCGCGTCCGAAAAACACCTGCCACCGTCCGAGAAAACCACCATCCTCGTCCACCCCGAGTGCTGCAAGGAAGTCGTCGACAAGTCCGACCTCTCCGGCTCCACCGAGTTCATCATCAACACCCTCCGCAACGCAGAACCAGGCTCCAAGTGGGCCGTCGGCACCGAGGTCCACCTCGTCGCACGCATGGTCCGCGAGTGCGCCGCACGCGGCGTGCACGCACGCATCCTCTCCGACTGCCACTGCCTCTGCACCACCATGTCCCGCATCGACCAGCCCCACCTGCTCTGGGTGCTCGACGGTCTCTGCGGCGTCGGCACCGCCAAGGATGCGCCCATCGACCAGGAGGGCGGCCCCACCAAGGCCCGCAATGTCATCCGCGTCCACCCCGAGGTCCGCCAGCACGCCCTGCTCGCCCTCGACCGCATGCTCGCCCACACCGCCGCGGGCACCATGAAAGACTGACAACCGGCAGATCCCGACCCCACCGATCACCGGAGCCCACGCATGCCCCTCGTCGAGATCAGCGCCCTCCCCCAGCCCGGCTCCGTCCACATCCCCACCACCCTCGATCGGGTGGCCCTCGCCGTCGCCTCCGCCATCGACTGCGACCCAGCCGTCGTCTGGGTCGTCTGGCGCACCATCGATCCCCACCACTACTGCGTCCGCGCCCACGCCCCCGCCACCCAGCCGCAGGACAGCCACGACCCCATCGTCCGCATCAGCGCTTACGAGGGCCGCAACGACACCACCATCGCCGCCACCCTCGAAGCCGCCGCCCGCACCCTCGCCGGCTGCCTCGGGCTCGAACCGTCCAACATCTTCGTGATCTACGACGAACTCAAGTCCGGCCGCGTCCACACCGGCGGCCAGGTCCGCCGCTCATGACCCGCCCCCGCACTCACCCCGGCTTGCGCGTCACGCACACCTCGATGAACTCCGCCCGGATCCCGTGCGACAGATCATCGATCTGCACGATCGTCGTCGGCAGCCCGCACGCCCGGTGGATGTGCTCGGTGATGTCATACCCCCAGTGCATCGTCACAAGCGACCCCTTGCTGTCGATCGGATTGCCGTGGTACTCCGGCTCGTGGTGGTACACAATCTCGCCATCCGGCCCGCGTTCCGCCCAGACCTCGCTGGGCCTGTGCTTGTTGACCAGAGGCGTCGTGAAAATGTGCGCGCCGCCAGGCCGCAGGGTCCGAGCCACCTCCCGGAACGCCGCCGCGGGGTCCAGCACATGCTCGAACACATCCTGGCTGATCACCAGATCGAAGGACTCGTCGGCGAAGGTCTGCCGCTCGAGATCCTCGCAGGCCCACTCCGTGCCGGGGATCATCTCTCCCAGCGGCACCCCCGGCGAGAAATGGGTGCCGACATAGTCACGGCACCCGTTACGCAGCTTCACGCTCGCGCCGCGGTATCCCGGCGAGGACTCGTGAATCCGCAGATCCCGCCATTGCGGATACCAGCGTTCGACGGTCAGCATCAACGCCCGCTCGCGGGGGATGCTGCGACAGTTCGAGCAGAGCAGGTGGTCGCGGAACCAGTCGTACTTGGCCCGGAACTCGGCCTCTCGATCGCAGCAGGGGCACCGCCCGGCGCACTCGAACACGAACGGGCCTTGTGTGTCGACGGTCACGGTCATCACGCGCCTCCGGATCTCGTAGGCCAATGCCTTCAAGCGGTTCATGCGGGGTCAGTTTGCGACGATGTTGACCATTTTGCCGGGGACGACGATGACCTTGCGGACGGACTTGCCCTCGATGAGTTCGGCGATGCGGGGGTCGGCGAGGGCGGCGGCTTCGAGGGCCTTGGGGTCGGCTTTGGCGGGGACGATGATCTTGGAGCGGACCTTGCCGAGAATCTGGACGGGGATCTCGATCTCGTCGTCGACGAGGAGTTTCTCGTCGTGGACGGGCCAGGGTGCGAAGGCGACGGAGCCTTTGTCGTGATGGCCGAGGCGGTGCCAGAGTTCTTCGCCGATGTGGGGGGTGAAGGGGGCGATGACGCGGACGAACCAATCGGTCTGGACGCGTGTCATGATGTCGGTGTCGTTGACGAACTCGAAGATGGCGGCGATGGCGGTGTTGAAGCTGAGGCGCTCGATGTCCGAGCCGACCTTGGCGACGAGGCGGTGGAGTCGTTTCTCGGTATCGGGGCTGTGGGTTTCGGTCAGGCGGAGCGATCCGTCCTCGTTGATGCACAGGCGCCAGATCTTCTGGAGCAGGCGGTGGAGACCGACGATGTCGCGGGTGTTCCAGGGCTTGCTGGCTTCGAGCGGGCCCATGTACATCTCGTAAAGCCGGAAGGTGTCGGCGCCGTAGCTGGCGATCACATCGTCGGGGTTGACGACATTTTTGAGGCTCTTGGACATCTTGGCGACGATCTGGGTGACCGGCTGATTGGTTTTGATCTCGAAGTAGGCCGGTTTGTCGTCGGTGCCGCGGTTCTCGACCTCGTCGATGGCGACGAGCGAGCGGTCGGCGCGCTGGAAGGCGTGGCTGGTGATGAGGCCCTGGTGGAAGAGTTTGTGGAAGGGCTCGGGGGTGGAGACCTCGCCGAGATCGAAGAGGACCTTGTGCCAGAAGCGTGCGTAGAGCAGGTGGAGGACGGCGTGTTCGGCGCCGCCGATGTAGAGGTCGACGCCGCCGACGCGTTGTGTGTGGGGTTGGAAGGTGCCCGAGTCGTGGACTTCCTCGGGTTCGACGCTGAGTTCTGGGGTGACCATCCAGTAGCGTTCGGCTTCGCGGGACGCGAAGCGGTTGGAGTTTTTTGGGTCGCAGAAGCGGAGGTAGTACCAGCAGGAGCCGGCCCAGCCGGGCATGGTGTTGGTTTCGCGTCGGACGGGGGTGTCGGGGGGGAGGTCGGCGACGCCCGCTTCGGCGGCGGTGGTGTGGACCCAGTCGGTGGCTTTGCCGAGCAGGGGTGTGGGTTCGTCGGATTCGGCGGGCTGGTAGTCGGTCAGCCGCGGGAGGCGGACGGGGAGTTTGTCTTCGGCGACGGGGTGGTGCTGGCCGCGGGGATCGAAGACGATGGGGAAAGGCTCGCCCCAGTAGCGTTGCCGGCTGAAGAGCCAGTCTCGGAGGCGGTAGTTGACGCGTCGTGCGCCGATGTGGTGTTGCTGGAGCCAGGCGATGATCTTCTGCTTTGCTTCCGCGACGCTCAGGCCGTTGAGGAAGTCGGAGTTGATGGCGGGGCCGTCGCCGGTGAATGGCTGATCGTCGGGCCAGTCCTGCGGGGGCTGGACGGTGCGGACGATGGGCAGATTGAACTTGGTGGCGAACTCCCAGTCACGGGTGTCTTGGGCGGGGACGGCCATGATGGCGCCCGTGCCGTAGCCCATGAGGACATAGTCGCTGGTCCAGACGGGGATTTTTTTGCGGGTGGCGGGGTTGATGACATAGACGCCGGTGAAGACGCCGGTTTTTTCCTTGTTTTCCTGGCGTTCGATATCCGAGCGGTTGCGTGCCCACTGGACATAGCTGCGTAGGGCGTTCTCGTCGGTCTCGGGGTGTGGCAGTTCCATCGTGAGTTCGACGATGGGGTGCTCGGGGGCGACGACCATGTAGGTGGCGCCGAAGATGGTGTCGGGGCGTGTGGTGAAGACGCGGAGGGACTCGCCGGACTTTTCGCCGCGGAGGTCGAGGAGGGGGAAATCGATCTCAGCGCCTTCGGAGCGTCCGATCCATTCGGCCTGTTGGGTTTTGGTTGATTCGGGCCAGTCGAGGTTGGCGAGGTCATCGAGGAGGCGATCGGCGTAGGCGGTGATGCGGAACATCCACTGGCGGAGCGGCTTGCGGAAGACGGGGTAGCCGCCGCGTTCGGACTTGCCGTCGATGACTTCCTCGTTGGCGAGCGCGGTGCCGAGCTTGGGGCACCAGTTGACGGTCTGCTGGCTGAGGTAGGCGAGGCGGTAGGAATCGATGATGGCGTGCTTGGTTTCGCTGTCGAGGCTGGACCACTCGCCGGCGTCGGTGCCGTCGGGCAGGTCGCCGGCGCCGGTGTATTCGGCGGCGTTGGGGTTGAGGCGGACGCGGCGTTTGCCGGTATAGAACTCTTCGACGAGTTCGTCGATGTGGCGTGCGCGGCCGCGGCCGTTGCCGGCTTCGGGGTCGAACCACGCGTTGTAGAGCTTGAGGAAGATCCACTGGGTCCAGTGGTAGTAGTCCTCGTCGATGGTGCCGAACTCGCGGGACCAGTCGTAGGAGAAGCCGAAGCGTTTGAGTTGGCGGCGGAAGTTATCGATGGCGGTGCGGGTGGTGACCTCCGGGTGGACGCCGGTCTGGATGGCGTATTGCTCGGCGGGCAGGCCGAAGGCGTCCCAGCCCATGGGGTGGAGGACATTGAAGCCGCGCATGCGTTTGTAGCGGCAGATGATGTCGCTGGCGGTGTAACCCTCGGGGTGGCCGACATGGAGCCCGGCGCCGGAGGGGTAGGGGAACATGTCGAGGCAGTAGAACTTGGGGCGTGACGGGTCGAAGCCCGGCTCGCCGGGGTTGGGCTGCTTGTAGACCTGGTGCTGGTCCCACCATTGCTGCCAGCGTGTCTCGATTTTGTCGGCGAGGGCGGCGTCGTAGCGGTTGGCGGGCTGGCTTTGCGTGTCGGTCATCGACGGTGTTCCGGTGCGCGGTGGGAAGGTCGCGGAGGGTTGGGGCGTGGGCGGTTGCGAAAAAGGCCCCGCTGACGCGGAGCCCCTTGTGTGAACGGAGGATGGGCGTGCGTCAGCGATTCGGCGGCACGCTCATAAGTCGCGAGATGGTCCCTCCCGCGGGGTTGGGGCCGTGCAGGGTCTGCATGGGGCGAGTATAGACGGAAGGGGCCGGAGGATCAGGGGTTGGGAGCGGGCTTGGCGGCTGGGTCGGTGGGTGGCTGGCTGGGCGGTTGGGTGGGGAGCCAGCGGATGGCGCGGCCTTGGAGGATGACGCGGAAGACGGGGCGGGTGGCGTAGGCCGCACCGCCGGGGCGTTGGAGGTTGCGGTCGTCTTGGTTGAAGGGGGAGGACTCGATGGCGCCGCCCTCGAGCTGGGCGACGAAGGCGTCGTCGATGAGGACGGCGTCGGCGTCGACGAGGGCGCCCTGGCGGCGGGCTTCGGACTCGGCCGCGGTGCGGGCCTGCTCGACGCGGGACTCGATGCGTGCGTCGGCGAAGGCGCGGACGGCGCCGACGACGCGGAAGGGGCGCGACGGCTCGGCGGTGAGCAGGGCGACGGCTTCGGGGTCGGCGGGTGTGTCGGCGATGGCGACGCCGGGCGCGGGGCGGACGGCGCCGGAGCCGGACTCGCAGGCGGGGAGGAGGGCGGCGGTGAGCGTGAGGAGGAGCGGCAGGGCGCGGTTCACGGCTGGTCCTCCGGTTCGGATGCTGCGTCGGCTGGCGGTGTTTCGGGCTCGGGCGGGCGGGTGAAGAGGAAGTCGCCGGAGCCGTCGGGCATGAGGGGTTTGGACTTGGGGTCGTGATGGCCGCCGTCGTCCCGGGCGTCGGCGCCGATGCTGTAGAGGAGGATGGCGTCGATGGGGCGTTGTGCCGTTGCGTCGATGACG
>RFGH01000108.1 GCA_003696675.1 Planctomycetota bacterium
CCCCTGAGCCGAGCCGGGACGAGCGGCCGCAGCCCACCCCGCCCGTCGCCCGACCGGAGCTGGAAGCGGTCGCATCGGCACCCGCCGCCCCGACACCCACCGCGGTGCCGGAGCCGACCGCGACGCCCAGCCCGGAGCCGTCCCCCGTTGCCACACGGCCTAAGCCCGAGTCCAAGCTGTCGCTGGATGCCCTGCTCGGCGTGGTCGCCGAGGCCGCCGAAGAACTGGCAGACACCGAGCCGCAGCCGGCGGCTGAGACAGCGATCGCGTCGCGGGGCGACACACGCACCGAAACAACGAACAAGACCGATTCCGCCCCGCCCGCCCCGGCGACCGATCCGATGCTCGAGGCCGCATTGGCGAGCCAGCAGCCCGACCGGCCCGAGGAGCCGGCCCCCGCAGGACCTTCCTTCGAGGTCGCCCAGGACGGCACGATCACCGTCGAAGGCGTCGGCGTCATCCCAGGGGCTGGCACGGCCAGCCGCCCCTATGTGCTCGATTGGCAGGTCCTCCGCTCGGTCGCCCGCGAGTACAACCCCAAGCAGGGCCAGGACCGCGTGCCGGAGTGGGTCATGCAGCTCAACGGCAAGCATGTCCGCGTCGAGGGCAACACGCTGCTGCCCGTCGTCGCGGCATCCACCGACGAGCTGCTCGTCATGCAGAACCCGTGGGACGGCTGCTGCGTCGGCATACCGCCCACGCCGTATGACGCCATCGAGGTCAAGCTCGCCAAAATGACCTACATGGGCAACTCCCCGACCGGCTTCGGGCAGGTCGAGGGAACCTTCAAGGTCGATCCCTATATCGTCCAAGGCTGGCTGCTGGGCCTGTATGTCATCGAGGCTGCCAGCTTTGAGTCGGCCGCCGGAATGGCCTTGCCGGATCTCTGAAGCCTCCGCGCGATCCGCAACGAGAAAGGGCTCCCGATCGGGAGCCCTTCTTGATTGCTGAGCCGACAAGCCGTGGCTTTGTCGGCTTACGAGTGCTTGTCCGCGTATTCGCCGACCACCGGGCCGAGGGTGTCGGGCTCAGGCTCTTCCTGCGACTTGCAGGTCGCGAGAATGAGCGCGCCGGCAACGGCCGCGATCGACGAGCCGGTGAGGATCGCAAGCTTGGCATGCTCGAGGTTCACCGGATCGTTTTTGTACGCCAGGTTGGCAATGAAGATGGCCATGGTAAAGCCGATGCCGCCGAGCATCCCGGCGCCGATGATGTGACGCAGAGACACGCCGCGGGGCAGGGCCGCGACGCCCAGCTTGCAGGCGATCAGCGAGGCGATCGTGATGCCGAGCGGCTTGCCGATCACCAGCCCGCAGATGACACCCATCGAGACCGAGCCGGAAATCGCCTCGCCCACGCCGCCGTGCACCGGCACGCCCGCGTTGGCCAGCGCGAACACCGGGATGATGAAGAAGGCGGCCCAAGGGTGCAGAACGGTCTCCATGCGGTGCAGCGGGGGGATCACATACTTTGCGTTCTTCATCATCGCGAACACGGCGGCTCGACGGATGCTGCTCTCCGTCACGCTCGCGTTCGGGTCGTCCTCCGCGTTGTCGAAAATCTCCAGCGCGCGGCGGGTCGAGTACGAGAAGTTCACCGCATCGACACGGGCGTGAGCGGGGATCGTCATCGCGAGCAGAACGCCGGCGATCGTCGCGTGAACACCGGACATGAACACGCAGTACCACAGCGGGATGCCGATCAGCATATACAGCGTGATCCACCTGCAGCGGAGCACATTGAGCGCGAGAAGCAAGGCCACCAGCGAGCCGGCGTAGCCGAGATACTCGAACTTGGGCGACTCGGTATAGAACACCGCGATGACGACCAGTGCGCCCAGGTCGTCCGCGATCGCCAGGCTCAGCAGGAACACCTTGAGCGAGTTGGGCACCTTCTTGCCCAGCATCGACATGATGCCCACGGCGAACGCGATGTCCGTCGCCATCGGCACACCCCAGCCCGACATGGTGTCCTTGTTGCCCCAGTTGAACGCCGTGAAGATCAGGGCGGGCGCGATCATGCCGCCCAGCGCCGCGAAGACCGGCAGCGCCGCTCGGCGGGGCGAAGCGAGCTCACCCACCAGAATCTCACGCTTGATTTCCAGACCGACGACCAGGAAAAAGACGGCCATCAGCAGGTCGTTGATCCAGTGCGCGAGCCCGTGGCCCATGAAGAAATAGGTCTTGTCGGGCGAAGCGTGCCCGTCGTGGCCCAGTTCGGCCGCGGGGCTGTGCCCCTCGGGGACCTCGATGACGGTGGGGGGCTCGTCGTGCCCCCCCTGTGACGCGGGCAGGATCTGACCGGTATGCCTGCTCGCGTGCTCGACCACGGGTTCGTCCGCGTGGTTGATCGTCGTGTCCGGCTCGTCTCCGTGCCCGTTCGGCTCTTCCTCGTGCAGGGTGCCGTGCGGGTAGTGCTCGACGGCGATCGCCAGCCGAGTGTCATGGAACACTCGCTCGTACGACTCGGCGAATCGTGAGTTGGCCCAGACCATCGCCACGATGGTCATGGCCAACAGCACGAGGCCGCCGGCGCTGGACATCTGCGCAAAGCGCTGAAACGGGCGGGCCAGACGCTCGCTCGGTTCCATCCGGAGCTTGTGTTCGGCCGTAGGAATGTGATGGTCGTGCGACATGGCGTCTTCACTCCGCTTCGTGACGAGGTTCGTGTGCCGGATTTATCCGGACCGGGGTGCGTCGGACGCTATCGGCCCGCCGGGCACGGCGGTTCAGTGCCAGATGACACACATCGGCATCCCGCCACCGCCCCCTCGAATCGACCCCGCCCGATGAGGGGGGATGGACACAGTTCTAACGCTGGAATGGGTACAACCCCGCAAGCCCGAGGATGCCCGTCAGTTCGTCGAGCGCGTCCAGGCAGCCCCGCGCGAGCAGCGGATCAGCCAGCTCCGCGGGTGACAGCGTCTCGGGGTAGTGCCGCTCGACCCAATCCACCAGCCGGGAGTACAGCGTGGGCGTCAGGATCACCCCCTGGTGGACGGCGGACAGCTCATCATCCGTCAGCACCACCCGCAGACGCAGGCACGCCGGACCGCCGCCGTTGCGCATCGATTCACGCACATCGAGGAACTCCGCCCGGTTGATCGGGTTGCGTGGGTCGGCCACGGTCCGCTCGATGAACGCGTTGACCGCCTCGTGTTCGCGTGCTTCCAGCGGCGCAATCAGCGACATGCCGCCCGATGGGAGCGTGACGATCTGCGAGTTGAACAGGTAGCTCTTCACCGCGTCGTGGATCGAGAAGTCCGTATCGTGCGCCTCGATGCACACCAGCGGTTTTCCGAGCGGGGCGGACAGGTCTGTTATCAACGAACGGGACATCGCGAACGCCTGTTCGTGATACAGAAAGACCAGTTCATTGCCGGTTGCGATCACATCGTTGTGGAACACGCCCGCGTCGATGGCGTCGGGGTGCTGGCGTGCGAAGACCACGCGGGAGGGGTCCAGGCGGTGCATACGGGCGATGGCCTCGCACGCCGAGCGGGCCTGTCGGGTGGGGTATTTGCGGGTGGTCATCGAGGGGTCCATCGCGTTGACCCCATAGACAAACAGCTCCACGCCCGGGTCCCCGTGGCTCGGTGCGAAGCGGATGTGGTTGGCGGCCCCCTCGTCGGCGAAACGCATCTGGCACGGCAGCGGGTCGTGCACCGTGAAGCGGCTCTCGTCGTGGAAAATCATCCGAAGCGCGCGGGCGGTGGTGTCGACCTCGATCGACCGGTGAAAGTTGCTCACTAGGTTGGCCGGGGTAATGTGCACCTTTCCGTCCCCGGTATCGGGGGATGGTGACACCGTGGCGGCGTTGGCGGCCCACATGCTCGACGCGCTCCATGCCGCCGCCAGAAGCGTCGGGTCGGCGTCCCGCGCCCCCGCCAGCACCGCGCCATCATCCCCGGAAAACCCGATCCGACGCAGCATGGCCAGATCCGGGCGTTGCTGAGGCGGCAGCACGCCCTGGGTCAGCCCCAGGTCCATCAGGTACTTCATTTTACGCAGTCCCTGGAGGGCTGCGGCCTTGGGGCTGGAAACCCCGCCAGCGTTGGCCGCACTGGCGACATTGCCGTGGCTCAGCCCGGCGTAGTTGTGGGTGGGTCCGATGAGCCCGTCGAAGTTGACTTCTCGCGCCATGGGCGAGGGTAGGCCACCGAGGTGTCGGCCCAAAAAGAAGGGACGCCCGAAGGCGTCCCAAGGGGGATGGGGGCAGATTTGAGGGTTTGAGCCGTCGAAGTGTTCGACGCGGTTGTCCGGGTGGACGCATCCTGGATGCGATGGGTGGTTCAAAAGTGCATGTTTTTGATTCCCTATGGCCGCTGCTGGCCGACACGCCCCTGTTCCAGTGGAGGTAAAAAAGCCCGCGACGGAGCGCGGGGCATTGAGGACTCCGATATCATTTGGGCTTACGGGCAGCCTTGGTTGTAGAGCCCGATGTAGGCCTGGATGTCGAAGATGTTGAACGCGCCTGTGGGGGCTGCCAGATCGGCCGCCGGGTCCTGGGCGTTGTAGAGTCCGATGTAGGCCTGGATGTCGAAGATGTTGAGCACCCCGAACGGGGCGGCCAGGTCGGCGGGGCAGGGCTGCGGGCCCACGATGGCCGCCAGTGCGGCGCGGTCGTCCGCGGTCACGGTGTCGGCGTTCACGCCGCCCGGACCGTCATTGAGATCCAGGTTCCGGGCCGCGAGAAACGCGTTGGCCAGACGCCCCTGGAACACATAGGTCTGGAAGTTGGCACCTGGGTTGTTGGGATCGGCGATGGGCAGCCCGGTATCGGGGTCGATGTAGTCTTCGGTGGCGTCGAAGTCCGCGCCCAGCAGTTGGGAGTCCAGGAGGGCGAGGTCGTCCGCATCGGCATCGCCGTCGAAGTCGAGGTCACCGGGCACGAAGCGGAACTGGGTGATGTTGTTCGCGGGTGAGTCGTTGAAGTCGCCCGGTGTCAGTCTGAAGACCGTGCTGCCCGAGCCGATGGAGATGTCCTGGAATCCGTCTCCGTTCGGGTCGGTGGGGGCCCCGTAGCGGGTGGGGTCGTAGGTGAAGTCCAGCACGCCGCCGATCATGTCGCCGTAGATGAACTCCTCGTCGGCGACGCGTGTGGGCACGGTCTCGCCGTTGGAGTTGATCCGCAGGCCGAGCCCCGGATTGCTGCCATAGAACGCGATACGGCTGATTGCGTCCGGATTGAAACCGGTGGTGTCCGAGATCTCGTGCTGCGAGGTGCGGACATACTCCTTTCCGCCCGCGTTTGACCAGGCGATCTCGTCGATGATCTGCAGGGGATCGATGACGCGGACCGGGTCGGTGGTGAAGGGGGTTGGCGTCTCGATGCCGAAGTCGATCTTCCCGTCGTAGTCCACATCGGGGTCGACATCCTTCCACATGGCGTAGCCGGGCGCATACACGCTCACGCCGTTGACGACAGAGTGGAAGGGACGCCGGCGGATCAGCAGATAGGTCGATGAACCGTCGTTGTTGAGATTGCCGTTGACATCGAAGGGGGATGGAATGTGGGTATCGAAGAAGCTGGCGCTGTTCTCGCCGTTGCCCGGGAGCACAAGCGGGATGAACGACTGGCTTGGGGTGCCGTTGTAGATCACGAGGAATCCGTTCGAGCCGAGGGTGAGTCCGTCGAGGCTGAAGGCCTCGTCGATCTCGGCGGGGACTTCGGGGTTGCCGTCTCCGTTGGTGTCCTCCCCACCTTTGAAGCTCGCGATGGCGTATCCGGTCAGGTCCATGCCCGGCTGCCCGTAGAGCTCGATATACTCGGCAAATGCGTCGGCGCTGCTGCCGCCGCCGGGGGGGTTCTCGAAGACCTCGTTGATGACGACCTGGGCGTTGCAGGCCGCTGCGGCAGCCGCGACACCGGCGGCGACAAACAGATTCAGACGCATGATCGCTCTCTCCTCCCGGGCGTGCCGGGGCTGTTGATGCGTGCGGGCTCCACCCCGCAACGCGTCAGTTCGAATACCGGCCGGAGAGCAGTTCTCCGGTGAAGAAGTTGCCGTCCTGGAAGTCCGGGTAGACCGCGCCGCCCAGCCGGTTGGCGGGGGCGGTCGGGTCGTAATGGAAGTTCTGGTCGCCGTTGAGATCCTTGAAGGATGCGGCGTGTCCGTCCGCGAAGACGAAGTTCCCAATGTTGCGTTTGTGACCGTTGTCGCCGCCGAACACGCCCGCCCCGCCGTGTGCGGTGCCGAAGTCCTCGAAGCTGTGGCTGGCCAGATTCAGCCCGGCCCGCCAGGTCGGGCCGTCGGTCACCGATTTCACTGCCGGCTCGGCGCCGGTGGAGAGATCGACGAAGTCCTGCTCATCGTTGGAGATCAGGTCAACCCACGAATCGCCGAATAGTGGGACGATGGATGATGACACCACCGACAGTGCGGTGTCGCGGAGCGGGCCGACGACCCCGCGGGCACCGTCGGCCGGTTGGCCCTGCTGCCCGATGCGTGTGTTGCGCCACTGTGTGTACGCCATGTACCACGATTGGGTGTAGTTCGAGTTGTAGCCCCGCTCGATCAGCAGGTCCCGTTCCTCGACGGTGTATTGGCGGAGCGGCTCGTCGTTGAGACGCGACATCCGAAGATTCTGGTTGAAGCGGGCCAGCGCGGAAGGGCAGAGCATGTCGCCGGGCAGGCCGTAGCCGCCGTTGATCTGGTCGGCGATCCACCCGACCTCCTCGATCCCGCCGGGTGCGAAGCCCTGCGAGAGACCGTCCTTGTGCTTGCGTGCTCGGTTGTCGAAGGGTCCGGAGCACAGATAGTCCCGGTTGTCGGTCGCGTAGGTGACCGACGATACGCCCATCTGACGGAGGTTCGAGAGGCACTGCACCGTCTTGGCGGTATCCCGCGCCTTGCCGAGCGCCGGCAGCAGGATCCCGATCAGCAGGGCGATGATCGCGATGACAACAAGCAGCTCGATGAGCGTAAATGCCCTATTTGCCTTGGCGTAATCTTTCATGGCGCTGCGCAGTTCCCGCGGCATTGGTGGTGGAGAGGGAGCGCAACATTACTGGTGAAATCGCGTGCTGAATATTCAGATCTGCGTCAAAGTTTTGTTCAGTTCTTTGCGCATTCTTTGTAAATGATTGAACTCAATCTTAATGAACGCAATCTGAGCGCGGTCTTCGCGCACCGTTGATTCGCGGCCGATCGACCCAAATCTAGTCTTGCCCGTTCATCGCCCGGCGATGCGGCATGTGGCCGCTCGAGAGAGACCGGGCGGGAGAGACTTTGTTCGAGAGAGATCGAGGAGATCGGGCATGAAGACGGTTCTGACCATCGCCGCGCTGACCGCGTCCGCCGGCATCGCCAACGCCGATGTGTACATCACCGAGTGGATGTACTCGGGTAACGGCGGCGAGTTCGTGGAGTTCACCAACACCGGATCGACCGCCGTCGATCTGACCGGCTGGAGCTATGACGACGACAGCGCGATCCCCAATGTGTTCAACCTCTCGGGCGTGCTCGCTCCTGGCGAGAGCCTCATCATCACCGAGGACGACGCGGAGGTCTTCCGTGCGGCGTGGGGCCTGAGCGCTTCGGTTCAGATCCTGGGCGGATACACCAACAACCTCGGGCGCAGCGATCAGATCAACCTGTTCGACGCGAACGGCAATCTCGTTGACCGGCTGACCTATGGCGATCAGGCCTTCCCGGGCACCATTCGCACGCAGGGCGCCAGCGGCAATCCCGGCGTCCTTGGCGCGGATGATGTGACGACATGGAGCCTCTCGTTCATCGGTGACGCCTACGGCTCCTGGGCGTCCTCGAACAACGACATCGGCAACCCCGGCAGCTTCGTGCCCACCCCCGGTGCCCTGGCCCTGCTGGGGCTTGGCGGGCTGGCCGCGGCCCGTCGCCGCCGGTGAGAACTCTATCGGTTGACCACACACACGCAACGGCCCGCGTCCTCACCGACGCGGGCCTTGTTGTTTGTTCGTCGATGTTTGTTCGGTGCTGTTTGTTCAGCCGGTTGACTGCATGGCGGCTGCCACCGCGTTGATGCTCGCCTGCAGCAGCGGGCGGAGCCTTGCCCGCTCGACATCGTCTCCGGAGCGGGCCCGCGAGAGCAGCTCGACCTGCGAGAGATTGAGCACATCCGTCCAAGGGTTGCGGTCGTCGATCGACCGACCGACCACGGGCGCGTGGGCCATCAGGTCCGAGCGCTCCGTCGCGTCAAGCACCCCGGCGCGTGCGGCGTCGAACTCCGTCCGCAGCCGCGTGAACATCTCGGCTCCGTCGGGGTGGTGCATCGCGTACCGCTTGAGAATCGCCATGCGGGCGCGGGCGAGTTCCTGCGACGCGTTCTCGAGCACGGTCTGGATCAGCGGGCTTCGGCGGGCCGCCTCGCGGAGTTCGGCCCGCTCGGCGTTGCTGGCGCCGGCGATCGCCGATCCGATGCCGTACCAGCCCGGCACCAGCGCCCGCATCTGGACCCACGAGAACACCCAGGGGATGGCACGGAGTTTATCGAATGTCAGGGCGCTGCCCGTGGCACGCGAGACCGGACGCGACGCGATCGGCAGCGCGCCGATGTGCTCGATGGGGCTGACACCGGTGAACCAGTCCCAGAACTTCGGGTCGTCGATCAGCTCCCGATACGCGTCGCGTGCCCGCTCGGCCATCCGCAGCGCCAGGCCCTCGATCTCCGCGTCAGGGCCGGCCGCGCCGACGCCCGAGGCGGCGAGCATCGACGCGTGCACGATCTGCTCAAGATGCCGCCGCGCCATGTCCGGCAGGGCATACCGGAAAGTGATTACTTCGCCCTGTTCGGTGAACCGGATCCGTCCCGTCCGGGCCCCCGGCGG
>RFGH01000109.1 GCA_003696675.1 Planctomycetota bacterium
CATCCGCGGGTCGTCCCCCGCGCTGCCCCCGACCACGCCCACGCGCCCGAAAGTCCCCTTGTGCCCGTCCCTGGGGCGAACAGGCAGCGTCGGTGTTGTCCCGATCAACTCATGCATCCCCGCATCCTATATTCGCACCGGTGATCGATACCCACTGCCATCTCACCTTCCCCGAGTTCGCCGACCGCATCGACGAGGTCATGGCGCAAGCCGCCGCCGCGGGCGTCACCGGCGCCATCACGATCTCTACCGAGTCCCGCGACGCCCAAGCAGCCCTCCTCATCGCCGAACACCATCCCCATGTCTGGTGCGCCGCCGGCGTCCACCCCCTGTACTCAGACCAGTTCCCCCACGATTGGAACGCCATCCGCCAAGTCGCCCGCCACCCCAAGTGCGTCGCCTTCGGCGAACTCGGTCTAGACAACCACCACGGCCGACCCCCACGCGACATCCAGGACCGCGTCCTCGCCGAAGAACTCACCTTCATCGAATCCTGCTACGCCGATGGCATCGCCAAGCCCATCGTGATCCACTGCCGCCGTGCCGTCGAGGATCTTCTCCCCATCCTCCGCGCCACCAACATCCCCGCCGATCGCTTCGTCTTTCACTGCTTCACCGAGCCGCCCGAGCACGCCCGCATGGTTCTCGACTTCGGCGCCATGCTCTCCTTCACCGGCGTCGCCACCTACAAGAACGCCCGCGAAGTCGCAGAGTCGGCCAAACTTGTCCCCACCGACCGCATCATGGTCGAGACCGACGCACCCTTCCTGTCGCCCGAGCCGCTCCGCGGCCGGCGTCCCTGCACCCCCGCCTACGCCCGGCTCACCGCCGCCTTCCTCGCCGATCTCCGCGGCGTTCCTTTCGAAGAGTTCCACGCCGCGATCGACGCCAACGCCGCACGATTCTTCGGCATCGACATCCCCGCGCCTTCACCCGGCACGCTCGAGACCCCCATCCCATGACCACCCTCGCGCAGACCGCAACCGATCTCGGCGGCTGGACGCACAACCTCTCGCCCATCGCCCTACAGATCACCCAGGGCTTCGCCATCCGCTGGTACGGTCTTAGCTACCTCGCAGGCTTCGCCGCCGCTTACCTCCTCCTCCGCTTCCTCGCCAGTCGACACGCCACCCGCATCCCGGGCGAGCGCGCCCTCGACGCCATCCTCACACTTGTCGTTGGCGTAGTGGTGGGGGGGCGGCTCGGCTATGTCTTCCTTTACGATCCGAGCCTGCTCCGATTCGAATCCTCATTCCCCTTCTGGGGCGTCCTCGCCATCAACCGCGGCGGCATGGCCTCCCATGGCGGCATCCTCGGCGTCGTCATCGCCGCATGGAAGATCAGCCGCGGCTTCAAGACCGAATCCGGTGACATCGTCGCCCGCTACCCCCCCCTCCACGCCATGGATGTCTGCGCCATGATCGCCCCCGCGGGGCTCTTCTTCGGCCGCGTCGCCAACTTCATCAATGGTGAACTGCTCGGCAAAATCGTCGCCGCCCCCGCCCAGCCCGCCCCGTGGTGGGCCGTCCGCTACCCGCAGGAGATCATCTCCGAACCACCGAACCGCCTCCCCCACACCGCCGAGCAGTGGGACGCCATCCGCCGGCTCTCGCTCGAGTACGCCCTGCCCAGCGAGGGCTGGGGCGACGGCTACGAACGTCTCGTCGCCGCCATCCAGCGCGGAGATCAGATCGCGACCGACGCGCTCACGCCCCTCCTCACCGCCCGCTACCCCACCCAACTCATGCAGGCCGCCCTCGACGGCCTGCTCGTCGGCATCGTCGTCTGGGTCGTGGCCATCAAGCCCCGCAAGCCCGGCATCATCGGCGCCTGGTTCCTCATCACCTACGCCCTCGGCCGCATCGCCATGGACTTCGTCCGCCTGCCCGACGCGGGCATCGCCCAGTTCGGCGGAATCACCCGAGGCCAGCTCTACTCCGCCCTCATGCTCGTCATCGGCACAGCCACGCTGATCGTCATATCGAGGTCAAACGCCGAACGCATCTCCGGCGGCTGGCTCCGTCGTCAGCCCGCCTGATCCGGGTACGCACCCTTTTCCCGCCCCAGCCGCGCAATCCCCATCGTCGCGCTAAAGCCCACCGCGATCAGCCCCAGCGACCCCGCCACCTGCACCGGACTCGGCGCATACGCCCGCTGCTTCCATTCCTTCGCGTTCTCCGGCGATCGCATCTCCGCCAGGTTCTCCTCCGCCACCACCTCGCCCTTGATCACATCGCCAATCTCCGGCGGCACGCCCTCGCGGAACGGATACAGCCCCGCCGGCGCCGCGATCAGCAGCCCGATCAGCACGCCCAGCGTCGGCCGCTCATACCGATGCATCACCCACTTCAGCCCGTTGGCCACGCCGACGATGCCCACCAGCACGCCGATCCCGACAGGCACGATCACATCCATCTGCGACATCACGCCGCCAATATCACCCGATTTCGCCGCTCCACCCGCGTCCTTGATCGCCGCGATGATCGGTTCATACTGGCCCAGCAGAAGCAGCAGGAAGGCGCCCGACACGCCCGGCAGGATCATCGCGCCCGCCCCGGCCGCGCCGCCGACGATCAGC
>RFGH01000110.1 GCA_003696675.1 Planctomycetota bacterium
CGAACAGCCCAACCCTTGGGACCGCCTTCAGCCCCAGGATGCGATGAGCCGACATCGAGGTGCCAAACCGCTCCGCCGCTATGGACGCTCGGGAGCGATAAGCCTGTTATCCCTAGAGTACCTTTTATCCGATGAGCTACGACGCTTCCACACGCGATCGCAGGATCACTAGAGCCCGGTTTCCCGACTGCTCGTCCTGTCGGACTCGCAGTAAAGCTGGCTTGTGCTCTTACACTCTAAAACGCGGTTTCCATCCGCGCTGAGCCAACCTTTGCGCTCCTCCGTTACTCTTTCGGAGGAGACCGCCCCAGTCAAACTGCCCAACACGCACTGTCCCCCGCCCGGGTTCACGGGAATCGGGGTTAGGCCACAAACTCAAGAAGGGTGGTATCTCACCAGTGGCTCCACCGACGCCTAAACGCCGGCTTCAAAGCCTCCCACCTATCCTGCGCATCCTGTGCTCGTGACCAATACGAGCCTGCAGTAAAGGTTCATAGGGTCTTTCCGTCTTGCTGCGGGTAGGCGGCATCTTCACCGCCACTACTATTTCACCGAGTCGGTGGTGGAGACAGTGCTCCAGTCGTTACGCCATTCATGCGCGTCGGAACTTACCCGACAAGGAACTTCGCTACCTTAGGACCGTCATAGTTACGGCCGCCATTGACCGGTGCTTAGGTCACGAGCTTCGCGTAAAGCTAACCCGCTTCCGTGACATTCCGGCATTGGGCAAGCGTCACACTGTATACGTCCTCTTGCGAGTTAGCACAGTGCTGTGTTTTTGATAAACAGTTGCCAGAGCCTTTTCTCTGCGCCCCGAAGGGCCCCCTTATTGCGAACGTACGGGGTCAATTTGCCTAGTTCCTTCACGACCGTTCTCTCGAGCGCCTGAGGCTATTCGCCTCGCCCACCTGTGTCAGTTTTGGTACGGGTCTATGCTGGTTTTTTCTGGGAACCACTTCACCTCTCAACGGCCCGAAGACCTGCCAATCTGGTAAGGCAGAGAAGATTCATGATCCGTTTGCCAGCGAGTTCAGGAATATTAACCTGATGTCCATCGACTACGCCTTTCGGCCTCGCCTTAGGTCCCGACTAACCCTGGGCGGATTTACCTTCCCCAGGAAACCTTGGGCTTACGGCGTGAGGGATTCTCACCCTCATTATCGTTACTCAAGCCCGCATATTCACTTCCACGCGCTCCACCATCCCTTTCGGAACAGCTTCACCGCCCGTGGAACGCTCTCCTACCGCTGCTTACGCAGCCCGCAGCTTCGGCACCTTGCTTATTCCCGATCATTATCGGCGCCAGACTCCTCGACCAGTGAGCTATTACGCACTCTTTAAATGATGGCTGCTTCTAAGCCAACATCCTGGTTGTCACGGCAATCTGACTTCCTTATGAACTAAGCAAAGTTTAGGGGCCTTAGCTGGCGATCTGGATTATTCTCCTTTTGACCGCGGATATTGTCACTCGCGGTCTATCTCCCGACCCTCGGCCGTTGGTATTCGGAGTTTGGTTGCAAGGGGTACCCAGGGGAGGGCCCACCTCGCATCCAGTAGCTCTACCCCCAACGGTTGCATGTCGAGGCTAACCCTAAAGTTATTTCGGAGAGAACAAGCTATCTCCCGGTTTGATTGGACTTTAACCCCTCCCCACAGCTCATCCCATATCTTTTCAACGATAACGGGTTCGAGCCTCCAGAAGGCGTTACCCTTCCTTCACTCTGGCCATGGGTAGATCACACGGGTTTCGTGTCTAGCCCCTGCGACTGAACGCCCTATTCAGACTCGCTTTCGCTCCGCCTCCGGTCCGGTAGACCTTAGGCTCGCCACAGAGACTAACTCGCGGGCTCATTATGCAAAAAGCACGCCGTCACCCCGCAGGGCTCCGACCGCTTGTAAGCGCATGGTTTCAGATCTCTTTCATTCCCCTCATAGGGGTGCTTTTCAACTTTCAATCACTTTACTGCTTCGCTATCGGTCGTCGAGGAGTACTTAGCCTTGGAAGGTGGACCTCCCATGTTCAACCCGGGTTCCACGAGCCCGAGCCTACTCGAGGGCTGAGTTGCTACATCCGGCTACAGGATTTTCACCTTCTTCGATCGCGCATTCCAACGCGTTCACCGGTTTCACAACCGTCCGCTTTCGCTCGCCGCTACTCACGGAGTCTCAATTGATTTCCTTTCCTCCGGGTACTGAGATGTTTCAGTTCCCCGGGTTCGCCTCTGCACCCTATGCATTCAGATGCAGATACCCTTGCGGGTGGGTTGCCCCATTCGGACATCTGTAGATCACAGCCTGGTTACCGGCTCCCTACAGCTTTTCGCAGGTTCCCACGTCCTTCATCGCCTCTCGACGCCAAGTCATCCGCCATGCGCCCTTTCCGGTTTGATCACTCCGACCGGACGCCGACCGCCTTTCGGCCGCCGACACCGCCCGGAACTCACAAGACCCGCCCTCCGGCAACGATTAACCGGTGAGGACGAATCACCCCCGCCGGAACAGAATCCGGTAAGTCGGGGGCACCAACTCAAGAACACTTGAGATTTCTCGGTTCGCCGCCTCATCGTGTCCGGTCCGGGGTGACGGAATCAACCGTTCCCGGGCCACCGATGAGGCCCTACTGCTCGTCGTCATGCACTTGTCAGAGAGGGGGGATTCGTCCGGCGTCCGCCGTCCTTATCCCGGTTGGCCCCGCGATGGGGCGGAGGAGATACTAGTCGGCACCCTTCGACGGTCAAATTGCTCCAACAGGAATTCCGACACGGGGTTGCGAATTTCCTCGCGCCCCCGGGGAGACCCGGTCAAGGCTGCGCATCGACCGGGGGGAACAACTCGGCCGCCGGGGACACCGCGGGCTGCCCCGGGGCCCTCAGGGCCAGCTTAGAGGCTTCTGACGCCGAGCGGCTCGCCTGCTCATACGCGGGCGAGGAGACATCCGAGACCGGAGACCGGGCCAGGACGGCACCTGACTGATCCCGTACGAGCACCTCTGGCACGACCCGCATTTCTCCGAACTGGTCCGGCTGCTGGACCGGGGAGGTCACGATGTCCAGGACATAGGCCCCGAGGTCGATGGTCAGGCGTCCGGAGGCCTCGGTTACACCGGCGGGGGCCGAGCCGCGCTCGGCGGCCTGGATGAACTCGGCGGCGGCCTTGGCGTCTACCACGCCGGGGTCCATGAAGAACAGGCCCGAAGGCATGCGGACGGAGGTTTCGACCGGGTCGCCCGGGGTCAGGGTCAGGGTTGACTTGCGGTAGGACCCGAAGAAGACCCGGAAGATTTCGAAGGTGGCCGAGGCGGTCCGTCCGGCCGGCCCGCCCTGGGGCGAGGCGTTGGACACAAAGAAGTACTCACGGGCCCCCACCACGACGGGATCGGACCATTCCGACCATTCGCCGCGGGAGAACGGCTGGAGCGCAGCCTGCTGCAACGCGGCGTCGTCCTGGTTCAGCACAGGTCCCTTGCGATACAAGGGGTTGTTGACGACCACGCGGGTGCGGTAGCGGTAGGTCGCGCCCGGCTCGACACCCAGATCGTGGGCCCAGAGCCGCACGGATTCCTTGCTGAGGATGGCATCGGGTGCGTCCTGGCTGGCTCGCCCGGGGCGGGCCGGGGCGGTCGGGACCGGGGCGTCCTGGCCCAGCTCGCGGAGCTGGCGGCGGAGGGCGTCGATCTCGTCGCGGAGGGCGTCGATGCGTTCGCGGGTGCGGTCGGCGCCCGGGTCGCGCCCGCCGGGGTTGCGCCCCCCGGGATCGCTGCGGCCGGGCATCTTGCCGCTGCCGGGCGCCGGATCACGCCGGGAGTCTGGCTGGGCGGCGTTCTCGAGCCGCTCGAGTTCGGCCTCGCGCTGGGTGAGCCGGCGCTGGAGCCGTTCGACCTCGGAAAGACTGTTTTCGTCCACAGCGACCCGCTCGGAGGGGGGGACCCACTCCGGGCCTGCGATGGTCGGGGGGAACATGGGGCGTTCGATGTCTTCGGACACGCCGCCGACGCGGGCGACGAGGTTGGTCAGGTCGGCAAGACCGGCGTCGCGGGGAAGCGAGCGGGTCGGCTGCGCGGTGCCCGGGGGTGTGCGGATCGGCTCGGCCTGGCCCCAGGATCCGTCGGGCAGGAGGCGCTGGCGTTCGGCTTCGAACCCGACGATGGCGATGCCGGTGGCTTGATAGAACCGGCGGGGGATGCCGGCGCCCTTCTCGGGCGAGAGCGCGTCGCGGAGAGCGGTGCCGGAGAACGAGGCCTCGACGCTCACCGAGGCAAAGTCGTAGGGCTGCTCGGGCGGCACGAAATCCGCGTAGGCGGGCACGGCCGCCACGGCGAAGGGGTCCAGCGTGGCCCACTGCGATGATGCAACGACGCCGGTGGTGGCCGGGGCCTTCAGGGGGGCGATCGATTCGGTCGAAGCGGCCTGCTGGGTGATGTCCGTGCCCAGAACGCTGCTGATATCCACGCCCTGGCCCAGGGGGGCGGTCAGGGCCAGGCGACGGTCCCCGGTTTCAGCCAAGGCCTGGCGGTAGCGTTCGGCCAGGTCGATGGGCTTGACATCCGGCAGGGCCGGGCTGGAGTCTTTGAGCTGCGAATCGATGCTCTTGGCCTGGCTCTCGAGTTCGAGATAGATGTCCTGTGGAGCGATCGCGCGGCTGCCCGCATCGACATCGTTCGGGCGCGTCAGGAACTGCATCGCGATCACGCCGAGGAGCACCAGCGCCATCAGCGCCAGGACCAGCTTTTCGACATGCTGCTCGATCGGATTGATGCCCTTGAGCTTCATGGTGTTGCCTCTCGTCGGGGGCTCACGCGGCGGGCGGCCGCGGGGAAGGTGCAAACAGGCTGCGTGCCGTCAACGCACGCACGATCGTTCAGGGTTCGATTCCGTCGGCACCGGGCTGCTCGCGAGGCGGCAGGCCGAGCGTGGAGCGGACGGCATCGGGCATGTACTGCTCGGTCCACGAGCGGAGCCAGACCGTCTCGATGAGCATGGTCGCCCGCATGACATGGTCGGAGCCGTAGAAGTAGCCCTGGTTCAGGTCGGCCCACACATCGACCGGCGACAGGTCGATGTCGACGACCGTCATGTAGTTGGTCCGCCCGAGGGCCTCAAAGAACTGCGGCAGTTTCTGCGGCGCGACGATCGCGGTCAGCTCGACCATGCGGATGTCGTAGGCGCCGTCGCCGGTCGAGCCGGCCCGCCCGGTATAGGTGGCGCCGACCGGTGCGCCAGCGCCGCTGCCGCCGGCGAGCCGGGGATCCGAGTAACCCTGGTCGCGCCCCCCGCCCCAGCCGCCTAAGTCATCGATGGACTCGGTCGCGGACTCGGTGACGGCGAACTCGCTCAGACGGATCTTCTCGACCCGCTTGACCGCGCCGCCGGTGACGGTGGCCGCCCCGGTGGCGGGGTCGGTGTTGCCCGCGGCGATGGCGGTCAGGATGTCGTCGATGACCCAGTAGTCCCAGTGCCAGACAAAGCCGATCGATTCGGTGACGGCGGGGTAATCGGTCACATCGGTGCGGCGCGGCTCGGGCACGCCTGTCCAGCCGGGGGTGTTGTCCCGCAGGACGGCCTCGTGGTTGATGTAGAACGAGAGGGTGTTGGCCTTGCCGGCGTACTCACCCAGGCGTCTGGCGACGAGTTCCTGCTCGAGGCGCTTGGACTGCTCGTCGGAGATGCGTCCGTCGGCGTTGGAGGCGACGAAGTTATCCGTCTCGCGGGTCTTGAACTCCTGCAGCGACGCGCCCAAGTCCTCGGGCGCGGTCGGCGGGCCGGCGTTCACGCTGCGGAACAGCGAGAAGTAGACCGACGGACGAATGATGGTGCCGTCGGGATCAACCGTGCCGGCGACCATCTCCGCCAGATCGAGCCCGAGCTGACGGCGCATCCGCTCGCTGGGCGCCTTTGGGAGGAAGTTCGCAAACTCCGGGCGAAGCAGCCCGTGATCGCGCCTGTTGAACGCCGTGCCGCGGTCGACGACATCGCGGACCTGTTCGACCCGCGCGGCCTTCTGGCGGGCGTAGAACTCGGTCACGGCGCGATTCGGCGCGCGGGACTCCGAGATCGTCTGCTCACCCTCGAACACCGCGGGCAGCGTGTACTTGACCGAGCTGGCCCGCTGGAGGGCCTGCTTCTGCTTATTGAACTCGTCCGTGGCCGCTTTCTTGATGCTCGCGTTCCACTTCGAGCTGAAGATCCAACCAGCGGGGAGGAACACCAGGATCAGCACCACCGACACGACGATCAGCAGGTTCTTCTTGACCCAACCGAGCACACCTTTCACGCGTCACCTCCCTCGGCCTGGGGCGCCTGCATGACGGCGTACCAGGTGATCGTCACGGTCTGAGTGCCCGCCCGCGGCTCGGGGGCCGGCGGGAGCGGCGCGATCTGCGCCGGATCGGTGCTGCCGACGCCGCCGCCGGGTCGGCTCTGCCCGCTGAATCCGCTGGGATTGCGTCCGGACGGACCACGCGGGTCGGGCTGGTACAGCGGCGTGCGTCCGCCCTGATTGGCCCGCCCGGGGCTGTATGGATTCGCCGCACCGGCCGCACCGCCGCTCCAGGGCTGGGTGCCAAGAACAATGGTGTACGGCACGCCGTCGCGGTCGAGCTCCTTGAGCACGGGTTCGACGATATCGAGCATGAATCGGCTGAGGTTCGGGGCGGCGACCGTGAACTCGCCGACCACCTTGATGTGCTCCTTGCCGGCTACCTCGGGCGGCACGGCATCACCACCGGTCGCCTGCGCACCGGAATAGGGATCGCCGTAACCGGCGTCGGCGCTCTCCGCGCCGCCGCCCCCGGGGACATATTCGGTCGAGAGGGACGCGAGCGTGAGACCCGGCCCCTGATCGAGCATCTCTTTCAACCGCGGGTCGGAGGACGCGGCTTCTCGGGCGCGCTCGTTGGTCAGGCCGACCAGACGCGAGACATCGTCGAGGATGTGCAGGTAGAGCGTGCGGTTCTCGAGCAGGTCAACGATCTTGGCCGCACGCAGATCCGCCGGCGCGTCGCCGGTCACGCCCGCCTGTTCGGCGTCCTGAGCCAGTCGTCCGGCCTCGGAGACCACCTGCGTGATGACGGGGGGCTTTTTCGCGCCCTGGAACGCAGAGGAATCCACCAGCGGACGGATGAACATGGCGCCGGCTGCCGCGGCGGCAAGCCCGGCGCCCGCCATGAAGTACGGAACCTTGCGCTTCCACATCGCCTCGCGGATCACGCCGACCGGCATGAGGTTGGCCCGCAATGGAGCGATGCCGAGCGCTTGGATTGCACAGCCGTACGCCGTGGTCAGATTCAGTGAAGCCGCCTGGAACTCGCCCGCCTGCGGGCCGTCCATCGAGAGCTTCTTAAACTGCTCGATGCGGTAGACATCGAGCTGCAGCTGCTGCTTGAGGTACTTGCGCAGACCCGGCAGCTTGAAGGTGCTCCCCAGACCGATGAGCCGCTTGAGATCAGCGTCGGAGTGCACGGACTGGTAGAAGCCGATCGACCGCTGGATCTCCTGGGCGAGGTCGCCGAAGACCGGACGCATCGCCTGGAAGACATGGCGGGCGTGCTTGGTCTGCTCGGCTTCGCGCTTGAGCTTCTCCGCCTTGGAATAGCTCAACTTGAACGCCTCGACCAACGCATCCGTGAACTGGTGACCGCCGATCGGGAAGGTCCGCACCCAGACCCGCCCCGCTTCGGCGATGATCAGATCCGTCGCCACCGTACCGATGTCAAGGATGATCGTGCCGGGGGTATCTTCCGTGAACTCGAGATCCACCGCCAGAGCGTTGTACGCCGCCACGGGTGAGATCGTCGCCCAATCCGGCGTCAGACCAACATCCGCCAGCATGGACAACCGGCTGTTGATCCGCTCGCGCGTGACCGCGAAGATGCCCACCTCGATGTCCGGCGAGTTGGGGGAAGCGAAGGTCTGATAGTCCCACTCGACCTCCTCCAGGGGGAAGGGGATCTGCTGGACAGCCTCGAACTTGACGATGTCGGGCACCTTCTTGGGCTCGACCGGCGGCAGCTTGGCGAACCGGGCGAAACTCTGATGCCCGGGCAGGGAGATCGAGATCCGCGCCCCGCTCAGATCCTTCTGGCTCGCCAAGGTTCCAAGGGCCACGCGCATCGCGTCGTCCTGGTCCAGATCCGGGGTCGAGAGCACCTTGGAGTGCGGGATGACGGCGTAGTCGAGCACCTTGAGCTCGTCACCGTCCTGCTGGAGCTTGAGGGCCTTGATGGCACCGAAGCCCATCTCGACTCCCCAGCACACATTCGAAGCGGCCATGGGTTCTCCTTCACAACTCGGCACGCCCGTCGCCGGGGGCCTCCTTGAGGGGGGACGATCCTACCCGCCCGCCGCCCCGACAGTACGACACCCCCCCACGCCTGTTCCCCCGGGCAAGGTGCATGTGACAGACCTGTGACAGTCCGGCTCGCGCCATCCTTCTTTAGAACATCGCCATCGCCGCCGAGGACACAAAGGTCGTGCCCTGCGGGTCCATCGCCGCCGCGTAGTTCAACAACTCGATCCGCTCCGGGTCGGCGACCCGCGCCGCCGCCACCATGTTGCCGATCGAGCACCAACGCGTCGGGTTCTGCTGCCAGGCCATCGATCCCACCAGGTCCTCGTACCGCTTCTCGGCGAAGGTCTGGAGCATCTCTCTGTCGTGGCTCGCAGTCTTGGCCCGGAACTCGGCGCCAGGCCCGTCCTCCCCGGCCAGCGTCTGCTGATCGCCAAACGCCGGACCGACATGGGACAGGTCAGCCGAGGACACGATCAGCGTTGTTCCCCCCACCTCGCCGATCGCGGCCTTCAGGGCCTCGACGAAGGTGTCCAAATCCACCCCCCGACCGTCGTACGACTGCCCGTTGTTGACCACCGGGTCGTGCACAAGTGCCGCGAACACCTTGGGATACGCGCCGGACTCGTCCGTGCCGAACACATGCTGAACCCAGGGGATGTGCAGCTCGATCGAGTGCTCGTTCTCGTGGTCGTACCGGTTGGCGAAGAGAGCATCGCCTTGCTCGCCTAAGCGAGCGCGGACCCTGCCGATCAGTTCCTCGTCGGCCTTGCACACCCCGAGCGGGGACGCGAAGCCCTTGTCGCAGCCGCAAACCCCGGTCGATTCGCCGAAGTGATTGGTCCCCAGAATCACCACCCGGTCCGGGCGGTCCACGACCCGCATCCGTCCATAGACCTGGGCGTAGTTGTACCACCCGCGGGGGTAGTCCAGGTGGGGAGCGACGATGGCCCGGGGCAGGGTGTCGAACGCGGGATTCTGCGCATCCTTCAGGGCCGCGTCGATCCACTTATCCAGCATCTCCCGGAGCTTGGCCGGACCGTGTTCGGCCTTCTGCTTGTCGGTCGCGTCTTTCCCAAGTTCCTGCATGACAAGGGCATCGGCGACCTGGGCGGTCGATCCCGGCGGCAAGTAGTCGGACTTGTCGAAGTTGGCCCGCATCTCGGCCAGCAGCCGTTGATGCACCGGCCCCTCGATCAGCCCGGCGTCATCGAGCTGGGCCACCAGCTGCTCGAGGATCGGCCGCTGGAGCCCGCGACCGACCTCGGCGACGATCTGGTCCACATCCCGGCTGCCATCCATCAGGGGAAGCACCGCCTGAAAGGCTGGCTGGGTCACCACGATCTTCTCGCTGATCTGCTGGGCATCGGCCAGCCCCAGCAGCACCTGCTGCTTGCCGTCCGGGGTCTGGACCGGAAAAGGAAAGCCCCGGATCTTCCGCAGCTTGGGGCGGTTCTGATTCGGCGCCTGGGGGTCGAACTTGGGGGCCTGAGCCTGATTCGGATTCTGGCCGGGTGATTGATCGCTCATCGCATCCTCCTACGGAACGGAGTCTAGGGGCGTGCCGGGCCGACCACCATCGATGGAAACTGGACCAGCGGCGTGGGTTGCGTATGCTTCCCGCCCGGCGGTCGGCGTCCTCGGAGGCTTTGGACGCACCCCGGATAGACCTTCAGAATAACAAGACCCGCGGGCTGGGCGGGTCAGGAGTGGGCCATGATCGACACCCTCGCCGCCGGCGACACCATCAGCTGCACCATCGAGCGCGTCCCCAACAACAAGGGCGCTCAGGACACCATCGTCCGCCTGATGCGCCGCGACCCGGAGATCAAGCGCGCCCTCGCCCGAGCCCAGTCGCTCCGCCGCCGGCGCATGCACTCCTACATCCGCGGCAACCGCCTGTGGTACTCCCGCGAGAAGGCCGCCCGCGTCGCACGCTGCGAACAGGGCGCATCGTTCACGATGCCCTTCACGCACGACATCGCGCCCGACCTGCGCTCGGTCGAGCAGTACCTCAAGCTCGCCAAGGCCTGAGCCATGAACCGACACACGCTCCGCGCTGTCCGGCTCGGGCTGGCCGTCGCCGCGTTCGGCCTCGGACTGGCTGGCTGCGGCGATCGTTCCGCGCCCGCCCCAGCCGCGGCCGATGCGAACAAGATCGTTCGTGACGATGTCTACGAGGATGTCCTCGGCGTCATCACCAACCTGCCCGTCGCTGGGCAGCCCGGCACCGAACTGAAGATCCACCACGAGCACATCCCCGGTTTCAAGACCAAGGAAGGCTCGATCAATGTCACGGCCGACGGCGTGCCGGGCATGAAGTCGATGATCATGCCCTTCCCTGTGGACGAGGGCGTCGATCTCTCGGGCTTCGCCGTGGGCGACACCGTGAAGTTCACCTTCGTGGTCCACTGGGGCGGCTCGCCGGCGTGGGAAGTCACCCGCATCGAGAAATTGCCCGAGGGAACCGAGGTCGACTTCACAAACAAGGTGACCGAGCTGCCCGCCAACCACACGGACGACCACGCCGGTCATGATCACGCGGGTCACGACCACGGCTCGCCGTAATCGCGACGAAGAATCCGATCAGTAAAGTTCTTTCGCTTCGCCTTGCCCGCGCGGGGCGTGTTTTCTTTTGAACTTTGAGTAAACGCCCCAACGCGTCGAATGAAAAAACCCGGCGCCCAACACAAAGGTCGAGCGCCGAGTCTCGTGGGGGTCAGTGTTTCCGCGGGACGGAGAACCCGTCCCGCCCGTCGTTCGGATGCCGCCCGATGAAGAAGTCACGAGCGTCGTGCATCGTGCGATGCGAACATTCATACGCCTGTTCGATCCGAAGGTTCCGGGGGTTGTGTGAGTTTCCTGATTTTCCGGGGACCACCCCGCTGCAGCCCATTCCGCCCGAGTTTCCGGGCCTTGAGGATGAGGTCTTCGCCCGCGTTTCAGGCCGGCGAGCCGGCCCGCAGCCGGTCCATCACCTGCTTGAGATCCGACCAGACTTTGCGTCGGTTCTCTTCCGTGTAGGAACGCAGGAGATACGCCGGGTGATAGGTCGGCATCACGGGGATGGTCGGCAGATCGGGGTCCGCCATGATCGAGGCCCCGATGAACCCGGAGCCGTCCCCCTCCCGCCCGGGAGGGAAGGACCACCACCGCCCGCGCAGCTCCCGCATCGGGGCGGCCGTCTCGAGCAGCAGATGGGTCGCCGGCAGACCCAGCGTCACGATCACCTCGGGACTCACGATGCGGATCTGCTCGATCAGATAGGGGGCGCACAGACGCGCCTCCTCACTGGTCGGCGTCGCGTTGTTCGGCGGACGGGTCTTGAGGACATTGCAGATGTAAACCTGCTCGCGCGAAAAGCCCATCGCCACGATCATCTTGTCCAACAGCTGCCCCGCCCGGCCCACGAACGGACGCCCCGTCTGGTCCTCGGTCTCGCCCGGGGCTTCCCCCACGAACATCAGGCGTGCCCGAGGGTCGCCCTCCCCGAAGACCACATTGGTGAAACTGGTGACAAAGTGCTGGTGAGGGGCGTCGGCCAAGTAACGGTCCCGGACAGCGTCCAGTTTAGCCTGCGGGTCGGACAGGTGTTCGTGACAAGCCCGGACCGAAACCGACGCAGCCGTCGCGAGCCGCGGCGGAGCCTTGGGCTCGACCGCCGCAGACGCACGGGGCGCGACATCGCGCACGGTCGAGGATCCAACCGGCTCGGGCTCGGGAATGACACTCGGCGAGGGCCGCCCGAGCGGGAGGAAATCGACCCCCAGAAGTCGGGTGGTTTCGGCATGTTGGGCCAGCAGAGTGCGCACAAGATCGGACATCCGGGCACTCAACACGCCCGAGACCGGTTTGTCAACGCCGGAGGCCAGATCGGGCGCGAGATCAGCCGTCGGAGTTGGCCGGCTCGGTGGCGGGGTCCGCCGGGATGTCCGCGTTCTCGGCGGCTTCTTCGATGAGGTCTTGGACCTGATCGTCGGTCATCGGGTCGGACTGCTCGCCGTCGCGGAGGTGCGGCTGTCCGGGGGTGTACTCGCCGGTCGGCGCGGGGATCTTGTTGCTGCCCCCGAGCCAATCCGGAAGGAAGGCGCCGGCCACGGCGCCGATCACCAGGCCGAGGATCAGCCCGGGGAGGAAGGCGTGGGAGAACGAACCGGACTGGTTGGTGTTGTTGGTCTCGGACATGGTGCGTGGCTCCGTGTTGTAGAGAGCGTATCGGACCATTGTTCGGTCCGACCCAACCAACATCGGCCATACAAGCCAAAAACCCGCGCGATTTAGCGCAAACGCCGGGTTCGCCAAGACCACGCCCCATATTCGAGGGCCGACCGGACCAGCTCGGCCCGTCCGCCGCGGGGGGTTCCATCGGTGAAGGCCGTGTGCATCCGCCACCGCCAATAGGGGCCACGGAGCCGAAAGCCAGTCGCGAAACCGAGTAGGGCAAGCCCAAGAACCCCCTCGATCAGGGTGCGGACGCTCATGACGCGGGGATCTCCTGGCGGTACCACCGAACAGTCTGGGACAGGCCTTCCTGAAGACCGGTGACGGGGCGGTAGCCGAGCAGTTCTGCCGCGGCCGAGATGTCGGCGACCGAGTCCCGGACTTCGCCCACCCGTTCGGGGCGGTGGTCGGGCACGATGCCGGGGCGTTCGCAGAGCACGCTGAGCAGCCCGGCGAGGGTGTTGACGCTGGTTCGTTCGCCCCCGCCGATGTTGACAACCTCGCCCCGCAGGGAGCGTTTGACGGTGGCGGCAAGCAGGTTGGCGGCGACGGCGTTGGAGACATGGGTGAAGTCTCGGGTCTGTTCGCCGTCTCCGAAGATGACCGGGGCCTGCCCCGCGAGGAGGGCGCGGACGAAGGCGGGGACCACGGCGGCATAGGCCGAGTCGGCGGCCTGGCGGGGGCCGAAGATGTTGAAGTAGCGCAGGCACACCGTTTCCAGCCCGTAACACGCGGACCAGGATCGGCAGAGTGACTCGCCGGCGAGCTTGGCGGCCGCGTAGGGAGACATCGGCTCGGGGGCCATGGACTCGCGTTTGGGCAGGGCGGGATTGTCGCCGTAGGCGCTCGAAGAGGCGGAATAGACAAGGCGACGCACGCCAGCGCGTTGGGCGGCTTCAAGCACGCGCAAGGTGCCGGTGGCGTTGACGACCCAGGTGCGACCGGGGTCCTCGACCGAGCGGGGCACGGAACCGAGGGCGGCGAGGTGGAAGACCAGATCGCACCCCTCCACCGCGTCCTCGAGGGCGGATCGCTCGAGGATGCTGGCGTGAACAAAGCGGACACGGTCCGGCTCCAGGTCCATCAGCCCCGCGAGGTTGCCCGCGTCGGAGTTGGAGAGGTCATCGATGACGGTGACCCTGGCGCCGAGGGAGACGAGGGCGTCGACGAGATGGCCGCCGATGAAACCGGCCCCGCCGGTCACACAGCAGGACTTGCCGTGGAGAGACGGGCGGAGCCGGTCAACGAGTTCGGTGGGCAGGCGCGTCACGGGCGGGGGAGTTTAGGGGATCGACCCGCCCGCCGCGAGGGGATTGGTCCGACCGAGCCTGGAACGCTCGGTTCAGGGGCAGCCGGCGTTGTACAGCCCGATGAACGCCTGAATATCAAAGATGTTCAGCGTTCCGAACGGCTCGGCCAAATCCGCCGACGGGTCCTGGGCGTTGTACAGCCCGATGTACGCCTGGATATCGAAGATGTTCAGCGTTCCGAACGGCTCGGCCAAATCGGCCGGGCAGGACGCGGCCGGGAGCAGCGAGGTGACCCGATTGGCCGGCTGGCCATCGGCGTTGGAGAAACCACCGGCGATGTGCAGCGCCGGGCCGTCGCCAAGGTCGTACACGAGCCCGCCGTAGATATTCCCATCGAATCCGCTGCCGACCTGCTCCCATGAGGTGCCGTTCCACTTGGCCATGCGTGACACGGGGTTCGCGCCGGAGTTATTAAAGTTGCCGAGCGCGTAGAGGGCCTCGCCGGAGCCGTCGTCCCAGACCACCAGTTCCTGCACGGTCAGGTCGAGCCCGTCGCCCATCGGTGTCCAGCTCGTGCCGTCCCACTTGGCGACATTCTGAACCACGGTGCCGCTGTCGGCGCGGTTGAAGGTTCCCGCGGCATAGAGAGCGGTCCCGTTGCCATCGTCCCAGGAGGTCATGTGGATGACCTGCGCGACGCCCGAGGAGCGATACAGCCCGCCACCGAGCGGGGACCATGCGGTCCCGTCCCACTTGGCGATGTTGTTGGCCGCCACGCCGCCGATGTTGAGGAAACGACCGCCGGCATACAACGCTTCGCCGTCGCCCAGATCGGCAACATGCAGGTCGAGCACGATCAGCGGCACGGCGCCGGTGATGGTTCCGCCGACAGCGGTGTAGGTCGTGCCGTCCCACTTGGCAATGTGATCCAGAGCAGCCTGACCGTTGAGATCCAGATAGTTGCCGGCCACATAGAGCTGCTCGCCGGTCACACCATCGTCCCAGACCTGGAGATCCCAGATCGAGTTGAGGAACGACTCGGACTGGGCGTCCATCGAGTTCCATGCCGCGCCGTCCCAGCGCGCGAGCTTGGCCGTTCCGGCCACGCCGCCGGCGGTGTCGAAGTACCCACCGACCACGAGGTCTCCCTGATAAACCGCCATGGTGTTCGAGTATCCGTTCTGCAACCCGCCACCGACCGGAGCCCACGCCGACCCATCCCAACGCGCGATGAGCGTGCCGCCAACGACACCGGGGATCGAGCACGAGCCGGTCACATACAGTGACTCGCCCGTGCCGTCGTCCCAGACCGCGAATGCTGCGGCGTACGACCCGCTCAGCCCGGGGACGCCGAGCGTGTTGTCAAAGGTCGGCGTGCCGGCAAGTGCCGACCCCGCGAGAGAGAAGACGGCCGCAGCCGCCCAAGCGTTCGAAATCATCATGGTGTTCTCCTCCGTATTCTGTGAAAATGCGGGCTCAGGCCGCACGGGTCCAAGTCACAGCGTACCCGAATCGCAAAGAGTCGCGACTGGGGAGTTTCCATGAATCGGTGCCTTCTCAATGGCGATCAGGGGCACCCCTGGTTGTACAGATCAATGTACGCCTGCAGATCGAAGATGTTGAACACCCCGAAAGGCTCGGCCAGATCGGCCCCGGCATCCTGACCGTTGTACAGCCCGATGAACGCCTGGATGTCGAAGATGTTCAGCACCCCGAACGGCTCGGCCATGTCCGCCGGGCACTCCGGCGCCTGGGCGAAGAACACCCGCACGCAGGTGTTTCCGGCGTACCCCAACGCCATGTCCGCCAGCCCATCACCGTTCAGATCCCCGAACGCCATCGCGTTGCCGACCTCAGGCGCGTCGAAGGTCCATGTCGGATCCGTGTCCAGCACGCCGTCGCGGTTGATGTAGATGTGCGCACGCCCGTCGGAGAAGTAGATCTCGCCCAGATCCTCGTCCCCGTCGCCGTCCACATCGAACATCCTGATGTCCTGCGGCCCGCTGAACGGCGGATTCGCCTCGTAGAACGGCGTGAGCACACCGAACCCGATCTCGTACGCCTTCGTGTTGTCCCCGCCGAAGACGACCTCCTGGAAGCCATCACCGTCGATGTCGCTGAACGCGGCCCCCTTGTCCGCGCCCGTGGTATCGACCGTCTCGGACGGATCCACATCCGGCGTGCCGGTCTGGTTCAAATACAGACCGCTTCGGAAGTTCACCCACTTGGCGACCGCCAGATCGGGATACCCCTCGCCCGTCACGTCCCGCGCATCGATCCCGTTCTGGATCGACTGCTCGGCGCTCTGCCAGACGGCCGCGCTCGTCAGCGTCGTGCCGGTGTTATCGAACATCAGCATCGGGCGAAACGGATCCGGCGACAGCCCCTGATTCGTCGTCACCAGATCGAGATCACCGTCCTGATCCATGTCGGCCAACACCCCGGAGGTCCCCCAGGAAGTCGCCGCCGTGTTGGACACATACCCCGGCGTCACCGACGGACCCGAGCCCGTGCCGAAGTACACCCGCACCGAATCCCGACGCAATCCCCCGCCGTGGATCGTCACGATGTCGAGGTTGCCATCGCCGTTGATGTCCCCGACCTGCACATCGCCGGTGTGCGTCTCGACCGACGACAACCACCCGGGCGTGGTCTGGATGCCCGCGCCCGTCCCGAAGAAAATCATGTCGTCCCACTGCTCGTATGGCGGGAAACTGTTCGAGATGTAGCACACCGCCACCAGATCGTTGTTCCCATCCCCATCCACATCGGCGATCTGCAAACCACCGATCTGCCGACGGATCTCAACCACCTGATCGGGCGCGGTGCCGAACGGCACCGAACCGCCGCGGGCGACCCACCCGGTCCCGTCGGTCGCCGAGAACCCGATCACCGCGGATCGATGCCCGTCCTCGGAGACCTCATACGCCGCCGGCCCGCCCGCCCCGGCCGCCGAACCGCTCAACACACACACCAGCAACGCCGCCCGATCTCGCACCATGACCTATTCTCCCGCATCCAGTGAAAAGCCCGCCCCGACGGGGGCGGGCCTCTAAATT
Organism: Planctomycetota bacterium; assembly: GCA_003696675.1. Lineage (GTDB taxonomy): Bacteria > Planctomycetota > Phycisphaerae > Phycisphaerales > UBA1924 > UBA6054. The sequence goes on from RFGH01000110.1 coordinate 16,814, forward strand.
ACCACACTGCCGCGGGTTTCCCAACCCAGAAGTCAGGGACAGCCGGCGTTGAAGAGGGCGATATACGCCTGCAAATCGAAGATGTTGAACACCCCGAACGGCGCCGCCAGGTCCGCCCGCGGGTCTTGCGTATTCAAGAGCGCGATGTACTCTTGGATGTCAAAGACATTCAGGGATCCGTCCTCATTCAAATCAGCCGCACAGCCCGAGCACGGCGCAAGCATCGCAACGAACCCGCGAACCTCGTCGCCGTTCGTCACACTCCCCGCCGCCCAGACACGCCCTCCGCCGTCCACACTCAGCCCGTTCACCGACCGAGGCCCGGCAAATCCGTCCTGAACAAACCCCGCGACCGACCACGCCGAGCCGTCAAAGTACGCTACACCCGAAGGTCCGGCACCCGGCACGAACGGCATCGCCCACGCGGTCCCATCCGGCAGCATAGCGATGTGTTCCAACGCGGTCAGCGATCCGAACGGACTCGCAAACACCGTCCAGTCGGACCCATCGAAATGCATCAGCAACGATGTCTCGGCCAGCGACGAACCTTCCCCCACTACCCAGATGTCATCAGGACCCGAAGCATCGATGTCATTGGCGACCATCCGGCTCGCCCCGCCGCCCCACGCCGGCGTCTCGACAAACAAGTCACCATCGGACGGGCTGTACGCGACGACCAGACCGCCCGCGCCAACGCCGTCGCCGCCTGGGTGACGCCCCGCCCCCATCGCGTACGACGACGAAAACGCCACCACACCCGAGGCATCCGTCACGCCCCGATTCCCAGGCCAGTCGCGATCAGGGATGTTCGACTCTTCCCAACCGCTCCCGGCATGCCGCAGCATCATCGGGATCGACCCGTTGTTCTCCGAAAGCGAGCCCCAGCCACTGGCCAGGCCCACCGCGAACACCGATCCGTCCGGCGCCACATCCATGTCGTAGATCGACCCGCCGCGCGGCGCATGCGGATACTCCGTCTCCGGCATCAGCATGAACGACTCGGGAGATGACCATCCGGACCCGGCCGTCCAGCGCGCAAGCACCGGACGCTGATACCCTCGGTTCACCTGCGCAAGCGGCTCATGCTCGCCACCGATCCACACCGATCCGTCAGGCCCCACCGCGATCGCCGTCCAGATGACCCCCTCAAGCCCGAACGACGCCGCCTCGATCGCCGACACATCCGGCTCGCCCAGGTCGATCCAGCCATCGCCATCCCGCCGAAGCACATGGAAGTGCTGATCCCCGTTGACGATCGTGTTGTCCTTCGATGCCATCAACAGATGAACCGCCCCGCCCGAAGCATCGGCGTCCACCACCACATCCCGAACCAACCCGAAGGACGGCACCGCAACCTCAACCCAGCCCGGACAACCACCGCGCGCGGCCCCCGAACACACCACCAGCATCACGCCAGCAACCCCCAACCAATCGTTCCTCGAAGCGATCTTCAACATGGCAGTTCTCCGCATCAAGAGGGCAAGGTCATCTTGTCCCGATGAAGACCCATCGCCCACCTTATTGCAAGACACATGCCAGTTCTGGAGACCCCCAAACGCACCAAAGCCCGGTCTCGCCCAACCGAACCGACCACCCTTGGCCACACCGTTCGCCGCATGCGGCCAAGGGTGGCCAAGGCGATCACGGACACCCCTGGTTGTACAGCCCGATGTACGCCTGCAAATCAAAGATGTTGAGCGTCCCGAACGGCGCCGCCAGATCCGCCGCCGCGTCCTGCGCGTTATATAGCCCGATGAACGCCTGGATATCAAAGATGTTCAGCACGCCAAACGGCTCGGCCAGATCCGCCGCACACGCCGGATCTACCGTCAACACCGCCGGATTCGACAGCGTTTCACCGCACGCCGATGTCACAACGCAGTCATACATCCCGCCGGAATCCGCCGCGGTCAAGCCGACCAGCTCCAGCGTCGCCGTCGCCGCCGACGGGTTCGAAGCCGTGTCGATGGGCAGCCCGTTCAAACGCCACTGATAGGACAGAACATCCCCCGCATTCACCACGACGATTCCGAAAGAAGCCGTCGTACCACCCACCGTCGTGTCGGAGGGATGCTGCCCGATATCCGGCGCACACCATCCCGCCAGCGGGGCATCCGGCACCAGGAAGTAGGTCCGCGATGAGAAGTCATCTGTCCCGTCGAGGTGGCCACGCGCGATGATGTGCCCCGCGTTGTCGATCGCGATCGCGCTCTCGAGCAGCACACCCGGCGTGTCGAGCTGTTCGACCAAGTCCCACGCCGTCCATTCACCGCCCGAGCCGGGCTCCCATAGAATGGCATAGGTTTCCGGGTCATTGAACTGCCCGCACATGCCCACGATCCACGCGGAATCATTCAAATCCAGCGCGCTGACCGTCTCGAACGAGCCAAGATCGGGAAGATCCACCGTCACCGCACCGCCCGGGGATGCGAACGCTCGCGACGGATAGTGGGAGCCGATAATGACCCCTTCGCCGTTGATACGCGACGGCGATACAGAATGCCCCATCACCGGCGCCAACATCGTCAGCGTGCCATCCCACGATCGCCGGTACGAACCCTGGCCCAAAATGAAGCCCGCGATCTCGCCCCGATTGTTGATGCACGCCGCCGTAGTCTGACCGGCCTCGCCCGGAAACAGATCCACGGGCCCGCCCGATCCGTCATACAGATACGCGTGGAACACCGCCCCGATCGGGTCGCTCCCGCTGCCCCACAGCGTCGACCTCCCGACCATCACGCCGGACCAGTTCATGTCCGAAGGCGTGCTGTCACGCACATACCCGAAGTAGTAGTGGCAGTCATGCGAATCGCACGACCAATACCCCCAGCTGTAACTCCCGAACGCGTCGATGTACTCGGCCGTTGCCCCGCCCATACCGTCTGCCCGAAGCATCACGCCGCGATTCCCCGCGTATGGAATACCTTGATCCACATACCCCGCCGAATGCCCAGCCGACGACCTCGCCACCTCCGTGTACCCCGCGGGAGCACCCGCCGGCGGACCCGAAGGCGTGAATCGCTTGAAGTATGGCAGCGTCGCCAGCTGCGACGCCGACCAATCCGTGATGTCCACCGCCGTGTATCGGGGCGGCTCACCAACCGCCGTCGCCGCCGCCATACCCAGAACCGCCGCGAAGCACCACCGACCCGCGAGTGTGTCCATCGCACAACCCTCCTTCCAGCACGCGAAGCCTGTATCAAAATAACGGATAAACCTGTCCGCACAATGCCCGCAGCCGTCCGGAACGCGCTCTTTCCTCATACACGCTCGGATCTAAACCCTACAAAACTAAAACATTATTCGAACTATACCCGGATACGGATCCGTTACCCGTGCTCCGGCCGTTGCGCTCACCCCGGGTTCGACAGCCCAATGTCCGCCCGGATATCGAAGATGTTCAACCCCATCTCTCCACACCCAGATCCGCCGCACGCACCCCAAATCATCCGCGGGCGGGCAGCCGCGGTCTGCCACGCCCCGACACACTGACAATCCCGACGCTGGCCGCACCGGGCGTATAAACAAAGCGACCCCGTTCAGAGACGGGGCCGCCGCAGGAATCAGTGGTGACGGAAGGTCTTACCCCTTCCACCCCGCCTTGAACGCGTTGATCGTGTCCTCGATCCGCTTCGGCAGGTCGCCGTCCAGCGCCTTCGTCGCGTTCAGCTCGTCCCACACCGCCTTGCCCGCGTTGTGGAAGTAGTTCAGCATCGCCTTCTCGAACTCCGCCACCTTGTCCAGCGGCACCGAGTCCAGGAAGCCCCGCGTGCCGGCGTAGATCGAGATGATCTGGTCCGTCACATTGAACGGCATGTACTGCGGCTGCTTGAGCAGCTCAACCATGCGGGCGCCGCGGTCCAGCTGCTTCTGCGTCGCCGCGTCAAGGTCGGTGCCGAGCTGCGCGAACGCCTCAAGCTCGCGGTACGCCGCCAGGTCCAGACGCAGCGAACCGGCGATCTTCTTCATCGCCTTCACCTGCGCCGCACCACCCACGCGAGACACCGAGATACCCACATTGATCGCCGGACGCACGCCCGAGAAGAACAGTTCCGGCTCGAGATAGATCTGCCCGTCGGTGATCGAGATCACATTCGTCGGGATGTATGCCGAGACATCGCCCTCCTGCGTCTCGATCACGGGCAGCGCCGTCAGCGAGCCCGCGCCGTTCTCGTCGGACAGCTTCGTCGCACGCTCCAGCAGGCGGCTGTGCAGGTAGAACACATCGCCCGGGAACGCCTCGCGACCCGGCGGACGACGCAGCAGCAGCGACAGCTGGCGATACGCCACGGCCTGCTTGGACAGGTCGTCATACACGCACAGCACATGCTTCGGATACGGGGCGCCGTTCGCCAGCGTCTTGCCCGGCTCCTTGCCCGACCACATGAAGTGCTCGCCCATCGCGCAGCCCGAGTAGGGGGCGATGTACTGCATCGGGGCCGGGTCCGAGCTCGCCGCGTTGACCACGATCGTGTAGTCCATCGCGCCGTTCTCTTTCAGCGTCTGCACCACGCCCGCCACCGTCGACTCCTTCTGCCCGACCGCGACATAGATGCAGACCACCGCGTCCTTCGTGCCCCAGAACTGCTTCTGGTTGATGATCGTGTCGATCGCCACCGCCGTCTTGCCGGTCTTGCGGTCGCCGATGATCAGCTCACGCTGCCCGCGACCGATCGGGATCATCGCGTCCACCGCCTTGATACCCGTCTGCAGCGGCTCGTGCACCGGCTGACGCTCCGCGATGCCCGGCGCGATGATGTCAACCTTCGCCGACTCCGACGCGTTCAGCGCAGGACCGTCGTCCAGCGGGCGACCCAGCGGGTCCACCACGCGACCCAGCAGCGCCTCGCCGACCGGCACCTCCAGCAGGCGACCGGTCGACTTGACCATGTCGCCCTCCTTCACCGCCAGATAGTCGCCGTACACGACCGCGCCGACCGTGTCCTCTTCCAGGTTCATCACCTGGCCCATGACCGACCCGTGCTCGGTCTGGAACTCGATCAGCTCGCCCGCCATCGCCTTGCTCAGCCCGTAGATGCGGGCGATGCCGTCGCCGACCTCCACCACCCGCCCGACCTCGGAGATCTCCAGCTCGGTGGTGAAGTTCGAGATTTCCTGCTTGATGACGCTGACGATCTCGTCGGTCTTGATCTTCACGGCTCGCTCCTGCCGACACGCGCCCACCGCGTGCCATGACCGGGTGTGTTCAGAGGACCCCAGCCCGCTCGGACGGGGGCCGGAAGGGTAGGTCGCACCCCCGCCGATGTCTCGCCCCGACACCGATCCATCACCAGTCCGCCATACCAACCAAAGGCCAACCGCGCCCCCCGCCCGACGCCGACCCGCTCACCCGCCCACAGGCTCGCCCACCCGCGACACCCGGAACCGCACCCGCAGCTCCTGGCCCGGCGACACCCGCACCCCCGCCGGCAGACCCTGCAACTGCGCCGGCTTGCTCTCGATCCCCCGCTCCAACTCGTCGAACCCCAGCGACACGAACGCCGTCGGCACCACCTCGCCCGTTCGCAGCCGCTCGATCTGATCGCTCGGGCCGACCACCACCACCCCCACCAGATCCTGGAACCCCGGCTCCGGCTCAATCCGCCAACGACCCACCTCACCCGGCGCCAACATCACCTGCACCGGCATCGCCGGCAGCGTCAACTCCGCCGTCCGCGAACGAAGCGTCAACGACAGATCCACCTGCCCCGGCTCGATCCGCGTCGCCCAGCGATCCGCGTCGATCGGCAGCGAGAACCGCAGCCCCGTCAGCGTCGACGCACGCCCGGGCTGCAGAGAACCGATGTCCCCCGACAGCACCCGCACCTCCGCCTCGGCGCCCTCCAGCCGGGACACCACGCTCCGCGGACCCGTCACCCGAATCGACGCCGGATTCGCACGCGGCGAACCGTTCGGCTCAAACTGCACGCCCTCGGGAAGCACCGGCTTGACCGGAACCATCACCGTCGCCACATCGTCCACCTCCACCACCACCCGAGCCGGATCCACATCCTCCACCGTCACCCCCGCCGACGCCACCAGTTCGCTCCGACGCAGCACCTCCCGGAGATCGATCTCGTGCATCTGCGCCGACGCGGGCACCTCGATCCCCACACGCATCAGCAGACGCCCCCGCAACGACCGGATCACCTGGTCAAGGCCCGCCGCCGACCCCGAAAAGGTCACCCGCACCGAATCGGGCCACTGCGTCCCCGGCGCCGCCCGCGTCAGAAGCCCCAGGTCGGCCCCCACCTCCAGCGACGGCGTCAGTTCGATCACCTGAGAACGCACCGTCCTCGACTCGGCCAGCAGCCACACCAGCACCGACACGATCGTCACCAGGACAACCGTCCGCGCATCGAACCCGCGCTCTTTCAGCGTCCGCTTCACGCCTCGTCCTTCTTCTTGGGTGAGTCGTCTTCCTCGCCGCCCTCAAACCCCGAGCCCCCTCCGCCGTTCCCGTTCGACGCCGGCTTGCCCAGCCGATCGGCGATCTCCGACTCCAGCCGATCCGGCGGGATCGGGTCCGTCATCGCCCCGTTCTCCGCCAGCCGGATGTCCCCCGTCTCCTCCGACACCACCACCACCAACGCGTCCGACTCCTTCGTCAACCCCACCGCCGCCCGGTGCCGGGAACCGAACCGCGGGTCCGGCATGTCCGACGGATCCGCCATCGGCAACTGCACGCCCGCGGCGTACACCGTCGTCCCCTTGATCACCACCGCCAGGTCGTGCAACGCCGTGCCCGGATAAAAGATCGTCTGCAGCAACTGACGCGTCAACTGCGCGTTCAGCACCGTCCCCCCCTCGACCAGCGTCCGCAGCCCCGTCGTCCGCTCAATCACGATGATCGCCCCGAACCGCGACTTCGAGAAGTACGCGCACGCCGGGGCGATCTCACGCGCCGCCTCCGACCCCGGCAGCGTGCTCCCACGGAACAGCCGCGTCTCGCCCAGCCGGATCAGTCCCCGACGCAGCTCCGGCTGGAAGATCACCACCAACGCCACCGCCACCACCGCCAGCAGCCGGTCGTACAGGTAGCCCAGCCGCTGGAAAGAGTCCTCCCCCAGCACCCGCACCAGAACCGTGCTCAGCGCGATCAGCACGATCAGGCCCTTGAGCGCCCGCGCCGCCCGCGTCCCCTGGATGAACCGGATGATCGCGAACACCACAACCCAGATCAGCACCAGCTCGATCACGACCTCCCACGGCGCGTACGAACCCAGCCGGTTGAGCAGGTCCGTCAGCCGTTCGGTCGCGTTCAAGCCGTCCGCCTCCCTTGGGGTGGAGCAATTCTAACAACCACCATCGACCCGCGGGCACCGCCCATGCCATCGCCCGCCAACCACAACCCGCCCGACCCCGCTCGGCATGTCACCCCAGATTGTGCCGCGCGATGCACCAGAGCGCCTCGAATCCGTCCCGCCACCCGATCTTTTTCCCCTCCGCATAGGTCCGCCCCGCGTAAGACACCGGCACCTCGTAGATCCGCGCTGCCCGCAGCCGCCCGTCCTCGGCGTCCCCGTCCGGCAGCCGCACCCTCGCCAGCTTCGCCACGATCTCCGGCTCGATCCCGAACCGGTCCTCGGTCAGCCGCAGCCGCTCGAGCACCGGGCGGTCGAACGCCTTGAACCCGCACTCGATGTCCGTCAGGTTCAGGTTGCTGAGCATGTTGCTGAAGGTCGTGATCACCCTGTTGGCCAGCCGGTGCCAGTAGTAGAGCACCCGGTGCGTCTGCCCCAGAAACCGCGTCCCGATCACCGCGTCCGCCCGCCCATCGAGGATCGGCGCCAGCACCGCAGCCTGGTCCCGCGGGTCATACTCCAGGTCCGCGTCCTGCACGATCGCCGCGTCCGCCCCCAGCTCGAGCGCCTTGGCCAGCCCCAGCCGCAGCGCCGCCCCCTTGCCCTTGTTCGTCGGCGCCAGCACAGCCACCGTGTCCGCCCGCCCCGCCAGCCCCTGCACCACCGCCC
>RFGH01000111.1 GCA_003696675.1 Planctomycetota bacterium
AGCGACGCGCTTCCCCCGCAGCCCGTGGTCTTGGGAAGTACCGCGGGCCCTCCTGTCGCCATCTACCCCATCATGAGCCCCGACCCCCAGGTCCATGTCCTCTTCCGGCCTTTCTCGGAGGCCACCGATTCAGTCAAGCTCTTCGAGGTCTCCCGCTTCCAGCTCCCCGCCGGGGGCTTCGCCTGCTTCCAGGGCAAGGCGGCCTCGAGCGAAAACGTCGGCGCCGGGACCGTGCTCCTCCCCGCCGTCTACCGCGACCTCAACACCCGCCTCGCCCTCTTCCACCTCCAGCCCACGGCACCAGGCTCCACCCTCTTCGACATGCACGAGACCCCACGCGGCGAGGGCTTCTCGATCTTCCGAAGCGGCATCAAGGGCGAGGCGACCCGCCACCTCAACGTCACCTTCACCTCCCAGGTCGGCGAGGCCCACCGCTACCCCGTCTACACCCCGCCCACCACCACCGCGGCCACCGACCGCCTCTTCTGCATCTTCGCCTCCATGGCCTCCCGCACCAACCTCCTCCTCTTCGCAGACGACACCCCAGGCCTCTGCGCCATGCCCGGCGGCGGCTCCACCCCTCCCGCCAACCGGCCCTCCGACTTCGGCCTAGAGAACTCCATCACCTTCTCCATCACCCAGAGCGACGGCTCCTCCGAACAACTCCCCATCGCCCGACACAACGACCGCGACGACGCCTCCACCTTCTGCTCCCCCGGCAAGACCCACGGCTTCTTCGCCGCATCCGACACCTGCTACCTCGCCGCATCCCCCTACGACCTCCTCGGCCTCACCAATCAGCCCAGCTCCCTCAACCTGAGCTGCCTCCCCTTCACCCAGCCCGACGGCTCCACATGCTATGAGCCTGTGACTGGGTGTCATGACTCTGGACTGGGCGATCGATGCCCACCGGCTGCGGGTCCTGGCGAGCCGGCTAATGTGCGGTGCGATTTCGATTCGGAAACGGCAAGTAATCCACCATGAGCTCACGGCTCGCGCTTTGCCCGCGCTCGGTTCTTGCAGCCACCTTGTAGGTGGCCCCATTGCGTCATCGCCGCGCTCGAACCCCGCACCGCCCACACCGATGACTCTCCATCTCCAACGACAACGCCGGATGCACAGATCTGAACATGCGACGATGCACCAGGCATCTCCCAATGCACCGTACCCGCCTCGTCAATCGCAACCAGCACGCCAACCCCGATTTCGGGAATCAGACCGACGTAGATCAGACCGTCATCGCCTACTGTCGGGCTGATCGTGTTGAAGCCGAGGGTGCGTTCAGTCTGGATAGAACCAAAGGGAGGCGTGCTC
>RFGH01000112.1 GCA_003696675.1 Planctomycetota bacterium
ATGGACACAGTCTATAGAATATCGGCTTTGTGTCAAGGACAAGAGCCGCAGAGGCCGACGCGGCCCTGATAGATGGACACTACACACGGTGTTCAGACCTAAGATCCTTGCCGTAGCCGCAGAGGCCGACGCGGCCCTGATAGATGGACACGCGGAGGATCGGTCGATTCCATAGAACGGATTGTAGTGCCGCAGAGGCCGACGCGGCCCTGATAGATGGACACAAATGCGAGATCAGCGATTGCGACAAGCGGGCAACCGCCGCAGAGGCCGACGCGGCCCTGATAGATGGACACAGGATCGTGGGTGGCGATGATGCTTGACCCCGCCCGCCGCCGCAGAGGCCGACGCGGCCCTGATAGATGGACACATAAGGCCACCGACGGCGACCGCCACGACCTGCGAGCCGCAGAGGCCGACGCGGCCCTGATAGATGGACACACGCTCAAGCGTGACACCAGAGACGACACAGGGCCCCGCCGCAGAGGCCGACGCGGCCCTGATAGATGGACACCGTTCGCCCCGGTTCAATGTGCGGTCGGCCCGGCCCCGCCGCAGAGGCCGACGCGGCCCTGATAGATGGACACCACAAACAGCCGACAGACGCTACAGTGACACAGCCGCGCCGCAGAGGCCGACGCGGCCCTGATAGATGGACACGGGAGCCGCTTGTAGCATGGGTAGCAGAGAGACTGCTGCCGCAGAGGCCGACGCGGCCCTGATAGATGGACACCTGAGACCTTGGCCGTCCTTGGAATCTCTGGGTCCGCCGCAGAGGCCGACGCGGCCCTGATAGATGGACACTGCAAGAACTGCGAGTGGGTCGGCGGGCACTACTTGCCGCAGAGGCCGACGCGGCCCTGATAGATGGACACCGACATCGAGCGAGAGACGAAGTCGGGCACGGTGCCGCAGAGGCCGACGCGGCCCTGATGGATGGACACAGCAACAGATGCCGCGTTTCCTGCTCATTAGGAGTGGATTCCTTGAGTAACAAGATCGTTGGGCGTCCTTGTCGCCTCGTCTCAGAAGATCAGCCCCGCGGATGACCGCGTGGTTTTCTATTGTCCGGAGTTTGCCAAGGGGGGTCCTGTCGATTGGCCGTAGGAATCCCGACCGACAAGCGCGGCGAAGCCTCCGGCGTCCTATGCTTGAATCCATTGCAATGCCAGACGCTTTCCGATTCAGAAGTCCATGCTTGGAGCGTCCCGGGCGGGTGGGGTTCACCCTGATCGAGCTGCTCGTGGTCATCGCCGTCGTGGCGCTTCTCATCGGTCTGCTGCTGCCCGCGATGGGGGCGGCGCGGAACACGGCCAGGCGGGTTGTTTGTCAATCAAACCTAAGATCGGTGCATCAGTTGGTTGTGCTCTACGCCAACGACTGGGACGATCGGGTGCCACTGGGCTATCGGGGCGGGCGGCTGCAGTGGAACACCATGGTGTACTCCGGGACGAGCAACCGGTTTGTGCTGTTCGGTCGGATGGAGCGGGCCGGGCTGCTGGACGCGCCCGAGGTGCTCTACTGCCCGTCGGAGACGGCGCCGAATCAGATGTTCAACACGCCGGAGAATCCGTGGCCGCCCGGTCAGACCGGTGTCAATGTTGAGGGCGGGTACGCCTCGGCACCGTTTGTGGACTGGGCCTTCGGCGAGTTCCCCGAGGTCATGGTTCGGCTGACGGATCTGCCGCGCGGCCCTCTGATCGGCGACGGTGTTGGTTTGCCGGACCGGGTCGACAGCCGACACCGCGACGGAGTGAGCACGCTGTTCACGGATTCCGCGGTGCGTTGGACACCCCGCGAACTGATCGAGGAGCCGCTCTCGGAATGCACGGGCATCGGCCCGGCATTCAACGACGCGCAGCGGAGGATCTGGGACATCCTAGGGCGTCCCTGAGCATGCTTATCGCGGTTCCACGGAGACGCGCCAGAAGGACACGGTGCCCGACCATTCGTTGCAGGTGATCAGCATCGGCTCGCCGTTCGGGCTGTCCGAAGCGGGAACAAACACGATCGACTCCGGCGCGGCATCGCCCGGATCGCTGGGAGAGAACTGTCCCGCGGATCGCCGCCGGCTCGCGTATCCGACCGGCTCGGACTTGGACGGCTCGGTGATGTCATACACCACGATCGAGCTGGTCCGCTCCATCCCGATGAAGGCGTAGGTCCGATCGCCGATCCGTCCAGCGGCGATCGCTTCCGGCTCGGGTCCACGCTCAGGCGAGCGAGATTCGAAGCCCGCTTCGGGCGAGTCATCGGTGTTGAAGGTTTCAGGGTTCTGCAGGGCGGTGATCAGCTCAAACTGTGGCCCCGAGTCGAACACGAGACGGCCATCCGTGTCTCGGATCGAGAATCCTCTTCCACCGAAGGCGTAGAGGGCATCGAAGTCGCCGTCGCCGTCCGTATCGCCGAGTGTGCGGGTGACTCGCAGGCGTCCGAGGTATTCGTCTTTCTGGAGTTCTTCGGCGTCTGGGAACACGGTCGGGTCGAGCGTGAGATCCTTGACACGGACTCGCTCGTCGAAGGCGCGATATCCCCGCGGGTCTCCCTCGTCGGCGCAGAGCAGGTAAGTGGTTCCGTCGATGGTGATCGAGCGGATGGTGTCCGGCTGATACATGCCGAATACCGGCGCGGGGCGGACTCGGATACCGCCGTCACGGTTTGACGCGTCGAGTGCGTGGCGGCTGTGGTCCTTGTGACCCAGCGGGAGCAGGGCGGTGACCCGAGCGGTGTCGAGGTCGATGACTGCGATGGCGTTGTTCTCCTGCAGGGTGACCCAGGCCGTTGTGCCGTCATCGGAGATGGCGATGTATTCCGGCTCCAAGTCCTGCGCCGCCGAGGCGCCGGGGCCGAACACCCGGATGGTCGGGTCGATCGGTTCGGTGTTGAAGCGGCGGAAGTCCGCGGTCCGGACATGGCGTTGTCCCAGGCGGCGAGGGTCCTCAGGCAGATCGATCACCGAGACGGACCCCTCCGGGTCGACCGAGTAGTCTTCGCTGGGTTCGCCCTCGTTGGCCACGACGATCCGGCGGCCGTCGGGTGTGAAGGTCAGCATGTCCGGCAATGCGCCGACTTCGACCAATGAGACGAGTGCTCCTTCGAGGTCAAAGACCACGACCCGCCCGGGATCCTGCTTGACAACGCCCTCGACCGCAGCCGCGATGAGCCGCTCGCTCACAGCGACCGAGTTGACCCCGCCGCCGTATGGCGCGAGATCGATCCATCGGATGGCGACGGGCGATGCCGGGTCGGAGACATCGAGGATGCCGATCGCGTTTCGCTCGGCATTGGTGAAATAGACCCGCCGAGTTGCGGGGTGGTACGCGCCGATCTCTGCGGCCCCGACACCGCCGGATCGGAAAGAACCGATGGGGTCAAGAGTCACCCGCGGAGAAGTGGGGGAGCCCGCGATCGCGGGGATGCTTGCCAGCGTCGTGATGAGCCAGTACGGGTTGACTATGGGCATACGCGTTGCTCGTTCGGGGGTAGCGGAGCTTATCGGTTGTCGGATCGCATGACTTCGACCACAGCACCGTGAATGTGGCCGTTGCTGGCGATGATTGATCCAGCGTGGAGGTCGTGGTTGCCCTCGATATCCGTCCAGGCACCGCCGGATTCGTTCACGATGGGGGGCACGGCGGCGATATCCCAAAGCTTGACGCCCGGCTCGACCACGGCGTCCGCTCGGCCGGTTGCGAGCAGCACGAAGGCGTAGCAGTCGGACCAACCCCTGGTGTGCGCACCGAGGCCCACGAACTTCGCCCATGCCTTTTTCTGGGCTTCGTCTCGGTAGTACTCCATCGAGGTGGTCAGGATCATCGATCCGCGCAGTTCGGATTGGGTCGAAACCCGAGCCCTCTCCGGGCCACGACCTTGGCGGTACCACCAGCAGCCGGCGCCGATCTCCGCGGCGACCCACTCGTCAAGCCCCGGGAGGTAGATCACGCCGATCTCCGGTTCCCCCTCGTGCATGCAGGCCAGCATGGTTCCGAAGAGCGGCACGCCATGAACGAACGACATCGTGCCGTCGATGGGGTCGACGATCCAAGTTCGTCCGGATGTGCCTTCGGTGGCGGGAAACTCCTCGCCGATCACCCCGTCCTGCGGGTAGGTCGAGGCGACAAGGTCGCGGACGAGGCGCTCGGCCTCTCGGTCGGCGTGTGTCACGGGGGAACCGTCGGGCTTGCCGTCGGCGATCAGATCCTTTGACTGAAACCACGGCATGGTCGCCCGCCCGGCCTGACGGGCGGTCTCAATGGCGAACGCGAGCCGCTCGGAAACATCCTTCATGGCTTGGCTCCGGATGGGAGGGGGCAGGTCGGGCTTTGGACAGACCCGAGCACGGCCGTGAGTTTGTCGATCTGATCTGGGGTGTGTGCGGCCGACACACTGAGCCTGAAATACACGGGCGCCGGTCCGCCGGGATACTCGACGAGCGGGAGCCACACGCCCTGATCCCACGCTCTTTGGTGGATCTCGCGCAGCGTCTCGGCGCTGAGGCCCAAGGTAAAAGCGAAGATCGGCGTTCGCGGATCTTGCGTGTGGTCCCCGATCGATCGGAGCAGTGCCGCGACGCGGTTGGAGTTCGCACAAAGCGATTCATGGAGTTCGGCGTGCCGCTGCATCACACGGACGGCTTCGATCGCTGCCACTGTGAGGATCGGGGAGGCGGGCGTGGTGCAGATGTATGCGGTGGAGTTTCGCCTGCATGTCTCGATCAAGGATTGTGTGCCCAAAACGACCCCGCCAGCGCATCCCAGCCCTTTGGCCAGTGTCGTTGTGACGACAAGTCGGTCGCGGCTGAGTGCGAAGGCGTCGGCGGTGCCGCGGCCCTGGTTGCCTAGGACGCAGAACCCGTGACAGTCGTCCAGAAGCAGGACATCTTCCGGTCGCAGCATCGCGTGCAGATCGGTGCTTGGCGCGATGGCTCCGTCAGCTGCGAAAACCGAGTCTGTGATGACGACCGCCCGCGGCTTGAGCCGCTCGAGACACTGCGCGGCGTGTCCGGTGTCCAGATGCCGGAAGCGGTGGAGTTCGAGCCCGGCCATCCGGGCCGCGTCGGCGAGGCTGGGATGGGCCCGCTCATCCAAGACCGCCGCGGAGCATCCGGAGGCAGCGAGCGCCTGTAACGCGGCGAGATTGGCAATATAGCCGTCTGGCACGAGCAGCCCAGACTCGAAGCCGCAGAACTCGGTAAGGGCGCGTTCTAAGTCCTGATGGGCGGAGGTGTTGCCGGTGGTCTCGCGGCTCGCGGACGCGCTTAGGCCATAGTTGTTCAGGGCGGCGGTGGCGGCGGCAAGGACGGAAGGATGCTGGGCGAGTCCAAGGTAGTTGCAGCCCCCGAAGACGATGACCTCCCGTCCCCGGAGCGTGGCGGTGGTGGCGGTGGAGGTGTCGAGCGGCGGGGCGGTCATACGGAGTTTGCCGATTTCCTGTCAGGGCCCGGGCTTTGGGGCGGTGGAGGGACGGTAGACGCGCCCCGGAGAGGGTGCGCGCGGTGGAGCCGGCGAATGGGTTCCGCTAGGATCCACTCCCCGGTCGGGCCCCGATCGGGCAACCCCCCGTTTTCAGGAGGCATCGCATGCGAGCTCTGTCCGCGTTCCGGACCCTTTCCGCAGCCACGGCTGGCCTGGTGCTGCTCTGTGTCCCCGCGGCGGCCGGGACGGCCGCTTTGGAAGCGGCTTCAGCGGATACGAAGGTCCTGCAGTTGCCTATCCGGACCGATGGACCGAAGAGTCTGGATCCGGTCAAGGGTTCGACCACTTACGACAACATGGCGTGCGCTCAGTTCTATGAGACGCTGCTCGTCAATAAGTATTCGAATCCGATGGAGATCGAGCCGCTGCTCTTGGCGGAGATGCCGACCAGCACGGACGGCGGGTTGACCTGGCACTTCCGGTTGAAAGAGGGTGTTCGTTTCCATGATGATCCCTGCTTCCCCGGCGGGAAGGGACGGGTGGTGACGCCGGAGGATGTGTTCTACTCGCTCAAGCGGCTGGCGGACGACAAGTACGAGCTTGAGAACTGGTGGCTGCTCAAGGACACCATCAAGGGCTTTGATGAGTACAAGGAGGTCCAGAATGCCGCGCCGAGCTTCGACTACGACGCTCCGGTGGAGGGCTTCCGCAAAATCAACGATTTAGAGTTCGAGATCGTTCTCAAACAGCCCGTTTACCGGTTTCTCTACATCCTGAGCATGTTCCAGACCTCGATCGTGCCACGCGAAGCGGTCGAGCGGTACGGAGACGACTTCGGATTCAAACCGGTCGGCACCGGCCCGTTCATCCTTGATTCGTGGGTTCCCAAGCAGTCGTTGACCGCGAAGAAGAACCCCAACTACCACGCCGTGATGTACCCCGATCGTGGCGAGTGGAGCAGCGAGGACCGTCGCAACCGCCTGCACCGGGCGGCCGGCCAGCGGGTTCCGTTCGTCGATCGGATTGAGTTCACGATGTTCCCCGAGGATCAGCCCATGTGGCTGCAGTTCTCGCTCGGCCAGCTCGGTTACACGCAAGTGCCCGAGGATTACTTCCTCGAGGCGTTCGACAAGGCTTCGCTGGAGTTGAAGGAGGACTACCTCCGCCGCGGCATCCGGGCTCATTCCGACATGCTTCTCGACTTCATCTTCCGTGGGTTCAACATGGAAGACGAGCTGCTCGGTGGCTACACGGAAGAGAAGAAGGCCTTGCGGCAGGCGATCGCTCTGGCGATCGATCTCGAGGAGATCAACCAGACCTTCTACAACGGGCGGACGATCGTTTATGACGGACCGATTCCGCCCGGTTTGCGCGGGTATCCCGAGAACGGGCGTTCGGATGCAGCCTATCGCGGCCCCAATATCGCGCTGGCCAAACAGAAGCTCGCCGCGGCCGGGTATCCGGACGGGAAGGGTCTGCCCCCGATCCGCTTCTATACATCGCAGAGCACGATCAATGTTGAAATGGCCGAGATGGTCAAGCGGCAGCTCGCGCAGATCAATGTTCAGTTCGAGCCGATCTTCACCGATTTCTCGACCCTCATCGAGTCCATCAACAAGAAGAAGGCCCCGATGTTCGGGTTCGCTTGGGCGAGTGACTATCCGGACGGGGAGAACAACCTTGCGCTGTTTTATGGCCCGAACGAGTCGCCCGGTTCGAATCACTTCAACTACAAGCGTGCTGAGTTCGATGCGCTGTACGAGAAGATCCTCACGATGCCCCCGAGCGAGGAGCGGGACGCAATCTACGCCCAGATGCGCGATATGGTGCTCGAGGATGTGCCTTTCGTTGGGTCGCAGGCTCGCCAGCGGTTCTATGTCATCAATCCATGGTTATTGAACTGCAAGCCGACGGAGCGGTATTACGCCTGGTTCAAGTTCCTTGATGTGGACAACTCGAAACGCTGATCACTGGCGGGAGCCGGCCTCGGTGGCCGATCGGGAGATCACGCCGTGTGGAACTACATTCTCCGACGGACCCTGTACAACATTCCGGTATTCCTGGCGATCATTTTTCTCGTTATGGTCGCTCTGCGTGTCACCGATCCGGTTTCAGCGCACCTCGGCAAGAATGCCACTGAGGAGCAGATTAGGCTGAAGACGGAGGCGATGGGTCTGGATCAGCCGTTCATCGTGCAGTACGCGGTGTTCCTGCGGGACTTGGCGTTGTTCTGGAAGCCCGTGCCGGATGAAGAGGTGTCGTCCGTCGCTCAGTCAGGGGAGTCACCGGCGATCAAAGTAGAACCGAGCCCGTGGAAGCGGAAAGTCACGCGTAGTTGGGATCAGGATCTCCCCGTTGGAAAGATGATCTTCGACGCGGTGCCGCCCTCCATTGCCGTGATGGGCCCGACTCTCGTGATCACTGCGGCCATCGCGATCGTTGTCGGGCTGGTGTCGGCGTTCAATCGTGGTCGCACCGCAGACAAGATTCTGATGTTCCTCGCGGTGATCGGGATGAGCATCTCGGTGCTCGTGTACATTATCCTTGGGCAGTATTTCGGAGCGTACCTGCCGAAGCAGCGGTATTCCGCATGGCCGTTCGAGGTTGCCGTGGACGCGAGTGCGGCGGGAGGACGATGGTTCTTCTTCGCACCAGCGAACTGGGTGGCATACTGCATGCTGCCGGTGATCATCAATGTGATCGTGGCTCTGGGCTATGACACACGCTTCTACCGTGCGGTGATGGTCGAGGAGACCCGCAAGGATTACATTCGCACCGCGCGGGCCAAGGGAGCGAGTACGGCGCGTGTGATGTTCGTACACATGCTCAAGAACGCGATGATTCCGATCATTACGCGGATCATGATCTCATTGCCGTTCGTCGTGACTGGATCGATCCTGATTGAGGTCTACTTCAACATCCCCGGCATGGGGCGGACCTTGATCAACGCGATCAATGCCAAGGACTTCCCGGTGATCCAGACCTTTACGGCCCTCTTTGCGGCCCTGTTCATCGCTTCCAATATCCTGACCGACGTGCTCTACGCACTCGCCGACCCCCGCGTGAGGCTCTCGTGATCGCTAGGCTCAACGAATCCCCCTCGATGCGCAAGCTCATCCGCAATCGGCGGGCGATGGTGGCGCTCGGGGTCATTTTGCTCTACCTCATCGTGTTCGTGTGGATCCTGGCAATGCAAGCGGCGTCATGGATCGGGCGGGAGACAGGCGCGTTCGACTTGGCGGAGCACCCCGTGCTGGGAGCGTTGCTTCCCGAACGGACGCTCGAGCGGGTGGGGGCACGGAACCTGCCAGGCTTCGGACTCGTTTCTGGCCCCGCGGTTCGCGCTGAACAGTTGCGCTTCTACTTCGATCGAGTAGGCGAGGCCCTGGACACGATCGAGCGGCCGGTGCCAGGAGACGAGCGATCGGCTCAGGACATCCTCGACGGCTTGGCGCTGGCCGAGCGGCGTGTGGCAGATCTGACACCCGAGGAGTTTCGTGCGATCCATGCCCGGGGTCTGGCTGCGTTCGACCGCCAGGCTGTGCTTCGCGGGCTGCGGTCCAAGTTTCTCCAGGTTGATATTGCGATCGAGAATGTGCGTCGGAACGCGGCCAGATTCGCAGATCCGCAGCCCGGCGATGATCCGGAGGTCTTGCTCGACGAGATCTCGCTTTCACTCGAGGAAGTGACCATTCTGTTGGATGAGGCGGCGGGTGCGATTCCTGAAGATTCTCCGCTCGCGGATCTTGATCTCTCCGTCCTCGAGGAAGCCGCCGGGGCGGTATTCGACGAGCCCCCGCCTGACCCTCTGTATGACGAATCATTGCTGACGCTGATCGATGATGCCGTCAAGGAACGGCTGGCGGGCATCGATCAGGAGATTCACGCCGAGCTCGATAACATCGAACCCATTGTGGCGGAGCTGTTCCCGTTGCCCACCGGTATTGAGGGGGTGCTATACAAGCTTCGCCTGCTTCTGGGCACGGACCGCCAAGGGCGATCGATCTTGATCCGCGCCGTGTACTCGGCCAAGGTCGCGATCCAGGTGGGTGTGGTGGTGTCGTTTATCGCCGTGCTTTTCGGAAGCATTCTCGGTGCCGCGGCTGGTTACTTCGGTGGACTTGCAGACCACTTGGTGATCTGGCTCTATTCAACATTCAGCTCGATACCGTATTTGGTGCTCTTGGTGGTGCTCGCGTTTATGTTCACCGGCTCGGCGGTTGAGGGCACCTTGATCCCGCTGTATGTTGCGTTCTGCCTGACATACTGGATCGGTCCCTGCCGAGTGACCCGCGGCGAGGCGCTCAAGCTCAAGCAGCTCGACTATGTGCAGGCCGCCAATGCACTCGGGGCCGGGAAGGGTCGCATCCTCATGCGGCACATCATTCCCAACACGGCCCATCTGATGTTCATCAACCTGTCGCTTCTCTTCATTGGGGCAATCAAGGGCGAAGTGGTGCTGACTTTCCTTGGGCTGGGTCTCAAGGAAGGGGCGAGTTGGGGCATCATGATCAATCAGTCCAAATCAGAAGTGGTCTCCGGCTTCTTCTGGCAGATCGGGGCCGCCACATTCTTCATGTTCGTGCTCGTACTCGCGTTCAATGTGCTGACCGACGCGTTGCAGGACGCATTCGATCCGAAGCATGTTGAGTGAGCACGGCAACCCGGCTCAGCGTTCCACAGTTCAGGAGATCGACAGAGTTCGGTGGTCAGCCGGCGTCTTGTTCGAATCGGCACCTGATCCCATTCTGTTGACGGAGTTCACGAACACATCGGCATATTCAGCACAGAGACATCTGATAGTTCGGGTGGCGAGTGGGCTCCCTCACGCATTGTGAGGAGCGAACTGCGCTCGGACAGACCGAGTACTGCCAGAGGGCATCTGCATGATCATCAGTTGATCTGCGTTCAGCTCGATCACCAGCCAACTCCCATTGGAATCGTCGATTCCTCAGGCGGACTGAAACCTGTTCATGTGCTGTGCTGATCGCTCACGAGATCAAGATCAGCGGAAGTCGAGCGAGGCGCATGAAAACCGGGGCCTCGCGGGCCCCGGTGATCGATAAATCGGCTTCGATCGGTGGTTCAGCCGGAGGACTCACCGACTTCCCAGCGGCGGAACTGTTTGAGCGATCCGCCAGCGCCGACAAGCTCCTTGATGGACTTCGAGGGGTCCATAACGAACGCTTGCTCGAGCAGAGCGACTTCTGAGAAGAACTTCCGCATGCCACCCTCGACAATCTTCTCGGCGATTTCCTTGGGCTTGCCGGACTCCATGGCTTGCTCGATACGGAACTTGCGCTCCTTCTCGACCATGTCGCTGGGAATGTCGTCCGGGGTAAGGCCCAGGGGGCGCGGGAACGCGGCGGTGACATGCATGGCGATCTGCCGAAGGACATCGTCACCGACATCGCCCTCGCCTTGGATCAGCACGCCGGTCTTTCCGTCGTGGTGCACATACTGGCCGTACACCGTCTTGTCTCCGGTGGATTCGAACTTCTCGATTCGAGCGATCGAGATGTTCTCACCGGTGGAGATTCGCAGGTCATCGACGATGGCGGTCATCTCGGCGGTGGGTTCGGCCTTGCCGGGCGGCATCGAGAGGGCCAGTTCGGCGATCTTCTTGGTCGCCGCGATGAACTTGTCGTTCTTGGCGGTAAAGTCGGTCTCGGCCCTGAGTTCGACGATTGAAGCGGCCTTGCCGTCGCCGGCAACCGCCACCTCGATGCGACCCTCGCCGGCGGCGCGGTCCATCTTGGTGTCCATTTTGCCCTTGAGCTCCTTGCGAAGCAGCTCTTCGGCCTTCTCAACATCGCCGTTCGCTTCGATGAGGGCTTTCTTGCATGCCATCATCGCCAGTCCGGTCTTGTTCCGCAGACTCATCACGTCTTTGGCATTGATCTCTGCCATCGTCGTCTCGCTTCCATTTCAGGTTTTGTGCGGCCGCGAGGGCCGCCGATCGCGTTGTGTTCAAAACGGCCTGGAGGCCGGTGCAAGGTTCGAGCGTGCTCCTGGTGTTCAGGACTCTGCCTTGGCGGGTTCGGCATCGACGCCGGCGTTGCTGGTGCTGCGGCCCGAACCGGCGTCGTCGGCCCTGAACTGGGCTCGGCGGCTGCGGCGGGGACCGCCCTGGCCCGCGTCACCTTCGCTGCCGGCCTGATCGGAGCCTTCGCTGGTCTCGACCCTCATCTGTTTGCCATCGACGATCGCCTTGCAGAGCTCGCGGATGACCACATCGATCGAGCGCATCGAGTCGTCGTTGCCGGGGATAGCGACATCGGCCCACTCGGGGTCGCCGTCGGTATCGATCAAGCAAATAGTGGGGATGCCGAGCTTGCGGGCTTCGCGGAGTGCGTTGATCTCGCGGTTGACATCGATCACAACCATCACTCCGGGCAGCGTGTGCATGTTGCGAATGCCGTCGAGGTTGCGACGGATCTTCTTCATCTCGCGTCGCAGTTGGCTCTCCATCTTCTTGGAGTAGCTCTGGAAGTTGTCGTTCTGCTCGATGGCTTCGAGCTCCTCAAGACGCTTGAGGCGGGTGCGGATGGTGCGGAAGTTGGTCAGTGTGCCGCCGAGCCAACGCTCTGTGACATAGTGCATCTTGACATCGGCGACGCGCTGTTCGATCACGCCCTTGGCCTGACGCTTCGTGCCGACGAAGCAGACATCCTTGCCCTGTGAGACGACTCGCGTGATCAGCTTCTTAGCGAGAAGAAGACCCTTGACAGTCTCCTTGATATCGATGATGTGGATGCCGTTGCGCTTGCCGTAGATGTAGGGCTGCATCTTCGGATTCCAGCCGCTAGAACGCTGCCCGAAGTGGATGCCGGATTCGATCAGATCTTGGACGAGTGGGTTGGCCATGGTCGGTTCTTTCCTTACTCAGCGACACCCGCGGATCGGCCGGACCCGCGCTCAGGGCGCTTGGGTGGGAAACCACCGTCGGGACGCGTGCCCCGCCGTATGAATCCCGAAGTTCTCTTCACGAAGCCCGAACACCGGGCCGAGCGGCCTGGACCCCGGCCGGTCCAAGCCGGAAAGTATAGAAAGCCTCTGGCGGGAAGCAAGGCCCGATGTCAGGGGCATGACACCCTAACAAAATTAGATCGTCCTTGCGGGCTGGCCAGATCGAATCCAGCGGGTCCCGGTGTGGGGTCAAAGTCGGGGTTCGGAAAGTCCGAAGTTCACTGTGGACACTCGACACCCTTGATCGGGGGTAATGGCATGGCCCATAGCGGACTCATCGTACGACGATCGGTTCGGCACGAGATCGTGCTGCCGGTCAAGGTGCGCGTCGCACCGGAGCACGCGGAGGATATCCGCTTCGCGAAGGGCGTGACCGACCACGATGGTTGGATCGACTGCGATCTGGTGGACTTTGCGGCCGGAGGTGCTGGCTTTGTCGCCACAGTTTTCTTTCCACGGGGTTGTGTGATCGAGATTCAGATACCGACAACGGGGGACGAGCGGCAGGAGCCGTTCGCTTGTCGTGCCCGTGTCATGCGGATCCAGATGACGGACCGGCGTCCCGCATATTTGGTCGGGACCGCGTTTGTGGATATGACCGAGGATCAGGTTGCCGCGGTTTCCGCCTTGCTTGATTGCCTGGACGGCACCCACTCGTGATGGCAGGGGAGTTCTGAAGTGCTCAACACCAGTGAGTTCATCATCCAGTCGCTCATCGAGGACGGCAAGCTCACGCCGGGTGGTGCCGACGAGGTCCGTCGGGTGATGAGCGAGAAGCAGATCGGGCTCGAAGATGCCATCATATACACCCGCAAGGTCACCACGCGCGATCTGGCGATTGCAAAGTCTGCGATCTGTGAATATCCATTCATCGACATCACTAAGATCGATCCGGACATACGAAACTCCCGTCGGCTGAACAAGAACCTTGCAGAGCGTCTCGTAGCGTTCCCGCTGTATGTCTGCGGCGATATTGCCACGGTAGCGATGGAAGACCCGCTCGACCTGCAAGCCATGGACCAACTCCGCCAGGTGCTGCGCCGGCAGATTGACCCTGTGGTGTGCGATGCCGAGCAGCTCCGGATGCTAATCTCTCGGGCATACTCGCTCGACTCGGGCGCGTCGGGCGAAGAGACGATCGAGACCGAAGACGCTGCCCCCTCAGACGAGCCAATCGTGGCCGCGGTGAATCAGATCCTGTTTTCGGCTGCGCATGCCGGTGCTTCTGATGTGCATATCAATCCGGAAGAGCGAAATCTCGTTCTTCGCTTCCGTATCGATGGTGTCTTGCAGCCGCAGCAGGGGCCCGGACTGTCGATGCACGAAGGGATCGTGCAGCGTCTGAAAGTCATGGCCCAGCTAGATGTTACCCAGACCCGGAGGCCGCAGGACGGCAAGTTTCGCTTCCGGCACAATGGCAAGCCCATTGATGTTCGCCTTTCTTTGATTCCCACCGTCCACGGTGAAAATGCGGTGCTCCGACTTCTGCGTCCCGCGGCCGCGATCGGGAGCATTGCGGATCTGGGGATGCCGAGCGATGTCGCCGAACACTTCGAGCAGGCCATCGGACGCCCTCACGGACTGATACTGGTCACCGGCCCGACCGGGTCGGGAAAAACGACCACGCTCTATACGGCGCTCAACGCGATTAACACCGCCGATCGAAACATCATGACGATTGAGGATCCGGTCGAAATCCGACTTCCGCTCGTCCGGCAGATTCAGGTCAATGCGGCGATCGGTCTCACATTCGCATCTGCCCTGCGATCAATCCTCCGGCAGGATCCTGATGTCGTGCTCGTGGGCGAGATTCGGGATGATGAAACTGCAAAGATCGCCACGCAGGCCGCGCTGACGGGGCACCTAGTGTTCTCCACGCTCCATACCAACGACGCGGCGGGTGCCGTCGCACGCCTGAAGGAGCTGGGCGTGCCGCCGTTCGCGGTCACCAATGCACTCTTGGCCGCGCTGGCACAGCGGCTTGTTCGCAGGGTGTGCTCTTCGTGCGCGGTCGAGGATGAGGAATCGTCGGTAAAACTCCAGGCACTTCGTCTTGAGCGTGGTTGCGATGTCTTCATGAAAGGCCGTGGTTGCCCCGATTGCCTGAACACCGGGTTCAAGGGACGGGTTGGTGTGTATGAGATTGTCAGGGCGACACCAGCGATGCGTGCCATCATCGAGAAAGACTCCAGTGTTACGGAGGTTCTCATGCAGGCTCGGCGTGACGGGATGCGGACAATGTTTGAAGATGGTGTCAACAAGGCGCGGATGGGGCTCACTTCGCTGGATGAGCTTGCAAAGCTTCACGCGATGATCGAAACCCAGCAGGATCCGGAAGAAGCCGTGCGATTGAGCGCGTGAGGAGCCTGTGATGTCCGCGAAGCAATACAAGTACACCGGGCTCGACCGTAGCGGAAAGCGTGTGGGAGGTGTCGTCGCCGCAGCGGATAGCACCACTGCGTCTCGGAAGCTGATCGAGTCCGGGGTTACACCCCTCGAGGTCCGTAGTGCCAGGCAGGCACGTCGCGGATTCTCTTTGCATACCGGAAAAACGGTGACTCAGCAGGATATCGCCAGTCTGACAAGGGAGCTGAGTGTTCTTGTACAGGCCAACATACCGATTGCCCGTGGTTTGCGATCTGTTGCCGAGCACGAGAAGAAAGCGACCTTGCGGGATATGGTCGCGGACATTGCAGCACAGATCGAATCTGGTGAGAAACTCACAGGCGCGTTCGGAAAGTATGAAAGAACATTCGGGAATGTGTATATTGAAACGATTCGAGCCGCAGAAAAGTCGGGCACGCTTGCAGAAGTCACGATGCACCTCGCAGATATGCTCGAGCGCAACATCGAGACTCGCGCGCAGCTGAGGCGTGCGATGACTTATCCCGCGATCGTGATGACTTTCGTGGCCATCGCAATGACAGTGATCGTTGTCTTTGTCGTCCCGCGCTTTGCCACAATCTTCGAGGCAAACAATGTTCCGCTTCCGGTCGCCACGCGAGTCATTACGGCGCTGGGAACGGCTGTCAGGGGTTATTGGTGGGGGATCGGCGCTGCTCTCGCGCTCGGAGTCTTCGCGTCGGTAACTGCGTGGCGATCACCCGTTTGGCGATACAGGATCGAGCGACTCGCCCTGCGGATTCCGTACATTTCGTCTATGCTCACGGCGGTGACGGCGGCCCGTTTCTCGCGTGTTCTCTCCATCGGACTGGATTCGGGAATCGAAGTCATTGAAGCGATGTCTATTGCGGGCAATGCGACCGGCAGGCCGGTCTTCGCCCGTGAGTGCCAGCAGATCTGCGACCGGATGCGCTCCGGAGACTCCTTGGAGGCGGCTTTATCCGAGTCTCGGCGACTTCCGAGCTTCGCGAGAAGGTTGCTCAGTGCTGGCAAGGACTCATCTGAGCTGTCGGCGACCGGTCGAATCATCGCAAGCCACTATGACCGGATCTGCGATCACCTGTCGAAAAACATCAACACGATCATTGAGCCGCTTGTGACGGTGGCGATCGCATGCATGGTTTTGCTCGTTGCTTTGTCGGTATTCCTGCCAATGTGGAAGATGGTTGCGCTCAATAGCTGAGGATGGTCATGAACAAGGCATTCACGCTGGTCGAAGTTCTTGTCGTGGTCGTGATTCTTGGAATCTTGGCCGCGGTCGCCATCCCGCGATTCGCCGGGGCGACCGAGGAGGCGAAAACGAGCGCGGTACAGAGCACGGTTGCGGGAGTGCGTTCCGCTATCGCTTCTCACAGGACAGCGGCAGTCATCGCCGGCGATGATCCGTACCCAACACTGGTTGAGTTGACAGACGGAACCACAATCAGCTTCGATATTCCGACAAATCCGTTCACCGGAGTCTCTGGCGTGCAGGCCGTTTCCCGCAGTCAGGCTATGAACAGAGCGGTGATCAATCCGGGAGCAGCGGGCTGGAACTACTTTGTTGACAATCAGTCAACGCCGCCCATCGCGATTTTCTATGCCAATGCGGACAACGAGACGACCGTGAGAGATAACACGGGCAGTCCGCTTCGCGCCAGTGAGCTTTGAGATGCTGCGCTCAGCAACTCCATCCTGTCGAGCCTTCACCCTGCTTGAGCTGGGGCTGGTCGTCCTGGTTGCCGGCATCCTCGCTGCGACGGTGGTCCCATCAGTGGCGAGGGTTCGTGAGGCGAGGGCCGCTGCGGGTGCCTACGAGATCGCACGGGCGTTGGAGTTCGCGAGAGCATCCGCGGCCGCGTCCGGTCTTCCCTGTGGTGCCCGGTTCGATCTCGATGTAGACCGACTCGAATTTGTCATGGTGTCTTCGAACGGTCTGGAGGGTCTTCCCGGGGCACTCGGTGAGCCCGAGCCGGGCATTGATCTGCGTGCCGGCTTTGGCGTAGATCTCGTCCGCATGAACTTCACTGTAGGGCCACTGATGAGCAGTTCGGATCTGTCCACAATCTGGTTTGATCATACCGGCAAGCCGCACCTGCGCACTCAGTCCGGTGAGCTTGTTGGACTTCTCACCAGTGATGGCGAGATTGAACTCGCAGCGGGCCAGACCATACAGGTGAGGGCATTCTCGGGGCTAGTCGAGGTCGAGCCATGATTTCGCGGGCCTTCACATTGATCGAAGCGATAATCTGCGTGACAGTTCTCGCGATTGCTGTCCCACCCGCGTTGGAGACCCTCGATTCGGTGGCGTCCGACCGTGCCGATGCCGTGAACACGATCCGGGCGGCCATGTTTGTCGAGCTGATCCTGGAATCATGTCTCGCCGATTGTTCGAGCCGCGATGCCACTCTCGGCTTTGAGGCATTGGCGGACGAGGCTGCCTATATCGCCGTGCTCAGATCCCGCATCGACTCGATTGCAGCGCCGTATCTGCAGGTTGGCATGGATTATCGAGTCACTGTTGGAGAGCGAGTCGATCGGACGGGCATAGTCAACCCCGATGCAAGCAAGAACATATACCGAGTTCTCACGGTGACCGTCACCTACCCATCGTCGAGCGGAAATTCATTTGAGTTGCCAGTAGCGATTCTTCTCGGACAGATATCATGAGATCCGACAGACGCCATCACGGATTTACGCTGCTGGAGCTGATGCTGTCAGCGGTGATTATGGCTGTCGTAGCGGCGGTCGTTATGCCCGTCATCATGTCCGCGACCGATGCCTACGCATCGGCCAGATCGCTCCGGACATCCGTCGAGTCAGCATCCTTTGCCATAGACAGGATACGACGGATTATCCGCGAAGCTCCGCCGAAGGCCGACGGCGCCGCTTTGGCTGTATATCAGGCATCCTCTACGCGGCTTGAGTTTGAAAACCAGACCGGCTTCCGGCTCAATGGCGATATTCTGGAAATTGTCACGCCGGACGGGGAGGCTCCACTGGCGAGGAAGGTCAGCAATCTAGAGATTCAATACATCTCCTCGGACGGAGTCACCGCGGCCGCAGATCCCGCCTCGGCCCATCGCATTCACATCCGCATGACGGTTTCCGGGGTGGATGTCTCGACATGCGCGTTCCCACGCGTGTGGATGGGGGATGTCCCATGACACAGCGGATGAGTTACAGGCGAGGAATGGCGGTAGCCGTGGTTGTGGTGGTACTCGCGGTGATGTCACTCGTGCTGCTTGGGACCATCCGGCCTGTGCGTCAAGAGACCGGAGTTGCGCTTCTCCGCGTTCAGACCGTGCGGGCTTTTTATGCCGCGGAGTCTGGTGTAGTTGTCGTTATCGGCGGCTTGGGTGCGGGTCTGGAGCTGCCAGATCCGGGGGATTCCCTTTCATTTTCCGAGCAATCGGTGACTTTCGAGGCCGTCCCCGATGGTCCGGGTGTTATTGCGGTGACGGGGAAAAGTGGTGGGGCCAGGCGACGCATTTCTCTGGACATTGAGTGATCGAAGGGTCGAAACCACCCAAGTCAGGGCGTTCTCGGGCCGATGCTTCCGAACAAGAGTCTCGGTTTACGGGGTACAAGCATGCGGATCAGCGGCAAACACATCGTCCTGTCACTCACGCAGCGCAGGCTTGCTGGTGCCATGATCCGGGGGGGCAAGGCGGTTCAGGTAGAAGCAATCGATCTTGACCCGGCACTCTGGAGCACGGCATGGTCCGAAGGACTCATGCCGTATGACTCCGAGATTCGCCGTGTGCTGACAAGACTCCAGGCTGGAAAAGAGGCGAAGGTCACTGTTCTGTACAACAGCCCGACTGCGGTGCTGGGATGCTTCGACCTGCCCGGTTCCCCAAGTGAAGCATGCGCTGCGGCAAAGCTCCAGATCCGCGAGCCTGAGACTGGATTCTCAGTCAGCGCTGCGTATCCGATTGCGCCAGCAGCGAGTGGGAACGGCTGCTGGTCAGTTCTTGCCATCTCCGAGCGTGACGATGCAGCCAACGCGTTGTTCGGGTGGGTCTCGCGTGCCGGCGCAAGACTCGTCGGGGTTGTCCCAATTCAGTTTGCTGTTGCGATCGAAGCATCGCGTCACGCCGCATCGGATGAAGAACTCACCGCGGAGTGTCTTATCGGGCAAGATTGGACAGCCGTCGCTTGCGGCGCGTCTGGCGGCTTTCATCTGATCAGGGTGTTTGAGCTGGGGTATGGCGCGATGGCCGGTGTTCATGCTCAAGTCGCGAGCTCGCAGAACATAGATACCGACGGCCTTGCTGGTCTCTTCAAGATTGGAGTTCCGTTCAAGAACAGGAATATTGACCCGGCCGACCGTTCAATGCTCCTTCCATTGCTCTCGCCCATTATCCAGCGGCTTTGTGTCGAGATAAAACAGACGCTTCGCTTCGGCCTGTCTGGCGCTCATTTGCCTGCGACACTCAAGCTCATCGGAGTTGCTGGCCGTATCCCCGAACTGATTCCCGCCCTGGCGGAGGGTGTCGACATGAATGTCGAAGCAGATACCCAGGGCGCAGATACAGACGATCCGGCAGCGGCATTCGCGCATGGCAGCATCGAGCAGAGATTCTTGTCATTCATGGAGAAGCCGATCCGCATCCGACCGGAACCGCTCGTATACGAAGACGCTGCTCGTACATTCCGGCACGCGACAATGGTTGGAGCCATGGTCTGCGTGATAGCGATCGGTCTGGAATACGGCTGGCTTGGACACCAGCGTGCTCAGATCGAATCCCAGTTTGCCTCTATGAGCAGTTCGGTCGCAATGACCGCGGCTCATCGCGAGCAACAGGAATCGGTGCGGGAGGTTGCCCTGAGGGCTGGTCGGGTCGGACTGAAGCTCCTAGACAACATCGAGTTTACTGCGAACACAGGCAGAGTGCTAACCCAGATCGCGTCGGCGGTTCCGCAAGGCGTGGAGCTTACCTCGATCGATCTCCGCAGAAACGGAGGCGATCCCGGACTCACAATCAGCGGGATCGCCACGGGCGACTCCGACGACGCGGCCGGACGGGCGCTCAACGAGTTTTTCGCCGGGCTTTCCGCCAAGCCGGAAGTGTCGTCGGTTGAGCTCGGAGCTACTCAACGCGATGAACACAAGAGCGGGTCACAGGTGTCTCGCGTCTTCTCGGTGCGTCTGAAGTTGACCGAGATGCCGCCGGAGTACGCGCCGCTTGCGATGTTCGCGAAGCGGGAGGAAGAAAGATGAACCCCACCCACATTCCGCGTCCACTGTGGCTCCGTCTCGCGTTTGTATGCCTGCTGGCGATCATCGGTCGCTTTGCGATCCTCAAGCCGGCTCACGCATCTTTGAATGCTTCGCGTATGAACCTCGCGGCTCAGCAGGAAGAATCGGCTTCAATGGACAGTGAAGCGATCCACGCCGCCAAAGCGAACGCTGATCGTATTCTTTCCGTGGCGGGTGCACTCGAATCCCGCTTGAACACGAATGCTGGAGCGAACTGGACGGTCAATCAGTTTGAGCGTCTCGCAGCATCAAACTCCGTCAGGATTTTGCGGATGAGTCCCCGGGGAAGCCCCGGCATCGACAAACGAGCCGAGGACGGGCCGCGGGTGATCGCCGACGAGTTCTCGTTGGAAATCAGCGGATCGTTCGCTGGCGTCGCGGCCTTCTTGTCCGCACTCGAAGAGGATGTCGGCGTGCTCGAGATCGAGAGTCTTCGCATGAACGGGACATCACCCGATACGGTCAGTGCGTCACTCGATGTCATCCGCTATCACTTGGCCAGGGGTGAAAGATTGATTGAAACCGAGGAGGCCGGGTATGGCGGTTGAATCCCACATGCGACTGCTATGTCTTGGGGCGATTGTGGCGCCGTCCATCATCGGTGTCATCGCCGGGCACCTTGGTGACGGCGCCTCCCGAGCGGGTGCGATTATGATTGAGCCGATGCCCGATCTTCCCGTCATGGGGCCCTCGCCGATTCCGCCCGGCACATCGGTGGTGTCGTCAGTCCCTTCGCCTTTCAAGTCCGAAAGTGAGCCGCCCCCCGAGACCCGTGTAGCCCGGCCGCAACGGTCTGGATCTCAGCGTCCGACCGAGCCAGAGGTCGAGTTTGTTCTGTCCTCGGTTATGCCCAGCCCGACCCGCCCCTTGGCGGTCATCAACGGCAAGGTGCGACGCATCGGCGATACGGTCGAGCCGGGTTGGGTGCTGACCATGATCGATGGCGATGCCCGTCGGGTGATCCTCACCCACCTATCCGGTCGCACAAGAACCTTGGAAATGGCCACCCAAGTTCCCTGAGGACCCCTGACCACCCCGCCCGACCCTCCCTCCTTGCCGAGCAGGCTAGGCGGCCTATCATCGTCCAACGGGCGCATAGCTCAGTTGGCTAGAGCGCTGCCGTCACATGGCAGAGGTCACAGGTTCGAGTCCTGTTGCGCCCATTGGCATTCTGGATGATCCGTCGTCGGGTTTCGCCCAACCCCGCCGGACACCGTAAAGCGTTGCCGATCAGGTGTTTCCATCTGATCCCGTCGCCCGGCGATGCTCGGCGAGATCGAGCGATTCGTTCGATTGTGAGTCCAATCTGATATCAGTCCGCCCGCGGCCTTGCCCTCGTGCCGCTTGGTCTGCGTGGCGACACCCGCACCCCCGGGGTCCCAGTCGATCTCCGCCCACCACAACCGCAGCACTTTGGAGGAGCAAAGGAATCTGCCGAGGTTGGCCAGAGAGATGATGAACCAGTCGTTCCGCGTCCGGGGCAGCATCAAGGAGCCTGTGGGCAGCCAGCGGGTTGCGGGTCAGATTACTTGGGAGTAAGTGTTCGTGTCTGTAAGAACAAGCCCGCCCCTCAAAGAGGCGGGCTTGTCTGGAAACGGGTAGTAGAACCGAATCAGATCGGCCGAATCACCGGGCGCCCGGCCGAATCGCCCGGGCCGGGTCGGTTGCCCGGGTAGCCGGTGTCGTTGCAGAATCCAGGGACGAACAGCACATTCGTGAAGAAGTAGATGTCGTCGAAGGTGACCTGGCCGTCGCCGTTCACATCCGCCAGCGGGTCACCGTTGGTATACCAGCTCAGGAAGAGCTGTAGGTCCGCAAAGTTCACGCGCCCGTCCGCGTTCAGGTCTCCCGGGCAGTTCGTGAGCGTTGGGGGGCACGCGAGCGATGGCGGCACATTCGTGGGAGTTCCGTAGATTTCAAGTCGGAAGGAGACCAAGGTTTTCTCAGAGTGCTCAGCGAAGGCGGCACCGGGCATGCCCAGCACGCCGAGGTAAGTCACGTGCTCCTCGCCCGGGTCGTCGTCCGAAGGATCCATCGGCGTGCCGCCGTCGTCGGGCAGTTCACCTTCGGGTGTCTCGTCATCCGGACGGAAGTCCTGCAGATACAGGTTCCAGGTCCCTCCCGACAGTTCGCCCCAGTGCTTGTAGCTCTTGAATGTGTACGAGTTGTAGGCGATCCCTGTGTCGACGCCTGAGCTGTCGGCCCGGGGAATCGCGAGCGGGGAAACCGAGCCATTCGGCGACTCGAGCACGATCAGGAGATCGCCGGCTCCGGCGCCGGTCACGGTGACCGTCAGAAGGACCTTCTCGACCTCATAGTTCTCGCGAACACATGCCAGGCCGGTGATCGATCCGTTGGGGAGTTCACGCTGCGCAAACACGATATCGCCGGGTACAAGCTGGTGGAGGACCTTCGGCAATCCGTCTGATCCGACATACTCCCCGATTTCCACGAACTCGGCATCAGGGATCGCCACGCTCTGCTCGATCACACCGGAATCGAGGATGCGGGTGCGAGGAAGCCCGGGCCAGGTGCGGGCCATGTTGACCGCTGCCTGCGCATCAATCACGCCGAAACCGTACTCATCGCTGTGCAGCACATCGCCTGAGTTGACCTGCCAGAACTGGGGATTTGCGACATTCGGATCATCGGGATCGATATTGCCGAAGCCGATGAGATTCGTCCAGTAGCTCCCGACTGGGCTGAAGTTCACTGGGACAGAGGTTCGCTGGATGATGTGCTCGATATCGCGGATCGTGAGATTCGGGTTCGCTTCCAGCATCAGAGCGAAGATGCCCGTCGCGATGGGGGCGGCGGCACTGGTTCCGCTGAAGGTGCAGGTAAGCCCCGGGACACCGGCCAATGCGGCGGGGCAATCGCCGTCAGCACCGGCGGCGATCTGGTTGGTGGTGGTGATCCCCCGCCCGGCATCCGCGAAGGGATAGCCCGTGATCCCATACGGTTGAAGAAGCGATCCGCCGAGTGAATATGCGGCGGCAAGCACCGCGGTGCCGGTAGTCGAATAGCCAGCACGCTGGTTGTCTTCGCCGACCGCAGCGATCGCAATGGTCGAAGGGTGGGAGTTGGCCTCCCAGTACTCGGTGCGATCACCGATCATCCCAGAGTACCGCTCGCCCGAAGTATCGGCTCCGCTGTCGTCAAAGTCGGTGATATCACCGGCGTTCCCGCCCGTGATGTCGAGAAAGCCCCATTGCGGCAGACTCACCGCGTTGCCGATGGAGAAGCGGGGAAAGCCCTGGAAATGGCTCGCGTTGCCCGCGGCCATGACATGAATCCGTCCCTTCCGCCCCCTGCCCAGCGTGTGGCCACGGTCGAGGGCGAGCTCAACGGTCCCGTTGAGGGGGGAGATACCCACGCCGGGGAAGGCCACTTCAACATCGTCGCCAGCCACCGGGAACACGCCCGCCGGACCGAATGGGGGGTAGAAGTCCGTCGCGGGACCCCACGAGTTGTTCGTCAGATCGATCTGGCCGAGTTCGTGGTTCCAAGCCTCGGCCTGCTCCAAACTGCTGCCGTTGCGAAGGGCCGCAATCCGCGCACCGAACGCCACGCCACGCCCAAAGGTTGAGTTCGCGGCCGCGCCGATCAATCCCGCGACCGAGGTCGCGTGGGTCACATCGACCTGGAACGGATCGGTGATCTGCGACAGATTCAGGGCGAAGTTGGGGAAGAGGTCCGGGTGGACGACATCGGAAAAGTCGTAGCCGGGTGTAGCCAGATCGTCGGGGTCATATGGAGAGGTGAAGTTGCCGCTTCGGGCCTCGAGCACGCCAACGACAACACCGGCACCGGAGGTGCCCGCGTCGTGAACCG
Organism: Planctomycetota bacterium; assembly: GCA_003696675.1. Classification (GTDB taxonomy): domain Bacteria; phylum Planctomycetota; class Phycisphaerae; order Phycisphaerales; family UBA1924; genus UBA6054. Next base: position 23,866 of record RFGH01000112.1, read on the forward strand.
CCTGGATGTTGTGATCGGCGTTGGTGTCCAGACTGTTGAAAATGTGCCACTGGGCTCCGAGAGCCGGATCGGACCCGCCGCGGCTCGCTTTGGGGGCTTCAAAATTCACATAGGCGGTTTCAATCCCCGCCACGCCGGCGAGCAGGTCCGCCATTCGGGCCGCGTTCTCGACAGATCGGGCACCGATGGTATAGACACCCGGGATGCTGGATTCGGCCACCATGTTGCCGTTCAGCCACGCGAACTCCCCACGCACCGATTCGATCGCCGCTTCCGCGACCTTGCGGCTCTCGGCATGGAAAACCACCTCGCCGTACAGCGTGTAGGAGGGTGCGATGACGGAAAGCGGGCCCTTGAAGCCGGCGGTCAGGCGGGCCTCGGTCTTGTAGGCCGAAGGGCGGGCGACCAAGAACGGCTGCCCGACGGGCCCGTTGGTCCGGATCACCATGGCCTTGGGACGCTCGCCATTGGCAGTGCCGTCATTCTGAGTCCCGGTTACGCTGTTGGAAACGCCCGCGGGAGCCGGCAGCGCGGCGTGGGCCAACCCGGCCGACGCGACCATGGCCAACAGGCCGACCGACCCGATCCGGGCCGAACTCCAATGGTGGGCATGTTCCCGTTGGATCTGCATCTTGCGCTCCTGCAATGGCTTTGTGTTCGAGTGGCGTTCGTGCCGTGTGGGGGGCGGCGGGGAGTTTCTGGCTCTGTCGCATCATTCTAGCGGTACTGCGAGCCCGATGGGTCCAACAAGCCCCGCCCAAATATCCGCTGGCGTTAGGGCGATACGCAGCCCGGACCGCCCGGTTGCCCCATTGTCCCAGCCTGAACGGGCTGGCTTAGGCCTTTTCCGGCTCGGTCATGGACCGCGGGTCGAGCAGCTCGTTGAGCCGATCCGCCGGGATCAGGCCTTGCTCGAGGGCCAGCTGCCGCACCGTCTTGCCCTGTTCGTATGCCTGGTATGCCAGCCTGGCGGATGCGTCGTAACCGATTTCAGGAACGAGGCTTGTGCACATGGCAAGAGACCCCTCGATCAAGGCCTCGCACCGTGCTCGGTCCGGTTCCAGACCTTTGAGCAGGTTTGTGTTGAAGGTGCTACAGGCCCCGGCCAGGAGGTTGATCGAGTCGATCACATTCGCCGCCATGACGGGCATGGCCACATTCAGATCGATCAGCGACCCGATGCCGCCCAGCCCCCCGGTGGTGACGGCGGCGTCGTTGCCGATCACTTGGCATGCGACCATCATGACCGCCTCGCAAATGACCGGGTTGACTTTGCCGGGCATGATCGATGAGCCGGGCTGGACCGCCGGCAGGCGGAGTTCGCCGATGCCGCAGCGGGGTCCGGAACCGAGCCATCGGATGTCGTTGGCGATCTTGGTGAGGCTGACCGCGACCGTCTTGAGGTGCCCGGAGGCTTCCACGAAGGCGTCCTTGGCGTGCTGGGCCTCGAAGTGGTTGTCGGCCTCACGGAAGTCGATGCCGGTGGCCGCACTCAGCCGCTCGCACACGCCCGCGGCGAAGCGGGGATGGGTGTTGATGCCGGTGCCCACGGCCGTCCCGCCGATGGCCAGCTCTGCCAGCGCGGCGGTGGCCCGGTGCAGCCGATCTTCGGCGTGCCGCATCTGGGAGGCGTATCCGCTGAACTCCTGCCCGAGCCGGATCGGGGTCGCGTCCGCCAAGTGGGTCCGCCCGATCTTGATGACATCGTCCCATGCGGAGGCTTTGGCTTCGAGCTCTTCGGCGAGTGCCCGAACCGCGGGAAGCAGCTTTTCGTGGATCGCTACGGCCGCCGCTACATGCATCGCGGTGGGGAAGGTGTCGTTGCTCGACTGGCCCATGTTGACATGGTCGTTGGGGTGGACGGCCGATTCAGCCTTGAGATAGTCCGCGTCCTTGCTGGACCCGATCGCTGCCCCGTTGGCAAGGCAGACCAGGTTGGACACGACCTCGTTGACATTCATGTTGGTGCTGGTGCCGGAGCCGGTCTGAAAGATGTCGACCGGGAAGTGCCGCGCGAGCCCGCCCCGGCCCGGGAGGCCGGCGAGGATCTCCTCGCAAGCCTTCTCGATCGCGTCCGCCTTTGCCTTGGGGAGTTTGCCCAACGATTCATTGGTCCGGGCCGCGGCTCGTTTGAGCATCGCGAAGGCCCTGATGATCTCGGGCGGGACCGGCCGACCCGAGATCGGGAAGTTCAGGACCGCCCGCTGGGTCGATGCGCCGTAGAGCACATCGCTGGGGACGGGCATTTCGCCCATGGAGTCCTTCTCGATCCGGGTGTTTTCGCCCGCCGTCGCAGCAACCTGAACCATGCACAGTGCTCCTTCTAATGATCCGGTAGGATGGTAGCGCTCCATCCCACGGAAACAGCCCGAGGGATGGGTGCGTAGAGGGCAGCGGACCCCGGTCCGCCCCCGAATCCGACCCCTGTATCCCAGACCGAGGCAATCATGCTCAGACTGCTCGCCCTCGCCGCTGCTATGACCCTCTCGTGCGTGAGTTCCGCGCAGCCTTCAGGCTTGCAATCGAACAGGTACATCTCGTACGACAAGCCCAAGCAGCTGATCGTCCGTTACCGCTATCTGATCTACCCGGACCAGACTCAGCGGAGAGGGGCGAGCACCAACGACTATATCGAATACCCCGACTTTGCCGTCGTGGTGCCGTACGCTCCGGAAAGCGCGGCATCCCAACTCGTCTCGGACGAGTTCGATGCTTTCCGGTCGAGCATGGTGATCAACGCTTTACAGCCGGTTTCGTACGCGCAGCCGACGGTGGTTCACTCCCCGGAGAGTCCGGCCCCCTATATTCTCCACGACTTTACCGGCCCGCTCGCACTGCGGGCTGCCGGCGCGATCGTGGTGGCACGGGTCACGACCTATGACATCGAGTTTGATGAGGCCGCGGCCAAAGACATTCCATGGCCCGAAGCATGGCCCGCCAACCTTCGCGGCTGGCTCAAGCAGGATCCCGTGCACGATGTGCCCCCCGACAATGGCGGCGACCCCGTGTCGGATCTGCTCGACAAGTGGACCGGGGGCAACGACCCCAAGCAGATCCCGCCGGTCCAGCTCGTCAAGTACCTGACCGGCTGCGTGCTCTCGCATGTCCGCGTGCGTGGGCCCGAGATGTTCAGTGCGGCGGGCTACAGCGACGCGGTACTCCTGACGGACGCACCGGACACCAGCACGGTGTATCGCGATATCCAGTTTCGCCGATCCACGCAGGCGATCGGGGGATTCAATGTGCAGAACGCCGCGGAGACCGCTGTCAAGAAAACCGGAAGCGAGCACGATCTGAGCATCCTGCTGGTCGCGATTCTCCGCAGGGCCGGGGTGCCCTCCAGGGTTGTCATCGGCGTGGATGACGAGGAGTCCAGCACGACCAAGAAGTGCAAGAGCTGGGTCGAGTTCGCCGTGGTCGCTCCGGATGTCGCAGAGCCGTTCTGGGTGCCGATCGATGTTCGGGAACTCAAGAGCGATGGACGCGGTGTGAACAACTGGAAGCAGCCCTGGAAACACTTCGGTACATCTGAACTGTTCCGGCACACGCCTCCGATCGCCTACCACTTCCATCCGCCGGCCGGCTATCTGTCCTACAACCATCCCTCGCTTGGCGGGATCCGCTCCTCGGGCGAGTTGCCGGGCTACGGCACGGAGGCGCTCGTTTTCGAGGTGAAATCCGCGCCCAACTCGACCGGAAGATACGACCCTTGGCCGAATCGGTGATCGAGCATCGGTGAGTGCGGGCCGTGGCGACTCGCTCAGGTCAGAGCGTTGCCGAACCGTGACTCTTGGATCGGCGTGACCACGCTGAGAATCTTGGCCAAGACCGCCCCGGGAGAACCGATCGCGTCGACATCGTGGACAAGGCTTTTGTCGAAGCGATCCAGCACCGGGCGTGTCTCTCGCTCATACACATCCAAGCGATTTCGGACGACTTCTTCCTTCGCGTCGTCCATCCGCTTTTCTTTGAGCGCCCGCCCGCGGAGGCGTTGGACCATCTTTTCGCGGTCCTTGGCGTACAGATGGATGACGCATGTCACATCGACATGATCACGGATCAGATCCACCTGGCGCACTGTTCGGGGCAGGCCGTCCAAGACCAGCAGCTGCTGGTGAGGTTTGTAGAGGTTGAGTACCGTCAGGGCGTGCGCGTAGCGGCTCCAGACATCAACGGTGATCTCGTCCGGCACCAGCTCGCCGCGGGATGAGTATTCGAAGAACACGCGGCCGAGCTCGCTGCCCTTGTCCATCGCCCGGAACATGTCACCGGTCGAAAGATGGAAATAGCCCGGGATCTGCCCGAGCAGCGACCCCTGAGTGCCCTTGCCCGCACCGGGGGCCCCGAATAGCAGCACTGCCTGATAGCGATAGCCCATTCTTGGCTCCCGAGCATGCCCGGTGGAGGGCTTCCCTCGTGCCCGCCGCCAGGATTCCAACAATAGGTCGGCCCGCCGGAACCGAACCTTCATCGAACCACTTTCGCGGTGCGGAAACGAAAAAGGGGCGTGGTCCGAGAAGACCACGCCCCGCGATATCTGCGCTTCCCGATGGGGGAAGTTCTCGGGATTGGGCTCAGCCGCCGGTGGCGATGACTTCCTTCTGGAGGTTCATCGGCATGGGGCGGTACTCGTGGAACTCCATCGAGTTGGCCGCACGGCCCTGTGACAGGCCGCGCAGCACCGTGGTGTAGCCGAACAGCTCGCTCAGCGGAACCTCGGCGGTGATCTCCTTGATCATGCCCTTGTCCTCCTGGTGGAGGATCATGCCGCGACGGCTGGACAGGTCGCCGGTCACATTGCCCATGTACTCCTCGGGCGTAGTCACGACGACCTTCATGATCGGCTCGAGAAGCACGCTGCCGGCTTTCGCGACCGCTTCTTGCAGGGCCAGCCGCCCGGCTTGCTCGAAGGCGACCTGCGAGGAGTCGACCGGGTGGTACGAGCCATCGACGAGTTCGACCTTAACATTGATGAGCGGGTAGCCCGCGGTCACGCCACTGGCCGCCGTCTGTCGGATGCCGTACTCGATGGCGGGGATGTACTCCTTGGGAATCGCGCCGCCGACGATCTTGTTCTCGAACGCGATATTGTCCTTGAAGTCGAGCTTGGCGGCTTCCGCTTCCTCTTTCGTGAACGGCATGATGTTGATCGTGCAGTCGCCAAACTGCCCGCGTCCACCGGTCTGCTTGACGAACTTGCCGCGAATATTGTTGGCGGGGCCCGCGATGGCCTCGCGATACGAAACGCGGGGCTTGCCGACCTCAACGCCGATCTTCATGTCACGGACCAGCTTGTTCTTGATGATCTCAAGATGCAGCTCACCCATGCCGGAGATGATGGTCTGGCCCGTTTCTTCGTTGTATTCGGAGCGGAAGGAGGGATCTTCTCGGCGGATGGTCACCAGCGCCTCGGAGAGCTTGCGCTTGTCATCGGCGGTCTTGGGCTCGATCGACATCGAGATGACCGGTTCGGGGAAGGTCATACGCTCGAGGATGATGGGATTGTCCGGGTCGCAGAGGGTGTCGCCAGTGATCGAGTCCTTGATACCGACCACGGCCACGATGTTGCCGGCACCGGCCTCGTCGAGGGGCTGACGGTCTTTCGCGTGCATCTCAAAGATACGCGACGCGATTTCGCGCTTGTTGTTGCCAGGGTTCAGTGTGCGAGAACCCTTAACGAGCTTGCCCGAGTAGATACGCATGTAGGTCAGGTCACCGTGGCTGTCACTGACGACCTTGAACACCAGGGCCGAGAACGGCGCGTCGTCACTGTGGGGGCGCCTGAGCTTGACCTCGGGATCCTTGGGATCCACGCCTTCGACCTCGGGAACTTCCTGCGGGTTGGGCAGATAGTCGATGACGCCGTCAAGCAGACGCTGCACGCCGATGTTTTTCAGGGCCGAGCCGCAGAACACGGGGTAGCACTCGCGGGCGATGGTGCCCTTGCGGAGGGCCTTCTTGATCGCGTCGACCGAGATATTCTCCTCGTCCTCGAGATACGCCTCCATCAGTGCGTCGTCGAGCGACACAGCGCTCTCGATCAGATCGTGACGCCACTGCTTGACACGGTCCATTTCCTCCTCGGGGATCTCCATCTCAGTGACCACGGCACCGGAGCTGTCTGGATCGAAGTGGTACGCCTTCATGCCAAGCAGATCGATGATGCCGCGGAGGCTGTCGCCCTGGCCCCACGGGATCTGGACCGCGATGGCGTTGGCGCCCAGGCGCTTCTTGATCGACTTGAAGGAGTAGTCAAAGTCCGCGCCCAGCTTGTCCATCTTGTTGATGAAGCACATGCGGGGGACCTTGTACCGGTCGGCCTGACGCCAGACGGTCTCGGACTGGGCTTCAACGCCTTCCTTGCCGTCGAACACCGCCACCGCGCCGTCGAGAACACGCAGCGAACGCTCCACCTCGATGGTGAAGTCCACGTGGCCGGGGGTGTCGATCAGGTTGATCTTGTAATCCTTGCCGTTACGCGTCCACGGGCAGGTGGTCGCGGCCGACTGGATGGTGATGCCACGCTCCTGCTCCTCCTGCAGGAAGTCCATGGTTGCGGTGCCCTCGTGCACCTCGCCCAGCTTGTAGTTCTTGCCTGTGTAGAACAGGATGCGCTCGGTCACGGTCGTCTTGCCCGCATCGATGTGGGCGCAGATCCCGATGTTGCGGATGTGTGACAGGTCGGTGGCCATTTCGCCGGTTCCTCTCGTCGTCGCCCCGCCATCGGTTCCGGCGGGATTGCCTCTGCTACTTTCCGGGCCCGCGCCCGGACCGGCCCAAACAGCCGGGTGGATCCAACTCCCCGTCCCGGATTCACGACCGGGATCGGATCATCTCCAAGTTTGATTCCTGACACATGTGTGCTGCGTGCCCCTGCACGCCGCCGGTCAATCATTGCGGCCGGGCCATCCCGCCCGTCCGCCGCCTCTGTCGGGTTCCGTTTCGCCCGAATCGTCCACTGGTCCGCTCCACTCCCGATCGACCGTCGGCCAACGCCAGACCGGGCCACGCCATAGCACGCCCGGATCACCCCGCGAAAGCACCGCGCGGCCGACCATCATAGCGCCGTAAACCCTCCGGTATCAAGGCGGATATCAGGGTATGCCCCGGGCCAGACGCTCCATCGATGCCCGATCTCTCGCCGACAGCCGACGCCGCGGGTCCAGCACCAGCGCGTCGTCCCGTTGGAGTGCCTCACCCGCCCAGTCACGGGCTTCTGCTTCCCTGCCAAGCTCCCATAGCACGCCCGCCAGCCGTGCGGCCGAACCCGGATCCTGGGGGGTCAATCGGTCGGCTTCTGTCCATGCCTCCGCCGCACGACCCAGCCATGCGGCCGGGTCAACTGCGGCCCGCGATCTCAGCTCGTAGGCCCTGCCCAGCCAACTCCAAGTCCCGGCATCCCACGGGGCCTGGTCCGTCCCGGCTTCCGCGGAGGCCACCACCTCATCCCAAAATCGGGCGGACTTCTGCGGAGCCCGGGTCTGGTCCCGCATCGCCATGGCGGCCAGAACCCGGCCTAGGGCGGCCCGGGTTCCTGAGTGCGTGGGGCGGGCTCGGAGAGCCTCTCGGAGCCCGTCGGCGGCGTCGTCATGTGCGATGAGTGATGCCTCTTCGAGGGCGGCCTCGACCGCGTCCGGTCTCGCCGGGACCCCGGTCCCCAGCCATTCGCCCAGCGTCTCGGCGGCCCGGGCCAGCCCCGGCTCGCCTTCAAATACGGCCTCAAGCCGGACCGCAGCGATCCGTGAGGCCCAATCGGCCGCATCGTTGAGCCCGCGTTCCCATCGCATCAGGGCCGAACCACGCCATACCAGCACCGACAGCACACAACCGAGCGTGCCGATCACCATCCATCGTGACCTTCCGGTCGGTTCCGTGCGGAGGCAACCCACACCCAAGCCGATCAACACGCCCCACAAGGGCGCTGAGACGGACCAAACGGCCGTGACATCCAACTGTCCGTGGATCAGAGCCACCGCGCTGGCGGCGAGGGCCGCGTTACCGACCCGTCCGGTGCCAGCCGCGATCCATATGCCGACAGTCCCCCAGCCCACGGCCCCAGCGAGCAGGGCGAGGGCACCTTCGAGGCCCATGGTTTCCCGCTGGGTCAACGCGGCGGCAACCACTGCCGCCGCCACGACCCCGCCAACGAGCCTACCCAGCGTGCGGCGGCTCATCGTCGGGCGTTCCTCCGATCCGGGCTCGGATCGTCTGGTCCAGCCCAAGATCAACGCAGCCACGAACCCGAGCCCTCCCACCCCAAGCACACCGACCCAATCGAAAAAAACGGAGTGAGCGCTCGTTACATCCTCCGGTGCCCCAGCCGGCTTCAGGCGGGTGTACGCATCCTGAAACAGCCCCGGCCCCGTCCCGACGATCGGATGCTCCGCCCAGATGGATACAGTGCCGATCTGGTACTGCGACCGGAATAGCAGACTGAGTTCACCTACGCCATCGCCGAGCAGGCCTCGGGCGAACACCGCCAGCACTACGCCGATGCTGGCGGCAAGAGCAGCCCGCCCGATCCAGGCTGGTCGCAGGTTGGCCGAGACCGCGACCACCAAACCAGCGAGCGCAGCAGCACCGACCCCCCCCTTGGATCCTGTTGCGAGCAGAGCCCACCCCGACGCGGCCGCTCCGGCGATCATCGCCAGTCGCGACGATCGGTTCCATCCCCCCGACAAGGCCACACCGAGCAGCCCGACGGCCGACGCGCCCGCAAAGGTTGCCAGCACATTGGTCAACCCGAACGGTCCCGTTGGATTGGGGTGCGAGAGCCGCTCTTCGTACATCGCCGCTTCCGGGCCCGCTGGATCCCAACCCTTAGCCTGGTAGAACGACTCTCGGGTCTGCTGGAACGATTCGACCGTCCGCGGATGCTCGATCAGGACCTCCTGCGCCCCGCCCGCGGCGAGCATCACGCCGAAGCCAAGGGCCGCCCCCAATACCACGCGCCGGACGCCCGGCACGGACGAGGCAGCCCACACCGCGGCCATCGCGGCGACACTCGCCGCGATGGATGCTCCGTCCGTGACCGTTTCCATGTTGGTAGCCGCATGGAAAGAGATGACACCCAGACCGATCGCAATCAGGCAAGCCGCAATGCGTCCGGGGCCGCGTCTGGAGCATCCGAGCACCAAGCCCGCACCGAGCAACACCAGGCCGTCCATCGCCAGCCCACTCGTTGGTGTCAGACCCGAGATCGGCGGTGCAAACCGGAACGGGTCCGCCTCCCACCAAGGGAACGGGTCGTAGGAGCACATGGCCCGAACGAAGGCGGCCCCTAGCACCAGCATCACGCCGGCCCACACGCCGAGCGTTCGCCGATCCACGGTCGCGATCTGGGCGTCTCTTTCAGCCAAGCCGCCCACCTCGCTCTGTTCGATGCTCGAAAACCGCGAGCACACTCAGCAGCAACGCGACCTGCGCCGCGATGGCGACTGCCTGCCATGCGTTCGCACGCGTCAGCAGCAGCCCCGAGATGCCGGACGCCGCGGAGAGCGCGACGATCACCGCCACGGCCGCACGCCTGGACAGCCCGCGATTCACGAGCCGGTGCGAGAAGTGCTGGAGATCCCCGATGAAAGGTGACTTGCCCTGGCTCAGCCGGATTGCCGTCACACTGACCAGGTCGTACAGCGGGACCGCCAGTACGACCACGGGCATCAAGACCGCGTACCACGCATTGACCGGGGTCTGTGGGTCGATGTAGGTTGTCCTGGTCGTCGCGAAGGCGAGGAGATAGCCGATCACCAGCGAACCACCGTCTCCCATGAACATCCGTGCGGGCGGCCGGTTCCACACCAGGAAGCCGACGCACGCACCGACAAGCAGGGCCAGCACGGCCCCAACAAACCACTGCCCGCCGATGAGGACCGCCGCCAGGAACATCGCGCCGGCGACCGACGCCACACCGGCGCACAGCCCGTCCATGTTGTCGATGAAGTTCATCGCGTTGGTTACCGCGAGGAACCAGAACACCGTGACCGCGATGCTCAACCACACCCCGCCGACCCGATCATCGAGCAGCGTCAACAGACGTGTGTCAAAGAACACGGCCAGCAGCAGAGGGGGAGCGACCATCCAGGCCAGTTTCAGAAACGGCCCGAGCGGGCGCCGGTCGTCGATCAACCCGAGCACATGCAGCCACACACCACCGGCCACCACCGCCCACCCCATGCCCAGCATCGACTTCATGCCCGCGAGGTGTTCGCCTGCCGGCTCAGCCCACCGAGGAAGGGAATCCCGATCACTCGCCGAAATGGCGATCAGGCCCGCGGCAAGCAACCCGAACACCGACAGTGCGATCCCGATTCCGCCCGTATTCGGCACCGGCCGGGATGCTTCCTTGATCTGCCCCGGCATCGGGGCGGTGTCCATGGCTCCAGCCCGCAGGCTCACAAAGCGCACGATGCCGCACGCCGCCCACGACAGCACGAATGAAACCGGAACCAGCATCAACACGAGCCAGATCACGCGTGCCGAGTCTATCGGCGATCCCGCCCGCCCGATCGCACTCCCAGCACCCGTGGAAGCACGGGGTAGAGCAGCAGCACCAGCCCGTGGGCCACGCTCGCGATCAGGAACAGCCACACCACCCGCATCGGCCAAGGCCCGAGGAAGTCGATCAGCGTCTTCGTGCTGGGCTTGTGATTGCCCACGTACCCATAGTTCGTCCCCAGCCAGCCGTTCAGCCCCATCAGCCCCAGCAGCGTGACGAGGCTGACACCGGTCGCCACCCAGTAGTCCCGCCACCGCGGGCGATACCCGGTGCCTCCGGCGATCACGCAGCACCCCGCCGCGATCCAGAGATGCCCGCCCCAGAACAGCCAGTACCGAAGGTCGTCCGGCGCCTCGTTCACCGTCGGCGTCACGAACGCCTGCGTGCTCAGCCCCAGACCCCAGAACACCGCCACTGCGAGCAGCGGACGCCATCGGGTCCAGATCGCGAACGGCATCAGGAGGTTCGCCAGATCGCAAACGTGCAGCGGCAGGCTCGTGCCGACCTCCCAGTTGGCGGGCAGCAGCCACCACAGGTTGGCCAGCAGGTTCCACCCCAGCACCACCCCCGCAAACCCATCGGCGAACGCCCGGCGGCCTCGTTCGGCCTCCCGGCGCGCCAGCACCCCGCACGCCACGCACACGCCCAGCGCCATCGCCGCGATGACCGCGTGCGTCGGCCCGAACGCCGCGAAGGGCGTCCCGATCCATCCGGCCTGGGCCGCGGGCACGCTCACGCCGGCACCGCCCGTCGCCGCCCCGCCAGCGCTCGCACCCCTCGCGACGCCCAGAACATCCCGATGAACAGCACCAGCGCCCCGAAGGTCATGACGAACACCCGACCGGGATAGTCGCCCAGCTTGTCCACGATCGACGCCCGCTCGTAGTCCCACGAACCAAGGTACGAGTAGTTGGTCCCCAGCCAGCGGTTGAGCAGTGCGGTCAGCAGCACATAGCCCACCCCGGCCGCCATCGCGAACCGCAGGTCCCATCGCTTCGGCTGGTAGCCACGCACCACAAGGTCATACACCGCCACGCCCACGATCTGCAGATGCCCGACCCAGTACAGCCAGAACTCCACCGTCGCAGCCCCATCGGTCCACATCGGGGTCACGATCCCCTGCACGCTCAGCCCCAGCCCCCAGAAAAAGGTCAGTGCCCGCGACCACCGCCAACCATTGCGGTGCCCGGCGATCAGGCAGATCGCCACGATCCATCCGTTCCACCGGCACAGGTGCATCGGGAGCGATTCGTTCAGGTCCCACTGCCCCGGCAGCACCCGCCAGACCGTCGCGAAGACCTGCCAGAGCACGATCGCCCAGCCTGTCGCCTCCCCGAACGCCCGCTCCCGGCCCCCGCCGTCCGCCCGATCCAACCGCACCAACCGCCGCCCGACGACGCACCACAGCGCCATGACCGCGACGCACAGCCCCGCGACCACCGCGTGGAAAGCCGAAAACGCCCGAAACTCGTAAAGCCAGCCGGTCACGCGATCAGCCTATCACGCACCCGCGTGCTCGTGCCGCAACTGCCCGCAAGCCGCCGCGATGTCCCGCCCCCGGCTCGCCCGGATGTGGCAGTTCACCCCCCGGTCTCGCAGCACCCGCTGGAACGCCAGCACATCCGGCGTCTCCGGCCGTTCGAACGGCAGCCCCTCGACCTCGTTGTACCGGATCAAGTTCACATTGGCCCGCAGCCGCTTGCACACCCCGGCCAGCTCGGCCGCGTGCTCCGGGCGGTCGTTCACGCCCGCGAGCAGGATGTACTCCAGCGTGATCTCTCGCCCGGTTTTGGCGAACCACTTCTGGCACGCGGCCACCAACTGCTCGACCGTGGTGAACTCCGCCCACGGGATCAACTTCCGCCGAAGCTCATCGTTCGGGGCGTGCAGGGACAACGCCAGCGTCACCGGCAGCTCCATCTCCTCGGCCAGCTTCTCGATCGCCTTGTGCATGCCCACCGTCGAAATCGTGATCTTCCGGGCGCTGATCCCCAGCCCCCACGGCGCCGCCAGCGTCCGCACCGCGTGCGTCACCGCACGGAAGTTCGCCAGCGGCTCGCCCATCCCCATGAACACCACATTCGTGATCCGCCCGACCCCGTCCAGCCGCGACAGCCGCCACACCTGCTCGATGATCCGCCCGGCCGACAGGTTCCCGTCCAGCCCGCCGATCCCCGTCGCACAGAACTTGCACCCCACCGGGCAGCCCACCTGCGATGAGATGCACGCCGTCCGACGCGCCCGGGTGATCGAGCCGTCCTCGTCCTCCTCGGCGTCGGCCGGGATCATCACGCACTCCGTCTGGCGTGCCGTGTTCGAGTACGGCATCGCCCCCGGGCGTCCGTCCGCGGCAAGGATCGGCAACCGCGTCGTGTGATCTACCGTTGCCTCGCTGGCCGACACCCCCGCCCCGACCAGCCCATCCACCCACTCGATCAGCAGTTTCTGCGTGCCGTCGGTCGCCACCTGGTGCGCCACCGTTGGTCCGCTCAGGAAGGTCATCTCGCGGGCGAGCAACGCCCGATCCTGTTTCGAGATGTTGCTCATCTGCTCCGGGTCGGCCACGCCCTTCAAGTAAACCCACTCCATCACCTGCTTGGCCCGGAACTTCGGCAGCCCTCGCTCCTGGCACCAGTCCGCCATGGTGGCTGGGGTGAAATCGAAAACATGGTACTTGGGGTGTTCCACGCGTTCACGCGCCCTTCGCGCTGATCGTCAACGCCACCGCGTTCGCCCCATACTCACCCGCCGTCACCACGGGCGGCTCCACCTTCACCTTCCGGTCCCCCGGGTCGATCCCGTTCGCCAGCATCAGCTTCTTCAAACTCAGCGGCAACCCGAACTCCACCGACTCCTCGAACACATCCGCCAAGTGCAGCGTCGCCCCGTGCTGCTCGACAAAGTGCCGGCAGATCGCGGAAACCAAATCCTCCGGCGCGCTCGCCCCAGCCGTCAGGAGGATCGTCTCGTCGCCCTTGGGATACCACGCCGGATCAAGCTCGGTCACATCGTCGATCCGCACGCCACGCGTGCCCACATTCTCGGCGATCTCCACAAGACGCACCGAGTTCGACGAGTTGCGGCTGCCCACAACGATCACCAGGTCGCAGTGGGGGGCGATCTGACGCACCGCGTGCTGGCGGTTCGTTGTCGCGTAGCAGATGTCCTCGTCCGGCGGCTCCTTGATGTTCGGGAACGCCGCCTTGAGCGCCGCGATGATCACGCCCGCGTCGTCCGTCGACAGCGTCGTCTGCGTCAAATACACCAACTTGTCCGGGTCGTCGATCCGCAAATGAGGGATATCCGCCGGGCTTTCGACCACCTGCGTCTGCTCGGGGGCCTCGCCGCTCGTCCCGATGATCTCCTGATGGTCCCGGTGACCGATCAGCAGGATCTGGTACCCCTGCCGGGCATACCGGATCGCCCGGCTATGAACCTTCGTCACAAGCGGGCAGGTCGCGTCGATCGCGGTCAGATGGCGGGCCTCCGCCTGCCGCCGGATCGCCGGCGACACCCCGTGGGCGCTGAACACCACGACCGAACCCTCGGGCACCTCCGCCAGATCATCCACGAACCGCACGCCTTTGGCCTTGAGCCGTTCGACCACATGCCGGTTGTGAACGATCTCGTGGTAGACATACACTGGCTCGCGATCACCGAGCACATCCACGACCTGCTCGACCACATCGATCGCCATCCGCACGCCCGCGCAGAATCCCCTCGGGTTGGCCAGAACGATCCGCATCGCACCTATCCTAGGGAACAACACCCCGCTCGCCCGCGGCTATCGTCACGCACACCCCCCGAACCCGAGGCAACCCCATGCGAACCCTCCCGATCGCCCTGCTGGCCCTCGCGTCCGCCCTCTCCCCGGCCGCCGCTCAGGAGTCCTTCAGCCAGGACCCCGCCGTCCTCATCGCCGAGATCGAGGCCGCCGACGCCATGCGTCGCTACGGCGTCGCCGACGCCCCCGCCAAGCCGACCGGCACCGTCCGCATCGCCACCTACAACCTGCTCAATCTGTTCGACGACCAGGACGATCCCGCCCTCTCCGGCGACCACGAGGACATCGACGACACCAAGCCCCTCCACGAGCGTCTGGCCGTGGTCCGGGCAATCCGAGAACTGGATGCGGATGTCCTTTGTGTGCAGGAGGTCGAGTCCCTCGCCGCCCTGACCGAGTTCCGCGACGAGTTTCTGGCCGACATGGGCTACGAGCACATCGCCTCGATCGACGCTGGCGACGAGCGGGGCATCGAACAGGCCGTGCTGTCCCGCAAGCCCATCGTCCATGTTGAGAACTGGCCACGCATGCCTCTGGGCGGAATCCACCCGGAGAACTACGGCCCGAGCGGCAAGAACTGGTACGCCGGCCAGCCCATTGTCTTCCACCGCTCCCCGCTGCGGGTCGACATCGATCTCGGCACCGCAGCACAGCCCGAGATCATCACCCTCTTCGTGGTCCACCACAAGTCGGGGCGATACTCGGCTTACTGGCGCGACGCCGAGGCGGCCGGCGCGGTCAAACTCCTCAAGAACCTCCAGATCGAACACCCCGAGCGACCCGTCCTCGTGCTGGGCGACTTCAACGCCGTGAGCACCGACAAGTCGGTCCAAACCTACCTGAACGCTGGATTTGACGATATCTTCGCAAAGCGTTCAGGAGACGATTCGGTCATTTCCCACGAGTCAGGCCGACGGATCGACCTGATCCTGGCCAATGCCCCCGCACGGGCGCAAGTCCTTGCTGATCAAGCATTTGTGCTCGGCACCGCCGCCCGTCCGGACGGCATCAGCTACCGCGACCTGCCCACCTTCGTCGGGCTGGCATCGGATCACTACCCCGTCGCCGTGGACTTCCGTCCGCACGGGAACGGTTTGCGCGGCCCGGCAACGCCCTGACCGCCGGGAACGCGTAGAATCTTGAATCAGCGTGGCCCGACCCACCCGGCCCGAACAAGGACAGGAACGGACCGATGGATAATGTGAAGCCGTGGCAGATCATTCTCATGGTGCTGGCCGTGGCCGTGCTGGGGTTTTCGATCTGGCGGTTTGGGGGCTTTGGCAGCAGCATTCCCAAGCACGAGAGCATTCTGCTGGTGGATGTCATGACGGGCCAGCTCTACGACGCCCACAAGGGCGATGCCAAGGGCATTCTCCTCCCGGCGCGTGCACCCGGCACCGGCGAGCGGACGCTGTTCCCCGTCGAGCAGGACGAGAGTGGGACATGGCGTCTGCGAGATCGCTATGTCAGCACCTTCAAGCAGATGCAACTCAAGTCCGAGGTCGTGTCCGCGGACATGACCGTGCGGGTGAAGTCCGACGAGCCAGAGTATTACGAGCCCGTTCTGCCCGGCAATGGCTGAACTCAGCCTGGAGTTTCAAATGAACTCGCGTAACCGTGCATTCACGCTGATTGAGTTGCTGGTGGTCATCGCGATCATCGCGCTGCTAATTGGCATCCTCCTGCCCGCCATCGGATCGGCGCGTGGGACGGCCCGCCGTTTGGTTTGCCAGACCACGCAGCGAGATATGAACCTCGCGCAGCAGACCTACGCCGCTGACAACCGCGACTGGTTCGCCAGCCCCGTCACCGTCGGCGGGCGATACACAGCCCGAGTGGTCGTCCCGGGTGAAGGTCTCGTGACCGGGGGCCGCGCGCTCGAGGGTAACACCACGTCAACCACGCCCACCAGCACCCACGACTGGATGAGCCCGATCATCGGCGATGTCCTCAATCTTCCGGCCAACCGCGCGGAGCGGACTCGCTATCTTTTCAACGAACTCTCGTGCGCCGAAGCGACGATCTTTAACGACTTTCCATACGGCTCCGCGGGCGATGAAGATGATTTCGAACGCGTGGTGCTCGAAGACGGTGTCCGTCAGATCAGCTACCTGATGCCTTCCGGCTTCGCCCACCTCGGCAACTGGAGTGGCGCGGAAGGCGCGTCGATCGAAGCGTTTCTTCGCTCGCTGGCAGACCCGCTGCAGGGAACAGGCGGCCAAGGTTTGTCACTGTGGCGGTCCATGCTCAGCCATCCCAACGCCCCGAAGCAGCCCGTCTCGTATCGCCCAAAGATGACCATGGTCGGCGTGTCGCCTTCGAGCAAGGTCATGATCACAGACGGCACCCGGTATTGGACAGATCAGGACGGTCTCGATTTCGACATCGGCACGACCCCGTCGAGCAACAACTCTACAGGCTACGGCTCGTTCACGGGCTCCACGCCCACCTTCAAGCGAAGCACGGCTTTCGGTCGCGAGTTCGGGGGCTCCCCCAGCGGCACGAATCTGGCACTGACCTACCGGCACGGCGAGCTCCTGAACGTCGCTCGATTCGATGGCTCCGGTGGCACGATCACACAGGCGGACTCGTGGCGGGATCCCAACCCGTGGCATCCGACCGGCACGATCTGGCAGGACGGGGACAACACCGAGGAGTCCATCCAGTTCATGCGCGAACAGCAGGGCAACCGCCCCGAGGCCAAGATCAACTGACCTCCCCCCGACTCCGACCCCCAGACGCGGCCTCCGAGGCCGCGTTTTTTATCCGCCCGCCCCAGTTTCCCTACTTTGACATTCCCACACCCAGCCCCTTGCTCACCAAACCTTTATAGCAATCGCGTGGACGCTCGCACTCCGACAGCTATCCTGATATGCTGAGAGCGCGATTCCCCGCCTCAGACGGGCGTTTCCTGACCCCGCCCTATGAGTCGGTCTCGCGGAACAAGAGAGATCACCCCTGACCGTGGAGAGATTGAAATGAAGAACGCCTTCGCCTTGGCACTGGTCGCCGCTGCCGCCACCGCCGCTTCGGCCAATGTCGTCGTCAACGAGGTTGTCGGCTCGACCACCGGCCCCGATGTGGAGTTCATCGAGCTCTACAACACCGGCGCATCCGCTATCGACCTGACCGGTTGGACCATCGAGCTTTGGGATTCGGACAGCACCTCCTTCGGTGGCGCGGATGGTACCGCTCCCTACGCCCTGTCGGGCACCATCGCCGCGGGCGGATATTGGACCATCGCCAACGGCGAGGCCGCGAGCCAGCTTGGCTTCATCGGCGATGCCTTCTTCGGCAACAACTCGATCGAGAACTCGTCCTACACCCTCGTCCTCCGCGACGCGGGCGCCAATGTCGTCCAGACCATCTTCTTCTGGGACAGCGGCGCGGGCGACCAGGCCAACATCGCCGGCTCGGTCATCACCCCCGACATCACCGTCGGCCCCGACGGCACCTTCCTGCCCGCCGGCTTCTACCGCGCCGGTGACGGTTCCAACAACATCGTCATTCATAGCTTCAACGATTTCTCCGACTACACCCCCGGTGCCGCCAATGTCCCCGCCCCGGGCGCCCTGGCCCTCCTCGGCCTCGGCGGCCTCGTCGCCGGACGCCGCCGCCGCTAATCCCGTCCGCTGCAACCGAACCTTCCCAAAGCCGCCCCCAACGGGGCGGCTTTGTCCTTCTCCCCCATCCGCCCTTGTGCGGGAAGCCCACATACCCTCCGCCATGAACACCACGACCGAAGCCACGGCCGCCGCCCTTGCGCGACTCGATGCCAACGAGCCTCACGCCATCGAGCGTCTGATCGACTGGCTCCGCATCCCTTCGATCTCCACCGATCCGAAGTACAAGCGCGAGGTCGCCCGCGCCGCAGAGTGGTCCGCCGACCATCTCCGTGCATCGGGCTTCGAGGTCAGCGTCCTCCCGACCGGCCAGCCCGCCGGCGCGGGCCACCCCATCGTCCTTGCCCACACCCCCGGCGCGGACGACTACACCGGGCCGCATGTGCTTTTCTACGGCCATTACGATGTCCAGCCCGTCGACCCCGTCGAACTCTGGGAAGCAGACCCCTTCGACCCCCAACGCAAGCCCGCTGTGCCCGGCGGCCCCGGCGAGCGGCTGGTCGCACGCGGCGCCTGCGACGACAAGGGCCAAGTGGCCATGTTCCTCGAAGCCGCCCGTGCCTGGTACGAATCTTCAGGAGCGCCCGCCGCCGGTGTCCGCATGACCGTCCTGCTCGAGGGCGAGGAGGAGTCCGGCTCGGTCAATCTCGAGCGCTTCGTCGCCGATCACGCCGAGACTCTCCGCAAGTGCGATGTCTGCCTGATCTCCGACACCGGCATGCTCGGACGCGGGCGCCCGGCCATCACCTATGGCGTCCGCGGGCTGGCGTACACCGAGGTCACCCTCCACGGCCCGGATCACGACCTGCACTCCGGGCAGTGGGGCGGCAAGATCCCCAACCCGATCAACGAACTGGTGCGCGTGCTCTCCGGGCTTTGGGACGATAAACGCCGAGTCACCCTGCCCGGTTTCTACGACGGCGTCCGCGACCTGACCGATCAGGAGCGTGCCAACTGGAGGAACCTCAACATCGACGAAGCCGCCGCCCTCCGCGGCATCGGTCTGCCCCCGGAGTCCTCCATCGGCGAGGCCGGGTTCACCATGATCGAGCGCGAATGGGCCCGCCCGACCGCCGAGATCAACGGCATCTGGGGCGGCTACACGGGGCACGGGGCGAAGACCGTCATCCCGACGCACGCCACCGCCAAAGTCTCGTTCCGGCTTGTCGATGATCAGGATCACGAGCGGGTGCGGGACTCGTTCTTCGCATGGCTGCAGGATCGCACGCCCCCGGGCTGCCGGTGGACGCTCACAGACCACGGCGGCGGGGCCCCGGTTACCTGCGCGATCGACTCTCCCCCCCTCACCGCCGCCCGCAAAGCCGTCGAGCAGGCCTGCTCGGTGGCCCCGGCAATGATCAAGACCGGTGGCTCGATCCCGGTCGCGGGCCTGCTCAAGACCGAACTTGGCATCGAAACCATCTTCATGGGCTTCGGGCTCGAGGACGATCGGGTCCACAGCCCCAACGAGAAGTTCGAGCTGGACTGCTATCGCATGGGCGCCCGCTCCCACGCCGTGCTCATGGGGCTGCTGCGGGACGGGGCGGCGGGCTGAACCTCAGGCCGCGGTGGCCGACTCGATGTCCTCGGTGATGGCTTTGGCCATCTTGACGGTCTCGCCGACCTCCATCACCGCGCCGTTGTCATCGAGGATGTCCACCCCTTCCTCGTCGTCGTCGATGTGCCCGTGCAGCCGGGCCAGACGCAGGGCGTACTCGTAGTGGAGTTCCGACACGCGGTTGCGCAGATCGTGCAGCTGGGTTTCGTGGCGGATCACGCTCGAAAAAACCCCGAGCATCGAGACCACGCAGATCGTGCCCGTCAGCCCGAGGATCAGCCAGAGAAGCGTGCCAGTATCGACCATTGCCGCAACCATCGGCACGATCGGACCGGGACTTTCGCGGTGAACCGCGCACGCCCTCCAATCGGTACAATCCGCAGCGGCCCAGCCCGGCCAGACCCCCGGACCCCCGGCACCCAGGAGCCCCGCCCCTTGCTGACCCGACCCGTCCCCATGCCACGCTGGCTGCTGACGCTGGCGATGCTGTTCGCTGTGGTCCTCCCAGCCAACGCCCAGACGGCCGAGGAGGTCACCGTCGAAGCGGTCCAGTACGGCATCGGCGACGCCGCCCGGGCGGGGGACTGGGCGGGCATCCAGGTCAATGTCCTCGATTCGGCCCCCGAGCAGCGGGACATCTTGCTGCGTGTTGCCGTCCGCGATGCCGACGGCGACCGGGCCAACTACGACCGGGTCGTCACCTCCAACCCGGGCGTCGAACAGTCCTTCTGGCTTTACGCCCGCATGCCCTTCGGTTCCGAGGGCGAGCCGCCCCCGGTGCTGGTCTTTGAGGCGATCGAGACAGACGGGGGCCGCGTACGCGCCGGCCGCCTGCTCGGACGCTACGACCCCCGGATCGGATCGACCAAGCAGGTCATCGAGCCGAGCCTGAGCATCATCGCTGTGGTCGGTCCCTACGCGGCCGGACTCGATCTTTACAACTTTCGGATCGGCAACATCTCCGCCCTCCCGTTCGGGCATGAGCTGACCCGCGTCGTGACCGGGCGGACGATTCCGCTCCTCCCCGACCACTGGCAGGGCCTCACGGCCGTGGACGCGCTGGTCTGGGCCGAGTCGACCACCAGCAACACCGAGCCGAGCGCGTTGACGCCGGAGCGGGCGCGGGCGATCCGCACCTGGGTCGAGCGCGGTGGGCATCTGATCGTGATCCTGCCGCCCGCCGGCGACCCTTGGTTCGGCGCGGCGCACCCGCTCTCCGATCTGTTGCCGAAGATCCAGCGCCCGCGTCGGCTCGACGGCGTCGATCTCGAGACCCTCCGTCCGCTGCTGGCCGAGTCCATCGAGACACCGCTGCCGCGCAACGCAGTGATTCAGGCCTTCGTACCCGCGCCCGGGGCCGCGCCCGACGAAGCCCGTCCGGTGCTGACCACGCCCGAGGGTGACTGCATCGTGATCCAGCGGCTGGTCGGCAGCGGCGCGGTGACGGTGGTGGGGCTCGATCTGTCCGCCGGTCCGCTGCGACGGTACAACCTGCCCGACGCCGAGGCGTTCTGGCACCGCGTGCTCGGCCGGCGTGCGGATATAAAACGACCGGAAGAGTTCACCCAGCAAGAGAAGTCCGACGCGTCCTCGCGGACGCAGGTGGACTTCGACCATGACATCTCATCCCAGATCGACAGCACGGGACGGGCGGTGCAGGGCATCCTCTACGGGCTGGTGGTGTTCATTACCTACTGGCTGGTAGCCGGTCCCCTCGGGTTCATGCTGCTCAAGAAACGGAACCTCCAGCACCATGCGTGGGTCGGATTCGTAGCGTGCACCGCTGTGTTCACCGCGCTGGCGTGGGCCGGGGCGACCGCGCTCCGTCCCGGGCGCGTCGAGGTGACGCACCTCACCCTGCTCGAGTCCGTGCACGGACAGCCGATCTCCCGGGCGCGCACCTGGGCGAGCGTGATGCTGCCGGACTACGGCGAATCCAAGGTCTCGGTCGAGGCCGCCGACACGCCGACCGGTCGGTCCTCGGATCTGCTCGCTCCATGGAACCCTCCGGGCGTGACTGGTCTGGTCAGCGGCTTCCCGGACAACACCGGCTACTCGATCAACGCCCGATTCCCTTCAACGCTGACCGTTCCCTCGCGGGCGACCGTCAAGCAGTTCCGCGTCGACTTCGGCGGGCAGGCTGCCTGGTCGGGCATCACGCTGCTGCGTGACCCCGCCCGGACCGACGATCCGGAGATCGTCATCGATGGGCTTTCGCTTTCCGGAACGATTGTCCATGATCTGCCGGGCGCGCTGGAGAATGTTCGTGTGATCGTGTGCCAGGGGCAGACGCCGCTTCGATCCCCGGGGGCCGCTATGACCGGGCTGTCGCCTACACGGACCCTTGTGTTCGCGTCGCGTTTCCAGGACGGACGCTGGCAGCCTGGCGAGCCGTTCGACCTCTCGACGGTGGTCAACGCG
Organism: Planctomycetota bacterium; assembly: GCA_003696675.1. GTDB lineage: Bacteria > Planctomycetota > Phycisphaerae > Phycisphaerales > UBA1924 > UBA6054. Next base: position 45,750 of record RFGH01000112.1, read on the forward strand.
GCATCCATCCAGGACGCCTTGCGGGGCGACTACTTCCGCGGCGCGGTCCGCGACGGCATCAACGCATTATCGATCAATCCGACCACGGGGCGTCCGCTGACGGACAGGCTGCTAGCCGCGCGATTCATCTCGATGTTCGCGCCGCCGAACTACAACGACGATCGCGACATGGTCGCCAACCGCCAGGCCAGGCGTTTTTCCACCCACGGCTGGGACCTCGGGCGGTGGCTGACCACCCCCTGCGTGATTGTCGCGGGTTTCCTGCAAATCGACGCCCGCGACGCGTCGCCCGAAGCGATCCCGTTCCCGCTGTATGTCAACGACCGGGCGGCCCCGGCCCACGGGCTGACCATGGTCACCTGGATCTATCCGCTCCCCCCCTCGCCCCCGGCCTGGCCCTCGACGCCGGCGTCCCGCGGGCCGCAATCAACCGAGCAGACACCCGACGCGCCGTGAGGTACCCGCCGTGCCGATGATCGAGACGATCAATCTGACCAAGCGTTACAACGACCTCGTCGCGTTGAACGCGTTGAACCTGACGATCAACGAGGGCGATTGCTTCGGCTTCATCGGGCCCAACGGCGCTGGGAAGACCACCACCATCAAGATTCTCGCCACGCTGCTCAAACCGTCCTCGGGGCAGGCCCAGATCGCCGGGCTGACCGTGGGCTATCAGAACCGCCAGATCCGCCCGCTGATCGGCTATGTGCCGGACTTCATGGGTGCATACCAAGATATGGTGGTGCACGAGTACCTCGAGTTCTTCGCGGCCGCGTACAACATCAACGGGGCACAGCGCAAGAAGGTGGTGGGGGATGTCCTCGAACTGACGGACCTGACCTACAAGCAGACGGCCGAGGTGTCGAGCCTGTCGCGTGGCATGCAGCAGCGATTGTCGATCGCCCGCGTACTCCTGCACGACCCCAAGGTGCTGCTGATGGACGAGCCGGCGTCGGGCCTGGACCCCCGCGCCCGCATCGAGATCCGCGAGCTGCTCAAAGAACTCAAGCGGATGGGCAAGACCATCCTGATCTCAAGCCACATCCTGCACGAGCTGGCCGAGCTGTGCAACACGGTGGGCATCATCGAGAGAGGTCAGCTCCTCTTCTCGGGGTCCGTGTCGGAGATCCTCAAACGGGCCAAGGTCGGACATGTGCTGCATGTCGGCGTGGCCGAGCGGATAGAGGAGGCGGCCAAAGTGCTCGCCCAGATGCCCGGCGTGACCAAAACGGCGATCGTGATGGGCGACGGTACGGCATCGGGCGGGGGGGCCGAGCAGTTGATCCACATAACTTACGACGACCGCATGGGCGGGATCTACACGGACATCCCCAATGTGCTGGTCAACAACGGCTATCGCCTGACGCACTTCCAGGAAGAGCCAGTAAACCTGGAGACTGCGTTTATGCGCTTGACGAAGGGGCTGGTGCAGTAGCCGGAGCAAGGTATTTGTGGGGGATTAGGCTGCGACCGACCCGGACAGGCTCCGGTATCATCCGTGGCTCCATCATAATCAAAGAGGAATTTCTGATGCACCGAGCGACTTCTATTGTTCTCCTCACCTTGGCCACCCGGGTCCTGGCCGCTCCGCCCGCAACCGAGTCCCGGCCTGTGACAGAGACCATCCACGGCGTCGAGCTGACCGACCCCTACCGCTGGCTGGAGGGCGACAACAGCGACCCTCAGAACATGGGGCGGCTCACCCCCGAAGTTGCTTCGTGGACCGATGCCCAGAACGCCTACACCCGCTCGGTGCTGGACTCCCTCCCCGGGCGAAAAGCGCTGGAGGAGCGGATCGCAGAGCTGATGGAGGTGCCCTCGATCGGCACGCCGACGGTCTACGGCAACCGGTATTTCTACGCCAAGCGGGAGGGGACTCAAAACCAGGCGGTCTACTTCGTTCGTGACGGCATCGATGGCCAGGACCGCGTCCTGCTCGACCCCAACCAGATCGATCCCAGTGGTCTGACCACCATCGCATGGACCCAGCCGAACCATGACGGATCGATGATAGCGTTCGGCATGTATCGGTCCGGCGACGAGAACTCGACGCTCTACCTGATGGATGTGACGACAGGCAAGTGGCTCGCGGAGGAAATCCCGGGCAAGGTCAGCTTCTCCCAATGGGATCCGGACGGCAGGGGTTTCTTCTACGAGCGGTTGGAGGATCTGGACAACGCTTATTCCTCCGCGTTCAAGCATCACACCATCGGCACCCATCACTCGCAGGATCTGACGCTCTTCCGCCAGCAGGACATCGAGTTCTTCTACAAGGACGCGGGCTACTCGGCGGAGCAACTCTCGCAGCTGAAAACCACCTGGGGCCCCTTCGGGATGCCCAGCAAGGACGGTCGGTGGTTGGCGGTGGGATACTGGACAGGCACGGCGGGCGTTGATCTGTGGATCGCCGATCTGGACAAGTGGCGCCGCACGGGGTCGCTTGAGCTGGTCGAGATGGTCCGGGGTCAGAACGGACGCGTCGGCGGGGCGCATTTCGACGGAGACCGACTGTATTTACAGACCTCGATCGGCGCTCCCAACGGACGCGTCGTGAGGATCGACTGCCACAACCCTTCGATCGAACGGTGGCAGGATGTCATCCCGGAGGACAGCAAGCTGGTGCTGCAGGGCACCTCGTTCGCACGCGGCATCATCGCGGCTGATTATCTCGACCAGGCCAAGACCCGCATCGCTCTGTTCGATTACAGCGGCAAGTCGCTCGGCGACCTGAAGCTCCCCGGCATCGGTTCGGGTGGGCTGTCGACCTCGGACGATCGGACCGAGGCTTTCCTCGCGTTCTCCAGCTACAACATGCCGCGATCGATCTACCGGGTTGATCTGGCCACCGGCGAGTCAAGTCTGTGGGCCCGCCCGGATGTGCCCGTCGATCCATCGATGATCGAGGTCAAGCAGGTCTGGTATCCCTCCAAGGACGGCACGCAGATCTCGATGTTCCTCGTTCACAAGAAGGGGATCAAGCTCGACGGCAACAATCCGACGATCCTCTACGGCTACGGCGGGTTCGATATCTCGATGACCCCGAGCTTCTCCTCGACCATGTTCCCTTGGTACGAGAACGGCGGCGTCTACGCGGTCGCCAACCTTCGGGGCGGCGGCGAGTACGGCGCCGCATGGCACGAGGCGGGCATGCTCGAGAACAAGCAGAATGTGTTCGACGACTGCATCGCGGCCGCCGAGTGGCTGATCCAGCAGGGTTATACGAATCCCAGCAGGCTCGGCGTGGCGGGCGGCTCCAACGGCGGCCTGTTGGCCGGGGCCATGGTCACCCAGCGTCCCGACCTGTTCTCGGCCGTCATCTCGGCGGTGCCGCTGCTGGACATGCTGCGCTATCAGAACTTCCTGATGGCGCGCTACTGGGTGCCCGAGTACGGGACGGCCGAGGACCCTCAGCAGTTCAAGTACATCCGAGCCTATTCGCCCTACCACAATATCAAGCCCGGGACGAAGTACCCCGCGGTGCTGTTCACCGCCGGCGAGAACGACACGCGGGTGCACCCGCTGCACGCCCGAAAGATGGCCGCCGCGATGCAGGCGGCGACCGCCTCGGACCCCGCCAAGGAGCCGATTTTGCTCTGGGTCGATCGAGACGCTGGTCACGGGCAGGGCAAGCCCCGCCACCTGCAGATCCGTGACATCGCGGACCAGCGTATCTTCATGATGTGGCAGCTCGGCATGCTCCGCGAGTGATTCGCGTGTTCATGCAGATCGACATGGGCCACGGGGCGTCATCGGCGCCCCGTGTTTTCCATCATCCGCTCCTGCACGGAGAACGCATCAGGGACACCCCTGGTTGTACAGGTTGATGTATTCCATGATGTCAAATATGTTGAAGATATCGTTGTCCACCAGGTCCGCGAGCTGGCTCTGCTGGTTGTAGAGACCCACAAACGCCATGACATCGAAGACATTGACGACACCGTACGGGGCCGCGAGGTCCGCGGGACAGGCGATCTCCCAGCGATCGAACAGCTCGATCACACCGTCACCGTTGAGATCGCGGAGGTCGAACGAAGGCCCGAAGTTAGGGATAGCGACGCGCCCGTTCACAACCCCGTCGTCGTCCGACCACCCGCCATCGTCCGACTCGATCGCGTTGGTGATAACCAGCGAATCGAGCTCGGTGACGAGGTCGTCATCGTTCAGATCGCCGTAGGTTTCGTAGAATCCCGTGTCCGTCCAGGCGAAGAGGGCTCCGGGCTGCGGGGTGATGTACGCGGTGCCGATGAGTGCGTTGACTCCCCACTCGCGGGGCCGCTGGTAATCGTCTAGTTTGCGGCCCTGCCAGTCGTCGGTGATTTCGCTGAGTTGGCCGGTCGCAAAGTCCGCACCGCTGATGAGATCATCAAGCGCCTCGAAGATAGAAGTCTGGTTCAGCAGGCTCAGGTCCAGCGGCTGGGCGGCCTGGCCGGTGAGTAATCCGGCGCCGACATTGGTGATGGCTTCCACGAGCGTGATGGTGGTCACATCGGAGCCGATGTCGTGTACAAAGCGCAGTTCGACCATCGGGTCCCACAGCCCGAAGTCGGATCCACCGAACAGCGCGCTCGCGGGCTCGAACGCCTGGAAACGCTCGAAGAAGCGTCCGCGGACGATCCAGGTCTCCCCCGCCTCGAAGATCCCGTCTTGGTCGCCGCCCTCGCTGACTACGGTCGGTGCGAAGCAGCCGCACAGCGCGAGCGTGAATTCGCCGCCGGTCCGTTCAAACTGGGGGAGCGTGGAGAAGTTCGAGTCAAAGTCTTCGGCCGAACGCACCATCCGCTCCGAGATCGATCCCTGCGGGCTGAGCCCGAACCGGCCGATGTTGGCGAGGTAACGATTCGCGGCCAGCGGCATGAACTCACCGCCCGAGTTCTTCCGATCATCGATATCGAGCTCGATAAATCCGAACAGCGGACGATCGCCGAAGCGGTGGGGGTCATACGGGTAGCCGCCCAGCCCGAGCGGGCCGGGCGGGCAGACCACGCCCGCCACCTCGATGTCCATACGGAACAGATCCGCGCGTCCGGTGAACTCACTGCCGGTGTAACGGTCCGATGCCGCGTTCGGTGCGGTCCATCCTTGCAGACGGACGCTCAGCAGGTCGATCGGCGTGAAGCCAGAGCCGAGCGGGCCGTCGGCGCCGGGATCGGTCCGACGGAGTTTGGCGTCGCCCGCGAGATCGATCCACAGACCGGTGCCGACCGAGCCGGACGCATTCGCCCCGAGCAATGCGAGCGTGCAAAGCGAAAGCGCGGTACGGTTCATCGGTGAGCGATCTCCTGCACGAGGTCGCTAAGGTTGTAACGGTCGATGCGGTAGCGGAAACTCGAGCGCTGCATCCCGATGAGCCGGGCGGCTTTGGATACATTGCCGCGTGTGTACTCGAGCGCCTGCACCATCAACTCGCGTTCGACTTCCTCGGCAGTGTGGATACCGTCCTGGAAATCGAATCGAAGTTGTCCCGGGGATTCCGTCGTCGTGTCCCTGGCAAGCGGACGCGCCTTGGCCGTCGAGAGTCCGAGATCGGACGCCGAGATCAGGTTGCTGTCGGAGAGCATCGCGGCGCGTTGCACGGCGTTGAACAACTCGCGGACATTGCCGCTCCAGCGGTGCGAGCGAACGGCCAGCTCCGCTTCCCGGGTCATCTGGGCCGGCTCGCGGCCGTACTCGGCACACATACGGTTGAGCATCGAGCGGGCGAGCAACAGTGCATCCTCCCCTCTTTCGCGGAGCGGCGGAATGGTCACCGTGAACGCGTTGAGCCTGAATAGCAGATCCTCGCGGAACCCACCATCCTTGACCCGCCGGTCGAGGTCCTGGTTTGTTGCGGCCACCACACGCACCCGGACCGATCGTTCCCTGGTCGCACCCACGCGTCGGATCCGACCGTGCTCGAGGACGGTCAGCAGTTTGGCCTGCAGCTCCAGCGGGAGATCTCCGATCTCATCCAGGAAGATCGTGCCGCCATCCGCCATTTCAAAGAGCCCCTCCCTGGCGTCCTTCGCATCAGTGAAGGCGCCGCGTTCGTGCCCGAAGAGTTCACCCTCGATCAGGGTCGCGGGAAGGGCCGAGCAGTTGACATGAACGAACGGTCCGTCGGGTTCGGGCGAGCAATCGTGGATGTGTCTGGATATGACACCCTTGCCGGCCCCGGTCTCGCCGAGGATCAGTATGGTCGGCAGTGCACCACCAGAAGAGCTTCCCAGATCGGTCGCACGATTCACGACCGGCATGGACGCCAGACGCTCGGCGAGGTTGAGCGTCTTGAGCCAGGCATCGCTCTCGCCCAAGGGGCGTTCGATCTGTCGCTTGACCTCTTCCAAGCGTTTGTAAAGACGCAGCCGGCGGCTCTGTTCCCGCTGGTCCAGCAGTCTTTCGACGATGAGTTTGAGTTCCTCCAGGCGCACCGGCTTCTGGAGGTAATCGTCGGCCCCCATCTTCATCGCCCGCACAGCGTCGTCCACGGTCGCGAACGCGGTCATCACCACAACCCCGCCACCGAACCCCTCGGCACGGATATGCTCGATGAAGTCGATGCCCGAGCCGGAGCCGAGATGGACATCCGTCAGGACAAGATCGAACGCGTGGGCCGCGAATCGCTCCCTGGCGGCTTCAAGGCTCTCGGCATCGTCGACCGCGTGACCGTCCTTCTTTAGGGCCCGGGCGACGGTGAACCGCAGCGTGTCGTCGTCTTCGATGAGGAGAATGCTGGCCACAGGTTTCGCCTCTGCCGGCCAGATCTGGCCGCTTTCTTCGCTACCCATCCCCGACGCCGAGTGGCAAACGGAGCTCAAACGCGGTTCCAACCCCCCTTTGGGGGTCCACGGGCGATCGCACAACGATCGAACCTCCGTGCTGGTCCGCGACACGCTTCACCAGTGCAAGCCCGATGCCAGTCCCGCCAGACCTTGTTGTGAAGTATGGTCTGAAGATCGAGACCTGCAAGTCAGCCGGAATCCCTGGCCCCGAATCGATCACCCTGACAGACCAATAACCGTCTCCCACCCCCCCTTCAACCACCACTTCCGAGCCCTTGGGTGCATATTCGAGGGCGTTGCTGACCAGTGCGGTCAGGGCGTGCTCCAGATGGCTGGAATCGCCGACGACTCGCACCGGCAGAGCGTCAAGCGACCCGTGGATCGACAATCCCCGCCCCCGGGCGGCGTCGGCGTGGGCATCGATGACCGACCGGACCAGATCGGCGGGGCAGAACGGACGCGGGTCCAGTTGCAGCGGGCTCGAGGCCCTGAGCATCTCGGTCAGCCAGCCCTCAAAGCGATCGACCGATGACATGATCCGGTCTTGCACCTCGATGAGATCCGAGTCGGCGTCGAGTTCCGACTTCGTGATCTCGGCGAGATTCCGGATCCCGGCCAGCGGTGTCCGCAGGTTGTGGACGATGCGGCGCGCCATCTCGCCCATTGCGGCCAGCCGTTCGCGTTCCACCCGTTCGTCCTGCATCTGCTTGATCAGACCGGCCATCTCGTTGAACTCATCGCCGAGGCGTCCGAGTTCGTCACGGGTTCCGATGGAGATCCGGTGCTCAAACTCGCCGCGTCCGAGCCGCTCAGCGCCGGCACGCAGCGTCTCGACGGGCACGAGCACCCATCGCCGGACAAGCATCGATATCAACACCGCGATCGCGACCGCCCCGATGATCGAGATCACCAGAATCAGCATCACAAGTGTGCGCAGTCGGTGCCCGTGATCGACCGCGAGCTCCGCGTCCGCGAGGATGCGTCCCTCGATCCTCTCGATCAGTTCGTGGCGGATGTCGATCAGCTCGACCAGGGACGCCGTGTTGCTCGTTGCGCCTTCGTCGAACCATGCTTCGCCCAGTCGCCCGATCTCGTCGCTGCGATCGCGCAGGTTGCGGGCGTTCGATATGCCGGAGCGGACATTCGCTGTTGGGAGTCGTTCCAGACGGTCGAGTTCATTGCTGATCTTGGCCTGCAGGGCCGCAAAGTCGGCCCGGTTGGGCGCAACCGTCGGGTCCGTCAGCCGTCCGGAACCAAGAATCGCGGCCTGCCGCTCCCCGGCCCGCTTGATCTCGTGCAGCCCGGTCATGACCGACTGGATGCTCTCCAACGGCCAGCTCAGTTCGCGACGGAGAAAAAGCAAGCCCCAGACCGATGCGCCGACATTGACAACCAGCACACCCGCCAGCAGCACGAGCACCAAGGCAAACTTGGTTCGCAACGCCATCGGCGATCAGGGTACCGGCTGGTAGTCCCAACGCCACCCTGCTTCTTCGAGCGGACGAGCGGTGGATGCGACATGGCCGTCGATGAACGCCACATTCAGCCGCCCGCCATGGCGGAGGGCGGGGAACCAGTAACGGTCCCCAGCGAATGGGCCTTGCGAGTCGAGCGAGGGGCCTGCATACAGGGGCGAGACGCCGGTCTCGAACGCGCGGACTCCATCGACATCGAAGAGCAGGGGAACCTGTCCGTTGACCAGCAGCATCGGCCGCAGCCTGACTGCTACGGCCCGGGGGCGCCCGCGCGAGTCGATGATCTCGGCCCGATCGAGCCGGATGTTGAAGCCGTACGAAACGCTCTGCGGCGGGCCGATGGCACCGTTGCTGCAGGCGAGGTTCCGCCTGAGGGTCAGCGGTTCGCGGACGCTCGGACAACGCATCGGGTCGTTCCCGGCAGCGTCGGGCAGATGGACTTCGGTATCGTCCCCCCATCGCCAGAACTCGTCGACGCCGTACTGGCTTTCCTGAAAAGTCTCGAGCCTGAAGTCCGACCGTCCATGGTCATCGCCGCGGTCGCCGTGCAGCGATTCGTCGGCGAACATCTGGAAATCGAACGCCACAGACCGCATGGACATCTGGCAGCGGAATCCACGCGCGGTCGCGATTGCGCCGCCGATGGCGGGGGCCAAAATACCCAAAAGCGCAGCGACGATGCTCACCACAATGAGCATCTCAACCAGCGTAAAGCCTTGCTTTGATCGGTTCCGGGCCACGAGACTCCCTGAATATGGGTGAAACTCAATCGTACTTGGTTTGCGGACGCCTCGCGAGTCCCGCAAGCGTGACAATGAAGGAAATTTCCTCGGTGGCCAAGTCTGGCCATCGGCGCCGGACAGGGCTGGCCACCGAGACGCCGGAGGGCCGCGAAGGAGAGATCAGGCCGCCAGGAAACCCTGCCCGGTCGCGGGGTTCGTATGCTCAGGTTTGGCGATGAAGAAGCGAGATCTGTCCAATCTGGGCCTGCCTCCAGAGGCCGTGCAGGCCGCGATCGCGGTCTGTGCCGAATAGCGACCCGGGCGTGACGCCGCTCGGGCCGCGATCTCCAAGCTTGTCCTGGACCCGGAAGCCATGACCGGGGACCCGGTCTGGGGACCGGTGGCGCGTGCGATGATCACGGCTCCTCCGCCGGCGCTGCGGGCGGTGCCCGCGCCCCTGAAGATCTGGGGCCGACCCGGTGAGGACATCGAGCAGACTTCGGTGGACCAGGCCCTCAAGGCGTGCGAGCTGCCGATCAGCGTGGTGGGGGCGCTCATGCCCGGCGCCCATTTGGGCTATTGGCTGCCGATCGATGGGGCGAAGTCGCCGCTCGATACAGTGGTCGTTGTCGGTACGGTCGGTCCGCGGCCAAACGCTGGCGTCCTCACGGTGCGAGCAACTGGTATTCATCGGACGGGGGACTGAGAGCGGGGCGGTTGATCAATCATCAGCATCATGCGAGCAGATGCGGGTATGACTGCCGCTCTTGACCAACGAATCACCCCTTGGAGTGCATGGCCGATGTAGCGGTGGTCAAGGCTCGGCCGCTGGCCGACGGCCTGTGGTATCAAATATGAGGGCAGCATATTCGCATCCTCGTCCCGACTCTGCGCAGCCCATCTGATAATGCTCCATCCCGCCATGAACCCCGCCAGGGTCAAAGTTTTCCCACCGCCCTGAGTAAAACGACAAGGCCCGCCTCCTCGCGGAAGCGGGCCTCGGAACGCACCCTAGAACTGCTGATGGCAGCACATCCGACGGGAGGGGTTCAAACGGTTCTTCCAGGAACGCATCCGCCTCACCTGCACGCTTGTTCTGCTCGGAAAGTGTGTTGCATAGCCCCCAAACCGGCAAGCCAGTGGTTATGGACACCCGGCGTTGAACACATTGATGAAGGTGCTGACATCAAAGAAGTTGTACTGGCCATCGCCCGTGAAGTCCGCCGCCGGGTCCCTCGCGTTGTAAGCCGAGATGAACGCCGAAACATCGAAGAAGTTCAGCACGCCGTTCTCGTCGAAGTCCGCCGGGCAGGGCCGGCCAGCACACTGGTTGAGCAGCACGCTCACTTCGTCGCTGAGGTTGTTGGCCACGGCTATGTCCAGATCGCCGTCGCCGTCCACATCGCCCAACGCCACGCCCCGCGGCTCACTGCCCGCGACATAGCGGGCCGGCGCTGCGAATGTCCCATCGCCGTTGTTCCGCAGCACGCTCACATCGTCGCTTTCGGAGTTGGCCGTGACCATATCCAGGTCGCCGTCGCCGTCCATGTCACACAACGCCACACTGAGCGGCATATCGCCCGCAGCGTAGCGGATCTGCGTGGCGAAAGTCCCGTCGCCGTTGTTCAGCAGCACGCTCGCGTCGTCGCTGTTCCAGTTGGCCACGGCCATGTCCAGGTCGCCGTCGCCGTCCACATCGCCCAGCGCCACGCTCTCCAGCACATCGCCCGCGGCGTAGCGGATCTGCGTGGCGAAAGTCCCGTCGCCGTTGTTCAGCAGCACGCTGGTGTCATCGCTTGCTCTGTTGACCACGACCATGTCCAAGTCGCCGTCGCCGTCCACATCGCCCAACGCCACGTCCCACGGTCCATTGCCCGCGGCGTAGCTGACCGGTGGCGCGAATGTACCGTCGCCGTTGTTCAGCAGCACGCTTGTGCCACCGCTGAATATGAAGGTCACGACCATGTCCAGATCGCCGTCGCCGTCCACATCACCCAACGCCATGCCCGTCAGTCCATTGCCCGCGGCGTAGCGGACTTGAGCGGCGAATGTCCCGTCGCCGTTGTTCAGCAGCACGCTCGCGTCGTTGCTGTTTCCGTTGGCCGTGATCATGTCTAGGTCGCCGTCGCCGTCCACATCGCCCAATGCCACGCTCGACGGTAGAAAGCCTGCGGCGTAGCGGGCCTGCTCGGCGAATGTCCCGTCGCCGTTGTTCAGCAGAACGCTCGTGTCGTCGCTGAATCCGTTGGCCACGACCATGTCCAGGTCGCCGTCGCCGTCCACATCGCCCAACGCCATGTCCCACGGTGCATTGCCCGCGGCGTAGCGGACCTGCTCGGCGAATGTCCCGTCGCCGATGTTCAGAAGCATCCTCGCATCATTGCTAAGAACGTTGGCCACGGCCATGTCGAGATCGCCGTCGCCGTCCACGTCGCCCAACGCCACGCTCCGAGGATAGTCGCCCGCGTCGTACCTGACCTGCTCGGCGAATGTCCCGTCGCCGTTGTTGAGCAGCACACTCACATTGTCGCTGCCGTAGTTGGTCACAGCCATGTCCAGATCGCCGTCGCCGTCCATATCGCCCAACGCCACGCTCCACGGCCGACTGCCAGCGACATAGCGGGCCGGCGCTGCGAATGTCCCATCGCCGTTGTTCCGCAGCACGCTCACATCGTCGGTATATGAAATCGCCAGGACGATATCCAGATCGCCGTCGCCGTCCATATCGCCCAACGCCACGCTCCACGGCTGATCGCCCGCGGGGTAGCGGACCTGCGTGGCGAAAGTACCGTCTCCGTTGTTGAGCAGCACGCTCGCGTCGTCGGAGCCGTAGTTGGACACGACCATGTCCAGATCGCCGTCGCCGTCCACATCACCCAACGCCACGCTACTCGGATAACTGCCCGGGTCGTAGCGGACCTGCGCGGCGAAAGTCCCGTCGCCGTTGTTCAGCAGCACGCTCGCGTTGCCGCTGAAGTAGTTGGCCACAACCATATCCAGGTCGCCGTCACCGTCCATGTCCCCCAATGCCACGCCCCGCGGAGCACTGCCCACGGCATAGCGGACAGGCGCTGTGAATGTCCCGTCTCCGTCATTGAGCAGCACGCTTACGTCGGGGATGAAGGTATTGGTCACGACCATATCTAGGTCGCCGTCGCCGTCCACATCGCCCAACGCCACGCCCCACGGTCCATTGCCCGTGGCGTAGCGGACCTGCGCGGCAAATGTCCCGTCGTTGTTGTTGAGCAGCACGCTCGCGTCGTTGGAGGCGTTGTTGGCCACGACCATGTCCAGATCGCCGTCGCCGTCCACATCGCCCAATGCCACGCTCTCCGGCGCTAGGCCTACGGCATTCTTCAGACCCGGGAACAGTAGCCCGTCGCACTGCGCATGCGCGGATGTGCCGAACACCAACGCGGCGGAGGTTCTGGCGAGGAGCAGCAGGGCGTGCCTCAGTCGCATACGCATGGTTCTACCAGCCATTGCTTCCTCTCCTGAGTTTAATAGATGGTGCGGGTTCTGTTCTTGTACCGAATGCGTTCGTGCTCGTTATCGGCTCGCTACGGGACCTGCCGACATGGTTATAGGGCATCGAATCGGAGTGTTTCATTCTCCAGCCAGCTCCTCTCGCATCGACCTGCCGGAATGAACACTCAGTATGAATCCCCGCCCCGTCACTGGGCAGCTGCTAGTGGTAAGTGGGATCAGCCCTGTCCATCACGACACTGGAGCCATCCTGCTCTTATACCCACAACCTGCTCCCGATGCAACCATTTTCACACGCATCAAACGGGACTCCTGAACAACCGTTCCTTGGCTGGGCTGGGCGTGACGGCATGATCCGTGTTTTTTGGTTCATCGACCGTCGGGATTCTCGTAGGGGCGCGGTGCCGGTCACACGGCCCGGCTGAGGCTCAGGCTCCGCTTCCAGTTGTACGCGACCAGGCTGAACGCGAAGTCCAGTTCGTTGCGGCGTCGGCCGGCGTAGCGCACACGCCGGTACCCCATCGCCCGCATCCACGCGAACGGGTGCTCCATGATCGCACGCACCGACGCGATCATCCGGTTCAACCTCTTCAGCCGCGGCGGGAGGTCCGACTGACCTTTCCTCCGCTTGAACGCGATAGCGTAGGCGACGCCGCGGCGTTGGAGGTCCGCCTCGCGCTGCTCGCTGCGGTACGCGCTGTCGGCCACCATCATTTTCTTCTCGTCTCTGGTGAACTCGTCGATGAAGTTGCTGTCGTGCGGGGCCGCGTCGGAGAAGCGGTAGTAGGTCACGATGGCGCTGCGGTCGGCCTTGATGTGCCCCTTGCATCCGTGGTACGCCTCCCCGCCCTCCTTCGTGAAGCTCGCCTCCGGGTCCCGCGTGCTCGTGCCGTCGTCGCGCCTGGTGCCGCGGCTCTGCCCAATGATCGTCGCATCGACCAGCGAGCCGTCCTTGACCAGCAGGCCGCGGCGGTCCAACTCCGCCGTGGTCCTCTCGAAGAGCTCACGGTCCAGGCCGCGTTCACGCAGGCGGACGCGGAAGCGCACGAAGGTCGTCTCGTCGGGTGTGGAGTCGTTGAGCGACAGCCCAACGAAGCGGCGGAACGACAGCCGGTCCTGCAAGCACTCTTCCACCGGCGGGTCGGAGAGCCCGAACCACTTGGCCAGCAGCACGCACTTGAGCATGGTGAGCGCGGGGCACGCGGGCCGTCCGCCCTTCTCCCCGCCGCGGTACTCGGGGAGGGCCGCGACCGGCTTGACCAGCGTCTCCCACGCGACCGCCTTGTCCAGACGATCCAGGAACGCCGCAGTCCGCGGCCCGCCGAGGCTCGCCGTCCACGCGTCCACCAGCCCCGGATCCTTGTTGATCCGTTCCGCCATGCCAGCCTCCGTCCGGCGCATCCTTCACGCCGCACAGACATACGCTACACGATCGCCGGCAGTTGCGCGGGGTTGTTCAGAGGTCCCTAGTGGCACCCTAGGCCATAGTCTGAATCTTTGGTCCAGGAACAGATCCTGCGCACTCACGCGCGATGATCCCTTTCCAATCGACCCTGTGCACCCGGACGCACTATCACGAGTCAGCATTCGAGAGTGTCCGCCCAAACTGTTCCATGACAAGTCACGGCGGTGAACAGGACGAGCCGGCTCCGCTATGCTGCGCCCTTGATCTCGCGGCTCCGATACCATGTCTCGAACTCGTCGGCAGGGAGGGGTTTGGAGAAGAAGTATCCCTGCCCATAATGGCATCCGATGTCCTGGAGCATCGCCACATGGTTGATCGACTCGACCCCCTCGCCGACGGTGCGCAGCGCGAGGTGATCGGCGAGCGCGACAATAGAGGAAGTGATTGCGATGATCTCTCGATTGGCTTCGTTGTGCCGGATGAATGACTGATCGATCTTCAACTCGTCGATCGGCAATGAGTGCAGCCCGCTGAGCGATGAGTGCCCGGTGCCGAAATCGTCCATCATCACGACAAAGCCCCGCTTGCGAAGGTCATTGAGCACATCGGCAATGTCGGATCGGTTATCCACGATCGTCGTTTCGGTGACCTCGAGCTTCATATCTCGCGGCGTGAGCCCGGCCGCATCGACGATCGTCTCAACTTGATCTACGAAGCCTGGCATCAAGAGCTGAGCCTTGGAGACATTCACGCAGAGAGTGAACCCCGGGCGTACTGCGCCCCGCGTGCGCCACTCCACCAACTGCCGACACGCCTCGCGCAGGACCCATTCGCCCAGGAGATGGATCTGGTTAGACTCCTCGGCGATTGGAATAAACTTCGCGGGCGAGATGAAGCCGCGATTCGGATGAATCCAGCGTACGAGCGATTCAGCGCTGATGGGGATGCCGGTTTCGAGATTCACGATAGGCTGAAAGTGAAGGACGAACTGGCCGTCACCGATCGCACTCCGCATCTCGTCCTCGAGCGCCAGACGCTCGAGCATGGCCTCGTGCATCGCCGTGTCAAACTCGACGACCTGGCCCCTTCCGTTGGCTTTCGCCTGGTACATCGCGGCGTCGGCGTCGCGGATCATCGCCGAGGCACCATTCGACATCAGGCTCGTCACGAGTCCGATGCTCGCTGTGGAGACGAGGCGGTGACCCCGGATGACATGTGGCTCGGCGCAGGCGTCGAGGAGTTTCTGAGCCAGGCATTTCGATTCGCTCGGGTCGTTCAGATCCTCCAGCAGAACAACAAACTCGTCCCCGCCAAACCGAGCGACAGTGTCCACATCGCGGACATTCTCACGGATCCGGGAAGCGATGCTGCATAACAACTCGTCGCCGACCTCGTGTCCGAGCGAGTCGTTGACAACCTTAAACCGGTCGAAATCAAAGAAAAGGATAGCGCAGTGCTTTCCTGATCGCTGGTTGCGAACGAGCGTGTGCTCGAGGCGCTCAAGAAGCTTACTTCGGCTTGCAAGCCCGGTCAGTTGATCCCGCTCTACCATGCGACGCATCTCTTCATGGACCGCCTTGATCGTGGAGATGTCCGCGATCGAGCCGGAGATCCGCAGAGCGAGGCCATTGCCGTCGCGGAGAGCGGCGGCGCGAAGAAGTGCCCACACAACCCGACCGTCCGTCGCCATAAGTCGGAACTCGCACTCAAAGTTGGAGTCGGCACCCTCAATAAACGCCGTCAGCTGCGTCTCGACCCTGTGTATGTCGCTCGACGAGATATGAGCGAGGAGGGTGTCGATGGTGGGTTCGAGCTCGCCCTGCTTGCGACCGAGCAGCTCTCCCCAGCGTGATGAGTAAAAGACCTTGCCGTCCTCAATGCTCCAGTCGAAGATCGCATCGCGCGATCCCTCGATGGCGAGTTCGAACCGCGTCTGCATCTCACGAAGGCTTGCCGCCGTAGCCGCAATCTGATTCATATTGCGTTCACGCACGATCGCGTTTGCCATGAGCTCGCCAATCTGGAGCAGTGCATCGAGCCTCTCATCGACACGCGTCGGGTTGACATCGGTGTACAGGAAGAGCACACCGACACACTCGGACTGGTCCATGAGCGGCACGATGTAATGACCGTGCGCTGCCATGTTCGGCCACGAGTGCTCGTGCCGTTCGTCTTCAAAGCAGTTGTCGCTGATGATGATCTGACCGGATAAGGCCGCACGCCCGCAGAGGCAGGACCCGAGCATCACTTCCTTCTCGTCCTCGAGAAACTGGTGCGTGAACTTCCCGATATGACAGAACATACGCAGCCGGTCATCCCCCGGTTCGAGCAGGAAGACCCCGCCCTTCTTCTGGACCGCGAGCTCCTCTATCTCGATCACCGTTTCCACCGCCCGTTCGAACCGCTCTTTGAGCGGTGCGTTGGACGAGAGTATCGTCCCGATCTTGACGCGCGCCTCGGCCCCCTCCGTGCGGATCCGATTCCTCATCTCGCGCTGCACATCTTCGTCAATGTCGCGCATCATGAAGGCGATGTGATCGTCCTGTCCATTCTCACCCGGCAGTGGAAAGGCGTGGAGAGCGATCCACCGGTGCCTGCGCCGACTGACCGCTCCCCGCGAGAGCACAGGCAGGGCAATGTCCGTATCGATGAGCAAACGCACCCTATCATTGAAACGATCTCCCCGATCGATCGTGTTGGTGAGTCGCTCCGTCGTCTCGTCATCGAGACGGCGCGGATCCAAAATGGCGAGGCGAGCTCCTTGCTCCGTTGAGAAAGCGAGGTGCTCGCCCATTCGCCTCGCGGCATCGTTTGCGTACATGATCCGACCCGTGCGATCGGTGATGATGCAGGCGTCGTTCGAGCACTCGACCATCGCGGCGAGATGCCGAGCGAGCGGTTCGGTACCCGAACGCTCACCCGAAGGGTGTTGAACAGGGTAAGTAGGCATTTCTTTCATATTCCGATCTCCGCTAATCGGGAGGGGCTTGTACAGAATCGGGTCATTGCCCACCCAGATTTGGGTGTTTCTGGCCTTTGCTTAGGACCATTACTGCCCGGTTTCGGGGCCGCCAGGCCGGTGTGCAAAAACCCGTCCCCGCCTGCAGAACGCGCCGGGCCGTGCGATGATGCCCCGATGGCAAGCCTGATCCCGCTGCTGCTGAGGCTGGCGCGGGCCGACCACGCGGCCCTGGCCACGCAGGTTCAGTACTTGACCGTCGAGAACAAGATCCTGCGGTCCAAGATATCCAGGGACCGGTGCGGCTGACCGAGTCGGAACGCCAGCGGCTGATTCGGTTCGGGCTGGCGGCTGGGCCCGCGATCCGGGACCTGATCTCGGTCGTGAAGTACGACACCTTCCGGCGGTGGTGCCGGGGCGTGCAGAGGACGAGAGTGTGGAAGCCCCGACTGCCGGGCCGTCCCTCGACCGAGGCGACGGGGCGCGAGCTGGTGGTTCGCCCCGCCCGCGAGAACCCGAACTGGGGATACAGCCGGATCCTCGGCGAGCTGAGGAAGCTGGGTATCCGCTCGGTCTGCCGCAGCACCGTTCGGAACATCCCCAAGCGCCACCACATCGAGCCGGCCCCGGAGCGCGGGGATCCGACTTGGGCGGAGTTCCGCAAGCGGCATGCCGAGACCCTCTGGGCCTGCGACTTCTTCGTGACCCGGGTGCTCACGCCACGGGGATGGCGCGACGCGAGCGTGCTGGCCTTCATTCATGTGAAGAGCCGGCGGGTGGTCGCGACGAAGGCGACGCTTCACCCCACGCGCCGGTGGGCGGCCGACGCCGCCGCGTGCCTGGGCGGCGCGGTGGAAGAGGCGGGGCTGCCGCGGCCAACCGTGGTGGTCCGTGACAACGACAGCAAGTTCGGCGAGCCCTTCGACGAGGAGCTGGAGGCTCAGGGCATCAAGCCCGAGCGGCTGCCTGTCCGCGCTCCGCTATGCAACGCGCACATGGAAAGGTGGATCCAGTCGCTGCGCAGGGAATGCCTGAATCACTTCGTCCCGGTTGGGCTGCGGCACTTGGGCCATCTGGTTTTAGAGTACCTGATCCGCTACGATCGGGAAAGACCCCACCAGTCCCTGGGAAATCGGCTGCTCGCGGGGCACGACCCGCCCGATCTCCGGGGCGAGGTCGTCTGCCGCTCCCGGCTCGCCGGAATGCTTAGGCATTACGAGCGGAAGGCCGCGTGAACGGGCGGGGACGGGTTTCTGAACTCCGGCTTGACGCTTCTCAGAGACCCATTTCTTTCAACTCAGTCTTGCACAAAACAGGGTCCGCCTCGGGGTTCCGACTCTCCACCGCCCAACAGAGAGCGCCTCACCCTACCCTAAACCCCGCCACGGTCAAAATTCCCACCAGCCGCCAGTAAACGACAAGGCCCGCCTCCTCGCGGAAGCGGGCCTCGGAACGCCCCGATCGGGACCCTTTCAAAGCGCCCTTTTCGCGCAAACGTCCAAGATCACTCCAGTTAGCGCTGCACGGGAGAGCGAGGAATGGCAGCGGCCGCCCCGCTCTCAGGTGCTCTCGCGTTGAGATTGAGCTGGGCGGCCAGGGGATCAGACCCCAGCCGTGGCCGGTGTTGGCCCCGCATTTACAATGCCCACATGAGCGATGGATCCAGTTCTTGCGCACGGAATGCCTGGACCACTTCGTCCCGTTTGGGCTCAGGCGCTTGGACCATCTAGTGTCATAGTACCTGATCCACTACGATCGGGAAAGGCCCCACCAGTCTCTAAGCAACCGGCCGCTTGCCGGGCACGGCCCGCCGGATCAGTGGGGCGAGGTCGCGTGCCGCTCCCGGTTGGCCGGCGTGCTGCGGTACTACGAGCGGAGAGCCGCCTGAACGGGGCGGGGACGGTTCTTGCACACCGGAGCAGCGCTTCTCATAGGCCGATTTCTTGCAGCCCAGTCTTGCACGTGCCATGCAGTGATCCAACTACTGATCGAACTGCTCGTCTTGATGCAATATCCATTCTGCAGGCCAGAGCGTGCGCAACTCAGCTGCCAAGTCTACTTCTGGGTTGATCAGCAGATACGTGTCCCCATGGTTCAGCGAAGCGCGCACAACCGCTCTTACTTCTACGCTGTATCCAAGCCGCTCCTTCTCCCTCCGGGCGATCTCGTGCGCGAGCTGGAGCACCATGTCCGGACGGGGCCACATCGCTCGGGCCTGCGCCGGCGTTATGTACTCGGACACCTCGACACGCCAGCGCTCCCCCGTGGCCGGGTCCGTGACCCGAAAGTAGCCCCCCGCCTCCTTGTCTCGCAGCTTCATCCGCCACGAGAAGCGGTGCCCTTCCTCCGTCCACGCCACGTCGCCCGGGTAGAGCCAGTGGCGCAGTGGCATCATCGCCTGGATGGTGAAATGCAACGCCAGCAGGCCCGCGATCAGACGCGGCACGGGGAAGGCAGCCTCTCCGTCGCCGTCACCCCCGGGAAGCCGGAACACCCGCCGCGGCCAGGCGGGGTCGAAGAAGATCGTCGTCGCCCCGAGCATCAGCCACGGGAACACCCCGATATTGAAGATCAGCGAGTTGAGCAGGTGGAACGAGGCCGACACCCCTACCCCCGCCCACCGGGTGCGCCGGCACAGCAGCAAGACCGGAACCAGAAAATCCACCCCCAGGCCGCCCCAGGCGAAGAAACGCCCAGCCCAGGGGTGTCCGAAGAACCGCCCGATCGGGAATGTCTCCCCTAGACACATCGCTCCGAGCCACCAGCCACGCCCCGATCGGCTCGCCGGCCAGCCAGTCGGCGTTGAGTTTCGCTATCCCCGCAAACACGTACACCAGGACGAGCTGCGCCCGCAGCACGCGGTAGGTCCACGCCCCGACCGCGGATCTCGCCCCGACGAGCCCCAGCCGCGCGTCCAGCGCCAGGAAGCGGTTCGCGGGCATGACCGCCAGCAACCCCGCCAGGATGACCATCAGGTAGAAGTGGTTGAGGTACCGCGTCTGGTCGAGCAGGAAGACGTACGCGAGCAAGGCCGCGACGACCGGCGCCGTGACCCGGTACAACAGCCCGAGCCCCGCGGCCACCGCCGCCGCCCCGAGCGCCAGGAACACCCAGGTCATCCCATTTTCCGGCAGCGCCTCCACCCAGCCGAACCCGTAGTACTTGAAGTGGAACCCGGGCTGCTGGTAGTAGCGGTCGACCCGGTCGTGCTCGAAGTACCGCCAGACCTCCCACGCGATGATCGCGTAGAAGTAGATCCGGAAGGCCGCTAGACCCGCGGCGTCCTGATCAGGGCGAGACCAATCAGAACGAGTCATTCGCATTGATTCTGCGACAGCGTAGCGATCGCCGAATAACCTCTAAAGGAGGCGGAATTTAGCGATGAGAGGATCTCTGAGTAGGCATCGCAAAGAGAATCCCCGCTATCGGCGAACTCATCCTTCATGTAGAGGTAAAAAGCAACGGAGTACTTCTCTCGATGAGCACTGCCAGCCGGAAGGCAGAACCGCCTTGTGTATTCGGCAATCCAAGTCGATCGCTGGGATTGTGAAGATGTTTCCAGAGCAGGATTGAAAGCACAGGCTCGGTACAAAGCGGTGGCGACGCATTCGTCGTCGTCTGGAAATGACGATGCAAGCGTGATCGCATCACTCAGGTTCGGACGGGATCTCAGTGCCGCGGTCAATGAGCTCGTGCGCAAGCTCATACCCCGCTGGTTGGCCTGGCCCATTGCTGGACCGGATTGATAAAAAATCTGATCATGCAACGCGGCCGCAGCGACAGACAAATCAGCGGCGAGCGACATGGCATATGTAAGAGACACGCCTGACAACTCGTTCAGTGCCGACAATGCATCGACAGCTCCTACAAGCACGAGCGCGTCGTCTTCCGTAGGAACTGAACTTCGTACCGTACTCACCAGAGCATTCCTTACCGGTGCATCCACGAGATGCATGCGCTGTACCACTGCAAGCCTGGTTTGCACATCACCGTTGGCGTAGGCATCGGCAAGCTCGTTTGCTTGATCCTGACGGATGATCACGATCCGTCCCTCGCCGGTGCCAGTTTGAGCCAGCATTCTCCAGAGACGATTCTTCGCCTGGTTTGTCGGTGCCGTGGAAGTAGTGTCCCCCAATCGAAGCAGAATGGCATCCACGACATCCTCGGCATCCCCACTCAGCAAATGAGTCTCGATAGAAGTGGTTTTATCCGCGACCTCCAGCGCATGAATCAGAGATGTCACAGATTTCGGATCCTCTGCTCTCACAGCGAGACCGCAGGAGCAGGCCGACACCAGTATTGTCGTGAGGCATAGAACTCGCATAATTAATCCCTTCACGGTTCTATCGATCCGTTTGTTGAGACACGAATGTTTGCCGCTTGCGGGCCGAGCGCAAAGACTCCCAGCCCAAATGTGACCGGGTCAAATGCCCACATCCGCTCGTCTTCAATATAAGCCTGATGTGCGGGGAACGGGTCTGCCTCTCCATGGAATACCCAAAGCACCTCCTGCCGGCCGTCAGATTCCCGTACCTGCCAGGTCAGCTCCAGCAAGATCCCAAACACATCGATGGCAGGAGCCAAATCAAGAGGAATCAGTGGGTCGGAGGCATGGAGATAGTACCGAAAGAACACCTTATTGGGAGAGACGCGAAGAGCGTAGCCACCATTCGCGCCGTCTGCCAAGCCCTGCTGTGCAATCTCTTGCACTTGGCAGTTGCCGGTCTGGCCATAATACTTTACCCACGCAAGTGGAGCGTGCTGTCTTGAAGCGGGAGCTGGATCCGGCAAAGGCTCAGCACCTTCCGCAAGCTCGTAATCGCATCGCACCAAACCACCGGGCGAGTTGCAGGCACCCGTAACATCGGTCGCCGCAAACGCACGGGTCAGGCCGAATCGCGGATAGATTCCAAGATCAGCGATTTCGCCGTCCGTGTAATTAGCCGGGTCGTCGTCACAATCGAGTACGGTGATATCGTCTCTGCTGGAAACAATGCCATCACTGCCAATGTAGACATCGCACGAGGACCGATGGGTCTGATTGGGCATCATCCCAAAGATCGCCGCGTTTGTATCACAGCTGAATCGCTGAATGTCTCCACCGAAGAATGGTGGCAAAAGAGGAAACTGAATCCCAAAGATTCGAGGCGTGGCGACCGCTCCACAGGGAATAAACATCTGGTACCTGAATCGCACAGGTGTATAATCAACCACCTGAACAGAGAAGCACTGTGTGACGACTACCCCGGTATCAGCGTTCGTAGCCACCCATTTCAGCTTGCTTTCGCCAGCAGTATCATCGAATTGTACTGATGCGTGATAGTCAACCCCATTGGAGCTCACAGCACCCTGAGTAATAGTTGCGCCGACATCGCCGGACGCACTCTGGAGTGACAAAATCCAAGCGTTACTCGTGACACTTGCGTAGAAACTGTCTGACTCAAGACCCCGGCCTACAAAGGCTGCGGTGGCGGTGTCGGATATCGCATCGCAATCCGCGTCATCTCCCGCCCCGTCCGGGATATCGCACCCGCTGCACCCGCCATCATCGTCATCATCATCATCGTCACAGTCCCCGCTATCACTGTCGTCGCCCGGCGGCGACGCCGCCGTCCGCGGACCTCCCCACGTCCCGGGCCGCACCCCGGGCATCGGCGGCTGCACGCTCGGACCGCCATCATCGATGTCGTCCGTGTCGTCATCATCGTTGTCGTCGGTATCGTCCGAGTCATCATTGTCGTCGTTGCAGTCCTGGAAATCTGTCCACGGCTGGTTGGAGCCCGGCTGCACGTTCAGCCCCCCCGAACCGCTCGTCAGCTCCGCCATGCGCGACACCACCGGCGACGGATCGCTCAGCAGGCTCTGCACCGGCGACGACGTGCCGTAGCTCGTCAGTACGATCGCCATGTCGCCACTCGTCACCTGCCCGTCCCCGTCAAGGTCGGTGTTGCCGCTCCCGCCCATCGATCCGACGACCGCCGAGACGTCGGACGCGGTGACCTTGCCGTCGGGTATGGCGTCCCCGGCCACCTGCGACGGAGTCGATGACTCCGAAAGCGTCTGCGCCTCCTGGCCCGCCGCGATCTTGTGCCGGGAGAAAATGAACTGCGCGGTCGGGGACCCGTACGAGATCGGGTCCACGGATCCGACTAGCACGGAGTGATAGCTCGGCGTGCTCTGGAGGTCGTCGTAGGCGAGCACCGAGCCGAAATAGTCACGGCTGAGCGACCCGTTGGTGATTGTGTGCCAGGCATCGGCGGTCGTGATGTGCATGACCGGGCTGGCAGTCAAATCGAAGATGTAAACGGCTCCGTCCCCGAGCTGGTTGGTCACCGCAAGCGGAGCGGCCACGCCGATCTCGGGTACACCGTCTCCGGTCAGGTCGCCCATCGACGCGATCGTGTACCCGAAGCCGTCCTCGTCCTCGAAGCTCGTGATCGTCCGCAGCACACGCCCGTCCACGCCGGACATCAGGTAGACCCGCCCGTAGGGAACGCCGAACTCGGTGTGGATCCACCCCGCCGCCAGCAGATCCGGCACTCCGTCGCCGTTCACGTCGCCTGCGCCGGCCACGGCCCGCCCGAAGTAACTCTTTTGCCCAAAGCCAGGAACCATCAGGAGTTCGGCGCCCGTCGCGCTCGAGTACACATAGACCGCGCCGTGGTTCTTGATCCCCTGCCCCGCCAGCGGGGCCCCGATTAGCAGGTCGTCGAACCCATCCCCGTCTAGGTCGCCCGCGCTGGCGTTCGCGACACCGAACAGGTCACGCCGGGCCGGGGACCGGATCGAGAACAACGGCGTGGCCGACGAATCGTGGTACACGTGCACCTCGCCGCGCCCGCTCCCGTTCGTGTTGCCCGCGATCAGATGCGTCTCTCCGAGCCCAGAAAAATCCCAGGTCGGGGGTGCTGCAGCTGAGCCGGCTGCAAAAACAAGCAATGAGCTTGTTCCTACGAGAAAATTCATCATTTGAGTGATCCTGTCTGTGTGACGAGCTTGGCGTGATCGAGCGAGTGTACTAGATTGGCGAGCACCGATGTGGGGAAATTTGCCCTAGGAACTGACTTTTTTTATGTCAAGTTGCACGTTAAATATCCATCAGAGTCTTGACACAATGAGCAACCGGGGCGGAATCAAGCCTGAGTGACTGCCGGTGTTGGCCCCGCTGTGCAATGCCAACATTGAGCGGTGGATCCAGTCCCTGCGCACGGAATGTCTGGACCACTTCGTCCCGGTTGGGCTCAAGCACCTGGACCGCCTCGTGTCAGAGTAACTGATGCACTACGACCGGGAAAGGCCCCACCAGACGCTGGGGAATCCTCCGTTGAGGGTGTACGATTCACGGGAGATTCTCTGCGAGGTGGTGGGTAAAGGCGTGCTGCGTCACAATCAGGGAAAGAGATCTAGGTCGGGCGGGTCACGGACTTGTGCACACAGAAGTAGCAGGGCACGGAGGCAAGTCTCCCCTAGTTCAGCCTGTCGTAGAGCACCGCGTGGCCGCCGACTCTTCAGACGATCAGCAGCTTCAGAATGAAATCGTCTCGCTCGGCTCAGGCCACGGGCCTGTTCGCCGCGATGTCGTCTCTCCGCTCGGCCTTGATCGCGCATTTCCTGCCCGACGCCCTCTAACGTCCCCGGCCGCGCTCAGATTCTGTCAGCCCGGCGAGGGAATGGACCAACTCCCGGTCGAGTACCGTGCTCTGGACCTCGCCGCCGACGCGGCGAAAGAGCTGGCGGCGGCTCTGACATCGGTCCGGCGGGCCACATCCCGGGGCGAGACGCCGGACCCCGCGGCGGCCCAGCTCGTCGCTCAGTACGAGAATCGCGCCGAAGTTGCGCTCGCCCGGGGGCGGATGCAGGCCAACCTGCCCACTATCCAGCAGCTGTTCTTCATCTGGCAGTAGTCCTTCTTCCCCGCCGGAACCAGGGGGTCAAATTTGTTTTGTGGAATGCTTGCCGCCCTGCGGTGCCTTCTCTGGTAGAAGGGGGAGGCATTGTTTGTTCACACACATCTAGCCATGGGGGGACCATGCACTGGGACAAAGTCGATTTCGATGAGTTCGAACCCTGCCGGTCGGGTCTGGAGCCGTGCTCCACAGGAAAGAACGGCAAGAGGAACCTCATTTCCATCGCGTCTGCTGACGAAGATCCACTGCCGACGGACTTGGCGAGCTACCCGTACGAAGAGAGTCGGGTATATGACCTCTCGGTGAGCGCCGCGGCCAGCGCTGATCTGCCCGTGTTCTCGACATCGGGGGGGATGTCACGGCGCGTGGTGGTACTAGAGCGCGTCAAGTACCTGATCCGCAGCCGGCCGAACGGAAGTGAGGCTCAGTTCGGCTTCGCGATCCGGTTGCTGCTCACGGTCAGCAGGCTGGACGGCAAGATGAGCCTCAAGCTCCCAGTCATCGCGGCCTCGGCTCAGCTCAACATGCTCGAGGCGAAATGGCAGTTGCAGGTTCATGGGCTGACCTCAGAGGAGATCTCGGCGGCCATTTACCCCCCGACCGACCTCGATGTGGAGACTTTCGTCTATGCGAAGGAGAGCATGGAGAAGGTCATCAAGGCCGTTCACGCCTCCTCAACCAAGTTCACTCCGGTGCTGATTGCCCTCCGTCCCCCCGCCAATCTCGTGGAGCGTCATGCCGAGGAGGCCCTGGGCCGGACTGCGGCGCTCGATGCGATTAAGGAAGGCCGCAGTCTCATGACGCTCGAATCGAAGCTGGCATCGATGCCCGCCCGAGTCCTTGATGCTGCGGTCGATATGTACAAGGCAGTGGTCGGTGGTGACGTCGGTCCGGCAGAGTCCCCCCCGTTGAGCGCCCGCCAAGCGGCCCGGGATCTCCTACGCGGGACTGATCTAAGGCTCTAGACACTGCCGCGATCGGTGGTGCCCCTCGGCTTGAGTGGGGCTGCGGGGGTGGTCTCGCATGATTGTACTGGAGGATGTCGTTCGAACGCGAGATCTTCCCTCGCCGCTCTTGGCTACTCGGCATCATCCGTTACACTGTCGCGGCCCGCACCGCAACCGGGCTTTCAGTGAACCTATGCATCCCCGCCAAATCGCGCCCGCGGGGTCGTCAGTCGGAGGACGCGGATGATCAAGTGGATCGGGCAGGCCTTGTGGGCTTCGGAGCAGTGCGCAACACTTGATACGCACGCACCTTGGGCGCTTAGCTGCGCGCTCAACGAACTTCTGCAAGGAAAGCTCTGCTTTTGTGTTCACGCGGATCTGTTTTGGGGGGAGAAGATCAAAGCAGAGGCCTATATCGGCCCTCCTCCGTGCGGGGAGCCGTATCACACCTACGCCAAGTGGTACCGAGCTCGTCTTGAGCGGCTTGAAGGCGAGACCGACGATCCCCTGATGGCTCTCCATACGGTTGTTGCGTATGAGCTTGATGACGGGGCAGTCATCGAGTTCGCGTTCGACATGTTCGCCCAAACGGTCAATCGCCAGCATGGTGGGACGTCGATTGAGACCACTCAAATCCTATGGATCGACATCGAGAGGCGTGGTCCGGACGGCATTTGCACAACGTTCGTGTCGAAGGTGCTGGGGTCCGAAAGTGGTCACTGATCCGGCCACGCCTCGTCGAGCAGCGCACGCAGCGATTCGTCCTCGCCGGCCCTCGATCGCAGAATATCCCGCAGGTCTTTCACCGCACGCTCAAGCTGGGTGTACACGGCGTGCAACGGCTTCTCCGTGGCTTCTGCAATCTCCCTGAGCTTGAGATCCTCTACGAACCGGAGCCGGAGGACGAGTTGGTCGTCCGGGGGTAGCAGTCGTACAGCGGCCTTTAAGTGGGCATCAAGGTTGTCGGTAGGTGCCCGAGGGGGCCGCGATAAAGTGTCCAAGCGGGACGCGAGTGACCTCTGGAGGTTGCGCTCCTTGCCTCTTGCTCGGTACAGGTCGATCGCCCGTCGGCAAGCGATGGCTCGCGCGAGCGGCAGCCAGGAGCCGCTTTCCGGACGCACGCCTTGCCGGGCGTAGCCGGCCAGTTGCATCACAACCATCTGATAGATGTCGTCGCGGTCCGCTTGGCTCAGGCTGGCGTGGCGACTCGCCAAGGCCTCGGTGATGCCACGAATGGCGTCCAGCTCGTCGGAAAAGACAAACCCCGCATCGGCGTTCGTATTGTGATCGGGTGTCTCGGCCACGTTACCGGGTCCTGAAGCCCAATTTGTACGTCATTTTGGCTCCTGTACGACCCTTTTCGGCAAAATCACGGCTCGAACCGCGACAAGAGAGATGTAGGAACGTCATGGACACAATACGCAGTTGTCTATTGCGCATGGGGCATTTGGAGGTACGCAATGAACGCTCGGAACGAAGATTTCACTCGGGAGCAGGATGTTCTTGAGATGGTCGAGAAACACCGTTCGCAAACCCCGGCTGGCGTTCGGACAGATTCTGTCGAAGTTCGTCCGATGACCGATGAGGAGCGTTCGCTTGAGGCACGCTTGCAGCGATCCCTAACGCCGGTCATGCGCGAGAGGCTCAGAGAAGCGCTGAAGGCGTAACTTTAGATGGGGCCGGCTGGCGCGATATTGCCCGCAAGGCCGCGCAAAGCGATCTGACGGAGCCCGAGTGCTGGCTCCAGATGATCCAGATATCCAATCGTCGTCAGCAACGACCGGTGCCCGAGCTGCCGTTTGATCACGGCCACATCGATCCCCTCGGCCCGCAGCTCGGCCGCGTGTGTGTGCCGCAGCCCGTGGGCGTGGACCCGCTTGTGGATACCCGCGGCTCGGGCCAGCTCGGGCAGCCGCCGCCGCATCATTGCCTGGGCCACCGGCCGCCCTGACCTCGTGCAGAAGAGCGCATCCCCCGCCGACCATCCCATGGCCCGGTGCTCCTCAATCCATTCCGCCGCGATGGCCAGCCCCCATCGGTCGATCCCCACCGTCCTGGCCCGCCCGCCCTTGGCGTGCAGCATCCGGATCGCCCCACGCTCCAGATCAAAGTCGCACGGCCGCAGCGCCAGCGTCTCCCCTAGCCGGGTCCCCGCCCGGTACATCACCGCGATCAGGGCCCGGTTCCTCCGGTCCGTCCAGGTCTTTGACCCGCACGCCTCCAGCAATCGAGCGACCTCGCTCTTCGACAGCACCTCGGCCGGGTAGCGCATCTCGGTTCCTCCCATGGATACGGATTGTGAGCAATCCCGTATCCATCGAGAGATACCTCAAGGTCCCCGCATGGATCAAGCGTCGTCGTCGGGATGGTGGGGGTGGTGGTGGGC
>RFGH01000113.1 GCA_003696675.1 Planctomycetota bacterium
GCTGATCCCCCCGTCCGACCGGCACTTCCACCCGGTCGCCAACCACCAGCCCATCCCCCGCATAGGTGAGCCCGTCGTCACGATCGACGCCGCGCTCCACCGCTACGCGGACGAAAGATCCGCCCACGGTCAGATTCTCTTGGCCTCGGAACGGCAAAAGCGTCACCACCCACCATACACTCGGTTTTGATGCCCAACCAAGCCCCCCCCGGATCGGCCCGCCTCGCTCTTGCAGACGGTTCCGTCTTTGTTGGCACGCCCTTCGGCGCCACCGGCAAAGGCATATGTTCCATCGGAGAGGTGGTGTTCAACACCGCCCTGACCGGCTACCAGGAGTCACTCACCGATCCCTCTTACACAGGCCAGATCCTCGTCCAGACCACCCCCCTGATCGGCAACACCGGCACCAACGCCGAGGATCTCGAGTCCGCCAAGGTGCAGGTCGCCGGGTTCGTCATCCACGAATACACCCGCACCCATTCCAACTACCGGGCCGACAGCACCTTGGGCGACTGGCTCGCTCACTCCGGCGTCCTCGGCATCGCGGACATCGATACCCGGGCGCTGACCCGCGTGCTCCGCTCGGCCGGGGTGATGACGGGCGTCCTGACCGACGACGCCTCCCTTTCCGACGCCGATCTGGTGAATATGGCCCGCCAGGCCCCCCCCATGGAGGGCCAGAACCTCGCCGCTCTGGTCGGTTGCTCTACACCATTTTCTTGGGATGAGACGCTGGGGGATTGGGCCCCCGCGGTCGAACCGTCCGAGGACAGCCCCGTCATCCTCGCCCTCGATTGCGGCGCGAAGCGGAACATCCTCCGGAACCTCGCCACCCGCAACTGTCGCGTCCGCGTCGTCCCACACACCATCACGGCGGAGGAGCTCAAGGCCGAGTTCGCCGCTGGCAACGCCCACGGGCTGTTCATCTCCAACGGCCCGGGCGACCCGGACGCCGTCGCGGAGACCATCGCAACACTCCGCGAGGTCCTCCGGGACCCTGATCTGGTGGATCTGCCGATCTTCGGCATCTGCCTCGGGCATCAGCTGCTCGCGTTGGCACTCGGGGCTAGGACATACAAACTTCCCTTCGGCCACCGCGGCGCCAACCAGCCAGTCCGCGATGACACCACGGGCAGGGTCGAGATCACGAGCCAGAACCACGGCTTCGCCGTCGACCCCGAGTCCCTGCGGGCCGCGGGGGGCGAGCCGACCCACATCCATCTGAACGATCACACACTGGCGGGGTTCCAGATCCCCGGGCGTCCGGTGTTCTCGGTCCAGTTCCACCCCGAGGCCTCCCCGGGGCCGCACGATGCCTCCCACCTCTTTGATCGATTTGTGGCCGCTGCCCGTCTCCGGGCCGCCCAAGTTACCCCAGCTTAACAGCGAATCCCCGCTCGGAGGTCCGATCTCTCCCGAATTCTGGGCATTTCGCGCCCACCCCCTTGCAAGAACCGGCAGTCACGGTATATTCGTGGAATGGAGTCCGTCCGTGTGGGCTCCGTGATCGTGGAAGAGGGTCTGCTTGAGGGACCCGGAGAGTGAGAGCCGCCAATCATTCCGAATGCCTTGTGGGGGCGTTTGGATGACGCGGGTCATGAGAGAGCATGCCGAGAAGTTGAGATCAGTTCCTTGTTCACACCGGGTCGAAAGGCCCCGTCGT
Source organism: Planctomycetota bacterium (assembly GCA_003696675.1). Taxonomy (GTDB): domain Bacteria; phylum Planctomycetota; class Phycisphaerae; order Phycisphaerales; family UBA1924; genus UBA6054. Next base: position 1,664 of record RFGH01000113.1, read on the forward strand.
GGTCTTGTGTTTTCCGTTCCTGAATTGCCCTCGTCTGGGCAACTTCGAAGTGGTTCTGTATAGAGGAGCATGTTCCATGAAGGCTAAGAATGCGCTCAGCGTGGTGCTCGCCGCCGGCGTTGTCACCCCCGCGCTCGCGGATGTTTCCCCCCAGATGGCGACCCGCGGCATCATGAAGACCAACCATGTCGCCCACATTTACTACAATGTGGTCACCGGCGAGAAGGTTGCGACCCTGCTTGACGGCAGCGCCCGTCCGGCCGAGGGTGCGAACCCCGAGGTCTGGATCGCCGACAACGACCTGCCCTGCGCCGCGTTCGGCCAGACCGGCGGGTTCTTCGGCCTGATGGACAGCCCCAACTGCTACACCTGCTTCACCTCCACCGCCACCGGCCTGATCTTCCTGGACTGGGGCGACCTGCCCTTCGACCAGGTCATCGACTGCGTCGGCATCACCTGGGCCACCCAGGCGCCCGATGTTGACCTCGACAGCGACGGCCTCGGCGACGGCGTCCCCGGCTTCGGTGCCTTCTGGGCGTGGTACGACGGCGATAACGGCTTCGACTCGAGCGCCACCCGCCAGGGCCTCCTCGCCATCGGCCTGTTCGATCTGCCCGGCCAGACCGGCCCGTTCGATCCGAACACCGCCACCGTCTACACCGCGACCGTCGACCTGGTCTCGGGCTTCTCCTCCTCGCTGGCCTTCGAGGTCGGTGACACCGACTCGGCTTCGTCCACCACCATCTTCAACCCGCTCTCCGGCGTTGACCAGGACTCCGACGGCCTCGCCGAGTTCTCCTACGCCCTCCAGTTCGTCCAGCCCGGCACCTTCGACTGGGACAGCGACGGCATCCTCGATGGTGATGTCGCCGACCAGGCCATCAACGGCTGGACACTCGTTTCCGGCAACGGCACCGTTGAGTTCGACGGCACCTCCTACACCTATGTCCCCGAGACCGCTGTGCCCGGTGCGACCGGCATCGAGGATGTGTTCGACATCTTCACCGATGTCGACTCCGACGGCGTGTTCGAGGCCGTCGGTACCTTCTGGTACGGCGGTATCAACTGCGATCCCAACCCGGCCGTCTTCAATCCCTACGCCCAGTTCTACATGATCCTGTTCGGCCCGTCCGGTCCCGCCGGCTGCCCCGCCGACCTGGCCCCGCCCTCGGGTGTCCTGAACATCTTCGACATCCAGGCCTACATCGCCCTCTACAACGCCCAGGATCCGGCCGCCGACCTGGCCGCCCCCACCGGCGTCTGGAACATCTTTGACATCCAGGCCTACATCGCCCTCTATAACGCGGGTTGCCCGTAATCAGACCACGGTCTGATGCACCATTCGGTGTAGCCTCGACCGCCCGGAACCAAGGTTCCGGGCGGTTCTTTTGTCTTTGGACAGAAGGTGTTTGGGGACAGAAGGAGATCATCCCGCCGCATGACGGCGGACACCGTCTTCAATAGCGCGGCACGCTCGGGTCGATCCGCAGCGACCAAGCCTCGATGCCACCTGCCACCGAGCGGACCTCTTCAAACCCGGCCCGCTGGAGCGCAACAGCGGCCGACAGCGATCGGCGGCCCGTGTGGCAGATCAACGCCACGGTCGTGTCCTCGTCAATATCCACCTCATTGATCCGTGCACCCAACTCCCCCATAGGGATCCACAGTGCGCCCTCAATCGAGGCGATCGCCAGTTCCTTCGCCTCGCGGATATCTATGAGCACCATGCTCCCGCTGTCCAGGCCCTCGCGGACTTGCTCCACCGAGATCTCGTATGCGGGATCAATCTGGTACCGGTCACGGCCGTTCATCGCTCACCACCTCCGTTGCCCGACTCCTCGATGCAGCCGGGCCGATGGTTCCTTCCCGGACCGACGATCCGGGGGCTCGCTTCCAAATGCCCCATGGGCTCCAGGCCTGACCGCCGTCCAGCACACTCCAGAATGCCCGCAGCGGCATGAGCACAACATCGCCCGCAGCCCGTCCCAGCTCTCGGGCGGCACGCCACGGCTCGCTGCTGGAACGCTCCGGCCATCCCGCCGCATTGGGATAGGCCCCGACCGCGACGGCATCCGAGCGTCTCCCGACAGGCGTCGGTGTCCGGAGCGTGGGTCCGTGGACGACGCCGTCGATCGGCATCTTCTCGATGGTGACGGACCACGCCGCTCGGGGCTGAGAGCCTGATCCGCTCAGCCCAGGCCCGTCCGGACCACCGAAGCTCGGGGTCCGGACGACTCCGACCGCCAGCCGCTCGTTCTGCGGATGGACGCAAGCCGCCAGAATACCGCTGCAAACCAGCACGGCGCCCAGGGCCGGGACCCGTCTCATCCGGAAACCTCCCGCAGTGCCCGCTCCACGGCACGGCGGGCGACCTCACCCGAGAACCCACGCCGGCCAAGCCGCCCGACAGCCCGCCTCTGGACAACCTCGCGCTGGTGCGATCTGGACAGCGATCGCACAGCGGTCCGAGCGATGCGGATGGCGTCCTCGAGTTCGTCGCGTGGGCCGAGCGCATTGTCGATGGCTCGCGCGGCATCTTCGGGGCCGACGCCCTTGGCTCGGAGTTTGGACTCGAGCAGCCCGCGCCCGGCGGGGCGTCTTGCCAGCTCGTTGCGCACCAACACCTCGGCGAATCTGGCGTCGTCAATGAAACCCCGATCGGCCGCCCAACCAGCGACTCCGTTGGCGTCGGCACGCTCATGTCCCTTCCGGACCAGCGCGTCCGCGAGCCCCCGCCGGGTGTAAGACCGTGCCGCAAGCATCCGAACGGCGTCGCGTCGTGCCAGACGCCAGCGCACTTCCGCATCCACTCGCTCGATTAGGGCCGCATCCAAAATCGAGCCCGCACGGAGCCCGAGCCTGGCCACGGTTTCGCGTCCAAGAAGCCCCACGCGGTTGCGATCGCAGAGAACCCACAAGCATTCCGGATCATCCCGCACCGCACGAAGCGCCGTGACGGTCCGTGCCTCGGATCCGCGGAGATCCTCCCAATGGCGGACGGTGGGTTTGGAGGACCGCCTGGTCATTCGAGTTCGTCCAGCAACGCCGAGAGTTCCGACAGGGCCTTCATGTCCTGGCGAGCGCGTGCGACCGCGACGCCCTCCCGCGCGACATCGGCCGCCTCTTTGTTTCGCCCTGACTGCTCCAGTGAGCGGGCCTTGAAGTAGTACGCGTAGCAGTGGTGGGGATCCGCGGAGATTACCCGATCAAACCACTCGATGGCTTGATCGAAAGCCCCGGCCTTGAGGTGCTCTTGGCCGATCCCGTACATGAGGAATGTGTCGCCTGGCTCCTTATTCAGCAGCGCTTGCAGTTGCTCGATGGTCGGCATGATGTCAGCGTACACGGGAGCACGCGGCGTGGCGACCATGCCGGGGCGATTGGATTTGCGATAATCGGATGCGATTGCCGGGAAAATGTCACTGAACCATCGCGAGTGCGACGATGTCCCGCTTTGAGACCACCACTCCGCCGGGCGGCTCTACGGTCACCGCGAAGATGGCGGCTTTGCCGATCGGCAGCTTGGCATTGATCGGGATCACGATACGCCCGGTGCCCGCGGCGTCGAACACGCCGCCGTCGACCGGGCACTGGGACAGGATGCCGTCGCCGTACTCGGGCAGTTCGCCGGTCGGGCGCTCGGCATCGAAGATCCAGAGCTGATACTGGTACTCGGTTGGGTCGTTCGCGGCGAGTCCTTCGAAGACCATGTAGCCCTCGTTGGTCTCGGGATCCCACAGGACCTCCCCCTTGAGCTGGGCATCGAAGCGATGGGGGGCCTCGGCGAGGGAGGCGTCGTCCAGCCCCAGCCAGTTGCTTCGGATCACGCCGGGACGGCTGGCGAGGGCGACGGCCCGTTCGGCCGGGGATGGGGTTGGCGTGGTCCGACCCGAGGTCCAAGCCAGCACGGCGAGGAGAAGACAGGCGGCGGCCGCGAGCCAGCCGGCGGCGCCAATCCATGCGACGGAACGGGTGCTGACACCGGCTGCGGGTTCGATGCGGATTGAATCCGGCATCGCCAGCGGGGAGGCGGGAGCGTCCGGGTCGATCCCCGAGTACGCGAGAGCCACCCGGTCCAGGTTGGCCCGGATCATCTCGGGCATCGGCTCGAGCTGATCGGCGATCATCCCGATCGCAAGGACACCCGCGGCCTCGTCGAGCTGATCGCAATCCGCCCAATCGCCCAACTGGCGAAGCGCGTCTGCGTCGATGCCCTCGACCGCCCGCATGGCGAGCAGCTCGACGAGCCGATCATCAGTTGGAAGGCCTTGGCCGGTCATGCCTCTGCACCCCGGGCACGCTGTGCACGCTGATCTTCGATCATGCCGCGGACCCGGATGAGTCCGCGACGAATATGGGTCTTGACTGTCCCCAAGGGGATACCGGTCGCTTCAGCAATCTTCTCGTGGCTGAGTCCAAGCCCGATCGACATCTGCAAGACCCGACGCTGCTCGTCGTTGAGCTCTGCCAAGGCCGCCCGGGCCACCGCCACCTCGTCCCGCAGCAACGCGGGGGCCTCCGCTTGCTCGGCGGTATCCACCATCGGCATGCCGGTATCGATGGTGGACTCGGCAGGTCGGCGCCCGATTCGGCGGACCCGGTCGATGAGCCGCCGGCGGGCGATGGTCGCGACGAAGGTGACTTCCGAGCCTCGTTCGGGGTCGAAGCGATCGGCGTTCTTCCAGATGGAAACGAAGATTTCCTGGACCGCGTCCTCGGCGTCCACCGTGTTGCGGCACATGCGACGGGCCAGCGACCAGACCAACGAGCCGTAGCGGTCCAGGCAGGCCTTGACCGCGTGCTGATCCCCTTGCGCCACCAGCGGCAGAAGATCCGTTTCCGCGTTGGGCTGTCTGGTCGTCACGGCCTGGCGGTTCTCCCGCGCGGATGATAGCCAATCACGAACGCCGGGCGGACAGCGAGAACGCGCGGTCCGCCCGGCATGGATGCAACTGGCTTTGGATCCGATCAACCCTGGCTCACTTACGGCAGGAGGACCCGGTCGATGACATGGATCACGCCGTTGGATGCCTCGATGTCGGTGTTGACCACGGAGGCATCGCCGATCTTGACCTTGCCGTCATACGCCTTGATCTTGACCGACTGGCCGTTGACCGTCTTGGCGTCCTTCAGCTTGACCACCTCATCGGCGTAGACCCGCCCGGGGATGACATGGTAGGTCAGGATGCTGACGAGCTTGTCCTTGTTCTCGGGCTTGAGCAGGTCCTGCACGGTGGAGCCCAGAGCCGCGAAGGCCTCGTCGGTCGGAGCGAAGACGGTGAACGGCCCCTCACCGGTCAGGGTCTTGTCGAGCCCTGCAGCCTTCACCGCGGCCAGCAGCGTGCCGAACGAGCCGGCCGCCTCGGCGACCTCGGGGATCGATTTGGTCTCAGGGAGGATGACGGTATCGATGACATGGATCACACCGTTGCTTGCACCGATGTCGGTCTGGACAATCTTGGCGCCGTCGATCATCGCGTCGCCCCACTTCTTGGAGATCTCGGCACGCTGGCCGTTGACGGTGGTCAGGGTCTTCTGCCCGAGGACATGATCGGCGTCAAGTTCGCCGGGAACGACATGGAAGAGCAGGATGGCGGTGAGCTTGTCCTTATTCTCAGGCTTGAGCAGGGTCTCGACAGTCCCCTCGGGCAGCTTTGCGAAGGCCTCGTCGGTTGGCGCGAAGACAGTGAAGGGGCCAGCGCTCTTGAGCACATCGATGAGCCCTGCTGTCTTGAGGGCCGCGGCGAGGGTGTTGAACGAGCCGGCGGCCACGGCCGTGTCCACGATGTCCTTCTCGGCGTGGTTGGCGACGGACTGAAGGGCGTACCCGGAGTCCTTGGCGCCGGTGCAGGCGGTGTTGCTCGAGCAGGGGCCGGCGATTCCGGCGGTCATCATCAGACTCATGGCGATTGTGGTCAGCATGGTTGTGTCTCCGTTGTCCTGTGCGGTTTGATTTCGTGTGGTCCGGGGCACGCGCCCCGATCCTCGGAACAACGGTCCGGCCGGGCCCGCCACCGAGTGACGCTTATGCCTTCGGAGACATGCGGAAGCCCGGATGCACCCATGGAGGTGTCGAACGGCGCAAAAGAACAACGCCCGCCGGGGTGCATCCGGCGGAGGAATCGCGGCGAAAGACCGACTGTGTCCGCTCGGCGCGGACGGGATTAGCGGGCCAGTAATGCGTCGAGCAGCTCGGGCACGCCCTGGCCGCGGGTCGCCACGGTCTCGAAGATGGGCCGTCGCCCGGCGACATCTCGCAGGTCGCGGACAAGTTCATTTTCGCCCGGGTGATCGGCCTTGTTGCACACGAACAGGTCAGCGATTTCGAGTATGCCGGCCTTGTCCATCTGCACCGCGTCGCCCATCCCCGGAGTCAGGACCACCGCGGTGGTGTCCACATGCTCGCGCACCAAGGTTTCGTTCTGGCCGGCACCCACGGTTTCGATGAACACCGTTTCGAACGCGTCGGTGCCAGAGCACGCGCCGCCGATGAGTTCCACGACCTCGTCGAGCCCGTGGTAGTCCTCGCCGCGGATCGCCAGCGAGCGGTAGAACACTTTTTCTCCGAGGTTGTTGAAGTCGACACGGAGCCGGTCGCCGAGCAGGGCGCCGCCGGTGATCGGGCTTTTGGGGTCGAACGCGACCACAGCGCAGCGCCCGAGCGTCGGGTCCTTCTCGGCGCGGCGGGAGTACTCGCCGGCGAGCTGGGCGACCAGCGTGCTCTTGCCCGCACCGGGTGAGCCGGTGATGCCGATCACTCGCCCGGGGCGACGCTTGCGGGCATCGGTGCGGATGGGTCGTCCGTCATGCACCAGCGAGATATCCCGTGCGAGCTGCGCGGTGGCATGCCCGCCGACGCTCTGGCCGATCGGGGCGACGCAGGACTTCACGGCTTCGACGACATCGAGCAACCCGGTCCCGGTGGGGAAGCAGGCCCGCACGCCCTTGTCCTTGAGCACGGGGATGTCTTCGGCGGGGAGGATGCCGCCCATGAGGACCGGGATGTCGCCCCGGCCGACCTTCGCGAGGCTCTCGATCAGTTTGGGGCCGAGGACCAAGTGCGAGTTGCTCATCATCGAGGCGGCAATGCAGTCGACATCCTCGTCGCGGGCGGAGATCGCCAGGCTCTCGGGGGTCTGCCAAAGCCCCGAATAGATCACATGGATGCCCGAGTCGCGCAGTGCCCGGGCGATGACCTTGACGCCCCGATCGTGACCGTCCAGCCCCATTTTGCCCAGCAGCACGCGGGGGCGGTGATCAAGCCCCTCGCACCGGTCGATCTTCTCGAACTCGCTGGTCGCCGTCCCAAGCTGCTGTGCCATGCCGTTGCTCCCTCAAGCACCCGAACATCCGGGAGCCAATGATAGGAACCGCCTTTCCAATTCGCCCCCGTGCCCGAGGGCCGTCCGCCGCATGTCCCGCAAGCGTCCAATCCTGATCCAGACCGCCGAACCGCGTCGCGACGACCCGCGGGCAAGGTTTTTGATCGAAATGGCTCGGGCGCTGGGCACCTACGGCGTGGCCGCCCACAGGCTCGAGGATGCCATCCAAGATGCCGCTGCTCTGCTCGGGATCCGGGCACAGATCTTCTCGACGCCGACCTCGGTGTTCGTGTCAACCGAGTTGAAGGGCAAGCGAGAGACGATGCTCTCGCGCGTGGACCCGCACGGACCGGACCTGTCCAAGATCGTTGCCCTTGACGAGATCCTGCGCCGTGTGGCCGATCATTCCGTGACCCCGGCACGCGGCACACGGATGCTCAAGCGGATTGTCCGCCGCCCGCCGGCCTATGGGCCGTCCTTGCACATTCTCGCTGCGGCCATCGCGTCCGCTGGTGTGTGTCGGTTCTTCGGCGGGGGTGTGCGGGAGATCATCGTGGCGGGGTTGATCGGCGTCGCGGTCGGTTTTCTCGGTACGGTGGCTTCGAAGCAGCGTCACGCAGCACGACTGCTCGAGTTTCTTGCAGGCGCGGTGGCGGCTGTGCTCGCGTCCGTGGCGACGACGGTCGCCGGACCGATCTCGATCGAGTTGACGATGATCGCGGGTCTGATCGCCCTGATGCCGGGCATGTCGATCACCACGGCGATGGCGGAGCTGGCCACGCGGAATCTTGTTTCGGGTACGGCACGGTTTGTCGGGGCGGTCACGGTCGTTCTCTCGATCGGTTTCGGGGTCGCCGCCGGGCAGGCGCTTGCGTTGCACCTGCCCGGCGGTCAGGATGCGCCCGCGGTGGTGCTCCCGGAGTGGACCGAGGTGCTGGCGGCCTGCTTGGCGCCATTCGCGTTCCTGATCCTGTTCAACGCCAGGCCCCGCGACGGCTTGGTGCTGTTACCCGCCGGTGTTCTGTCGTTCGTGTTCTCCCGGATGGCGACGGGCGCGATGGGCACCGAGTTCGGGGTGTGTGCCACGGCCGCGGTGGTCGGCATCGCGGGAAATCTGTATGCACGATGGCGAAACCGTCCGGCACAGGTCATCATCCTGCCGGGTCTGCTGATGATGGTGCCCGGCTCGCTGAGTTTCCGGAGCTTCGAGTCGTTCCTCTCGAATGACACGGTCGGCGGCACGCAGGCGGCGTTCCGAGTGCTGGTCATCGCGGTGGCGTTGGTGGTGGGTCTGCTGCTCGCAAATGTCGCGGCGGCGCCCCGCCGATCGCTCTGAAGAAGATCAGCCGCCGAAGGTGGGGTCGATCTCCAGCCCACCGGTCTGGCCGCCGGGTCGGAAGGTGAACCCGAAACTGGTCTCCCCTCGGATGTTGTTGTAGCCGATCGAGACACCCAGCGTCCCGGCCTGGAAGCGGCGGAGCACCAGGGCGGTGAAGTCCTGGAAGTCGTTCTCGTCGAAGTTGTAGGTGACCGAGGTGTTGACGCCGTATTTCTCCGTGAGACGGTAGTTGGCGGCGAACGCCGCGTAGGTCGCGTCGAGCGCCTCGATCCGCCGCATCTCGTAGCTGGTCACAAAGTTGGGCCGGTGCTGCAGCAGGATGCCGCCCGAGCCGCGGGCAAGATGACCGGCGTCGAGGTCGTAGACGGCTTCGCCGGCGATGGCGACAACTTCGGTGGGGCGCCAGATCGCGCTGGCCCCAACGAACTCGCCCGGGTTACTCAGTTCGGGGCGTGCGTCGTACCACCTCGGGATTGGGCTGTTGCCGGCCCGGTCGGAGGACCAGACATACTCGGTGCGGAGTTTGAGCACATCGACATCACGCCACCGACCCGCGCCGCCCCGTTTGGTCTGCCAGGTCTGGTCGACCGCCGCCCGGATCATCGTTCCGGCCAGCAGGTCCTCGACCTCGTCGTCGTAGATCGGTAGTTTGTCGTTGGTGATGTTGGTGTCCGCGGCCCAAAAGGTGAGCGAAGGCTCGATGATGTGCCGGACCCGGTGGATATCCAGAGCCCGTGACTCCGCGTCGTTGTCGATTTTTTGGAGGGTCGTGGAGAAGGTCACACCGGCGGCTCCCCACAGACGGGTTTCGTCGGTCTCCTGCGGGCTGAACGCGTCGAAGGACTCGTCGTACACCGTGGCCCTGCCAACGACGAACGGCGTGATCCGCAGCGGCCCGGCGCTCAGGGTTGCCACGATCTCGTGCCGGGAGTCGAGCCGGGTGATCGCTTCCTCGGTGTAGCCGCGGGCACGGAGGATGTCGCCGGCGGATTGGCCCGGGAGTGTGCCGAAGGCATCGTCTGCGAGGCTGTTGGTCGTGAACCCGTACTCGCTGGCGGTCTTCTCGCTGAACCGCATGCGGAGCGAACCCGCCCGCACTTCGAAGCCGTAGCTCAGGACGCCGGGGAGCACCTCTTCGAGCAGCTCTCGCTGGCCCACGAACAGCCTTGCCTCGGGCAGACGCTCCGTGCGGTATCCCTGCGACTGGAGCAGGTGCTCGCTGGCGATGAAGTCATTCGTGGAGCCGCTGAGTTCGGCTGCGAAGTGTGTCCGTTCGCCAGCTCTTTCGAGAATGAGCCTGTTGCGGAAGTCCTCGGTATCGGAGCCCAGATCAGGGAAGAACGCGGGGATGAAGGCCTCGTCGGAGATGTGGCTCCCCTCCGCGACCACCGTCCACGCATCGCGGACACGCCACAGATCCTTGATCCAGAACATACCCCGAGAGTCGCCGTCCCGACCGATCTCCGTGCCCGGGCTGAGCAGGTCGGTGCCGTTGTCGGACGGGAGCAAGTACGCGAACAGGCCGCCCTTGTGCCGGCCAGTGTCCCACTCGCTATCGAGCCCGAACGCGAAGCCGCGCTCGCTGTAGTAATCAACGATCAGGTCCACCTCGGCGGCCGGCCAGTCGTAGCCGAGCAGTGACTCAAGGTTCCACCGCGTGCCGATCACGCCGCCGGTGCGGTTCGAATCGCCGACAGTGATGCGACGAAGCGGGAATGCCTCGGGATCGCCTTCGAAGCCGGGCAGCCAGAGGACCGGCAGGCCGAGCGTGTTGAGCGTCACGCTCTTGCCCTCGACACGGACGCGTTCGGGCCGGTCGCCGCGTGCTTCCTGCAGCTCGACCCGGAGCTTGCGGACGCCGATGTAAACATCCGGCTCGGCGAATGAGCTGTTCGCGAGTCTTGCCCGGTCCGCACTAAAGACGCGCTCCGATTCCTGGCGGACGGCGTCGGCGCGGACATAAATGGGCATCCCGCTCCGCCGGTCGGTCGTCCAGAACACCGCCTCGAGCATCAGGGCCCGCCCGCTGGCGACATCGAGGTACACGCGCGGGGATCGCACAGTCCAGTTCTCATCGCCCCCGAGCACGCCGCCTTCGAGGTAAACCCCGTCCACTTCGTCGGCGCTCAGCCTCCCGAGCGTGCGGTCCAGGGGGGCGTCGCCTTTGAGGAAGACAACGGCCCGCTCGGCCTTCATCTCGACCGCCCGTCCCGTCGCGGGCTCCTGATACTGCATCACGATACCGCCGGTCGCTGTGATCGTGGACCGACGCCCTTCGTTGCCCCCCTCGATCACGATCCGGTCGCCGACCGCGAAGGAAAACACCCCATCCGGGCGGAACACGGGACGGGGGGCGTCAAGGTCGTTCTCGCGAACGACCGGCAAGGCGGGCTGATCACCCGATACGGGCGCGGGGGGCAGGGTCTCCCCCTCCCGCACCATCACCGGCACGCCGGGCTGTGATTCGCCGAGCACGCGCGAGGCGAAGAGCCGGCCCGAGGAGACATAGAACGGGTACCCCGCATCTCTCGCGCCGGGTGGCCCGTCGAAGCGTGCGTCGAGTCGAACCCGCACGGGTTCCCTCGCGTGCACGACGCCCCGGACGGGCAGCGTTTCGGCCCGAACCGCGATGGTCCCGGCTTCGGCCCGCACATTGTGAAACACGCCGAAGACCTGATACTCGTTCCCGCCCAGCGGCTCGATCCAGAGCGATGCCTCGTCGCACAGGAACACATCGCCGCCCAGTTCTACGCGGACATCCGTCCGCAGCAGGATGCGGTGGGTCGAACCGGTCTTCCACAGCCAGCCGGCCCGCCCGGAGAGATCGATGCGTCCATCCGCCGCTTGGATCGGCAGACGCACGCCGCCGAAACCCCGGTCGGTCTGAGCCAGTGCCGGCTCGCCGAGCCCTCCCAAGGCCAGCACGGCAGCCGCCGCGATACCAATCAGCCTGCCGTGTTCGTTCACCGGGCGCATCCTGCGTCGTTGCTCTCGTCCGGGGCCCCAGCGGCCCGGTCCCACAAGGTACGCGCCCCGACCTCCCCGCACAACCGTGCCGGCCCTTCCATCCACCTATCCTCTATTCATGAGCACCGCCACCAGCCGCAAGCCGATCGCCCAGATGGTCCCGTCCGAGCGGATCGAGGGCCCATTTTCCATCACCAACCCCCAGCTCGGCACAACGGTCAAGGGCAAGCCCTACCTCCGCTGCATCATCGGCGACAAGACCGGCAACGCCCCCGCCCGCATGTGGTCCATCGAGGAGGCCGCCTTCCAGCGTCTGTCCACCGAGGCCTTCGTCTACATCGAGGGCGAGACCCAGGCCTACCAGGGCGAGCTGCAGGTCATTATCCACCGCATCGACCCGATCGATCCCACCCCCGAACAGCTCCGAGAGCTGATCCCCGCCTCCAAGCGGGACCCCCAGGAGATGTTCGCGGAGGTCGTCGCCCTGCTGGACACCCTGCAGCACCCCGCCATGCGGGCTCTCGCCAAGACCTACCTGGCCGACGAGCACCTGATGGACGCCTTCCGCACCGCCCCGGCCGCGGCCAAGCTCCACCACGCCTATCTGGGGGGGTTGCTGGAGCACACCCTCACGCTCATGCAGATCGCCGACAAGATCTGCCCGCTCTACCCCCGCATCAACCGTGACATCGTCCTGCTCGGCCTGTTCCTGCACGACTTGGGCAAGACCCGCGAGTTGGTCTTCGACCGCACCTTCGGCTACTCCGACCGCGGCGAGCTCATCGGCCACCTCGTCGAGGGCGCCATCATGCTCCACGACAAGGCCCAGCAGATGATGCGCGAGCAAGGCCAGCGCCTCCCCGCGGGGGCCCTCACCGTGCTCCAGCACATCATCATCTCCCACCACGAGAAGCCCGAGTTCGGCGCCTGCAAGATCCCAGCCTCCCCCGAGGCCGTCATGGTGTCGCTCATCGACAACCTCGACGCCAAGACCATCCTCACCCTCGACGCCGCCCGTCCCGATCAGGCCGCGGCCGACCTGGGCGGCAACTTCACCGAACGCAACTGGGCCATCGGCACCAAACTCTACCGCCCCGACCCGCTGGCTGACTGAGTCATCTCGATCAGTCCATTCCTCCCTACTTCATGCACCTGACGCTCGCCAGCACTTCGCCGCGCCGCCGCCAGCTTCTCGAGGAAGCATCCATCCCGCACGACGTCCGCCCCTCCGGCATCGACGACGGCCGCCTGACGCCCGGGCGCTGCACCCCGGCCGAGTGGGTCACCGCCCTCGCCTACCTGAAGGCCGCCGCGACGGCCCGCCAGTCGGACCTGGCCGACGGCACCCTCGTCTTGGGCGCGGACACGGTCTGCGTCCACGACGGCCGCATCCTCGGCCAGCCACGCGACGAGGACGATGCCGAACGGATGCTCCGCACCATGGCGGACACGACCCACGAGGTCTTCACGGGCGTCGCCCTGATCTGCCCCCGCACCCGCCGACGGCGCATGTTCCCCGACCGATCGGTGGTGACCGTGGGGGCCCTGACCGACACCCAGATCGCCGACTACCTCGCCACGGGGCTGTGGCGGGGCAAGGCCGGGGCGTACAACATCGCCGAACGCCTCGACGCCGGCTGGCCGATCACCTTCGAGGGCACGATGGACTCGATCATGGGGCTGCCGATTGAACGGGCGCGTCAGTCCGCCGCGACCTTTGCCTGAGCCGACGCGCCAGCGAGGTCGAAGAGGATTCCGTTACGCCCGTCCGGCATGGTCACGCACTCCCAAGTCGCGCTGCCAGAGCCCCAGTCGAACGATCCGGATTGGTAGAGATCGATCTGATGTCTCAGGCCGAGAGTGGGAATCACGAGCTCGGCATCGGCAAAATCCGTTGAGGGGCAACTTGTGGTCGGGACCAAGCGACCATCGGCAATGCCGCCCGGAAGCATGATCCGTTGCCAACCCCACCATTCCGTGCGGTGCCAAGGGAACGTGGATCCGGTGCTGGAGTTCTCAGTGGGACGTTCGACACGAAGTGCAACCGTCGGTTGCAGGCCCAAGATGATCACTGTGTCCCGTCGAGCCGTCACCAGAGGTTCAGTGGATTGGTCGTCTGTAAGGCGGGTCTGTGAAGTATCCGGTGACCAGTACCACGACGCCTCACTCGCGGGCTGTCGGGCCAGCCCAGCTTCAAAGCCTGGTGTGCCGAGAAAGTTGAGTACTTCGCGGGCGACCGCCTCAGCATGAACGACTTGCCCGGATTGAGTTCGCCACCGATACTCAATGTCAGCCATTTCGACATAGCCGCTGATCTGGGCGATGCGTGCGACAGGCCTGTTGTCGCAAAGGGAGATCGGGGCGAACTCATCGGACACCGCCAGTCGCTTCTGTACGCAACCTGTAAGCAATATTGCGACGACCGAGCAGATGGCTGCAAATAGCCGCGTGCTAGTGGCGTTCATGATCGCACTTCCGTGATGGACCCTGCACTTCTCAGTCGTACCTGAACACCCCGTGCTTCGTCTTGTCCCCCAACCGCCCCGCCGTCACCAACTGCTTGAGTAGCGGGCACGCCCTATACCGCGGGTTGTTCAGCCCCTCGGCCATCACCTCCATGATGTGCACGCAGGTGTCCAGGCCGATGAAATCGGCCAGACGCAGCGGCCCCATCGGGTGGGCCATGCCGAGTTTCATGATCTCGTCGATATGCTCCGGTTCCGCCACGCCCTCCATCCAGGCGTAGAACGCCTCGTTGATCATCGGCATCAGGATCCGGTTGCTCACGAACCCCGCACGGTCGTTCGCCGGCACCGCAGTCTTGCCCATCGCCGTCGCCAGCGCCAGCACCCGCTCGGTGGTCTGCTTGCTCGTCGCCAGCCCATTGATCACCTCGACCAGCTTCATCACCGGCACCGGGTTGAAGAAGTGCATGCCGATAAACCGGTCCGCCGCGTCTCCGACGCTGGTGGCAAGGTCCGTGATCGAGATCGACGAGGTATTGCTCGCCAGGATCGCATCACCGGAGAGATTCCCCACCAAGCTCTTGAACAGATCCTTCTTGACATCGGCCCGCTCAACAACCGCCTCGATCACAATGTCGGATTCGTGCAGGTCGCTCAGTTTGTCCGAGTAGGTCAGCCGATCCTTGGTGGCCTTGACATCGTCGGCGGACATCTTGCCCTTCTCGACCGCCCTCGCCAGCAGCTTGTCGTGCAACGCCTTGCACTTCTCGAGCGCTCCCGAGTTCAGGTCATAGACCACCGTCTCGAACCCACTCATCGCGGCCACTTGGGCGATGCCGCCGCCCATCTGACCCGAACCAACGACACCGACGCGCTCAACACCATGCATGCGGGATTCCCTCCATTGCTCAGCCCGCCTGGGGGCGGGTTTGAACGGTAGACCCCGCCATGCCGTTCATCCGCCAGCCCACCCCCATCGAATCCACCTCGCCGCCGACTCCTACCATCCGCGTTCCTGCATGCC
>RFGH01000114.1 GCA_003696675.1 Planctomycetota bacterium
ACGCTGGTCGGCGTCGAGCCGTCTGAGCGCACCGACGAGGAGATCCGCCAATGTCGCTGACCGTTCACATCACGCACACGATTCCGACGCCCGTCCTCGACCGCTACGAGCCCCCATACAGGATCGAGCAAGCAGGCGCCGGCCGCATCACCACGATGCCGGCTATGAACGACGAAAACGCAGCGGAAGGGACCGTCACCGTGTCGTACGGCTCGGTGGCGACGATCTCGCCCTCATTCGATCGACCGTGGCTAACTGGCGAAACGGTTATGGACGTGGACCTCAATAATGTATCCAGAGCAATCAGAGAGAACTTCGACAAGCGCCCCGCCACTCACGTCAAGGAAGCGCAGACGATCGTCCTCAACTATGAGGGCCCGTTCTTCCGGGCCCCGTGGCTGCCGCCGCGCCCGGAAGACGAGTCGCAACGCATGTTGATGAAACTCTGGCTGTCGGATGCCGGGCTTTCCAATGATCTCGATGGCCCAGAGGCGCGGGCGGCTTGGATGGTGGCGATGAGCCACTTCTGGCGCACGGCGATCAGAACCGCGCAGGACAGATCGCCGGGCATGAGAATCGGCGTCTTCGGCTTCCCGATCGTCAACGACCCCGAGCGCGCCCGAGAGGACGGCGCCGTGTGGGCGTCGGCGGTCGCCGACGCTGACATCCTCTGCCCGTCGTGCTACAGGCGCCACGGGCAGACCGTCGACGAGTGGATGGGCCTCATCGAGGCCCGGATAGCGGGCGCCGTGGCCGCCGGGAAGGCCGCGTGGGG
The DNA here is from genome assembly GCA_003696675.1 of Planctomycetota bacterium. GTDB lineage: Bacteria > Planctomycetota > Phycisphaerae > Phycisphaerales > UBA1924 > UBA6054. The sequence continues at coordinate 776 of RFGH01000114.1, forward strand.
CGGCGATCCGATCCAAGCCGGCAGCATCGTGCCCTACCTGGCGCCGTGGACCCACGAGAGCGCCGGCGGGCCGCGCGTCCCGATCGACCCCGATGACCTTGCCGACGCGATCCTCAAGTGCCGCGACCTGGGCATCCGCGAGGTCTGCGTGTGGGACCTGGGCGGTCAGTTGGCCGACCATCCGGATAAGCCCGATGTCGTCCGCGAGGTCCGCAGCCGGCACTGGACGACGGTCCTGCCGGCGGTCGCCGAGGTTGCATTCATCATTGAGCAAGGAGGATCGCAGTGAACTGAAATATGTCGTTGGCACAAAGGGCGACACCTTCATTTAGCGCTTTTCGGAGAATGAGGCGTGATTCGCGCCGCCCGTCCTTGTTCGGCTGAGACGAACGCCATCATGTTCCTCTTGCTTTCCCGATCTGACGGCGTTCTGCGTCGCCGCTCACTCAGGCAAACAGCGGCGCTCGCTCGTCGTGCACCGGTGCGGGTCGCCGCGTGCGCGGCCGCGTGCGTTCTGCACAAAGTCGTCCCGTGCCTCCGCTGGCACTTGGACGTGGCCAACGGATCGGAAGCCTACGTCACGGCTGGGCCGGGCCGTCGTCGCATCGTCTCCGATCGGGAGGCAATCCGGTGCATCCGAAGGCTCACGACGGTCGTCTATCTGCCGAATCTGAGGTCCTGGTCGATCGCAGACCTGGCCAGCCAGAGGATCATGGCCGCGTCCAGGTTCGATTGCGTGGCCGTCTCCAAGGCAGCCCTGAGAATGGCGGGATACAATCCCCCAGCGGGGCGTTTCACGACGCCGCTGGGCCTTTTCCTGTGGGCGGGAACGCAAGATGGAGCGACTTCGAGAACGCTGGGAGGACTTCACGGATGAAGCCCTGGAAACGGCCGCGGCTGTGTTGGCCGGCCCCATGAGGCTTGACTCCAGCGCCAAGTTAGTGAATATTGCCCGTGACAATCCGGACGGCCAGATCGCGGATCGGGCTGTCTGGTTCGAGTTGGGCCGGATTTCGGTCTACGATGATCTTCGTCGGGCCATGAACGCCCGTCGAAAAGGATGACTCTCGCAATGGCGAGCATTTTCCGGACGCCTGATTTCCCCGAACCGCCGCGGGCCGTCCCGCCGCCCGATCCGATCGAGCCGGACCCGGACCGGATCGCCCGCCTCCTGGACGAGCGCGAACGCCGAAACATTGGGACCCGATCGCTCAGGATCGATCCGGGTCTTGAGCGGCAGCCACCGGCGTTTTTCCGGGATGTTCTGGGTTGACAAGGAAAACCGGCCCAATCGGCAAGACCTTCGCGGCCGATGACGCCGACCGCCGATCTGTGCTCGCGTCGGCCGTCGAGTTCGCAGCTCTGACCAAACCCTCGGTCCTTCCCGAGACGGTCATTCAGTCCGGCGGCGCCTCGCAGACGATCGACCTCGGCAGGACCCAGGAGCCTCACAAGAACGCCCATCAATCGATCGGGTCCAACGGGGTGCCCTCCCTCGCTGGCACGATTCTGTCGATCATGGCCCCGGCGAGCCTGCCGTGGACGGCGATCAATCCGTCGTCCAGGGTCGAGCGCGCGTTGCCGCCGTCAGATTTTCAGATGATGCGCGGCCTGTTGAGAGAGCGCCAGAGGACCATCCAGGACGCGATCCTGGCGGCCCCGATCGGGAACGCCAACAGGCGGGACTCTTACCGTGGTTTTTTCTCGACTAAGCGCATGGCGATCGAACACCTTCTGATCGCGGGAGACGTGCTCGAACACGTCGGCGATGATCTGAGAATCAGGGTCTTCCGCATGGATCAGTACGTCACCAGGCGCGACGGCGCCGGCGACGTGATCTACCACATCATCAACGAGGACGTGGACCCGACCAACGAGAGGATCATCACCAGGGAGCAAGCGGCCGCGGCCGATATCCCCATCGATGATCTTCTGAAAAAGCCTGTCCAGCGTCGCTCGATGCCGCTCTACACGAAGGTGGAGTGGAACCCTGACAGCCGGGTATGGGTGATCGAACAAGAAATCAACGGGACGGTTGTCAACACCGTTGAGGAGCAGGTCACCCCGTTCCCGTCGACCACGTATACGCTGAGCGTGGGCGAGCATTACGGGCGGGGGTTCATCGAGCAAATAGCGGCCAACCTTCGGTCCTCCGACGAGTTGTCGTTGAGGATCACGGAGTTCGCCGACCTCGCCAGCAAGCACCTCTTGATGATCGACGAGAACAGCAGCCTCCGCCCCGAAGACTTGCAGAAGGAGAGCGGCTCGTTCGTGACCGGCGCGAGAGTCAGCGGCGGACAGGTGCAGGACGTGGCTTTCTTCAAGGCCGAAAAACTCGCTGATTTCAGCGTGGTGCGGTCCACTCTTGACGACACGAACGCATCACTGTCGCGGTCGTTCCTGACCGCCCGCGATTCGGTGCGTCAGTCCGAGCGCACCACGGCGTTCGAGGTTCAGCGGACGGTTATCGACCAACTCGAATCGGCGCTGGGCAACATCGCATCGTCCATCATCGATCAGTCGATGCGTCAACTCATCAGGCGGGCGGAGGTCGTGCTCGTCCGCGCCGGCCGCATCCCGGACCTTCGAGATTCTGACGACTTCACGACCGAGTTCCTGACAGGCCTGGCCGGCTTCGCGAGGCAGCGGAAGGCGGCGAGCGTCAGAGACTTCATTCAGGACGCGGTGGCCCTGTTGGGCGAGAGGGCGCTTGAGGCGATCAATCCGGTGATCGCCACCCGGGAACTGGCTCAGATTCACAACATCGATGTTCCTGGTCTGGTTCGCACAGATGAAGAAATCGACGCGATCGCGCGCCAAGCGGCGCAGCGTCAACTGGCGGAGCGCGCCGCAGACGTGGCGATCCAGACCGGCGGCAGGATCGTTGAATCCGGCGCCTGATCGACAAGGAGAGCACGATGCCAGGAGAACTCGAACCCACTGTCGTTGCTCCGCCCGGGGCGGACGCGGCGCCCGAGGCGACACCCGACGCCGGGCCTGACAATGCGCCGGCGCAGCCGAACGAACGGCTTTTCGCGGGCACGTTCAAGAACGAGGAGGCCCTCCTCAAGGGCATCCGAGAAATCCGCAAGAAGGCCGGGCTGGACACCGCCGACGACGAAGTGATCGTCGGCGAAAACGGCCTGTTCCCCACAGTGGAATCCGCTGAGCGTCACTACACAGAGATGCGCTCGCTGGTGACCCGCATGGCCCAGTCCAAATCGCGCGACGACTCACCGACTATCGACGCGCCCGAACCGAAGATTCGAGCCGGCGAACGGACGAATCCGGAATCCATCGAGGACGTGGTGTCGATGGCGGGATTCGATCTCAAGTCGCTGGGCGATCACTGGTCTGAGCACGGGTCGTTGCCTGATGACTTCGTTCAGAGTCTGAAGAAGAATGACGTGCAGATCACGCTGACGCCGCGGATGGTGGAGCAATACATGGCGTCTGCGCATCAGGCGCATCGCGCGCGTGAGTCGGCGCTCAAGGCCGCGTTGATCACCGAATCGGGCGGCGAGGAGAACTACCTGAACATCATCTCCTGGGCGCGGGAGCACGCATCCGAGCCGGTCAAGAGGCTGTTCAGGATCGCGGCCAACGACGACGACGATCCCATCTCCGCGACGCGGCCCGTGTTCGCGATCATCAAGCAGGAGTACGAAGCGTTCAATGCGACGCGGCCGGACGACCAGAAGCCGGCCGGCGGCGTCATCACGGGATCGGGGACGAGGACCGTTCAGGCCGCCGAGCCGTTCGAGTCTCATCACCAGATGGTGACGGCGATGAATGAATCGGTGAAGGCGCACGGCAGCGTCGCCAATGATCCTGAGTTTGCGCGGCGGTTCGCCGCCACGCCGGCTCATATCAGAAACGGAATGTCCGCATGAAACACGAAGAAACACTCGCTGCGTTGATGCAGATGAACATGTCCTACCGCATCAGCAACGCTGTGCGGAAGGTCGACGGCAAGGACGAAGCCGGGAAACCGATCAAGGTCGATGAATACTTCTGCCTGGTCGAGTTCTTCGACGAGTCCGGGGCGACCGCGCATCCACGCGTCGAATGCCACAGTTCGGAAGTTGAGGCCGTCATGGCCGACGCGACCAGGGCGATCGCCAAGAAGAAGGGCTTCGCCATCGGACACACGTCTGAGAGCGTCCGCCAGGAACTCGAAGAACTCAAGAAGAAGGTCAGACAACTCGAAGGCCATGAGAACGGAACGCACTCCCGTGCGCTGGAACAGCAACGGGATTCGGGCGAACCCCCCGGGAAGTCGTCCGACGACTCGTCGTCGACGGACGCGGCGGACGAATCCGAACCGGGATGTACGGACGCGCCGTCCGCAAGCGACGCCCCCACGCTCCGTCAGCTGCTCGTCGCCAAGGGCGTGAAAGTGAGGAAGAACGCCACACAGGCGACGATCCGCCGTCTCGCCGTCGAGCACGGCGTGCTCCCGGGTGTCGACGATTCTTGACTCCGGGTTCTGTGCGGGGATAATGAGCACGGCCTGACCGCTGGAAAGCGGGCTGAGCCGTTTCGAGAGACGCGCCGCGGCGCGGGAGATCCCGCCACCGGGCGCATTGTGTGAAGGACGGCCCGGCCCCATCAGGCCGACAAGCCCGTCCCGAGCCTCTCTGCTGGCGCCCATATATCGGCGGCGCTGTCACACGCACATCATGGAGATCAACGATGAGCGCATCGGCTCAAACCGTGCCATCGATCTTGGCGGACATCAACTCTGTTTCGTCGCTCAATACTCAGTTTGACCTTCTCGTCAGCGAACAGGTCGAGCAGAGTCGGGCCTTCATCGGCCAGCCGTTCTTCACTCAGATGTCGCCGGGCGAGAACTCCGAATCCCGTAGTTTCGAGATTCTGGGCGATCACACGGTCGACCCCGCCTTCCACACGCCCGGCGTCGACACGAAGGCCAACGAACTCAAGACGCTCAACGTCACAATCTCTCTGACCGCCCCGGTCGAGCAGGCGGCCCGGATCGACAAGTTCCAGCTCGCGATCCGTGAAGTGTTCAACCGCGGAGCGGCGTACGCGATCAGGAACATCCGCTCGATCATGGACCAGATGAACATGCGGGCGCCCCGCGTGCTGGTCAACGGCGCACGCCAGGCGGCCGTCGCTGGCGTCCATGATGGCGGCAACCGAGTTGTTCGCACCGGTGTGGCCAGCCTTCAGGCCGCTTATCCGAAGAACACGACCGGCGCGGCCAACTTCGAAGCCGATCTCGCTCAGGTCATGGAATCGCTGGCGAACCGCAACCTCGGTTCGTCAAGGGTTGTGTGCGCTGTGCAGCCCTACATCGTGTCGGTCCTCACCACCACCGGCGCACTCGTGGTCAGCCGCGACTTCGCCGATCCCAGTCAGGCCAACCGGCTGGCGCGTCGGATCGGGATGTTGGCCGGCGCCGAGATCATCCAGGTGCCCGCCAAGTTCTTCCCCTCGACCAACGTCACGAACGATCACGCTTCGTACAACGGCGACTTCTCGATCGGCGGCGGCGGACAGCCCGCGGCCATCATCGCGGCCGAGACGCCCGGGGCCATCGGGGCTGTGAGCCTGCACGCCGGCGGCGACATCGTCAGAGGCTTCGCGTGGCAGAACATGGCGAACAAGTCGTGGCAGTACGACGCCGAAGCGCACTACGGCATGGGCGTCGTCCACCCGTACGGTCTCGGCGTCATCGACCTGACCACCTGACACCCAGAACACAGGACGGACATCCTCATGGCAGACATTCAGAAGATCGACCGAAACGCCGGGGTTCGGATTGTGGACGCCGAAGTCCTCAAGCCAACGTCGGCGGACGGCTCCGACGACCATTCCAAGAGCGACTACCTGAAGGTCACGGTCAACGACACCAATCGTGAGGTCAAAGTCGAGGCCACGAACGACGACGGAACGGTGACCGAGGTGCCCCTGATCTTTCTGGCCAAGGGCAGGGGCGCCAGGATTCCCAAACTGACCACGGCTCAGCGCGACGCCCTGAATCTCGCGGCCGGCGACGCCGGTGAGGTCATCTACAACTCGACCACGAACAAGATCAACTTCTGGACCGGCGCCGCGTGGGAGGTTGTCACCAGCGCCTGACCGAACCTTGCTCCGAATCGCTCCCGCGTCCGCTCGTGGCGGGCGCGGGGGTTTCGACTTCCGACGCCGGATTGCTCTATGCTTTTTCCGGCCCTCAGGAGGACGCCCCGTGACCGACCGCAAGCGATCCGACGGCGCTCTGTGGATCGCGATCGCGCTGGGCCTGATCGCCCTCGGGGCGTCGATCCTGGTCCTCGCGGGATGCGCCGCGACCGGCGCCGTGTCCGACGCCGGCCGGGCCCGCACCGTGGCCCAGCCCGGGGCCACGCTCCGCATGACCGACGGCGTGTGGTCGTCCACCGCGCCCGGACAGGCGCAGATTCCGGCGGCGACCTTCAGCTCGGACTCCATGCGGACCGACCAGGCCGGGCTCTCGATCGACACCATCACGGTGGCCCTGGACGGCGTGGGTTTGGGCAACACCAAGAGCGCCATCGCGATCGGCCGCATCGAGATCACCGACGGCGAGCGCCGCACCGTCATCGAGAACCTGTCGTCCGACGCTGACACCCAGAACGCCATGCTCACGGCGATGATCGACGCCGTGCGCGCGGCCCAGGAGCGTCTCAGCGCCGACGAGATCGAGCGCCTCAAGTCGCTGCGCGGCCTGGTGGATTCGGTCGGCGGCGTCTTCGGCGAGGTCGTCGGCGCCGCCCTGGACGCCCTGACTCCCGTCCCGTCGCTTCCCGCGCCGCCGGCGCCGGAGCCTGAGCCATGACGCCAAAGCAGATCGGTCGCGCCCTCACCGCGGGCGCGAAGAACTGGAAGACGACGGCCCTGGGCCTGATCCTCGCCGCCGCGATCGGCATCACGAACTCCGACGAGTCGCCGACGTGGGCCGTGCAGGGCGCCCAGGTCGTGCAGATGATCGCCGCGATGCTCCTGGGCTTCCTGG
>RFGH01000115.1 GCA_003696675.1 Planctomycetota bacterium
GGTGGGCTACGGCCTGGCGGCGCTGGCCGCCGGCCTGCTCGTCGCCGTGCTCGTCGCCAAGCCTCTCGCCATCCTGTGGCCGGCGCCCTGGCAGCAGGAGCAGCGCGGCATCGCCGAACGGCGCCTGCGCCAGGCGCTCTTCCAGCGCGTCGATCGGGCCACCCGCACCTACTACCTGATGGAGGCGAGCTTCCCGCGCACTCTGGTCGAGCTCGTCGACCGCCGGCTGATCTCCCCCCGCGACCTGACCGATCCGAGCGGCCGGCCGCTGCGGATCGAGGCCGGCGACGAGCGCTACGTCCTCTCCCTGCAGGGCGGGGACGAGGCCGCCTTCGACGCCCGGCTGGTCGAAGCCACCGCCGACGACTTCTTCCTCGCCGCGGAGCGCCTGGACGTCGAGACGACCGGCGAGCCGCCCCTCTACCTGATCGACTGAGCTCCACCGCGCCAGCGAGGGTGCGGGAATAAATCTGAGTCCGCTATTGTCATATAGTGTGCGCGGAAGTTTGACACCCTGGGACTAAGGTCTGTAGAGTGTCAGGGCGGCGGCCGCGAGCCGCTACGCGGGCTGGACCCGTGACCCCGTTTCCGAGCACCGAAATAAAGACAGCCTATTCCCATAGCGGACAGGAGGACATAACTCATGAGCAAAATCATCGGCATCGACCTCGGTACGACCAACAGCGTCGTCGCGGTCATGGAAGGTACGGAGGCGCGGGTCGTCCCCAATGCCGAGGGGAGCCGCACCACCCCGTCGGTCGTCGCCTTCACGCCCAGCGGCGAGCGGCTGGTCGGCCAGGTGGCCAAGCGCCAGGCGGTGACCAATCCGGAGCGCACCGTCTACTCGATCAAGCGCTTCATGGGCCGGCGCTTCGATGAAGTCTCGGAAGAGATGAAGATGGTTCCCTACAAGATCGAGCGGGCCGAGAACGGCGACGTTCGGGTACGGGTGGGGGACAAGACCTACTCGCCGCCGGAGATCTCGGCGATGGTGCTGCAGAAGCTCAAGCAGGCGGCGGAGGATCATCTCGGCGAGAAGGTCGAGGAGGCGGTGATCACCGTCCCGGCCTACTTCAACGACGCCCAACGCCAGGCGACCAAGGACGCCGGCCGCATCGCCGGCCTCAAGGTGCGCCGGCTGGTCAACGAGCCGACGGCCGCAGCGCTGGCCTACGGTCTCGACAAGAAGAAGGACGAGAAGATCGCGGTCTACGACTTCGGCGGCGGCACCTTCGACATCTCGATCCTCGAGGTCGGCGACGGCGTGGTCGAGGTCAAGGCGACCAACGGCGATACCCACCTCGGCGGCGACAACGTCGACCAGCGGATCATCGACTGGCTGCTGGCCGAGTTCAAGAAGGACCAGGGCATCGACCTGGGCAAGGATGCGATGGCGGTCCAGCGCCTCAAGGAGGCGGCCGAGAAGGCCAAGATCGAGCTCTCCAGCGCCCAGGAGACCGAGATCAACCTGCCCTTCATCACCGCCGATCAGTCCGGTCCCAAGCACCTCAACCTCAAGCTGACGCGGGCCAAGCTCGAGCAGCTGGTCGAGGACCTGATCGAGCGCTCCTTCGAGCCCTGCAAGAAGGCCCTGAAGGACGCCGGTCTGACCGCCAAGGACATCGACGAGGTGGTGCTGGTCGGTGGCCAGACCCGCATGCCGATCATCCAGAAGCGGGTCACCGAGTTCTTCGGCAAGGAGCCGCACAAGGGCGTCAACCCCGACGAGGTGGTGGCCATCGGTGCCGCCATCCAGGGCGGCGTGCTGCGCGGCGACGTCAAGGACGTGGTGCTGCTCGACGTCACGCCCCTGTCGCTCGGCATCGAGACCCTGGGCGGCGTGTTCCACAAGCTGATCGAGCGCAACACCACCATCCCGCACCGCAAGAGCGAGATCTTCTCGACCGCGGCCGACAACCAGACCTCGGTGGAGGTCCACGTGCTGCAGGGCGAGCGCGAGATGGCGCGCGACAACAAGACCCTGGGCAAGTTCCACCTGGTCGGCATCCCGCCGGCACCGCGCGGCGTGCCGCAGATCGAAGTCACCTTCGACATCGACGCCAACGGCATCGTCAACGTGTCGGCCAAGGATCTCGGCACCGGCAAGGAGCAGAAGATCACCATCACCGCTTCGAGCGGCCTCAGCGAGGACGAGATCGAGCGCATGGTCAAGGACGCCGAAGCCCACGCCGTCGAGGACAAGGAGCGGCGCAAGAGGGTGGAGGCGAAGAACCAGCTCGACACCCTGGTCTACAGCACCGAGAAGGGGCTCGCCGAGCACAAGGAC
>RFGH01000116.1 GCA_003696675.1 Planctomycetota bacterium
CGGTGCGGGTGCGGGGGGTCGGGGGGCGGTGGAAGGTCGGCATGGGTGGCGCGGTGGTGGATTTGAACAATGCGGGGACGGCGACGCGGTTTCTGGCCGCGAGCGTACTGGCGTCGGACGGGCCGATCACGGTGACGGGTAACGAGCGGATGCAACAGCGGCCGATCGGGGAGCTGATCGATGTGCTGGTGCGGCTCGGGGTGAAGGCAGAGTATCTGGGCAATGACGGATGCCCGCCGGTGCGGCTGACCCCCCCCGCTTCTTTCGAGACTTTCCCGGTGGTTGAGATCCCGACGACGCGATCGAGCCAGTTCATCTCGGCGTTGCTGCTGGTCGGGTCGGTGCTGCCGAAGGGCATCACGGTGAAGCTGGTGGGCGAGATCACCTCGGCGTCGTACATCCGGATGACGATCGATCAGATGGACGGGCTGGGGATCGTGGTCAAGTCGTCTGAGGATCTGCGGGTGATCCGTGTGGAGCCGGGGCTGTCGCGGTTCGTGACGGACATCGAGCCGGACGCGTCGGGGGCGTGCTTCTGGTGGGCGGCGGGCGCGTTGCGGGACGACCTGCGGGTGTTCGTCGAGGGGATTCCGGCAAGGTCGGTGCAGGGGGACGCGAAGTTCCCCGAGGTGCTTGCGGCGATGGGGTGTACGGTGCGGCGGGACGGCGACGCGGTGGCGGTGGTCGGGCCGAAGCGGCTGAGCGCGGTGCGGGCGGATCTGAAGGACATGCCGGACGCGGGGCCGGCGCTGGCGGTCGTCGCGGCGTACGCCGAGGGGCGGTCCGTGATCCGCGGCGTGCGGACGCTGCGGGTGAAGGAGACCGATCGCATCGCGGCGATACGGATGGAACTGTCGAAGATCGGCTCGGTCGTGACCGAGGATCTCAACGGCGATCCGGACGCGATGGCCGTGGACCCGATCGCGGACGACGCCGGCGGGCCGGTCGTGTTCGAAACCTATGACGATCACCGGATGGCGATGTCTCTGGCGCTGGTGGCGCTGCGCCGGGGCGGCGTGGTGATTGATGATCCGAAGTGCGTGGGAAAAACATACCCGGAGTATTGGACGCAGTTGGCGCGGGTGATGGGGGTGTAAATCAACGGGCCGGCGTGTGCGCCGGTTCCGCGAGAATCGCGTCGACACGATGTTGCCAGAGGCAGTTGTGTTCGGCGTGGTCTCTCGCCGATTGTGCGAGGTTGAGGGCCGCGTCGGGATGGGCGAGCAGATGGTCGGTCGCGGCGCGGGCGGTGGCGGGGTCGGCGGCGTTGTAGAGGGCGCAGGTGTTGGGGAAGTCGCGCCGGACGAGGAGTCGGTCGTCGGATATCGGTGCGCAGCCGGCTGCCATCGCGAGCATGAGGCGTTCGGAGTAGGAGTGGGCGAACTGGGTGGGTCCCCAGGCGATGGCGATTCGGGCGCGGGCGTGTGCGGCGTGGATGCGGTCGTAGGGCGCATCGCCGGCGTAGTGGATCGTGCCGGTGCAGAACTGCTTCCACGCGGGCGGGCCGAACACGGCGAGGCGCGTGCCTTGCAGGGCCTTGACGACGGCCGTGCGGCGGGTGCGGTTGACGATCATGACGGTGACGCGCCACAGGGCTTTGGCCGCGGACCAATCGCCGGTGGCGAGCCCGGCGGTGGAGCCGGCGAGGTCGAGGGCCTGGACGAAGCCGAGGCGGGGGTCGCGGAGCATGATCGCGGCGGTGTCTCTGGCGATGGTCTGGGCCGCGGCGGGCAGGCGGGCGAGTTGTTCTGCGATGTGCTGCTCGGTGGCGATCGAGCCGGCGGCGATGATGTCGAACTCGCGGGCGCGCCAGGCGTCGGGCGTGAGGGCTTCGCGTGGGCAGAGGGCGCTATCAGGGATGGCGTGCGGCACCCAGGCGTGGCGGAGCCCGGGGAAGCGGAGTCGGAGCAGGTGGGCATCGTCGGCGCAGGGCAGGCAGAGGCGCAGGTTCTTGAACCCGTCGCGCTCACGCCAGGCGTCGAGGACGGGCTCGGGCAGGGCGAAGGGGTGGTCCACGAAGATCTGGATTGCGCGGAGGTTCGAGCCCGGGCGGAACAAGGCCGGGGGGAGGGCGTCGAGGTTGGCCGGGGCGTTGAAAAAGACGAGGGTGCCTTCCTCGGGCGGCGTATCGGTCGCGAGATCGATGGTTCGGGCCTCGCGGCCGGCGGCGCGGCATGCCTCGGCGAACTGGTCGGCCATCGCGCCGAGGAGGGCGTAGGCGGACTGATAGCGTGTCTGGATCCAGACGGGGGGCATGTCTGGAAGATCGGCCGGTCGGGGGAACGGCCGCCAGCGAATGGCTCAGGGACAACCGGCGAGGTAGTTGTTGATATAGGTCTGGATGTCGAAGATGTTGAGCAGCCCGTCGTTGTTGAGGTCCGCTTGGCAGGAGCTGCCGGCGGCTCGGACGCCGATGAAGGCCTCGTCGGAGAAGGCCACATTCACGAAGTCGAATGCGACATACTGATAGACACCTGCGTCGGCCGGCGTGGCGTTCTGGATGAAGAGGTTGGGGGTGGTGGCGCCGAAGACTGTGCCGCCTCCGGCGGAAGACGGGCCGTCGGAGAGATCCTGGCCGTCGCGTTTCCACCGGCCGAGGAGGATCGTGCCCGGGCTGCTTGGCTCGACCGCGACACTGAGTGAGAGATCTTCTCCGGCGTTGATGACCTGCGATTCGGGCTGGGTGAGAAAGGTAATCGGATCTGCGAAGTGAACCTGGGCGATGATGCTCACCGTTATCGCCTGTCCCGGAGCGACGGGCATGCTCGGCACACTCAGTGTCATCGCGTGCGGTGTGTGGGATGCCGTCACACCCGATCCAAGCGGGGCATTGAGCAGGGTGACTCCCGCGATTCGTGCGCTGATATCCGAGACAATGCATTCAGCCGCAGGGATGCGCGGCACCTGATAGTTTGCGTCAACGGTCAGCCGAAACTCGATCTGATCGCCGGACAGTGTGGAAGAAACCCCAAGACCGGGCAGTGCGGGGCTTGAAAAATAAAACTGGGGGCAAGAGGCTTGGGGCGGGATAAACGCACGGACCGGCTGATCGAGTTCGCTGGCAGGGACATCGAGCATCGACTGCCAGAGATTACTGGTGGACAGCTCGGGCATTGACAAAAAACCACTCACAAGGTCGCCGTTGAGATCCGTGGGAGGAGGGATTGTGCCCGAGCCGAAGCCAACACGGACCACAGTCTCGGCATCACCGGCGGGCAGGTTCGCCAGCGGGATCGACACGCGAATCGTTCGCTCATCGACGCGCGATGCCGTCGTGCCGATTGAGAAACTCGATTCGACCTGAACAGAATCAACAGGCGTATCAATATTCGTAACTGTTACTTCAATCACCTGAGCAGAGTTGGGCCCATCAGAATCAATGTTGATGACGATCAGATCCGGACCGACGATGTCGGTCTGAAGCACGCATTGCTGTGAGAAAGTACCGAGAACAAAGGGATCATTGAGATCGACCACGAGCGTGCCGATCCCAGAGTTGGTGAAGGTGCGGTACGGCGGAGTACAGTAGAAAGGGTATGACTGCCAGTCATACAGGATGTTTAGCTCGGGGAAGGCCTGTGGGGCGACTCTGAACGCGAGTTCATCGCCGATATCAAGCTGGGCCGTCGCGGGGGTGGTGACCAGGGTGGCGATCGCGAGGGTTACGGCGCGGCGGAGGCGTTGGAACATGCGTGGGACTCCCGGGGTGGGCGTGGCTTCGCCTTTGCCGAGCGTAGCGGAAGAAGGGTGCTTTGCTCACGCCTGATGGTACAAAAACCCGGCCGCGAGCGGGGTGTTCCTGTTTATCGGGCGGGTCAGTTGGCCGCTGTCGGCGTCAGGGCGATCAGACTGGTGCGGAGGGCGAGCCGGGCGTTCGTCCCCGCGTCGCCCATGCCGGCCAGGTCGAGGACCACGGCCGAGCCTGGGGCGGCGGTGTAGGCGGTCTCGAAGGTCAGACTGCGGCCGGCGTTTGACGAATCGGTGTCGTCACGCAGGATCTGCATCGCGACACGAAGAACCGGGCCGTTCTTGGTGTCAATGACATGGGGCGAGAAGGCGGCGCGGAAGTTGCGGTCGCCGATCTTGATGCCGATGGCGCCCTGCTCGGCGTGCTGGATGAGCACGGCCGGAGCGCGGACGCGGGCCGCGCCGGAGGCGTGGAGGGCGTCGGCGTCGCTCAGCAGGGCCTTGAATCCCGCGTCGCTGACCGGGGTGCCGGCCATGGGCAGGGAGGCGGGCAGCGGCGTGTCGGACTCGACAAGCACGGCTTGGACGAGGATCGAGCGCGGGTCGTCGTTCAGACGCTTGGAGTCGTCATACGAGCGGGACGAGAACCCGCCGCCCATGAGCGATCCGATGATGAAGGAGACGCCGACGGCCAGGACGAGGAAGGCGGCGGTGCCCTTGGCGAGTGTGGTGAGCCTGGCCATGCGTGTGTCTCCCGTGGGTTGGGCGTGATCCCCGCGGCGCGGGGTTCACGGGTTCAACGCCGGGGGAGGACGCGTGTTGCGAGAGATACGGATAAGGGCGGCGGGCGGTTCTTAGGGAGCAGAAAGCCTGAGTAGATCATCGACAAACTACACCGTATCCTGCATTGCTTGCCAGTCGGCGTAGGTCATCCCACTGTCGGTTTTCCAGGCAACTCGGCCATTCGTGTTCCGCCCACCTACAACGGACGCCGCGAGACTCGGACTGGAGAAGACCGTATCTGTTCGGAACTCGAGTAGCTCTTGGTCGGTGTGGTCAGCGAGTACACCTTCGGCGGTAAGCCGGTCTTTCGTGGAGATGCCGGTTGTCCACGACGGAACTCCGCGTCTTCTGGCTGTGGAACCCTTCAAAACCACAAACTCACCATCAATCTCAACTGCTTTCGCGTTGGCCCCGGCAGCAGTCAACTGAAACAGTGGCGATTGGCTCGATCGCGATTGGTCTGAATCCTGTCGCAGAACGCTGGTGGCTGAAGGCTGCGTGAAGTGAAAACCGAGTGTAGGGAGCAGCAGTTCCATGTGTTGGAGATAGTGCTCCATGTCCGAACGCTCAGACTCAGGAAGCGAAGGAGGCTTCGGAGCACTCCCGTTCTCGACGATCGATCTTCCTGCCCGATTCGCCGTTTCGATAAGCCTCGCCTCTAGATATCGCGCATGCGCCTTTGTGAGGTTTTCATCGGTGGAACTGAAAAGGCAAACCCTCTTCCAGAACTCCTTCTCGCGGTGATGACTTCTGAGCCGGGTGCGGATGTCATCGGCCTCACCGATGTAAACGCGGTCCTTTGCCTCATCTTCAGAATCGGGTCCCGAAAGCACATAGACGCCGGTGCGCGATGCCTCGTCTCTGTCGTTCAACAAAGACAGCTTTGAACGCTGCACGACAATCGCTCGTCCGGTCCACTGGCCGATCTCTGCGACCCAAAGGCCTGAGACCGTTCCATCCGCGAGGAAGATCTTGATGTTCTTTCCCAGCACGATCGCTACCCCACTCAATCAGCCTTGCGAAACACCGCCACCACATCCTCCACCGGCACCACGAACAGCCGGTTGTCCCCCTCGAAGTCCACCGGGATGGCGTGCTTGGGGTTGAACAGGACGCGGTCGTACTTCTCGATGCGGTAGTCGCCCTCGGAGACGACCTTGGCCCCCACCGCCACCACTCGGCCGGTCAGGGTGGGGATCTCGATCTTGTCCGGCAGGTGCAGGCCGCTCTTGGTCTGCTTCTTGTCCTCGTCCTTGCGGATCAGGACGCGCAGGCCGATGGGCTCGACGGTTTCCAGGTCTGCTTTGGGGCGGGGGGTTGGCATCAGGAAGTGTAGGAAACAGGCGCTCGGGATCGGCCACTCGGGAGCGGCGGATCGGGGCGGCGCCCGCGTCTAGGGTTGTCCATGGCGGATGACGGTGGGCAGGGCGGGGGGAAGCTGGGGTTCAACGCGGCGTGGTCGATGGCCGTGGGCGGGATGGTCGGCGGGGGGATCTTCTCAACGCTGGGCGTGGTGATCTCGATCGCGGGCAAGTGGGCCTGGGCGAGCTTCGTCACGGCCGGCGTGATCGCGCTGCTGGCGGGCTACGCGTACGTCAAGCTGGCCAAGCACTTCGGCGAGGGGGGCGGGGCGTTCGCGTTCCTGCGGGAAGAGAACGCCAAGGGCTTCGCCGGTTCGCTGGCGTGGGTGCTGATCGTCGGCTATGTGCTGACCAACGCGGTATACGCATCGACCTTCGGGGTGTATCTCGGGCACGTGTTCGGGCTGGAGGGCTGGTTCGACCGGGCGGCGGCCGTAGGGATTCTGGCCGTGTTTATCGGGCTGAACCTTCGGGGCGCGGGCGAGGCTGGCGGCGTCGAGATCGTGCTGGTGTGGTTCAAGGTGGCGGTGCTGCTCGGGCTGGCCGGACTGGGGCTGTGGCGGTGGAACCCAGACATGCTCTCACGCTCCGGCGACGCGGCTGCCGGTGGTGGGCTGAGCGGCATCGGTGTGGCGATGTTCGGGGCCGCGTCGGTCTTCATGGCCTATGAGGGCTTCCAGCTGCTCGCGTACGACTACGACGACATCAAGAACCCCGACAGGACGCTGCCCTGGGCGGTGCTGACGGCGATCGCGGCGGTGATCGTGATCTATGTGATGGTAGCGCTCGGCACGGCCATGCTGATCGGGGCGGACGCGATCGTGGAGAACGAGGAGATCTCACTCTCGATCGCGGGCAAGGAGGCGATGGGCACGGCGGGGCTGATCGCGGTGACGGTGGCCGCAGCATTCTCGACGGGCTCGGCCATCAACTCGACGCTGTTCGCCACGGCGCGGCTGGCACGGCAGGTGGCCGAGGGAGACGAGCTGCCGCGGTGGTTCGGCAAGACCAACTCGAAGAACGTTCCGGGGCGTTCGGTCGTGGCATTGGGCGGCTTCGCGGCCGCGCTGGCGGTGGTCGGCACGCTCTCGACACTGGTCGAGGCGGCGAGCCTGGCGTTCCTGTTCACGTTCAGCGTGGTGTGCGGGCTGGCATGGCGGGCGAAGGCCGGCAGGCGGTGGATCACCGGCGCCGGCGCGCTGTTGGCGGCGGCCGCAACGGTCGCACTGGTCGTGCGGCTGGTGCGCACGGACTGGTGGGCGATCGTGTTCCTGTTCGCGCTCGGTGCGATCGCGGTGTTCGTGCGTCCGGTGATCCTGCGCCGGATGAACGGGTCGTCCGGCTGACGGTCACTCGGTGTCGGTGAGCACGCTTGCGAAGGCGCCGCCGTGCTGGTTCTGATAGGCCTCTTCCAGCTGGGCGACGAAGGTGTCGTGCGGGGCGAGGCCCATGAGTTCGCGCCGGGCGTCGAGGTTGGCCGGGTCATCGATCGGGACCGCCGGCGTGCAGCGGGCGATGCCGTCGGCGCCGGTGATGAACGTCATCTGGGTGCCGAAGACCTGCGGCTGATCGGCGAAGAGGCGGATGCGGTCGGTGAGCAGCGCGACGTAGGGGGCGGGCAGCTTGCCCTGCTCGACCTGATCGACCATCAGGGTCAGGCAGCGGTTCTGGAAGGCGGCGTCGTGCCCGGCGTGCTGGACCACAACAAAGGCGCCCTGGGCGGCCTCGGCCCCGACGAGTTCGCGGGTGGGCCAGCCGACGCAGTCCACGATCTCCGCGAGCCGCTTGGCGTGCGAGCGATCGATCTCCGCGATGCGGGCCAGTTCGCCGGCGGGCAGCGGGGTGAAGTCGGTCGACTCGCGGACGAGTTCCTGATCGAGCAGACGCATCTGGCGGAGCTCTTCGGCGATCTCCTCGATCGTGAGGTCGGAGGCGCGGGCCTGATAACGCGGGATGCCGCGGTCGTCATAGAGGGTGCCGACGACGACGTCGTCGGGGAAGATCTTGGCCACGGATTCGTCACGGTTGTTGATCTCGCGTGCCTCGGCGAAGGTGCCCGGCGAAGAGGCACAGCCGGCGAGGAGCACGGTGAGAGCGGGGATCGTCAGCGCGGCGAGGGTGCGGGTGGTCATGGGACGGATCATCGAGAATCACGCGATCCGGTCCCACGCAATCTCGCCGCGAGACCCGAGGACGGCGAGCGGGGGTCGACAGACGCGGCGCATGCGGCATGACCCGAACATCTTGACGGGGAGTGATCGGACCTTCCCCGGGCGCCCGGGCGTCATATCCGGAACCGGATGTGTCGGGATGATCCGCCCGGGGTGGCGTCGGGCGGCGACGCGTGCACTGTGAAGGTGAGCCGTCCCGCCCGGAACGGCCGCCCCACCGCGGGCACCCGTGCCCGCCCATGAAAGCGAGAGAGATGATGCCCGGTACCCCAGCCCGACTCGGCGCGATGCTTGTGCTTCTCAGCGGCGGCGTGGCCGCGGCGGACGTGATCTACCAGAACGATTTCACCTCGGGGGCAGGCGTGGAATGGTCGGACCGGACCTTGGGCACGGTGAACGCCCCGTTCGGGACTTTCCTTGGTAACTTTGGGCAGGGCACCGTGCGACTCACGCTCGGGCAGCTCGTGGATGACGGGTCGGGCGGGGATGAGCCAGGCGGCGACGGGGTCGGCAGCGGCGTGAACGGCGGCGTGGCCCACTCGGACACCTCGGCTCGCGGCGGGGGCAACGGCGGCGGGCTCGGCATGGGCAACTTCCCCACCGCGACCCGCCCGTTCTTTGGCAGCGGTGGCGGTGGCGGCAACGGCGGGGATGACGGCGGCGGCGGCGGGACCGACCCCGGCGTCGGCGCGGGCAGCTACACCCTGATCTTCGATCTGTACCTGTTCGACTCGTGGGACGGCCGCGACCCGACCTACGGTGTGGACCGCTTCAAGGTGAAGGCGAACGGGACCACCATCTTCAACGAGGCACTCGAGACCTTCGAGCCGTGGGAGAACTGGTGGAGCGCGTGGGTCCAGGCGGGCACCGCCGCGTACGACCCGGCGTACAAGGACATCATCGTTCCCGAGATCCGGCTGAACTTCACGGTGACGAACCCCGGCGAGCTTCTGACGATCGATTTCATCAGCGAGCAGAACCAGTCCATCCTCGATGAAAGCTGGGGTGTGGACAACGTGCGCGTGATCCATAACACCGGGCGATCGGGCGCGGCGGTTCCCGCGGCCCCCACCGCCGCGTTGCTTCTCGGCGGGCTCCTCGGGGCGTCGCGTCGGCGGCGCTGAAATGAACACGGCGGGCCGGGGAGAACCCGACCCGCCGCGACGGCGAAGAACTGAGAAGCAGAAAATCAGGCGGCCTTGCGGCGGGTGTTCGTGGCGGTGACGAGGCGCTGGCCGACGGTCCGCTGATCGGGCGTCGCCCGGGTCTCGGCGTCCTCGAGCAGGATCTCGACCATTTCCAGCGGATGGGCGGCCCAGACATCGGCGCCGATTTCCTCGGCCAGCCCCTCGGCGCGGTTGAAGACACCGCCGCCGACGGCGATCTGGGTCCGGGGGCACGCGCCGATGTCGTGCAGCGTGTCGATGAGTTGGCGGATCTCGGGCAGATCCCTCGGCTCGGAGCAGAACATCAACAGCACGTCGGGCTGCGAGTTCTGCACGGTCTCCTGGATCTCATCGCTCGGGACGGCGCCGCCCGCGAAGCGGACGCGGAAGCCGGCTGCTTCGAGCAGATCGACGGCCATCTGGGCCCCGAGCTCGGAAGACTCCGAGGGTCCGCAGCAGGCGAACACCGTGCGCCCGGTGCGGGCCGAGCCAGACCACGCGAGCAGGTCGCGGCTGACCTGATCGATCAGGACGCGGAGCATGCGGGTGGAGAGGTTGTACGCGAGGGTGGTCATGCGGTCCTCGCGGTACATGCGCTCGATGAGCTCGTACGCGGGCCAGCACAGGTCGGTCATGATCAGCTCGGGCGTGGCGCCCTGCTTGTGCTGCTCGGAAATGATGCGGCGGGCGGTGTCACGGTTGCCCTCGATCAGGGCTTCGAACAGACGTTCGGTCACAATCTCGGCGGACATGGGTTCGACTCCGGGTGGGTTCAGAGTTCTTCGTCGTCGTCCCGGCGGGGGAGAAGGTGCCGGGGCAGCCGGGCCACAACGGCCGGTGCGGGAAGAGGTATCGAACACAGGCCCGGAAGACGGAGAGCCCATAAGACGCGCCGCGCAGATTGAGCGCGACCACCCGGCAAATCCGGCCCGAAGAGCGCAAGAGCGTGTTCTTATTGGACCAACACATGAACCGCGTTTCACACGAAGCGGGTCCGAGAAGTCGCAACCAGGGAGATCACACCCCGGCAATTACCCCTGATGGCAGAATCACTTAGGGCCCGGCGGGGCTCGGCGGGGGTTGATCCGGGCGGACCACACCCGGTGCCGCCGAGGCGTGGACCGCGTCCAGGTTCTCTTTGATCCGCTGCGCCACCAGCTCGGCGGCGGCCCGGTTGCCGAAGGCGCCCGTGTCCAGCTCGACCGAGATCATGGCGTCGGTCAGCGGCTCAAGGGTCAGGCGCAGCAGGTGGCCCCGGTCCGACCGGATCGCCCAGGACCGCGCCTCGACCTCGCCGTCGTCGAGGCTTTCCCGCTCGTCGCGGATGGTCAGCTCGAGTCGCTCGATCGCGGCCCGGACCGCGCGGGTCATCTCCTCGAGTGTGCCCTCGTCCACATAATAAAGACGGCCGGACTGCCAGAAGGAGTACCCCTTCTCGCCCGCGGCGGCCCCGGCTGAGAGTGCGGAAACGGCGGGCACGGCCGCGGCGCAGCCGCCGAGCCAGGCCACGACGGCTCCGGTTGTGACCAGTCGAGTCAGTCGTTGCATGTGGGGTTGTAGGCGTCGTGGGGGCATCCGTTGCAGCGTCCCGACAGCATCCCGGCGGCCAGCATGGCCTCGTGCTCGGTCATGATTGCCGCGGTGTGCTTGGCGGGCGGGAGGGCGCGGAGCCGGGCGAGCAACTCGGATTCATACGCACGCTCACCCATCTCGTAGGCGGGATTGGAGGCTGCGTTGGAATATTCGCTGGCGAGGATCGTGTCGATCCGTTCGATCCGCGTTTCGGGGAAGGGGTGGGTGGATAGCCACTCGGGCGGACGTCCGGCCGTGCCCGTCGCGTCGAGGAGCACCTCCATGACCCGACGCTGCGCACGGGGGTCATATCCGGCTCTGGACATGTAGCGCATGCCGAGCGAATCGGCCTGAGACTCCTCGTCCCGTCCGTACTTGAGCAGGACGACATTGCCGCCCACCGCGAGTGCGGGCACGGCGTACTGGCCGTACTTGCGGACATCGGAGTCCGAGTCCGCCACCCCTACCGCGACCGCCGCGGCGCCCAGGGCGATGTTGAAGCCGATCTGCTTGCTCATGCGCTGGTTGGCGTGCCGGGCGGTGACGTGGCCGACCTCGTGACCGAGCACACCGGCCATCTCGGCTTCGTTTTCGAGCTTGACCGCGAGCCCGCGGGTCATAAACACCTTGCCGCCGGGGAGCGCAAACGCGTTGATGACATCCGAATCAAGCAGAGTGAACTCCCAATCGAGATCCGGCACGCCCGGCTCGACCTGCGCGACCAGTTTGGCCCCGATGCGATCCACATACTGCTGGATCTGAGGGTCCTGAACGGGCCCGCCGAACTCCTCGGTGAACTGCGGGGCGGCCTCTGCCCCCATCGCCTTCTCCTCGTCCCAGCTGAGCAGGGTCAGGGAACGGGCACCCGTGGCGGGGTTCACCGAGCAGCCCGTCTGGGCAGATGCACCGGCGAGGATCATCGCGGACAGGATCAGGCATCGAAGCGGCATCGGGACCTCCCGGAGGCATGGATCGTGACGGGCCGCTCCCCGTGGCCCGTGTGGGTGCGTCGGCTGGGGCGGCGGGGGCGAATACGATGGCCCATGCCAGCCGCGGCCGACGAGCAAGAGCGTATCACCCCCGGCTCCTCCACGGGATCCGACGGGACCGTGTGGCGTGATGAAGAACTGGGCACGCTGCATCAGCGGGACGACAAGGCGGACAAGGTCCGCGCCATGTTCGGCGCGATCGCCCGGTCCTATGACCTCAACAACCGGGTCCATTCGCTCTGGCGGGACGAGGCCTGGCGCCGGACCGCGGTACGGATGGCCGGCGTCAAACCCGGCGAGTCTGTACTCGACATCGCCTGCGGCACGGGCGACCTGACCCAGGCGTTCGCGCGGATGACCGACGCCCGCGAGATCGTCGGCGGCGACTTCACGCCCGAAATGCTCGATCTGGCCAGGCACAAGCGGGAGCGGCTGACGCCCGCGGAGCGTGACCGCATCTCGTACATCCAAGCGGACGCCATGGCCCTGCCCTTCGAGGACGCCCGCTTCGATGTGGTCTCGATCGCATTCGGTATCCGGAATGTCCAACGGCCGGAGGCTGCGCTTGCCGAGTTCGAGCGGGTGCTGCGCCCGGGCGGGCGGCTGGTGATCCTCGAGTTCGACACCCCCCGCTTTGCTCCGGTCCGGTGGTTCAACAGCTTCTACTGCGGCCAGATCATGCCCCGCACCGCGACCTGGATCAGCCGGGACCGCTCAGGGGCGTATCGCTACCTGCCCCGATCGGTGTCCAGCTTCATGAAGCGGGAGGAACTGGCGGCGGCGATGGTGCGGGCCGGCTTCGTGGAGATCCGGCAAAAGGTGCTCACACTCGGAATCTGCGTGTGCTCGGTCGGGGTCAAGCCGTCCTGAGGCCATCCCGGCGGCCTTCGATGATCTCGGAGACAGGAAACCGGACGAAAGTTGGTTTTCCGGGCGGGGTTCCTATGCTTTGGGCCCGCAAGCCTTTGGTCCCACGGGACCTTGTGAGATCAGCATGACCATGACCGCCGAGACGGGAGCGATCGCCTCGCTCCGCAATGTTGCCATCATCGCCCATGTCGACCACGGAAAGACCTCGCTGGTGGACAACCTGCTCAAGCAGTCGGGCAACTTCCGCGCCGGCGAGCTGGAGAAGCTCGAGGGCGGCCAGCACGGCCTGATCATGGACAGCAACCCGCTCGAGCGGGAGCGCGGCATCACCATCCTGTCCAAGAACTGCGCGGTCAACTATGTCGCCAAGGACAACACCGTCTATCGCATCAATGTGATCGACACCCCGGGCCACGCCGATTTTGGCGGCGAGGTCGAGCGTGTGCTGCGCATGGCCGACGGCTGCTTGCTGGTCGTCGACGCGTACGAGGGCCCCATGCCCCAGACCCGCTTCGTGCTCGGAAAGGCCCTCGAAGCCGGGCTCAAGCCCGTGGTCGTGGTCAACAAGTGCGACCGCCCCGACGCCGACCCCCAGCGCGTGGTCAACGAGTGTTTCGACCTGCTCGTCGCCCTCGGCGCCGAGGACCACGCACTGGACTTCCCCGTGGTGTACGCCTCGGCCAAGGAGGGCTGGGCCAGCGACCACTGGCCCGCGGACGGTGCCAAGGACCTCCAACCGGTCTTCGAAGCGATCATCCGTCATGTCCCCCACCCCGATGTGTATATCGAAAAGCCCCTGCGCATGCAGATCACCACGCTGGACTACTCCGAGTACATCGGGCGGATCGGCGTCGGCCGCGTGTATCAGGGCTCGATCAAGGCCGGCATGCCCGTCGTCCTTGTCAAGCGGGACAAGGACGGCAACACCAAGAACATCAACGCCAAGATCGGAACACTCCAGGGCTTCGCCGGGCTCGGCAAAGTCGATCGTCCCCGCGTCGACGCCGGCGACCTGTGCGCGATTTCCGGCATCGACGACCTGGACATCGGTGACACCATCTGCGACCCCGACCACCCCGACGCGATGGACGCCGTGACCATCGACGAACCGACCATCTCGATGCTCTTCCGCATCAACGACTCGCCCTTCGCCGGTCAGGAAGGCGAATATGTCACCAGCCGCCAGATCCGGGCACGCCTCGAACGAGAGCTCGAGCACAATGTGGCCCTGCGGGTCGAGCCCGGCCGCGGCACAGACGAGTTTGTGGTCTCCGGACGCGGCGTGCTGCACCTGGGTATTCTGCTCGAGACCATGCGACGCGAGGGCTACGAGCTGTGCGTCGGACGCCCCATCGTGATCGAGCGTGAAATCAACGGCGTGATGTGCGAGCCGGTCGAGGAACTGGTCATCGACTGCCCGAACGACTCGGTCGGTTCGGTGATGATGCTGGTCGGCGAGCGGAAGGGCACCATGCTCAAGATGGAGCCCCGCGGCGACACCGTCACCCACTGCGTCTTCGAGATCACCAGCCGCGCCCTGATCGGGCTGCGCAGCAAAGTGCTCACGGCCACCCAGGGCGAGGGCATCATGCACCACACCTTCCTGCGGTTTGATCCTGTCAGCGGGGAACGGCCGCGACGCAACTCGGGTGCCCTCATCGCTTCGGAGTCCGGCCAGGTCACCGCCTACGCCGCCGAGCTGCTGCACGACCGAGGGGTGCTCTTCGTCAAACCAGGCGACAAGGTCTACGCCGGACAGGTCGTCGGCGAACACAACCGCAGCAACGATCTGACGGTCAATATCGCCCGCGTCAAAAAGCTCGACAACATGCGCAGCGCTAACAAGGAAGCAACAGTCACCCTTAAGGCAGCCCGTGAGATCGGGCTCGAGGCCGGGCTCGAATACATCGAGGACGATGAACTGCTCGAGCTGACCCCCAAAAACATCCGCATCCGCAAGCAGATTCTTGACGAGTCGCTGCGCAAGCGGGCCGAGCGCCAGGCGAAGTCGGCCGCGGAGAGCTGAGCGATGAATCGCCGGACGCTGCGGACCGTCGCAGGCTACGGCGGACTAAGTTGCGATCGCTGTTTCGATCGCTTCCCTGCTGACCGCTGGCCCACCAGTATCGAGACGCTGCCGCTCGTTTCATAGCAACCCGATTGGGACCGGCTGCTCGTGGCACTCCGGCGTCGTTGCCGGCTGTATCCCCGGTCCGAATGCTTTCGTGAAGTCTTGGAGCTGGGCACGGCCCACGCCCGATGCGGCAGACGCGGCCCTCAACCCTTGTTGCCGGCGAGCCGTACCTCGATCGGCTGGTCCGTCTTGAGGTTCGTGTCCCGCTGCGGGAAGGGGATTTGCACCTTATGCTCGCGGAACAGCTCGTCAATGCGGTAGCGGATCTTCGATTCGATCGTCAGCTTGTCCAGCGTGTTCTTCGGTTGGATCCAGAAGTGCGTCTCGAACACCAGGGCCGAATCCGCGAAATCGGTGAACAGCACGGCCGACTCCCGGTCGTTGAGCACCCGATCATTTTCATGCACCGCCTGCTCGAGCAGGCGCGTCACGAGGGCCGTGTCAGATCCGTATGCCACCCCCACCGTCACGCTCGAACGCACCCTGCTGGTCGGCAGCCAAAGGTTGCTGATCCGGTTCTCGAGGATGTACGAGTTCGGGATGATCACCGTCGTGCCGAGGTAGTCCTCGATGTGCGTGGCCCGCGCCCCGATCCGCTTGACCGTGCCCATCTTGTCGTCGATCACCACCAGGTCCCCCACCGAGATGGGACGCTCGATGAGGATGATCAGCCCAGAGATGAAGTTGCTCACGATGTTCTGGCTGCCGAAGCCCACGCCCAACGCCACGATGCCGCCGAACAGCGTGAACACCGTCAGCGGAACCCCGGCCACCTGCAGCGCGATCATCACCGCCACCGCCAGCAGCGTGTAATAAAGGATCGCCTGCAGGGCCGACGCCGCACCCTTGTTGACCCGCATCCGCGGCAGCACGCGCTGCCCGACCCGGGTCGCGATCAGCCGCGCGGCCAGCACCCCTGCGACCAGCACCAGCACCGCTATGACGATCTGCGAAACCGCGACCTCGGTATCCCCGACACGGAACAGCCGATAATCCCAGATCTGCCCCGCCAACGCGACGGGATCGAACCCTTCGGCCCCGATGGGGTCCTGATCAACAGGGGCGAAAGTCGGGGTTTCCTCGGCGGGAGTGCTCGCGGCTTGCATGGGTCCATCCTAACCCCATCCTGACGAGCGGGATGCGAGACGAATCCGACGAGCCGGCCGACCAGATCGATCCGCCGCCCGGCTCGCCCCGAGCGGGGAACAGGGCTAACCTTGCGGTCCCCGCGACGGGCCGGGTTCGAGCCGGGTGGATATCCCGCCCCGAGCCCCGTGCGGCAGCTGATCGGAGCACCCCATGTCGACCTACGCCATCATCGAAGAATCCGGCGGCCAGCGCAAGGTCCAGCAGGACGAGCAGATCCTCATCGACTTGGTCAACGGCGGCCAGAGCAAGCCCGGCGACACCATCACCGTCGACAAGGTCTTGGTCGTCGGCGCCCCGGGCGGGTCGGCCAAGATCGGCACCCCCTATGTCAAGGGAGCCTCGGTCACCCTCGAGATCACCGAGCCGGTCGTCATGGGTGACAAACTCGTCATCCGTAAGTTCCGCACCAAGAACACCTACGAGCGCAAAACCGGTCATCGCCAGCGCTACACCCGGGCCACCGTGAAGTCGATCATCGGCTGATCGCCCTACTCTGATTCAAAGCCCGAACAGACCCCCTTTATCAAGGGGGTCTGTTTATTCAGACATCCCCCCACCGCGGACGACCGATAAACGCTAGTCCAATGACTTTCAAGACTTTGTCGTTGGTCTTCAGCTTTCCCCGGGGTACGCTTGCTGGAGAGAGAAGGGCGTTCCGGGGAGGCACGCCTACAGACCCGTCTAAGAGAGTGAGATAGCCATGAAGAACCTGATGCGTTTCGGCGGACTGATCGCGATCTGCGCCGGTGCGGCCTATGCGGTCCCAGGCGACGATGAGCCCTGCGCCATCATGGTCGTCGATTCCTCGAACAAACGCGTCTCACTGCTCAACGCCTTCGACGGCTCTCTCATCAATGAGAGCTGGATCGATATCGGTGCCGCGGCCGCCGCCGACAACTACACCGGCTCCTCGACCCCGATCGAGGCGATCGAGGTTGGCGACGAGATCTGGATTTCCGATCAGCTCGCCGACCGGATTTGGCGCTTCAACAAGTTCAATCAGTCCTACCTCGGCTCCATCGGCGCCGGCACGGGCGAACTCAACAACATCCGCGGCATGCACGCCTTCGGCGGGACCGTCTATGTGGCCATGGGCTCGGACTCCGACCTCTACGGCCAGGGCATCATCACCATCGACGCGAGCACCGGCACAGTGACCGGCCAGTTCAACGGCCGTGACCCCGCCGACACCAGCTACTTCGATGTTGCCTTCTACAACGGCAACCTGATCGTGTCCAACATCGACACCGGCAACGACGGCGTCGAAATGTACGACATCGCCGGCAACTACCTCGGCAACCTCGTTTCGTCCGACGGCGTGACCGGCATCGACTTCCCCGAGCAGATGGCCCGCGCCCTGAACGGCAACCTCCTCGTCGCCGGCTTCTCCCCCACTTCCGGTGTGTACGAGTATGACCAGTTTGGAAACGAGATCGGTATCGTCGCTGGCCTCGATTTCGGCACCCGCGGCGTCTACCAGCTCGGCAACGGCGACATCGTCTGGACCAACGGCACCTTCACCCGCACCGACTCCGACATCTTCCTCCAGGGCGGGTCCTACCGGTTCATCACGGAGATCTGCGGCGAGTTCGTCCCGACGCCTTCCAGCATGGCCCTGCTCGGATTCGGCGGCCTGATCGCTGCTCGCCGCCGCCGCGCCTGATTGCCCCATCCCCCCGTCCACCACCCCAGGACCGACCGACATTCGGTCGGTCCTGTCCGTTTTGGACGATCCGATGCGATCCGGGCGACGGATTGGTGACCAGTCCCGCATCCCGGGATGAGCGCCACGGTATACTCAAGGTCGGCCAGACCCCTCTGATCAAGGGGGTCGCCGGATGATGGAGGCTGCATGGACCGCGAGATCGAAGTAGGGCTGATCGAGCGAGCCGCGGCGGGCGACCGTCAGGCCGCGGGCGATCTGATCCGCGCCCATCAGCAGTCTGTCTATGCCTATCTGCTTCGCATGTCGGGCCGCCCCGAGGTCGCCGAGGACATCGTCCAAGAGGCGTTCGTCCGCGTCCTGAGCAATCTGCACCGGTTCGACTTCCGGTTCCGCTTCTCGACCTGGCTGTTCACGATCGCCCGACGGCTGTACATGAACGCCATGGCCAAGTCCCGCCCGGCCTACGACACCGATTTCGTCGGCTCGTTCGGTAACCAGTCGACCGGCTGGGCCCCCGACACCGCGATGTATGACGATGAGCGTCAGCAGGTCCAGCGGGACGCGCTGCAGACATCACTGATGCAACTCAGCGAAGAACAACGCGAAGTCCTTGTGCTCTTCCATCAGCTCGATTGGCCGATCGCGCTCATCGCCGAGCACCTGGGCATGCCCGAGGGGACGGTCAAGAGCCACCTGCACCGGGGCCGCCGCCGTCTTCGCCAGGTTTTCCAAGATCAGAAGAAACTCGAAGCCCGCGTTGAGGAGGTCTGGCGGTGACCACACCCGGGCCGTATAGGGAGGACGATGCGCCGGGTCGCATTCCCGAGTCGCTGATCGACGCCGTGCTGGACGGCGCGGTCGACGATCGTACCCGCCGGGAGGTCGCCCGAGCGCTGCGTCACGATCCGCGCCGCCGACGGGATCTCAGCGAGACACTCGAGGCAATTCAGGCCCTGCGCGCCCCGGTGGCCTGCCCCGACCTGACCGGCGTGGTGCTCACCTCGCTCGACCGCAAGCACCGTTTCCTGCCCACCCGCGTTCGCCGATCGATCCGCCGGGCCCGCCTGGGACTGGCGTTGGCGGCGATGGTGGCTCTCGCCGGTGCGGCGGTTGCTCAGCGTGCCCTGCCCCGGCTCGCGTCGATCGGACGCCCGGATACCCCGGTCACGGATGTCGCCCAGGCCGTCACCGCCGAAGCCCGTGAGGCCGCCGAGGAAGTCCGCGACGGCGTCCGCGTCATGCGTGCCTCGCTGCCCAGCCTCGTGGACACGCTCGAAGTGCCGGGGCGTGCTTTCCACACCGACCTGTCCACCGAGCGGACCGTTCGGACGCACCAAGGGGCTTTCCGCGTGGTCACCATTGACGGGGGACGGCTGGTGCTGGTCGAAGCGGTGCGTGAGTCCAGCCGCGACTCACGCGGAGGCGTGGTCTCGCTCCTTGCCGTGTCGGCCGAGACCACTACGGACACCAATGAGCAGGCCGGCGCGAGGCTCGGCGACTTGCCGTGAACCGGACGCGGAGGATCCTGGCATCGATCATGGCTTCCGCCGCGTGCTGCAGCGCGGCATCCGCGACCGATCCTTTTGCCAAGCTCGACGCACTCCCGTCCGATGTGCAACTCGCCGCGGTCTTTGATGCACCCGGCGCAGGCTGGCTGCGCGAAGGCACCGGGCTTGTAGCGACGGGTCTGGCCGGGCAGACTGGGCTTTTCGCCCGCACTCGCACATCCTGGGCCAACCTCGCCCAGACCCTCGGCATGACGATCGAACAGGCCGACGCTTCGTTGCTCGGCGGCACCGTGGTGGTCGGCTGGCGTGCCCCCAAGGACGACGGGCTGCTCGGCGCACTGGGGTCGGCGGACACAGGATGGATTCTCATCTCCGAAGTGGATCAGCCGACCGCCGCACTGGCACGCGAACGCCTCCGCGCTGTGCCCCGGCGCATTGCCTTCGGAACCGCGGTGTATTCGATCGACGGCGGGCGGATCGGGATGGCACTCATCGAGGGCGAGCGATCCCGCCAGCTGCTCATCGCACCCGTCGAGAACGCGGAACTGATCGACGAGTGTCTCGGACGATTGCGTCGCGGCGTTGGGGACCCTGGGCCGGGCCGGGAAACCCGCGAACTGCTCGGACCGGTTGACCCGGGCTGGTCGGGCATCGCGGCCGTCCGAATCGGTGACGATCAGGCGCTCCCTGTTGCGCTCGTCATTCGGGCGGGCGAACGGGAGGTCGGCGTTCGATTCGCCGCGCGCGGCACGGCGGAAGCCGGCGCCCCGCTCGGGCTGCTGGACCGGATCGGCGGGGACGCACTGCTCGCGATGGTTTCCGGCGGTAACCCGCTGGGCGGCGAAGACGGCTCGATCAGGCTGGGTTTCTCGCTTCGCGCCGCCCCCTCGAATCCGAAGGACTCACCGCAGCGGAGTCTGAGCACTGAGGATGGATACGCGCTGATCATGCGAGAGTCCGGCGACGGATCCATGACCGCCGCGATCGCCGCCCGCGCCCGATCGGACGCGGCCTTCGCGCGGACGGTGGACGAAACGCTCGCACGCGTCGTTGATCCGAGTTCTCCGCCGGACTTCGGCGGCAGGTTCCCAGAGGCTGTCCGCACGCACACCGGCAAGCAGAACGACGGGACGCGGTGGCCCGGAGATCGTGCACAGATCGCCTGGTGCATGCACGCCGACGCCGCCGATCGATCCGGCATGATCGCCTTGGCCTTCGGCGATGCCGGCTCGGACGCCGCCCGAGAAGCCCGTCACACGCGCGAGGCATGGACCGAGGGCGACGATCTCTTCGATCCGACGATTGTTTCGGCCGGGTACGCGATGCCCGCCCGGCTGGTGAAGGCCGCCGGCATGGAGTCCAATCCGGTCGGGCTCATCGGGCGCGCCGTGGAGCGTGCGGACTGGACTGTGCGCCAGCAAGGCGAGATCGTTCGCGGTGAGATCCGCCTCCGGTTCCTCGAACCCGGGGCGCGGCTCGGCGCCGAGTAAGCCGGGCTACCAGCCCCAGAACCGCGACCAGTTGTCGCCCGCGAAGCCCCGGATCTCCGCATCTGACCATCCACGAGACCGCAACGCATCGGCGATGCGTCCGAGGTCCGACAGCCCGTCGATGCTGCGCGGCAGCCGATCCGCGCCGAACCCGCCATCGGCGTCCGACCCCAGCCCCACGTGGGCACGGGAACCCGCCAACTCGCAGACATGCTCGATGTGCTTGACCACATCCTCGATCGACGCCCGATCGCCGCGTTTGATTCCGGGTGCGAGAAAGTCACTCAGCAGGTTGATGCCGACGATACCGCCCCGGCGAACGATCTCCGCGATCACCTCGTCGGATAGATGACGCTGGGCTTTGGGATCGTCGTGCCCACCCATCAACGAACGGCAGTTGGAATGCGAGGCCATGACCGGCGCCTCGGTCATCGAGAGAAGCCCGTCCGCGGCCTGCTGCGACAGGTGCGACATGTCGTGCACGATTCCGAGTTCGTCCATCATCGGGACGATCTCGCCGGCGAGCGGGGACAACCCCGCTTCGGGCGCATCCATCGGCGTGGCGTTGCCGCCCGCGTAACGCGAGGCCCGCGCCCAGGTCAGCCCTACCGCGATCACGCCGGCATCGGCCCATTCCCCGAGCTGTTCGGGTGTTTCGATCGGATCGGCCCCTTCCATCAGAATCCCCAGCCGCAGCGGCGCGCCCGACTCCGGTGCGGTGTGCCCCCGTCGCGGCATGATCTGGATCAACCCCGCGTCGCGCCATGCGTGGTACAGCTTGAGTTGGCGCATGCCCGCCTTCCACGCGCCGAGCGCATCGCCGTCTTGGTACGCGAACGGGCCGGTTTCCCGGTTCGCATCGTCCGGGTCGACCGGCTCGGTGAAGATCGTGCCCAGGCAGGTGGAGATGCCCGCCGACCGCATCGCTGGGAGGGTCACCGCGACCGGCTGGTGGCGGCCCCGGGCATCGGCAGGCTCCGCGTGCATGTCCCGGCCGGTCTCGGCCAGATAGGCGAGATCGAGATGGGCGTCGAACCAGTTCAGATCGGCCAATGGAGCCTCCGGGGAGAACGCTGCAACCGGGGCGGCCGGATTGCCAATACCTATGGTACCGCCGCCCCCGGAGCCGGGGCACGCACGGAAGATCAGGATATCAAGGGGAGTGGCATGGAACTGAACTGGCACGCCGCGCGACGCGGCAACTGGCTGCTCGGATGCGGCATCGTGCTCGTGCTCGTCATCGCGCTGGTGGTCGGCGGCGGCATCTTTGTGGCGATGAACGCGCGGAGCTGGACCGCCAGCGGCATGGAGAAGCTCACGACCGCACTGATCGAGAAAGCCCCGATCAGTGAGGAAGAGCGCAGCGAAACATTGGCCGTCGTGGACGGTTTCTTGCAGCGTTTCCGCGACGGCGATGTGACGATCGAGCAGCTCGTGCAGGTGATGGAAAAGATCACCGAGAGCCCGGTGCTGCCCGCAGGTATCGCGATGGGCATGGGCCAGCTCTACTTCGCCGATGCGGAACTCACCGAAGAGGAAAAGACCGATGGACGCCTGCAGCTTGCCCGTATCGCCCACGGCATGGCCGATCGAACGCTGAACGAGCAAGACCTGCAGCGGGCGATCCAACCGATCAAAGCGAACGCGACCGAGACCAAGGTCATCCAGTTCCAGTTGCCGAACAAGACAACGATCCGTCTCAAGATTCCTGACCTGGTCACGCCGGACGAGCTCCGGGCGTTCATCGAGTCCGCCAAGGCGACCGCCGACGAGAAGGGCGTCGCTCCCGAGCCACCGCCCTTCGACCTCTCTGGCGAACTGGCCAAGGCCATCGACACCGTGCTTCTCGCCGGTCCCGCACCCGACCTGCCGGACGGCACGCCGGCCGCGGAAGATGCGGACGACGCCGAGCGGACCGAACCGACAGAGCCCTGAGTCGTCCCCACTCCCCCGCACCCATCGAGCGTGGCCGCCGTCTCGCACGGCGGCCACGCTTCTTTGAGCCTTTGGTTCAGACGCCCGAGCGTCAGGGACACCCGGCAGAGAATGCGTTCAGGAACGCTGCAACATCGAAGAAGTTGAGTACCCCGATCGGCGCGGCCATGTCTGCACGCGCGTCCTGAGCGTTGAACATGCTGACATATGCCGCGACATCGAAGAAGTTCAGCACGGTGAAGGGCTCGACCAGATCGGCTTCGTTGCAGCCGGGCAAGCCAGCGTCGATCATGTGCACATCATCGATCGCGGCTCCGTAGGCCCCCGCGTTGACACCCTCGAACGCGATGAGGCTGGCCGCATCGGCAGCGGTGAACCCTACCGAGATGGTCTTCCACTTCGGCTGCAACAGTGTGGCGCCCTCGGCGATCGGATCGAACACATAGTTGTGTGATACGCCCGGGGCGACCACCCGCATCTCGCGCGGGCCCGCCGGGCCCTGCATGTTGGCCGACAGGGCGAAGGACACGGTGTAACGGCGGCCGGGCACCGTCGGCACCACCTGCTCGATGCGGGCGGGCGACCCGCCGTTGAGATCGATCGTGACCACTCCGTCGAAGGGCGTGAGGAATGTGCCCATCGCGTCGAGCTGGCCCACCGCGTGCCAGCCGGCGACCGCGTCCCAGCCGAGCCCGAAGGTCGTCCATCCCCCGTTGGGGGCGACTGCGATGTCCTCGAACGATCCGTTGACAATGAGGTTCTGACCAAGGGCGGCGGGCGTGCAGGCGGCCATCAGTCCCACGAGAAGTCGAGCGTGCATTGTGATTCTCCGGTACGCAAACCGCCCCACTTTTGGGCGGACGAAGAAGCGTAAGATGCCCACTTATGAAGTCAAATCTGATTTGAAATCTTTTTCTCGCGTGGCCTCCGCCTTCATTCGGACCCTGCGGCTGGCGTGCTACATTGCCCCACAAGGAGACCCGCCATGACCGACGGTTTCATCTCGTGCCCCAAGGACGCCGAGCCCATGGAGCGGATCACCCTCGGGACGGTGGCGATCGACCGATGCCCGGCCTGCGGCGGCGTCTGGCTGGACCGCGGAGAGTTGGACGCCCTCCGCCGCACGCTGCTCAAGGACGAGCACCGGGCCACGCTCGACGCCCTGGATGAACTAGGCACCAGGGAGCCGGACGAACGCCCCCAGCCGCTGCTCTGCCCGCGCGACCACACCCGCATGAGCACGCATCGACATCACGCCCAGCGGCACATCGAGTTCGACACCTGCACCAAATGCGGCGGGATGTTCTTCGACGCCGGTGAGTTGAGCGACCTGACCGAGTTCACTCTGTTTGAGCGGATCAGGGCGATGCTCCCCCACCGCTCGTGAACCGTCCAAAATGAGCGGCGGCCGGGCCACCCCGGTGCCCGGCCACGCGCTCCTCTCTCACGATCGTGTCAGGCCGTGCGCCGGCGGCGGCCGGTCAGCAGCCCCGCAAGCCCAAGCAACGCGACGGAGCCTGGCGTGGGAGCCACACCGGTCACGACAACATTGTCGATCGCGGCTCCGTAGACGCCGCCGCTGATACCCTCGAAACGGAGCGTGGCCGACGAGCCTGTGCCGACGAAGGACCAGGTGATCCGCTCCCACGCGGGGTTCGCGGCCGTGGACCCGGCGGCGACATAATCAAACTCGAACTGGTCGGACTGGCCCGCGGCCGAGACCCGGAGCACCTTGGGCGTCGGCCCGCCGTACATGTTGGCCGAGAGATCGAACTCGACCGTGTAGAGCCAGCCGGCCTGGGTGGCGAAGGTCTGTTCGATGCCGCCGCCCGACGACACATTGTTGATGTCGACGCTACGGACGCCGTCCGACGCGGCAATGATGGTGCCTAGGTAGTCGATGCCAGCGCCCCAGGTGGTCCAGCCGGTGATGGCGGTGTTGCCGCCGCCCATGGGGATCCAGGTCGAGCCGGGGTTGAGGGTCGAGTTCTCGAATGAGCCGTTGACGATCAGGTTGGCGCCGGCGATCGGGGACATGGCGGCGATGGCCATCAGGCACAGGGTCTTCATGTCAGGTCTCTCCTCTGGGGTTCAAACAGCCCGGCTGACGAATCCGGGCGCAGGGGGAGGCTACTTCGAAGCCGGGAAAAGTCCCGCGTTTCGGGCTTTCAGGGGGCGAGATTGTGGAATTATCGGACTATCAGGCTCAGATTGTAACCTAGGCTGTCCCTCCAAACAGTCACGCAGAGCGACCGAGGATTCGGAGAGCCGGTTCTGATCGCAAGATGTCAGATCGAAATCACCGCGGGCGATTCTGCGACGATGATCTCCGCCTCGGTCTTCGCCAGCACCTCGTCCACAGTCACGCCCGGGGCGAGTTCGGTCAGGCGGAAGCGCTGCTTGTCCTCGTCCATCACCAGCACGCACAGGTCGGTGATGACCATGTCGATGCACCGCTTGCCGGTCAGCGGCAGGGTGCATTCCTTGAGGATCTTGGGCTGTTCGCCCTTGGCGGTGTGCTCCATCGCCACGATGACCTTCTTGACCCCAGCGACAAGGTCCATCGCGCCGCCCATGCCCTTGATCATCTTGCCGGGGATCATCCAGTTAGCGATGTCGCCCTCCTGGCTGATCTGCATGGCGCCGAGGATGCACGCATCGATGTGACCGCCGCGGATCATGGCGAAGGAGGTCGCCGACGAGAAGCACGCCGCGCCCTCGCGGGCGGTGATGGTCTGCTTTCCGGCATTGATCAGATCGGGATCGACCTGGTCCTCGGTCGGAAAGGGCCCGATGCCGAGCAGTCCGTTCTCGGATTGCAGCCAGACATCGATACCGTCGGGGATGTGGTTGGCCACCAGCGTGGGCATGCCGATACCCAAGTTGACGACGAAGCCATCGTGAAGTTCCTGAGCGGCGCGGGCGGCGATCTGATCACGGGTCAGCGGCATGGCGGATTCCCTCCGCGTGAGTATATCGCGTGGCATCAGTCTTCCGCCCGGCCCCTCCGGGCCGGGGCGCGACGCAGACCCATCAACAGACCCGCGCCGAAGCCCAACGCGGCGGTGATGAACAGCAGCACGGCGCGCGGCATCGCGATGGTCATGAACAGAATTTTTGTCTGCACCTGCTCGGTGTTCTGGAAGATCACGATCGCGACGATGACCAGCGACAGCACGACCGCCGCGATCTTAAGCTTGTGGGTGAGCGTCATGCGGGGCTTGACGGTGGCATCGTCCATGACCGCAGTGTAACCGACGGGCGCCGCTCAGGGGCCGGTTCGCTTCGGCTCGGCGGAAACCGTCAGCGTGGTCCGCTTCGGGCGGGGTTTGCGGCGCGGCACGAGCGCGCGGGCGACCAGCAGCACCCCGACGCCGGCCGCGAGTGTCACCGCCCAGAACTGCCAGTCGGACCACGGCATCAGGCGTGGCCCATCGCCCGGATGATCTGATAGACCGCCACGGCGCAGCAGTAGGCCATCCCCGACATCCACGCCATTTGCAGCGCCGCCCATCGCCAGCCGCCGGCCTCACGGGCCGTGACGACCAGCGTCGGCAGGCACTGCATCGCGAGGATGTAGTACACCAGCAATGCCCAACTCGTTGCTGGGGTGAACAGCGGTGTCCCGTCGTCGCGGGTCGCCGATGCCAGCGCCTGCTGCACGCCCGCGTCCTCGGTATCGTCGGTCCCGGCGACCTGCACCGCCATCGTGGCGACGAAGACTTCGCGCGCCGCGAAACTGGCCAGGATGCCGACCGTCAGCTGGCGGTCGGCCCCCATGGGACCGAAGACGGGCTGGACCGCATCGCCGATGCGACCTAGGAAACTCGACGAGGCGGCGTGGCGGGCATCGAGTGTGTCGGCCTCGGAGCGCAGCGCTTCGGACGCCGACGGATCCGACGGCTCGACCTGCGCCGCCTGGGCCCTCAGGGACTCGGCCTCGGGGAGTGACGATGCGTGCGGATACGCGTTGAGCCACCAAAGCACGATGGAGATGCCGACGATCACGGTGCCCGCTTTCCTGAGGAACACCCATCCGCGATCGGCGGTCATGCGGAGCGCCTGGACGAAGTCGGGCACGCGATAGCTGGGCAACTCCAACGCCATCGGTCGCGACTTGCCCCGGAGGATTGACCTCCGCGCCACCAGGGCGCTGAGCAGGCCCGCCGCCGCGCCGATCACATAGCAGCCCGTGAACGCGAGCGCCTGCATCGCCGGTCGGCCAGGGAACAGCAGCGTGGTGAGCAGCACATACACCGGGATGCGGGCCGTGCAACTCATGAACGGAGCGACCAGGATCGTTGCCAGGCGGTCCCGCTTGTCGGGCACGGCCCGGCAGGCCATGATGCCCGGGAGAGCGCACGCGTGCGAACTCAATAGCGGCACAAACGAATGCCCCGACAGCCCGAACGGACGCATCAGCCGATCGATCACGAACGCGGCCCGTGCCAGATAGCCCGTGCCCTCCAGCAACGAGATCAGCAGGAACAGCAGACAGATCTGCGGCAGGAAGATCACGGTGCCGCCGATCCCCGCGACCACGCCCTCGCTGAGCAGGTCCCGGATCGCTCCGGCGGGCAGCGTCGATTCGACCAGGCCGCCCAAGCCGGCGAACAGCCGGTCGATCCAGTCCATCGGATACGCGGCGAGGGCGAAGATCACCCAGAACAGCCCGGTCATCACCGCCACGAAGGTGATCACACCCATCACGGGGTGTGTGAAAGCCCGGTCGAGCCGGTCGGTCAGGGTGTCGGGTGTGGCGCCCTCGCGGGCGGCGGCAACAAAGGCGTAGGTTTCTTCAGCCCAAGCCTCAACGGCGTCGCGCCCCTCCGGCGGCGAGCGATCGGGGACCTTGGCACGCGCGATCAGGTCAGGCAGCCGGTCGGTGTTCTCCCCGCTGCGGGCCGAGACCGCCAGAACGGGACACCCCAGCACCTCGCTGAGCCGCTGGGTGTCGGCGTGAATGCCGCGCCGGCGGGCGGCATCGATTATGTTCACCACGACCACGGTCGGCAGCCGGAGACGCAATGCTTCGGCGACCAGCGTCAGGTTGCGCAGCAGATTCGTCGCGTCGACCACGACCACCAGCGTGTCGGGCACGCGAGGCGATCCACCCTCGGGAGCCAACTGGCCCGCCAGCACTGCGCGGCAGATGCTCGATTCCGAAAGGTTCAGATCCAGCGAGTAGATTCCGGGAAGGTCGATCAAGGTCGCGCCGTCGAAGCGTCCAACCAAAGCCTCCTGTGTGGTGCCCGGAAAGTTGGCGGTCTTGTGGCGTGCGCCGCAGAGACGGTTGAACAGTGTGGTCTTGCCGACATTCGGATTGCCAAGAACCGCGATGGTGCGAGGCGGCGAAGCCGCGATCGTCTCAGACATCGGCGAGCCCCCGGTCAGTCGTCGGGGTCGACCATCACGCGGCTGGCCAGGTCTTTCGACAGTCCGATGCGGCAACCGCCGCCGCAGATGCCGGACAGTGCGACGATGCAGGGCTGTCCTGCCCGGCACACCTCGATCGAGGCGCTCGGCTTGAGTCCCATCGCACGCAACACCGCGCGGTCATCGGCGTCCAGATTGGCTTCGGAGATCCGACCGCGGCACCCGCGTGTGAGCTGGGTCAGCGGGATCGAGGCCCGCTTGATCTCGGCGCTGGCATCGGGCTTGGTCGCGAGACTGGTCACCTGCGGAACTCCGGACAAAGAAGTCCCTTGATTATAGCCTCATTGAGATTCGGTCGCAACTCCGGCTGTGCCGGATTCTCGCTCGCCGGACCGGATGGGGGGTGTCAGGCGTCCGGCTGGCGGAAGGTCATGCAGTATCCCGCCCGCCAGATGGGGAACCTGGCTTCGCACCGGAAGCCCACGAACTCGCCCGGGTCCCACCCGATCCGATCGAACAGCGTGCGGCACAGCTCGTCATGCCGCGGCCAGGCATCCGAGCGGGCCCGCGTCAGTCCCTCGCCGAGCAGTTGCAGCGCGGGCTGGTCCGGGAAACGGGTCACCCAGCGGTCGCCGCCGGGCGAGGACAGGTTTGGGTACCAGAGCTGCGCGTCGATGTTGGCCCGCACGCGGCGCTCGATGTCCTTGTGCACAAACACATCGAACACCAGCCTCGTCGAGGCGCAGTTCGCCAGCGACCAAACCTCGTCGAGGGTGATCCGCCCGGTTTTCGGATCGTGCATCGGGTGGTTCGCCCGCGCAAGCGTGAAGACATCGATGGTCTCGGGTGCATCTAGATCGCTCGGGTCCACCACCTGGATCAGGTTGCCGGACTGCCCGCGGGAGGACACCGTCGGCAACGGGCGTGTGGTGAACTCGGGGAGTAGGGCGTCCGGCGTGGCCCCCTGGGCCAGCGAACCATCGGGCAAACGCATGTCGCGCCGAGGCGGATCCGCCCAGTGCAGCGTGTCGCCCGAGGCGATCACGATGGGCATGCCGCCGGGCACCACGGTCGTCCGGTACAGCCCGGTCACGGTGGCACGCTGGAGGGTTTCCGGATCGGTCGGATCTGGGCGGAAGGCGTAGAGCGACACGGTCGTTTCCGCGCTGCGGCCGGTCACACCAAACGCAGCCTCGAACAGGGCCTGCCGCGCGGACTCGGACCCCAGCCCGGCCGGGGAGCCGGCGGTGGCTGGGGTCTCGATCCTGGCGATCAGCTTGGCGTGCGAGCCGGCATGGTCTCGGATGAAGCGGTCGAACTGCTCGACGGCGACTTCGGCGAGCTGGATGTCGCGTTCGTTGAGCCCCTTGGCCCGCATGGCGTCGAGCATCTGCCTGAGCCCCTTGACACCCGGCAGGCGGATCAGGGTCTCGAGCGAGGCTTCTGGCTCGGCGAGGGCGAACGCCACCCGTTGGGTGGTGTTTCGGACGATGTTCAGGTGACGGGCCATGGCCGATCCGCCCCGCACCGCCGGGGGCAACTGAGCCACGAGGCGTCCGAGTTCGGCGTGGAGGCGTGCCGCGATGCGTGCCGCATCGGCAGCTTCGGCCGGAGAAAGAGCACGCTCGCTCGGGCTGGGGACGGTCAGGCCGGGCATCACGCGAACCATACCCGAACCGGAGGAGGGTGTGGTCAGCGGGTGGCGGAGCGGGCCGTGGTGGTCGGCCGGGAGAGGGGCCGCCGGGCTGCGGAGCGGCTTGGCGCGGCCGAGTTGGGGGATATCGGAGTCCATCTGCGAGATCATAGCGATTTCAGTCTTGATTTCAAATCTGTTTTCGATAGCATGGGCGGACCGAGCCCTCGGCGGACCCACTTCCGGCGGCCGGCACATTTCAGGAGCCCCGGCAACGGGAAGGAGACATACATGTCACGGATCATGCTGACGGTGGCGGGCGCGTTGGTGCTCGCGGGACCCGCGAACGGGCAATCGATCGAGGCGCTGAGCTCGCTGGGCGGGCAGGGCTCCATCGCTTGGGGCGTCAACAACGACGGGACCATCGTGGGAGAGTCGCTGCTGGGCGACAATGCCACGGTGCATGCGACGCGCTGGGACCGTGGCTTCGGCCCGCTCGATCTGAGCACGGTCGCGGGGGCGTCCCACTCGGTGGCGTACGCGATCAATGACGCGGGCGCGACGGTCGGCTATTCGGAGTTCAGCGACGGGCTCCGGACGGCGACCATGTGGCCCGGCACGCCGCGGGGCGATCTGCCCGATCCGGTAGATCTCGGCGCGGCGATGGGCGCGTTCGGATCGTCGGTGGCGTGGGACATCAACAGCTTCGGGGTGGTGGTCGGCCAGGCGGCGCTGACGCCTGGATTCGCCAAGGGCTTCGTTTGGGACGATGTCAAGGGCGGGCGGATCGCCGGTGCGTCGCAGTTCTATCAGGGCGGCGCGAACCGCGGGATCAATGACGGGGGCGTGTTGGTCGGCAGCGCGTTCTTCTTCGGCGATCCCGACGACGCGTTCATGTCTCGTCCGGACGGTCGGGGCGGGTACGAGGATGTGGACATCGCTCCGCCCGGATACAACCTCTCGATCGCGACCGATGTGAACAACCTCGATGTGGTTGTCGGGTTTACCAGCGCCGGCGTGGATGAGGGCTGGCAGGCCGCGATCTTCGAGGGCCGGGGCGAGGTCACCCTGCTCGGCACGCTGGACGGCTTCGAGCAGTCCGAGGCCAACGCAATCAATGACCGCGGGCTGGTCGTCGGTTACGCGTGGGACGCCGACTTCGTGCTGGACAGCGCGGCGTGGGCATGGGTCGACGGCGTGATGTACGATCTCAACGACTTCATCACCGAGGGCACCGGGTTCAGCCGGTTGCTCGCGGCGACAGATGTGAACAACAACGGCGACATCGTGGGCTACGGCGTGCTGAGTGACGGAACGACCTCGGGGTTCGTGATCCGAGGGTTCGTGCCGGCGCCCGGCGCGCTGGGCGTGCTGGCGATGGGTCTGGGGCTTTCTGCCCGCCGGCGTCGCTGATCTTCAGACTTCTGCGTCGGGCGTTCGAGAGGACACCCCACGCATTCGGAACCGGGGCGCGGGGGCGTCGTCGGGTTCACTTGCGCACCGTCCGCTGCTCGATGCGCTTTTCCGACTTAGTGACCACGAAGCGGTCGACGAAGTTGCCGGGGGTGTGGACTTCGTCAGGGTCGATGGCATCAACGACTTCCTCGACCTCGGCGATGCAGAACTTTGCGGCCGTGGCCATCTCGGGGTTGAAGTTTCGGGCGGTGCGGTGGTAGACGAGGTTGCCGTAGCGGTCGGCCTTCCAGGCTTTGACGAGGGCGAGGTCGCCGAAGAGGCCGGTCTCCATGACGAACTCGCGTTCTTGGCCGCCGTTGGGCGTGGCGAAGGTACGGACCTCCTTGCCCTCGGCAACTACGGTGCCGACGCCGGTGGCGGTGAAGAAGGCGGGGATGCCGGCGCCACCGGCGCGGACGCGCTCGGCCAGGGTGCCCTGGGGGTTGAACTCGACCTCGAGCTCCCCGGCGAGGTACTGGCGTGCGAACTCGTCGTTCTCGCCGACATAGGAGGAGATCATCTTGGCGATCTGCCTGGTTTGGAGGAGCAGGCCGAGACCCCAGTCGTCGACTCCGGCGTTGTTGGACACACAAGTGATGTTTTTTACGCCCGAGTCGCGGAGGGCGATGATGAGTTGTTCGGGGATGCCGCAGAGCCCGAAGCCCCCCACCATGCACATCATGCCATCACGAAGGATGCCTTGTTCGCGCAATCCGTCGAAGCACGCGGCTGGTGTGGGCTGCTGCTTGGTGGCCATATCGGTCCTCCGGATGGTGATGCTAAATCTGACCGGTTTATCCAGAACAGGTGGTTCTACCCGTTGCGGCATGATAGGAGATCGAGGACAATGCACGGAATAGGGGACATCTCGTGGAAAAACAGATTCCGATACCGTGCATGAGCGAAACTATCGCGATGGGAGCGAGGACTCTTCCGGGGGAGATCGACCCCGGGGCCTTGTTCTCGCTTCTCATCGCTTCACTCCGCAACGCTTCGGCGTTGATTCTTGACGATCGGGGCGTGATCGTGTGGCGGTGCTGCCGGATCGGTCGATTGCTGTGTCACGAGGGCGAAGTGATCGGGTCGCGGCTAGACGCCATCGTGCCCGGAACTTGGGCACGGGAGCGGTATGCCCTGATCGACGAGGCTCATCGGACCGGACATACAAAGAGCCTCTACTCGATTTGGCTCGGTGTCCGCACGGTGACGCGGTTTGTTCCCATATCGGCCGGCGGGCACGCGTGGACCATGGCGATTTCCGAGTCCGCGACTCCGGAGCAGATGAAGGAAGAACTGGCCCGCGGCGGTGATGCCGTTTGCTCCAAAGTGAATGTGCTTGGCCCGCTGGAAGTTCTCACGGGACGGGAGTTGCAGGTGCTCGCCCTGCTCGGACAAGGGCTGCGGCCGAAGGAGATCGCGACCGCCCTGAATCGATCGATTTCGACGGTGGAGGGGCACCGAGAGCGGATCGGCCAAAAGCTGGGCGTGCACGACCGGGCCGAACTGCTGCTCATGGCTCAGCGGGCCGGGCTGCGGCTGGAGGACGCCGACGCCGAGCGGGGTGTGTTGGCTCTTGCACCCAAGCGATAAATCGTTCTTCTTAGCGGTTTGTCGATTGTCTTAGGCCTTACCGTCCGAGCACACTGTCCCTACACTCGCGAGTTTGGCTGGGCTTCGGGCTGGGCTCTGGCCGGCGTTTGTGAGAGGGCGATTCGTTGACAATTTGGTCTCATCCAGATCCCGCGAAGCCGACGGCATCCGATCTGCGGCCGGGCATGAGCGCGGTGCGGCTGCTTCACGCCATCGCCGATTCGTTATCGCGTACCGCGATCTGGGTGTTTGACGAGCAATGCCGGGTGGTGTGGTGCACGGCCGAGTGCACGGCGGTGTTTGGGATAGAGAACCCGAACGACATGCTCGGCAAGCGTCCGAGCGATCTGCTGCCCGGGCCCTGGGCGGGCGAGCGTGAGGCCATGATCCGTCGCTGCATTGACGAGCAGCGTCCGCTCTGCCTGCTGTTCATTCTGTCGGGCAAGCGGAAGATGATCCGGTTCGTGCCAGTCCGGCTGAATGACGCGGACGAGACCGCCAAGCATGCGCTCCTGATCCTCGAGCCCGCCGATCTGGATCGGGTGCATCGGGTTCGGCGCGAGATGCCCGCGGACACTGTGGTGTTCTCGCGCGTGCATGACCTCGGACGGCTGGACGCCCTTTCGCCCAGGGAGTTGGAGGTGCTGGCGTTGCTCGGTGAGGGGCTGCGGTCCAAGGACATCGCGGAGATCCTGAAGCGGTCGGTATCAACCATCGAGGGCCATCGCGAGCGGATGGGCACCAAGCTGGGCTTGAAAGACCGCGCCGATCTCATCATGCTGGCGCGGGAGGCGGCGCTGATGGTCGAGGACGCGGATGGGCAACGGATCCGATTTTATTCGACTGGCAGCGACCCGGATCTTCCCCAACGCGCGTAACGCGGCCGTCATTGAACTCAGTGTGGGGAGGATTTTGGATCGAACAGCGAGGTCTGGTCCGGCCCTTCGGTGGGACGCTGGGAGAGGTCGTCGAGTTCGCGCTGGATCTCCTCGAGCGTGGAGAGCTGGAGGTGCTCGGTGGCGAAGCGGATGTAGGCGATCTTGTCGACATGGCGGAGTTTGGCCATCACTCGCTCGCCGATGGTTGCGCTGGGGACCTCTCGCTCGAACTCGGAGTGGAGTTCTTCCTCGACCTGTTCGGCGAGGTTTCGCTTGATATCCTCGGCGATGGGGCGTTTGCCGCAGGCGTTGGAGACGCCGCGGATGATGTTCTCGGTGTTGAAGGGGACGCGGGAGCCATCCTTCTTGACGACCATGAGCCGGCTGGCCTGCTCGACGCGTTCGTAGGTGGAGAAACGCCGGTCGCACTTGAGGCAGACGCGGCGTCGGCGGATGACGGCCCCGCCCTCGGTGGGGCGTGAGTCGATGACCTTGTCGTCGTTGGCGTTGCAGAATGGACAGATCATGAGGACCGGCTCCCGGACCCCTATAGGGTATCGGGAACCAGGGGGGCGTGCCGGGGGGTAGGCGAGCCCGGATCGCTCAGTCGACGATGGCGATGGTGTCGCCGGGAAGGAGGGTCGCGTTTGACCCGGGCCCGGACGTCGCTTCCTCGGCGGACCATTCCTGGATGACCTTCCCGCCTCGCAGCAGTTGGACCTTGCTGTCGGCGTCGGAGAGGCCCCCGGCCGCGACGAGCATGCGGCTGAGCGTCTGTCCGAGTCGATAGTCGTAGATGCCGGCCCGGGCAATCTCGCCGCGGATTTCGATGGCTCCGGGTTGCACGTTCGGGTTGCGCGCGGCGCTCGAGTCCCGGGCGCGGACGAGCGGTTCGTACTCGATCTCGATCATCCGGCCGAGCAGGTAGTCGACGCGGGCGGTGGCTTCCTGCAGGCGGATTTCGAGCGCCCGCTTCTCTCCGCGGATGCGGGCCATCTCCTGGATCATCTCGTTCCGGGCCTGCTCGTCCTTGTTCACTTCGAACAGACGAGATTCGGCGCGGGCGTACGCGCCCGAGAGTTCGTCGATTTTCTGAACAAGGCCGACCTGCTCGCTGACGGCGAGTTCGTACTCATGCTTGATACGAGAGACGATTTGGCCATGGGCGTCTGCGTTGGCTTCTGCCTGCTCTTCGGCCATTCTCGCACGCTGGGCCTCCTGTTTGGCAAACTCTGCCGCCAAGTCGTCCAATAGACTCTGCAACTCGCCGTGGATGCGTATGGGCGCGGTGACAATCAGGGATGACCCAAGCGTGCTGAACACGGCGAGGTCTCCGCCATTCTGTTCCCAGTCTTCAGGAGAAGCATGGTTCGCCAAAGTCTCAGCGATGTCTTGGAAGCTGCGCTCTCCCGACTCATGAAACGCCGAGAATGACGCCAAAGAGTACACGTGCCGCGTCATACTCCTTCGATCAAGCCCAGCCCGAGTCGTTACGAACATCCGATCGCCAAATCTTGCGGCGACAACACGATCCTGCTCTCCGTACTTGTGCCACTCGTTGGTTGGAAGGGCGTGTGTGATCGAGTTCAAGACGGATCCGAGGGATCGCTCGGGCTGATTCACGAAGCGTACCTTCTCAACCGCCGTAAGCCCGCGCTGACTCAGAGAGATCTGGTCAATATCGAGCT
Organism: Planctomycetota bacterium; assembly: GCA_003696675.1. Lineage (GTDB taxonomy): Bacteria > Planctomycetota > Phycisphaerae > Phycisphaerales > UBA1924 > UBA6054. The sequence continues at coordinate 35,102 of RFGH01000116.1, forward strand.
GCAACCCAAGGCTTTCAGCGAACGGTTGGAGGACCTCCGCGAAGCTCGAGTCTTGGTTTACCGGCACCAACGCCGTCATAGATAATTGTTCATCATTAAACTCGACTCCCTGGGGAGGGAGATCCGACCGTTCGGGCTTGACATTGGCAACCTGTAACTCGTTGCCCGGTGCGGTCGGCAATCCAGCATTGGGCCGCATCGTGTTCACACCGAGTGCAACGACGGTTCCGGTCAGGGCGATGATCAGGGCGTGCATGGCGTATCTCCGTGTGCGGGGTGGTTTGTGGGCGTGCGAGAGTTGGCGGGCGAGGTCGGCGGTCTCGCCGAGTTCGGCCACGGCCTTTTCGAGGGCTTGCGGTTCGGTCAGCCCGTGGATCAGCAGGTCGTCGATGCGGGAACGGAGGTGGTCCTCCAACTCGTCGCGGACCCGCTGGCGGTCGGCCTTGGGAATGGACAGCATGGCGACGAGCACATCCAGCCAGGCGTCGACGGGGTCGGGCGTGCTGGGGCGGACGGGGTCGGGCGTGCGGCGGATGAGGGTCACGCCCGGGGCTCCGCGGCCGGGGTGACGAAGGCTTCCAGAATGGCCCGGGCGCGGTGGTAGGCGTCGATGTGCTGTGCGAGCCGTTTCTGGCCTTTGGCGCTGAGTCGGTACCACTTGCGCCGACGGCCGTCGGCGTCGGGGTCGGCGGTGTCGGATTTGACCTCTTCCCAGTTGGTCGTGACCAGACCCTGCTTCTCGAGGCGGGTCAGCAGAGGGTAGAGGTTGGAGGGGGCAAGCTTGAAATGGCCTTCGGAGCGGGCGGCGACCGCTTTGGAGATGGCATAGCCGTAGGACGGAGTGTCGGCGAGGATGGAGAGGACAACCAGTTCGGAGTGGTCTGGCTTGAGGGTGAGCATGGTGCCTCCGCGGATATGTACGGCCGCATGATATATCGATTTCGGATATATCGCAAGATAAAAATGCAACGCGGCTGAGGGCCCGGGAAGGGCGGTTTGGTGGGGAAAGCCTGTGGGTGGCGTGGTCGCGGGCTAGGATTGGGCCATGAGCCGGGCCCCCACCGCAGTGAACTGGACGACTACGACCTCCAGCGGGTGACCGGGGACGGCTCAGCGATTGCTGATTCGACGCCCGGTTCGGCGAGCCGGGCGTTTGTTGTTTGAGGACGAGACGGGCGAGATGGGCCGAAGAATGGCCCAGACGAACAGAGGATCACCATGCCCCGCATCACGCTTCCGGATGGATCGGTCAAGGAGTTCGAGTCTGCGGTGACGGCCCGCCAGGTGGCCGAATCGATCGGCTCGCGTCTTGCCCAGGCGGCGGTCGGCTGCCTTGTGGATGGGGAGCTGAGCGACTTATCGGTCGTGCTGGACCGGGATTGCACACTCTCGATCGTGACCGAGAAGACACGCGAGGGCGAGGCGGATGCGAACGCGCTCTATCTGCTGCGTCACTCGACGGCCCATGTGATGGCCGAGGCGATACAGCGGGTGGTGCCGGGAGCTCTGTTGGTCTACGGCCCGCCGCTGGACACTGGGTTCTACTACGACATCGCGTTTCCGGAGGACCGACCCCTGAAGGAGGGCGACTTTGAGGCGATCGAAGCCGAAATGACCAAGATCGTCAGGGAGGACCGGCCGTTCACGCGGTACGAGATGGAATATGGCGCCGGCATCGCCAAGCTGAACAAAGAGGGCAACAAGTTCAAGATCGACAACGCGCACCGTGCCCACGAGGCGGGGTCTCTGACGCTCTCCTGGTACGCGACGGGCGAGCCGGGAAAGGACTGGGAAGACCTGTGCCGCGGGCCGCACCTGCCGAGCACCGGGCGGATCGGCGCGTTCAAGGTCATGAGCCTGGCGTCGTCGTATTGGCATGGTGACGAGAACAGCGACCGGCTGACCCGCGTCTACGGCACGGCGTTCTACTCCAAGAAGGACCTGGACGCCTACCTGACTCGGATCGAGGAAGCCAAGAAGCGCGACCACCGCGTGCTTGGCAAGAAGCTGCACCTTTTCCACATAGACGAGACGGTGGGCCAGGGGCTCATCCTGTGGACACAGCGGGGTTCGATCGTCCGCAAGGAACTGCAGAAGTTCATAGCGGCCGAACTGGAGAAGCAAGGCTATTCCGAGGTCTTCACGCCGCACATCGGCAAACTGGACCTGTACCGCACGAGTGGGCACTTCCCGTACTACGCGGACAGCCAGTTCCCGCCGCTGGTGGACCGGGACCACATGCAGCAACTCAGCGACGAGGGGTGCACCTGCGCCCAACTGTCGAACAACCTGAAGGTGGGCGAGATCGAGGGCTTCATGCTCAAGCCCATGAACTGCCCGCACCACATCAAGATCTTCGGCTCTCGGCAGTATTCATACCGCGATCTGCCGGTCCGACTGGCCGAGTTCGGCACGGTGTACCGCTGGGAGCAGTCGGGTGAACTCAACGGCATGACCCGGGTCCGCGGCTTCACGCAGGACGACGCCCATCTGTTCTGCACGCCCGAGCAGGTTGGCCAGGAGGTGCTCGGCTGCCTGTCGCTGGTCAAGATCATCTTCGATGTGCTGGGGATGAAGGACTACCGCGTGCGTGTGGGGCTGCGTGACCCGGACAGCGCCAAGTACACCGGCGATCCGGCGAACTGGGATAAGGCCGAGGCAGCCTGTCGCGAAGCGGCCAAGAGCCTCGGCGTGCCGTTCAGCGAGGAACCCGGCGAAGCGGCGTTCTACGGACCCAAGATCGACTTCGTGGTCAAGGATGTCATCGGGCGCGAGTGGCAGCTCGGCACGGTGCAGGTGGACTACAACCTGCCGGAGCGGTTCGATCTGGGCTACATCGGCCCGGACAACCAGCGGCACCGCCCGGTGATGATCCACCGCGCGCCGTTCGGCTCGATGGAACGGTTCTGCGGCGTGCTGATCGAGCACTTTGCCGGCGCCTTCCCGCTGTGGCTGAGCCCGGAGCAGATCCGTGTGCTGCCGATCAGCGAAAAGAGCAACGACTACGCCCGCGAGGTGGTCGGGAAGCTCACCGCGGCCGGGCTGCGGGCGACGCTGGACGACTCGGACAACCGGGTGCAGGGCAAGATCAAGGCCGGTGCGGAGATGAAAATCCCGTACCTGCTGGTGGTTGGGCCGCGTGACGCGGAGAACCGGGCCGTCTCGGTGCGCGCGTTCGGCGAGGAGAAGGACCTCGGGCAGATGCCGCTGGAGGATTTCGTGGCCGCCGCGGGCGAGGAGTATCGCACCAAGGGCAAGGTCACCGTGCGTGATCGGATGCCGGCGGGCGTGTGAACCGATGGACAATCGGCCGGGCGGCGAGGGACCGCCCCCGGGAGCGTGTGTTGGGTCTGATCGGCGGTTCATCGAGAGCGGTATTGCCTGTACGCACCGACAGCAGAGTGCGTCGCGACCTGCGTTTCAGCACGACCGACGCGATGCTGTTCAGCGTCATGGTCGGTTGCGGGGAGGCATACTTTGTCGCGTTTGCGTTGGCGGTCGGCATCGGCGAGGCGGCGGCTGGCTTGCTGGGCTCGGTGCCGCTGCTGGCGGGAGCCTTGCTGCAGCTCGCCGGCCCGTGGATGGTGGCCCGGCTTCGCTCACACAAGAAATGGGTCGTCCTAACGGCGGGCGCTCAGTGCCTTTCCTTCGTCCCGATGATCATCGGGGCGATGCTGGGGACGATGCCCACCTGGCTGATGTTTCTCAGTGTGGGTCTGTACTGGGCGCTCAACCTCGGCGGCGGGCCGGCGTGGAACACATGGATCGGCACGGTTGTGCCCGGCTCGATCCGGGCCCGGTACTTCGCGTCGCGGACACGGGCCGCCCAGTTCGTGATGCTGTGTTCGCTGGTCGGAGCCGGGTTGCTGCTGCACTTCGGCAAGCAACGCTGGGGCCAAGACGGTGACACGACCTATCTGACGGTGTACGCCGGCTTGTTCCTGCTCGCCGGAATGGCGCGGCTGGGGTCGACCTGGTGCCACACCCGGGTCAGCGAGCCGGTGCCGATGCCCCCCAACCAGAAGCGTGTGCCGTTCACCACCTTCCTGCGCGGCCCGAATGCCGTATCGGGCGGTCGGCTGCTTTTGTACATGCTGTGCCTGCAGCTCTGCGTGCAGGTGTCCGGGCCGTTCTTCGGCCCGTATATGCTCAAGTCGCTCGAACTGGACTACACCGTATTTGCGGGTCTGTTGTGCTGCTCGTTCCTCGGGCGTGTGCTGGCGATGCCGCTGATCGGGCGGTTCGCCAAGCGGTATGGAGCGGGGAATCTGCTCTGGATTGGCGGGCTGGGCATCCTCCCGCTGAGCGCGATCTGGGTTATCTCGCCGAATCCGTGGTACCTGGTGGGCGTGCAGCTGCTCTCGGGCGTCTTGTGGGCATGCTACGAGATGGCCACCATGCTGCTGCTGCTCGAATCGATCCCGGCCAACGAACGGACCAGCGTGCTGACCACGCAGAACGCGTTGAACGCAACGATGGTGGTCACCGGCTCGATGATCGGTGCCTTCCTGTTCAAACTCCTTGGGGAGGGTCTCTTCGCGTACCACACCCTTTTTATCGTTAGCGCGTGCCTGCGGCTGGGCACGGTGATCCTGCTGGCGCGCGTGCACAAGCCAGAAATCCGCGAGATCCGCCCGATGGTCTTCCGAACGCTGGGCATCCGCCCGCAGTTCGGTGGCATCGATCGCCCCGTAGTGTCATCGATCGACGACCCGGACTCCGGACCCGCGGAAGAATCCGGTGAGCCTGCGTCAGCGGGTGTGCTCGAGGAACCAGCCGGCCAACGCTGAGTCCGCGTAGGCACGATCCCACGAGTTGTGGTCCACACCTTCGTACTCCGTGTGGCGGACCTCGCCGCCCGCGGCTTCGATCGCGGCGGCCAGCGCGCGTGACTCGCCCGGAGGCACCACACTGTCCGCGCCGCCGTGGAACAGCCAGACCGGCATGGCCTTGAGCCGCTCCGCCGCGGCCATGATGGTCGGATCGTCAGAGGAAGCCTCGGTCTCTCCGATCCGCTGCTGCTTCTCGTCGAAACGGCGGTCGGCGTAGCCGCACACGGGCGCGGCCGCACGGAAGCGGTCCGGGTGGCGTGACGCGAAGGCGATCGTGCCGTGCCCGCCCTGGCTGAGCCCGGTGATGGCCAGACGCTTGGGGTCATAGAGACCCTCGGCGGCGGCGGCGTCGAGCATGGCAAGGACCGCCTGCTCGTGGTCCTCCCACTCCGAGTTGTGTACCGGCTTCTGGGGAACGATCAGCACGAAGGGCCACTCGCCCGGGTTCTTGAACACGGCCGGGGGCAGGCCGACGCCGAGCTGACGACCGCCGTCATCGCCGCACTCGCCGTAACCGTGCAGGAAAAGCAGGGCCGCCCCGCCTGGCTCGACGCCATGAGGCACGATGACTGACCAGGCGTAGTCCTGGCCCCCCACCGTCATACGGCGGCTGGAAATCTCCGCGACCTCCCCCGCGGCCTGAGCGTCCTCATCGGGTTGGCTGGGGAGGTTTGTTGGCATGCCGAGAAACAACGCGGTGGCCAGGACGGCCTGGGTGGTGATCGCCATGCCGGATGATTGGGCGCGGGATGTCAGGAGTGAAATCCCCCGGCGCCGGTCACCCCACGAAGAAACGGGTCTCATAGCCCTGTTCGAGGGGACGGCGGATAAAGCCGCCGTTGTAGGTGCCACATTTGACGAGAAGGAGCATTGTGCCCCACGCCATGGATGGGAACATGCGAGCCGCTGGCTTAGCCAGAATGGGTGGGAGCGGGTAGAAGTTTGCTCCACGCCGCTGCTTCACGATGTACCCGCCAGGGAAACAGGCCTCAAGAAAGGCGACGAAGTCGGGCAGCACAAAGCCTCGTACATGGCCGCTGTCGGTCTTGATCACGGTGGGCTGCCTACCGATAGCGAGCAACACGCGATTGTGCAACGAGGCGAGGTTCGGCACACCGATGATGAAATGCCCGCCCTGATTGAGTACCCGCGAGACTTCGTGCAGTACCCAAAAGATGTCCTTGATATGCTCCAGTACTTGGTTGGCGATTACAACGCTGATGGACTTATCATCGAACGGGAGGCGGTCGCGCTCGATGTCCAAGGAGTGGCACTCGATGCCGGACGATCGCAGCGCGTGAGCGTAAGGGGGGTGGTTCTCGACCGCGATCCGACGACAGCCCGGGCACATGTCTTGAGCGATCGCCAAGTCATCCCCGTGCCCAGCACCCAGATCGAGCACATTCTCATACGGCGCAATCCGGCGGAGGAAGCCGCCGATGCTTGCACGCCCGTAATTTAGGGAGCGATCGATCATGGGTTGAGTATACAAGACCCCTGATGCTGTACGCTTCGCCCATGAGCAATGACTCCGGCATACCACAGGTAGATAGCCCGGTCCGCATCGCCATGTGGTCCGGGCCGCGGAACATCTCGACGGCCCTGATGCGGTCGTGGGGATCGCGGGCGGACACGGCCGTTGTGGACGAGCCGCTCTACGGGCACTATCTCCGCTGGCTCGAGCCCGCCAAGCGGGCCACTCACCCTGCCGCCGACGCGATCATCGACGCGATGGACTGCGACGCGGTCTCCGTCACCCGCACGCTGACGGGTCCAGTGCCGAACGGTCGCCCGATCTGGTACCAGAAGCACATGGCCCACCACATCACGCCCGGGATGGACCTCGACTGGATCGACGGGCTGACCAACTGCTTCCTGATCCGTGATCCCGCTGCGATGATCGTCAGTTTCGCGAAGGTCATCCCGAATCCCACACCCGAGGATCTCGGGTTGCCGCAGCAAGTCATGCTGTTCGAACGCCTGAAGAACCGGACGGGCCGCGTGCCGGCGGTCGTCGATTCCAGTGACATTCTGCGGGAACCGGAATCGGCCTTGAAAGCCCTCTGTCACCGACTCGGCGTGCCGTTCGACGCCGCGATGCTGTCTTGGGCACCCGGACCACGCCCGGAGGACGGCGTCTGGGCCCCCCACTGGTATGCGAGCGTGGAGCGATCGACCGGCTTCGAGCCGTTCCGCCCTCGCACCGAGCCGGTGCCGGACAGGCTGGCCGGGGTGCTGGAGGCGTGCCAAGTTCTCTACGACACGCTGGCCGCCGCCCGTTCGAGCGGCTGACCCTTGATCGCCGATACCGGATTCGTGCACAACATCCTCGGATGGCTCGGGCTGAGCGGATTGATCATCGCGTCGGCGATCGTCGCGTTCGGTATCTCCCTGCGCTTCACACGGCCCAAGCGATGGTGCCCGGGGCCGAGGCACCCAGGCCGTTGGTGGCCGACCCGGCTGGTGTGGATGCGGCGGTGCGGGTATGACCTGTCATCCACACCGACCGGCGTCTGCCCGGAGTGCGGGCACGCCGTTCGCCCAACCCGGAACCTGCGTTGGGCCGGCCCGGTCCAGCTGACCGGGACCGCCGTGCTGCTCGCGACTGTATCGCTGAGCGCGGCGGGTGCCCGGCGGGCGATCCGGACGGGCTGGTATGTCATCCGGACACCCACGACCGTTCTCGTGCTTCTCGAACGCCCCGGCGAAACGGTCGACTTCCGGCTTCAGTCCGAACTGACCCGGCGCTTCGAGCGAGGCGAGGTAACCGGCTGGAGCCTCCGCCGGCTCGTTCGTGCGGCCGCCGACGAACTTGAGGCGCCCGGCTCCGCGTGGGGGCCGGACGCGGACGACTACTACGACCAGCGTCGGGCGCGGATGATCCTGTCGCACGCGTGGCCGGAGTCCCGGCCAATGCTCGAGTCGTTGCTCGCCTCACGCCAGTGGGATAACCGGGCCTTTGCCACCGATGTGCTGTGGAACCGGATCGAGGGCGAGCCATCGGACGCGTTGCTGGCCGCCACGGTGGACCAACTCCGCGACGACCGGCACCTCGGCAACTCGTACCAGCTCGGATTCAACGCACGCCAGTCCGTGCGGCGTCTGGTCCTTCATCTGGACCGCGCGCTGCCGCTGTTGGAGGCATCGCTCGATGCAGAGGACGACCAGCAGCGGTATCTCGCGGCGGCGATCATCGCGGGAGAGCGGGCCGGGCCGCGGCAGGCGCGGGCCGCGGAGATCTTGGTAGAGCGTCTGGGATTGAACGACACGCGGAGCGATGCGATCGTGGCCGCGGGCGTGCTCGCCCTCGCCGGACCGGAAGCAGACGCGGCACTGATCGCCGGATCGGAGTCCAACGATCCGCAGCGTTCGGCCTGGTCCCGGGCGATCCTCGACCGCCGAGCTGGCGTGCCGTGGGAGCAGATCGAACCGCGCCTGGAGTCGCATCGGCTGACCACCCGCACGCGTGAGCCGTTCGCGCCGGACACCGTCTCGGCAGTGAGCATGCTGGGCTATTGATCGGGCGGGTATGCTCCGCCCATGCTCCAGACCTTCAACGAGAAGAATCGGGACCTGCTCGTCAATATCAACGGCACGCTGGTCCACCGCGATCAGGCCGGTATCAGCCCCTTCGACTCCGCGGTGCAGGGCGGGGACGCTGTCTGGGAGGGTCTGCGGCTGTACGACGGGAAGATCTTCACCCTCGATGAGCACCTGGAGCGCCTCCGTCGCTCGGCCAAAGCCCTCGCGTTCACCCAGATACCCACCCGCGATGAGCTGGTCTCAGAGATCAGGAAAACGCTCGAAGCCAACAACATGCGCGACGGTGTCCATATCCGCCTGACACTGACGCGGGGCGTGAAGATCACCAGCGGGATGGATCCGAGACTGAACCAATCCGGCCCGACGCTCATTGTGCTGGCCGAGCACAAGGCGCCTGTCTACGGCGACGGCACGGGCAAGGGTGTCACGCTGATCACCAGCAGCATCCGTCGATTCCCGCCGGACTGCATGGATCCCAACATCCATCACAACAATCTGATCCAGTCGATCATGGCCAAGGTCGAAGCCAATGTCGCCGGAGCCGACGACGCACTGATGCTCGACCAGCGCGGCTTCGTGGCCGAGACCAACGCGACGCACATTTTCATCGTGTCCGAGTACCCTGCCCACGCGGGCAAGCCGGAGATGGTCGTCCAGACGCCGCGGACCGTGGCCTGCCCGGAGGGCATCACACGGCGTGTCATCCTCGATCTGTGCGCCGCCGACGGCATCCCGTGCGTCGAGCGGGACATCAGCCTGACTCATGTCTACAACGCCGCCGAGTGCTTCACAACCGGCACGATGGGCGAGATCGCGTGGGTCGAACGAGTGGATGGACGCCCGATCGGCTCCGATGCGCCACGCATGGGCCGCGTGACGGCCCGGCTTCGAGAGCTGTTCCGGGCGAAAACGCGAAACGAGGGGGTGCGGGTCGTCTGAAACTACGCAGCCGGCTCCCCCGTACGCGTCGTCGCGCTCGGTTCCCGTTTTTCGCCCAGCAGTGACTTTGGACGCACCGGCGTCTCCTTCACGCCCGACGCCTGAATCCAGCCGATCGCTTCGTCGACATCGTCGGTCATCCGGATCAGGTCCGGATCTCGCGGCGAGATCACACCCTCCTCCACCATGCGCGTGCGGATGAAGTTCATCGGGCGTTCCCAGAAATCCGATCCCATCACGATCATCGGGAACTGCTGGATCTTGCCGGTCTGGATCAGCACCGCCGTCTCGAAGATCTCGTCGAGCGTGCCGAAGCCGCCCGGCATCGCCACGAAGGCATCGGAATACTTGACCAGCATCACCTTGCGCACGAAGAAATAGCGGAACTCGACGAACTTATCAAGATAGGGGTTGGGCTCCTGCTCCATCGGCAGCTGGATGTTGCACCCGATTGAAAGCCCGTTCGCTTCCCGAGCCCCGCGGTTGGCCGCTTCCATAATGCCCGGCCCACCGCCCGTCATGGTCGCGTATCCCGACTCGGCGAGCGCCGATCCCAGACGCCGCGCCAGCTCGTAGTACCGGTGCCCCGGCTCAAACCGGGCCGAGCCGAACACCGTGACGCACGGGCCGATAAAGTGCAGCTGACGGAAGCCCCGAATGAACTCGGCGAAGATGCGGACCGACCGGATCAGCTCTTCCCGTCGAAGCTTCGGGCCTTCGAGCAGCCGGTGCTCGTCGCCCCGAGGCGGCCGCTTGCCCCAGAGGGTCCAGGGAGAGGCGGATCGATGGTTCGCAGGCATCTGGTTGGTCATAAGGACATGAGTATCGGCCACCAACGCCCCGGACCCATGATTGCCGGGGATCGACCGAACAAAACACCCTTTTTAGGGGATAAATCAGACTCACTTGAACAGCCGGTCCAGACCGATCAAAGATCATGATGATGCTGGGCACGATCCTCATCGGGTTCGCCCTGAACACGGGCGGGCCGCAGGCTATGCAGATGACCGAGAGCAGCGGCACCGCCGACCTCGTCATCGACGCCACCCGGCGCGGGCGGGCGAGGCTGTCGCTCATGCGGGCGGACGGCGTGGAACTTGCATGGATCGAGGGCGAGGTGGTCCTTCCATCGTTCGGCAGCACAGGGCTGGTTCCCGATCAGTTCCGATTCGACGCCCCGCGGCTCGATGGCGACGGTCCCAGCAGCCCGCAGACCGGCGACTCGCTTCGTTTGATCATCGACCGTGACACCGCGTTGCGGGACGGTGGCATCTCCGGGGCGACCGGTGCGATCACGGGAGATGACGGGCTGATGCGTCTGTCTTCCCTCGCTTCCGGGGAGGGCGAGTACGACATCTACGACCTGACGCTCGCTTGGGACGCCTTCCGTCCCGGGCCGGTCACCGTGTCGTTCATCGGCGGGCTCAAGGCGATCGACGCCCACTTCGGAAGAACGATCGACGAAGGCGGCACCGCCACCTATCGCGATGCGCGTGGCGTGGTCGCGGTGCCAGTGGTCGGCGGCGGCGTCTCATGGGCCATCGCCGACGGATTCGCGCTCTCGGGCACCGCGAGCACGCAGACCTTCGACGGCCAGGGCACCGTGCTCGACATGTCTGCCGAGACGAGCATCCGGCTTGCGCCGAATGTGGGGCTCAGCGCCGGATACCAGTTCATCCGCAGCGCGATCGAAGTCCAATCGCTGAGCGCCCAGCTCGAGCGGGAGGGCGTCTACGCCCGAATCCAGATCCTTTTCTGATTCTGGCCGCTCACTTCGACATCAACCGGGCAAGCGTGTCGAGGCCCTCGGCCAGGCGGGCCGGGTTGGTCGCGTAGCTGATGCGGAAGTGTGTGTCCTTGGCGGAGAACACGCCGCCCGGGACCACAAGCACGCCGTGCTCGGCCGCCAACTCGGTGAACTGGCTGCCAGACATGCCGAGGTGTTCCGGGACCTTGACCCATGCGTAGAACGCGCCGCCGGGCGGGGCGATGTGGGTGAGCGGACCGAGCCTGTCCACGATCATGTCGCGCCGCTGCTGGTAGTTCAGGACGACCGGGTCCATATCCGCGTCGAAGCAGGACGCGGCCGCCACCTGCAGCGGTGTTGGTGCGCACACAAAAGTGTACTGGTGGAACTTGACCATCGCCTCGAGCAGCCAGCCCGGGCCCGCGGCGTAGCCCAATCGCCATCCGGTGCATCCGTAGGTCTTGCCGAATCCGCGGATCAGCAGTACGGTATCCTGGGCCCCCGGCAACCGCGCCGGGCTGGGGCAACGCCGGACCGATGCATCGCGGGCGCAGGCGTCCGTCCTCGCATCGGGGAAGGCAAACGCGTCGTAGATCTCGTCGGACATCAGGATCACGCCGCGCGAACGGCAGAGATCCAGCAGATCCGCGCAGGTCTTCTTGCTCGCCACCACACCGTTCGGGTTCGCGGGCGTATTGAAGAGCACGAAGCGCGTCTTGTCGGTCAGCAATGGCTCGACCCGCTCGGCCGTCATCTCCCCGTCTTCGCCGGTATCGCACGGCACCGCGGTCGCGTGGCACATGCGGGCCAGTTCGGGATAGCTGACGAAATACGGGTCTGGGATCACGCACTCATCGCCGGGATCCAGCAGCGCGAGATAGGCCAGCGTCAATGCGCCCGAGGTGCCCGTGGTCGCGAGGATGCCCGGCGCATTCCCCGGCGTGCCGGCGGGGACGCAATCCCAGCCGAGATCCATCGCCAGATAGTCCCGGATGCGGGCGACCAGCCCCGGATCGCCTGTGCTTGGCGTGTAACCGTTGCGCCCCGCGCGGATCGCGTCGATGGCCGCGTGCTGCACGGTCTCGGGAACCGGAAAATCCGGCTGCCCGATGGTCAGGTTGACCGCGTCCGGCATGGTCGCCGCGCGGGCGAGGATTCTGCGGATGCCGGACGATTGCAACGAGGCCGCCCGCCGGGAAGGGCCCAGCGTGCGGATGGCGTCGTGATTCGCTTGAGCGGGCACCGGCTGCGAGGCGGTCTCGTCCACCGGGTTACTCACGGACCTTGGTCTTGGGCAGGCCGAGCGCGCCCTTGTCCTTGCCGGAGTGGCGCTTCTCGTCCTTGAGGGCCTCGATACGCTCGTGACGCTTCATCACCGAACGCTTGGTGGTCAGGTTACCCTCGGTCTTCAACGAACGATCGATGCTCATGTCCGGCTCCCGCGGGCAGCCCGCGTCTCGTCTGTGATCCGCCCGGCGACCGGGTCGGTCAGGGGTCGTACTTCCGCCACAATGTCTGGGAGAAGTTCGATCCTCCCCGGCGGTCCCGCATCCAATCCGCGCCGATCGAGGAGATCAGACGCTCGTGGTCCCGACGCTCGGGACCCATGCTGCTGTACTGCCCGCTGGGCACCGCAAGCCCAAGGGAGTACAGCGTATAGCGGGCGGGATTGTTGGCCGATCCGTCGCCCGAGTCCACCGGCACACCGATGGCCCGGACCCCTCGCGAGGCCAGATAACCAATGGCATCGATCGCCTGATCGGCCGGAAGAGTGGCCAGTTCCAGATAGTTCGACCCCGGCACGCGAGGATCGGCCGCCCGAAGCCCGTCGGCGTGCAGCACCCAGTTGGCAGGCAGTGCCCCGGGACGCGGGATCTGGGGCTGCAACTGAGCCTGAGATTGCTCGGAGGAGCGGCCGCCGGAGAGTTGACGCACGGGGTCCGAGGTCGGCACGGGAGCCGCCTGGCGGGGAGGGGTTACGATGGCCTCATCCCGGACAAGGGGGGTGAGTTCCGCCTTTCCCGCACCGAAACCGATCCGATAGCCGGCGACCCAGGCCACAACCACGAGGGCGAGCGCGACCGCGATGCCCAGATAGAGCTTGGTCGAACTCAGGCGGATCTCCCCGGTCTGAACGGGCTCATCCTCAAAGGTGGCGGCGGAACGCTCCGCACGGGTCACGCCCGCCGTGGACCATGGGATGCCGGGCTCGCTCACCTTGACTGGCGTGGGGCGGTCGCTCGCGGATTGGCCGCGCTCACGGAGCAGCTCGAACAGAGGCGGACCGGCACGCTTGGACATGCCCGATCGTATGCTCACGCGAGACGCCGGGAGCTATACTCTGCCCATCATGGCGATCCGCGACGATGAACTGATGAACATCAATCCCGCCCCCATGACGGCGGGCGAGGCCGTCTACCTGCCCGAGATCATCAAGGGCTTCGGGACGACCCTTCGGCACATGTTCACCAGCTGGGGTCAGGGTCGCACCAGCCGCACCCTGCAGTATCCCGAACAACGGCGGGAGAACCTTCCCGTCGAAGAGGGCGGGATCGAGAAGAGCAACTTCCGCGGCTTCCACCGCCTGAATCGGGATGAGGCGGGACGCGTCAAGTGCGTCGCCTGCATGATGTGCCCGACCATCTGCCCTGCCAACTGCATCCATATCGAGGCGGCTGAAAGCCCTTGGGACGATCGCGAAAAGTACCCGGCCAAGTTCGAGATCGACGAACTACGCTGTATTTTCTGCGGGATGTGCGAAGAGGCCTGCCCGGTCGACGCGATCGAACTGACCCCCGTCTATGACATCGTTGGCCTGACCCGCCAGGAGATGGTGTTCGACAAGAACAAACTGCTGTCCATGTATGATTTGACCATCGAACAGAAGCCCATGTGAACGACGCGGGCCTCTCGCGCTCTTTTCAGTGAATGGGCGAAGAAAGAAAGCGAGCCGTACCTTTCGGGGTCCGGCTCGCTGCGTTTGGGTCGGAACATAGTCTCTCAGCGGCGACGGCGGGTAGCCATCAAACCACCGAGACCGAGCATCGCAACCGAAGCCGGTGCGGGGACAATGCTAAAGCCGACGGCCAGCTTGTAGTCGAAGTTTTCCGAGTGGCCGATGCCATCGAAGAGCTCATCGGTATCGACCGAATTGCTGAAGGCGTCACCGAATCCGGAGAAGCCGATGTAGTATGTTCCAGCCGCAAGATTAGAGATCTGAAGGGAAGGCATGAACCCCACGCCCGAGTCGTCGTCAAAGGCGATGACATCGCCGCCGGCGGTGACGATCTGGAGGATGCCATCGCCTGCAGCGGGCGAGAAGGCGGCAAACACGGACAAGGATGCCGAATCGTTCAAGGTAAAGCCGAACCAATCCACATCGTTATCGCCAAGGGCGGCGCTCACCAGCACGGAGCCGCCCGGATAGGCGAAGTTGCCGATGTCGTTGGCCGAGGCGATCGTGTTATTCGACTCGGTTTCGCTGAACGATCCCGCCGCGGCTGAACCGACTATCGCCGCGATCGCGAGCAACCCTAGGGACCTCATGGTTTCTCTCCTTCTCTCTCGTTTGAGATCCGACGCTCTCTCATGCGCCGGAGTACAGGCAACTCCCGGACCGGCGCATATTACCGGAACCTCCCCATGTCTTGGTCAGAAATTCCCGCATTTCCAGACAATATTTCGGATGGCTCAGCCTGGCTCAATGCCCGATAACCAACCGAATGTCCTTTCATTGCCCTAACAGACTGTCGGTCATGCCAAAAAACCGGAGGATCGCTGGCACGCTCTCGGACCTTGGCTCCTCATGGTGTCGCGGACGCTTCTCTTTTTGGAGGGGGGAGCTGCCGACCGACTGTACAGATGTACAGAGAGGAGACCGCCCCATGCGGACGGCGAACTGTGTGTGTGTCCTTGCCCTCGCTTCATGCTCCGGGCTCGCTTCCGCGGGACTGGTGACGAGCTTCGGGTTCACCGAACTCTCCGCGTCGTTCGATATCGGGACCGGTGAGTTCATGGCTGAGGCTTCATCGGCGAATGGGCTCTCCACGACCGGCGATGTGACCGGGTACGGCGCGGGCGTTGAGACCGTCGTCTTCAACCCGGGCTTCTACACCGGCGGCACGGATGCGTATGTGCTCATCACGATGAGCATCGTGAATGTGGTCGGCAATACCGCCTTCGCGGAAGGCGGACGGTTCCTGATCCGCGACGCGGACGGCGACAACCTCGCCGGCTCGTTCGAGGGGCAGTGGAATCTTCGCTTCGGCTTTGCATTCTTCGACGGCGAGATCACCTCGGCGCAGTTCAACGAT
Source organism: Planctomycetota bacterium (assembly GCA_003696675.1). Taxonomy (GTDB): domain Bacteria; phylum Planctomycetota; class Phycisphaerae; order Phycisphaerales; family UBA1924; genus UBA6054. Next base: position 50,476 of record RFGH01000116.1, read on the forward strand.
GCCGGAGACGGCATCTTCGAAGGACCCGGGGGCGGCTCTTTCGACACCCCCGAGGGCACGCTCATCGGAGCCCTCAGCTTCCTGATGATGGAAAGCACGGGCTCGCTGTTCTCTGACAGCTTCGAGGCTCGACCCGCTTCGGTGGACGGCATGCTGGTTGTGCCGGCACCGGGAGCCTTGACGCTCGCCGGGATCGGAGGGCTGGTGCTGGCACGCCGCAGGCGTGGCTGATCGATTCACCCGTTCCTGACCCCCTCTCGTGAGGGAGGAACGATTCGAGGGCCGCACGACGCCTGTCGTGCGGCCCTGTTCATGCGCCGATGACGCGGAGGGAGTGCGCGAATGCTTCCGCCGCCGCTCGGACCGCTCCCTGCCAGGCCTGACCGGGCTGGGCCTTCGGATACAGCACCGACCGCGAGGCGTTGACGACCACGCCCCAGGTGCCTGGGGACGCCGCACCGCCGCGAGCCAGCGGGCGGACCTCCTCGGGCGTGCCGCCCTGCGCGCCCACTCCCGGAACCAGCATGATCTGATCGGGCATGCGGGCGCGGAGTCCGGCGCCGTCGTCCGCGGACTTGGTGGCCCCGACCACCGCGCCGATGTCACTAAGCCCGCAAGCCCCCCGGCGGGACATCCCCATGTTTGCGATCATCGATGCGATGTGCTCGGCCACGGTCGAACCGCCGGAGTTGAGGGTCTGGAGCGCGTCTGAGTCGGGGTTGCTGGTGCGGCACAACGCGAACACACCCAGGCCTACATCCAGAAACGGCTCGATCGTGGACGGGCCCATGTACGGGCTGACCGTGATCCAGTCGGCGCCCATCCCTGCCGCGCCCGCGGCGTAGTGCTCCGCGGAGCTGCCGATATCCCCACGCTTGGCGTCAAGAATCACCACGAGACCCAGTTCCCTCGCGCGCGAAACGGTGCGTTCGAGCACGGCGTAGCCGGCCGAGCCGTACCGCTCGAAGCATGCGGACTGCGGCTTGACGACACCGGCCACCCCCACCACCGCTTCGAGCACGCCGAAACAGAACCGCTCGATCGCGTCGGTTTCTGAGCCGGCCCCGTCTCGGACCGCTGCTGGCAGCTTGTCGTAGACGGGATCGATCCCCACACACGAGGGTGATCCGGCGATGTCCATCACGCGGGCCAGACGGTCGGCTGCGTGGGTCACGGCGGTCTGGGTCATGGGGGGCTTCCCTAGAATGCGCGGATGCCCGAGGTGACACCCGCCGAGCTCGATCTGAAAAAGGACGAGGGCCTGACCGTGGTCTGGTCCGACGGCGTGCGATCGTACTACCCGATCGCCCACCTCCGCCGCCTATCCCCGTCCGCCGACGCCCGCGAGCTCCGCAAGCAGATGCGGGCCAACCCCCTGACCGTGCTGCCATCAGGCTCAAGCTCCACAGCCCCTCTGATCGCCACCGACGCCGAGCTGGTGGGCAACTATGCGATCAGGATCGCATTCTCCGACGGGCACAAGACAGGGATCTATACCTGGGATTATCTCCGTTCGATCGATCCCGAGCGTGTGAAGGATGGTCACGCCCCCGGCGACGATGCACCGCCACACGCGGATCCGTTGGGGCTTGGGGCGAAGCGGTGAGTGTGGCCGGCCCTGTCGAACTGACCACACCGATCGCATCGATCCCGGGCGTCCGGAAGGAGCACGCCGAACGGCTCGCCCGCATCGGAGTGCCCAATGTCGGGCATCTGATCGCGCATCTGCCGCACCGGCACGAATGGGTGCGGGCCGAGGCCGGCATCGCGGAGATTGCCGCAGAGTCGATCACCTCGGTCCGTGGCGAGGTGTCGGCCACACGAATGACGGGCTTCGGCAAGAAGGCCCGGTTCCAGGCGGTGCTGATGGACGGGACCGGCCGGCTGGATCTGGTCTGGTTCAACCAGCCCTATCTGAAGGGGAGAATCCATCCCGGCATGCGTCTGCGGGTGCAGGGCAAGGCGGCCCGATACGGGCTCGGGCTGCAGATGGTCAACCCGAAGTTCGAAGTGCTCGATCCGACCGAAACCGAACCCGATAAAGCCGATTCGGATGAGCTGCGGCCGGTCTATCCGGTGACCGAAGGCCTGACCAGCGAGCAGGTGCGGGCCATCGTCGGGCGGGTGCTCGATGCCGCGCTGCCCTTGATCGAGGACCATCTGCCCGAGGACCTGCGCCGCGAACGATCGATGCCTTCGCTGCGGGATGCGTACCGCATGATGCACCGTCCCGCGAGCGACGAGGAGGTCAAGGCCGCCCGGCGCCGGCTGGCGTACGACGAGCTGCTGCTGTTCCAGCTCGGCGTGCATATGAAGCGGGCACATCTGCGCCAGACCATGAAGGCACCCGCGCTCGAGCGGACCGACGCCATCGAGGCACGCATCCGGGAGCGGATGCCGTTTGAACTGACCGATGCTCAGAAGCGGGTCGTGGGCGAGATCGCGTCCGACCTTGCTCAGGATGTGCCCATGAACCGGCTGGTGCAGGGCGATGTGGGCAGCGGCAAGACCGTGGTCGCGCTGGACGCCATGCTCCGGGCGATCGCACACGGGCATCAGGCGGCGCTCATGGCCCCGACGGAGATTCTGGCCGAACAGCACTTTCTCTCGATATCGGCGATGCTCGAAGGCTCATCCGTGCGTGTGGCTCTGCTGACGGGCAACCTCGGCGCGGAAGAGCGCGCCCGCGTGCTGGCGGGCCTTGCCGATGGATCGGTCGATCTGGTCGTGGGCACCCACGCGCTGATCGGTGAGCAGGTAGGTTTCAGGTCGCTTGCGGTGGTTGTGATCGATGAGCAGCACCGCTTCGGGGTCGAGCAGCGCGCCAAGCTGCGGGTCAAAGGCTCGGTGGCGGACACCGGGGCGGGAGCGTTCGATACGCCGCATGTCCTGGTCATGACCGCGACGCCGATCCCGCGGACCATCGGGCTTACGCTCTTCGGCGACCTGGACATCTCGACCATCGACGCGCTCCCGCCGGGCCGGACACCCGTCACGACCCGCACGGTCACGAGCGAGCGGCGCGGCGAGGTCTACCAGTGGGTGCGGACCCGTCTCGACGCCGGCGATCAGGCCTATGTGGTGGTGCCCGCCATCGACACGGGCGCCTCCTCGGGCGAAGACGAGCTGCGTGATCTGCGTACGGTGCAGGCCGAACTCGAGGCGGGCGAACTACGCGACAAACGCATCGCGGCCCTGCACGGACGGCTCAAACGCGAGACCCGGGAGCACATCATGGCACGATTCCGGGCCGGATCGATCGATGTTCTCATCGCCACGACGGTGATCGAAGTCGGCGTGGATGTGCCCAACGCGACCGTCATCGTCATCGAGCACGCGGACCGTTTCGGGCTGGCCCAACTCCACCAGCTGCGAGGACGGGTCGGGCGTGGGAACAAGCCCGGTGCGTGCGTGCTGATCGCCGATCCGAAGACCGACGATGCGATCGAGCGGCTCAAGGTGATGGTCGAGACCACGAGCGGCTTTGATCTGGCCGAGCGGGACTTTGCAATCCGGGGACCCGGCGATGTGTTCGGAACCCGCCAATCGGGCGTGCCCCCGTTCCGCATCGCCGACCCCGTCAAAGACACGGCGCTGCTCGATTTCGCCCGACGGGACGCCGCGGCGTGGATCGCCCTGAATCCGACGCTGGCCGGAGCGGACGACGCACTCGTCCGGCGACGCCTGATCCGCGTCCACGGCCCTTGGCTGGGCTTGGGTGATGTCGGTTGACGGTCCCTTGCCCCATCCCTGTGCAACATTGGCACATAAACGATGTGCAACTCATCTATTCACGCAGCCCAGAATCAGGGAGTATTCCTGAGGAACTCTACCCCCCCTACGGATGGGCTGATCGCCCCAATCAGGGTGGAGACACTGCCCTAATCGATTGACTGTAAACAACTTCTGTGCCCCGAAGCGATCAGTTCTGATCGAAATACCTCTTGCTGTGCTTGCCACAGGGAAGTGGCATGGAAGGAGCAGCCAGGGGACACGATCATGGATGAACTGCACGACCGACTTCGGATGACCGCCGGAAAGATTTCTTACCGCCAGATCGGATCGATGACCGGCACCCACCCAGAAACAGTCCGCCGATACATGCAGGGGCAGGCCCCGAGCGTGGCGTTCGTGATCCGATTCGCCGAGGCCTTTGAGGTCGGGCTCGAATGGCTCCTGACCGGTCGCGGGCTCATGCGGCCGGGCGAAGGCGCCGGAGCCGCCCTTCAGTCCGTCGGGCTCGACACCCTGCTCAAGGCCGTCGGTGACAGGCTGACGGAGATCGAGCACAAGAACCTGGCCGATCGTGAGCGTAAGCCTGAGAGCACCGTTGAGCCCAAGCAGGCCACAGAGACGGTCTCTGCCACCGAGGCGCCGATTCACCGCAGTGCCCGACCGCTCGAAGACATCCGCCGGTGCCTGGCCGAGCGTCGGCGATCGACGGAAGCCCCGACGGGCGACCACTACGATGCCGCATGAGTTTCAACGCCTCGCTGGCGAATCTGTTTGACCGAATGAGCGCGATGCTGGAGCTGACCGGGGCCGATCGGTTCCGTGTCAACGCGCATGCGAAAGCAGCCAGGGTGATCCGTGATCACGCCACCGATCTGGAACCGATCGCGCGGGATCCGAAAGCCCTGACGGCGATCGACGGCATCGGCAAGGGGACCGCTGCCAAGATCGCGGAGTTCGCGGAAACCGGTTCGATTGCCGAGCACGATGAGCTGGCCGGGCGGGTGCCCCCGGGCGTGCTCGAGATGCTCAACATCCCCGGGCTGGGGCCGAAGACGGTCAAGCTGCTCTGGGAGGAAAAGGGCATCGAGTCCATTCACGCGCTCAAGGACGCGATCGAGGACGGGTCTATTCTCGACTTGCCCCGCATGGGCGCGAAGACCGTTGAGAACATCAAGGAATCGATCGCGTTCATCGAGTCGTCGGGCAAGCGCCTGCATATCGGCGTGGCCATGCCGGTGGCCGAGGCACTGGTTGCCCGGATGCTCAACACAGCCGGCGTCACGCGGTGTGCTTTCGCGGGTTCGCTCCGGAGGGGCAAAGAGTCGATCGGAGATATCGATGTGCTCGTCAGCACCACCGACCCGGAAGCCGCCCGCGCAGCGTTCTGCGAGCACTCCAGCGTGACGAAGGTCCTCGCTCGCGGTGAGCACAAGTGCTCCGTGCGGCTGTCGTTGGACGGACTCGGCGGACGGTTCGCAGCCGAAACCGAGGCCGCGATCCAGGCCGATCTTCGTCTCATCCCCGAATCATCCTGGGGCGCGGCGCTCATGTACTTCACCGGCTCGAAGGAGCACAATGTCCGGTTGCGCGAGCGGGCTTTGGCCAAAGGCATGACCCTCAACGAATGGGGGCTGTTCCCAGAGGATCGGAACGATTCGACCCCGCCGCAGCAGCGCGGCGTGCCGGCGGTGGCGAGCGAGACCGAAGCGTCGATCTATGAGGCACTCGGGCTGCCGTTCCTTCCCCCGACCGTGCGGGAGGACCGCGGCGAGTTCGACCTCAAACACACACCCCGCCTGATCGAAGTTGCAGACATCAAAGCCGAGCTTCACAGTCACACGGTCGCGTCCGACGGCGAGATGACCATCGAGGAGTCGGCGGCCAAGGCGCTCGAACGCGGATTCCATACGCTCGCGATCACAGACCATTCACAGTCCTCGGCGGTGGCCAACGGGCTGAAACCGGAACGACTGAGAGAACACATCAAACGAGTCCGTGCCGCCAACGAAGCCGTTGACGGCATCACTCTGCTCGCGGGGAGCGAGGTTGACATCCTCGTCGACGGCAACCTTGACTACGACGACGACCTCCTGCAGATGCTCGATATCTTGGTTGCCTCGCCGCACGCGGGACTGAAAGCCAGACCGGCCCAGGCGACCAAGCGATTGCTCAAAGCCATCAGTCATCCGCTCGTCCACATCATCGGGCATCCGACCGGGAGGCTGATCGAACGGCGGCCCGGCATGGAACCCGCGATGGATGAACTCATCGCCGCCGCGATCGAGCACGATGTGGCCCTGGAGATCAATGCCCATTGGATGCGGCTGGATCTAAGGGACACCCATGTCCGCGCCGCGGTGGAGGCGGGGTGCAAGATCGCCATCAACTGCGATGTCCACGCTCCGGGTGACTACGACAACCTCAGGTACGGCGTGCTCACAGGCCAGCGGGGCTGGCTCCCGCCGGAGCAATGCATCAACACATGGGATCACCAAAAGCTGCACGACTGGCTGCGCTCGAAACGCTGACGCGAACCAACACGGATGATCCGGGTTGAGTTTCGCCGACCGCTCGGCCGATGTAGACTTGATTGCACCGCCGGGAGCCGAGATGACCGCAGCTGACACCACACCCAGCAAACACTCTGTGGTCGAGCGGATTATCCCCGAACCGGACCCCGCGACGCGGCCCAAGCTCGTTGTCGTGACCTGCGCGGGACGGTCCGAGAGCAAGTGGATGCTGCGTCTGATGGACTTTCACCCTCAGACTCTGTGCCGGAACGAACCCGATCGTATGACGCCGGCGATCAAGGATGCCTCGGTCTCCGACTGGGCCGAGTGGGAGCATCTCGGGATGTCCATCGGCCCACGCATCGGCTTCGTGGATCGCCCGCCTGCGATGCCGAAGGACTACATGCGAGGCTGGGTCAAGGCGACCCGCGCCGACAAGCTTCTGTATGCCCATCGATTCCAGAAGCTGACAGGCCGCTATCCCGAAGGCCGGCACCCCGGGCTGTTCTACAACGCAGAGCGGATCGCCGAAGCCCAGCGTGTGCTCAAGCTGATCAACGCCCGCCACCTTGTCTGCCGGCTGCTCACCGAGACGGACCACATTCCAATCATCCACATGGTGCGTCACCCGGGCGGCATGCTCAACTCCTGGCTGAATCGCTTCGCGCCGACCAAGGGCGAGTCTGATCTGATCAACACCCAGCGGCAGATCCTCCGCCGGATTCATGAGTCCGATCCCGCGTACGAGCGGATCACCGGACCTACCGATTCGCTTGATCTCGCCGAACTCAAGCTGTGGAGTTGGCGTCACGCACAGGACAGCATCCTGCGGCTCGGGGCGGCTCATCCACGATACATCTCTATCGTGTTCGAGCAGCTTTCGAGCAACGCACTCGAACTGATGGCCCCGGTCTACGCCATGTGCGGTCTGGAATACACCGATGCCATGCGTGAACTCATCCGGGCCGAGACTTCACGCTCCAAGGATATCGCGGGAGCCTGGAAAGACCGCCTCCCTCGTGAGTATGTAGAACTGGTCGAAAGAGTATTGGAATCAAGTCTTGTAGGCCGTATTCTCTGAAAGTCAGCCACATCGCCCCGTGGCCGAGTTGACCGCGGAACGGCCGCGTGGCAGATAAGCCGAGCCGATTCGAGTCTATGATTTGTCGGCTGCGGTCACAGCCCTGAACCCACCCCTCGTTCAACCCCGGAATATCCCCGGCGGGAGTGTTCATGTTCGATCGCATCTCCGACTCCTTCTCCAACGCCCTGCGCAAACTCTCCGGCAGCGGCACGATCTCAGAGTCCAATGTCCGCGAAGCCATGGACGCGGTCCGCAACGCCCTGCTCGAGGCCGATGTCCAGTACGATGTCGCCGAGCAGTTCTGCGCCAAGGTCCTCAAGGACGCGATCGGCCACGAGGTCACCAAGTCCGTCAAGCCCGGGCAGGCGATGATCGCCATCGTCCACCGCCGGCTTGTCGAGCTCTTCGGGGGCGATCCCGACGCGGAGCAGCAGCCCACACCTCCCGGCATCATGAAGATCTCGCCCGGCCCCACCATCGTCATGATGTGCGGACTGCAGGGCAGCGGGAAGACGACGACCTGCGGCAAGCTCGCCGCCATGCTCAAGAAGCAGGGCCGATCGGTGATGCTGGCCGCCGCCGACCTCCAGCGCCCGGCGGCCGTCGAGCAGCTCGAAACCGTCGCCGCTCAAGCAAACGAGCTGCCCGGCGGCGCCCAGGTCCGCTTCTACGGCGAGCCTGATAAGTGCGCCGAGTACGGCAAGGCCGTGGGCGTTGCCGTCAAAGTCTGCCAGAATGCCCTGAAAGAGGCCAAAGCCAAGGGCGTCGATGTCCTGATCCTCGATACCGCCGGTCGTCTGCATGTCAACGACGAACTCATGGGTGAACTCAGCCAGGTCAGGGCCCTGCTGAACCCGCACCACATTTTCCTTGTGGTCGATGCCATGACCGGCCAGGACGCGGTCAAAAGCAGCAAGTCCTTCCACGACCGCCTTCAGGTCGACGGCGTGATCCTCACCAAGTTCGACAGCGATACACGCGGCGGGGCCGCCCTCTCGATCAAGCAGGTCACCGGGGCCCCAATCCGCTACATCGGCGTGGGCGAGAAACTCGACGCGCTCGAGGTTTTCCACCCCGAGCGCATGGCCGGGCGAATCCTGGGCATGGGCGATGTCGTCTCCCTCGTCGAGAAGGCCCAGCAGGAGGTCGACGAGGAGGACGCTAAGCGGATGGAAGCCAAAATGGCCAAGGGCGAGCTGACCATGGACGACTTCCTCAAGCAGATGAAGACGCTCCGCAGGATGGGCTCGATGAAGTCGCTGCTCGGCATGTTGCCCGGAGTCGGATCGATGCTCAAAGACATCGACATCGACGAAAAGCAGCTCGACCGCACCGAGGCCATGATCCAATCGATGACGACCGACGAGCGCCGCGACCCCAAGAAGATCAACAACTCGCGCAAACGGCGGATCGCTGCCGGATCGGGAACCAAGCCAGACCAAGTCGGTCAGCTCACAAAGCAGTTCGGCCTGCTCAATAAGATGGCCAAGCAGATGGGATCGATGAGCGCTGGCTCGAAGGCCGCCGCCGCTAAGCAACTCGCGGGAGGCGGCATGTTCAGCGGCATGCCCGCGATGCCGGGACTGGGCGGCAAGGGTGCCACCAAAGGACCCAAGCGCGGCGTCAAGTCCCGCAAGAAACGGCGCTGATCGCCTCGATCAACGATCGAACTGCTTCTGGTTCGCGAGCTGGATAATCCCGCACACCATGCTCGGCAGGTTGAAGAGCAGAATAGAGCAGATATCCAGGATCGCAAATGTCTTCGCCTTGCCGCGATTCGCGTCCTGCTCGGCGCGGCTGCCGCCGAGCTTGGTGAATGTGATGATCTCGAAGATGCCCAGCACGAGCAGCGGGATACCAAGGAAGAACAGGAAGCAAGTGCTGAACCAGCTCAGCGCCACGATACAGTTGAAGATGCCCGCGATGAGCATCGGCACTCGGACGCCCGACAGATCCCGCGGCGGCCCGCCCGAGGGAGCAAACCCTCCGGGAGCGTGGGCGGGCGTTGACTGGGTCGGTTCGAACTCTTCCATGGCGTGACCTCCGCGCGTTGTTCAGACAAACTCGGTCCCGATTGCTCAACTACTCCTCGATCGGCAGCGGATCGTCCGCCCTTCCCTCGGCCCACTCCTTGAACCGCGGCCAGAAGATCTCCTGGATCAGGATCTTCACGCACGCCGCGATCGGGATCGCAATCAGCAGCCCGAACACGCCGAACAACGCCCCGCCCGCAAGCGACGCGAACAGGATCGTCGGGGTGTCCATGCCCGTGCTTTTGCCCTGGATCAGCGGTGTCCAGACATAGTCGTCCAGCGCCTGCCCAACGAAATACACCAGCGTCGGCGCCCCCAAGACCCACCACCAATGGCCCCGCAAGCCCGTATGCCCCTCCAGCCACAGCAGCGTCACGGAGATCGGCAACCCCACCAACGCCAGATACGGCACGATCGAGAGCACCGCCACGACCGGCCCAAGGATGAACGCGCCCGGCACACCGATCGCAAAGTACGCGATCGAGAACACGATCCCCTGCACGAACGCGATCGTCAAACGCCCGCGGATAAAGCCAGAAATCACCGCATCGAACTTGGTAAGCAGATCGATCACCCTCGCGCGATTCTTGTCCGGCAGCAGACTCCGACCGAAGCGTTTGACCTTGACCCACTCCGTCGCCGTGAAGAAGAAAAAGAACAGCGTCACGAAGCCCATGAACCCAAGCCCGAACACCGCGCCGACCCAACCCAGCAATCGGTTGACCGTTTCTAGCCCGACATTCGCCGCGGTCTGGGCCACCTGATCGCGGTTCTCATCGATCCACTCCACGCCCGCCTGCAGCGCGTCACGGAAGGCCGAAGGCTCATCCTCCGGCGCGGTGAGCTGCTCGTATACCCACCTCCAGGTCGGACTGAACTCGTCCACCGGCTCGCCGTGCCGCCTGAACGACTCACGATCCTTCCAGTCCTCGAAAACCTTCTCGGCAGCCTCCGCTGATCCCGCTTCTGCGGCCGCCTGAACCGTCCGGATGTTGTCGACGGTCCGCGAGCCGAACATCGCCAGCTGGGCCACTCCGACCGAGATCGCCACAACCGCCGGGATGACCACGAAGGTCACGGCCATCGCGATGATCCCCCCCACCGCCACCGGGCGGGACACCCCGAGCCGCCGCACCGCCCACGCGATCACAGGCTCGAACAGGTATGCCAGCAAGATCGCCAGCAGGAGCGGGACGGTGACCACCGAGGTCTTCTGGCCGACCACGATCAGTGCGAACACGCCCAGCCCGAGCAGCACATCCCGCACGGGCTGCATCTGCCAAAGGTGAAGCTTGGCCCACGCGGGGGAGGACTTCGGCGGGACGCTGCTCGGATTCGGCTCGGACATGGGGCGAGCATACCCCGAAAAACCCCGCCCCGTTACCCCGGGATCACGAGCCTGCGGGTTCCAGCCCGTTGCCCATCGCCGGCTCGGCGAAGGCCTCGTCGAAGTCGTACACGCCGTCGAAATCCTCCAGCGTGTCCTCGTCCGTCTTGCGCATCAGCCCGGCATCGACCATCGCGAAGATGATCTGCCCGAAGTCCCGAGTCTCGTAGATGCCCCACTTGTTGAGCACAGCCTTGGCCAGCATCCCGTACTGCCGGACCGCGTGGTCCCTCAACCCGATGCACAGCTGCTGCCCGGTCACATGCCGATGCTCGTCCTCGAGCTCCATCAACTCCATCTCGGTCCGACCGTGCACGGCCTCGACCGTGTGGGCCAGCCCGTCACGAATGAAGGGCAGGCACGACGGCGAATAGCCCCCGGCCCGATCGAGGATGGTCTTGATGTCGATGTCCTGTTCAGTCATGTGGGCCGACACTCCGGCGGAGAATCTTACTCGCCGACTACGCATTCGGGACGGACGCCCCGTCCGCTTCACCTTTTTGCCATCCGATGCCCCGCGGTTCCGCCCATTCGGGGGTTAGCGCGATCGAAACGGGTGATCGGCCCATACGAACCGCAGCGGCTCGTCCTTCCAGAAACCCACCTCTCCTCCCAGCCCGATCCGTGGAGTTCGCACGATCGGCGGCTCGCTCTGACCCGCCGGCCGGTCCAGAATGGCAAGCTGGGAAGACCTGTGAAGATCCTCACCGTCCAGCGACCGATCAATCGCCATCGCCCGGCACAGCCGCCCCGGCCCCGCGCACAAGTCCCGATCCCGCAAGGCTCGCTTCCGCAGCGTGCCGCCCTCCCGCAGCCGGCGCATGGTGTCAATCCCCTCCGTCGGCTCGACCGACCGCACCAGCACGGCCGCCGGGTGATCCTTCCGAAAGCACGACACATTGAAACAGAAGTGCATGCCGTAGGTGAAGTAGACATACGCCGTCCCCGGCTCGGCCCACATACTCTCGTTCCGGGCCGTGCGCCGCCCGCCGGCGGCGTGGGACGCCAGATCCTCCGGCCCGGTGTACGCCTCGGTCTCGACGATCACCCCGGCGAGACGCTCGCCCGTGGGCAGGATGCGGACAAGGGTGCAACCGATGAGACGCGGCGCGAAATCCCTAGCGGACAGTTTCCAGATCCTTTCACTGAGCGGAAGCATCACGCGTACGCATGCAACCCCGGCAGCAGCAGGTTCACCCCGAAGTAGGTCCACAGCATCACCACGAACCCCGCCACGGACAGCCACGCCGTCGTCAGCCCGCGATCCTTGAGATTCGTAAACCGCACATGGATCACGATCAGGTACACGATCCAGGTGACCAGCGCCCAGGTTTCTTTCGGGTCAAAGGCCCACCAGCGGCCCCACGAGTGGTCCGCCCACCACGCGCCGAGCAGGATGCCCACACCCAGCGTCCAGAACGCGAGCTGCAGAATCGTCATCGTCGCGGTGTCCAAGTCCTTCAGCGTCCGCTGGGTGCCCAGCGACACACCGGTCTCGCCCGTGCCGAGCGCACCGGCCGCGACCAGCTCGGCCTCGGACCGACCGAAGTACTTCGCTCCGTAGTGCGTCGCCAGGTAGAACAGCGAAATGATAAAGCCCAGGGCGATCAGGCCGTAGCTGGTCAGCACGGTCGTCACATGATACTTCAGCAGCACCGAGGTGTTCAGGATGGCCGCCTCACGCTCGATGTGCTGGCCCGGGATGCCGGTCTGCGTGGCAGTGATGAGCACCAGGAACCCCGTCGCCGCCGCGGCCGCGCCGTAGAGCCACTGCTTCTTGAGCACCATCACCACAAACCCGACGATGGCCGCGAAGAGCGACACGCCCGTCATCGACTCGAACTGGTTCTGGATCGGGAACCGCTCAGCGATCGCCCAACGCAGCCCGAAGCCCAGCCCGTGCAACGCCATCGCGATCACCAGCGTGCCCACGCCGATCGCAACCAGCCACTTCCGCCCGGTTCCGAACGCCAGAATCAGCGACACCAGCGAGACCAGGTAGACCCAATATCCATACTCGAACGCGTTCGCGTTGTTGTAGAACGACTCGAGCGAACGCCGCCCCTTCGGATACACCTCCGCGTTGATGGTCGGCAGCACCGCGGCCAGCTCGCGGATCGCGCCGTTGGCCTTCTCGGCATCACCCGCCCGCCACGCGTTGGCGAGGGTCATCGCCGCCAGACGAGCCGGGTGGTCACCCGGCAGGTGTCCGATGTGCAACCAAGGCTTGTCCTTCGACTCCGGCGCGACCATCTCGAGGTTCTTCCAGGAGTTGACGAAGATGCCCAACGAACGATCAACCTGCATCGCCGCACGCCGGTACTGATCCTCGCCCTGGTGCGCATCGAGCACGGGCATGACCAGCTGATCGGCCATCCGTGGCGAGATCATGCCCGTCTTCAGCCATCCCTCACGCAGCCTGCTGTCCTCGATCGCACGCTGCAGGATTTGCTGCCGAAGCGGCAGATAGCTCACGCCGATCGTGGGACGGTCGACATAGTAACTCGGGTCGATCATGACATCGAGAAGCGTGAACATTGGGTCAAAGCTGACCTTGACCACTTTGTCACCCGAGCGGTCCAGATCGAAGTGCTTGTGGCGGCCGGTCATCATCAACACGGACTCGGCCGCCAGTGTCTCAAAGATCTTCACACGCCCGTTATGGAACACCGCCAGATCCGCCAACGGCGAGAGATCCAGCGCGTCGGCGAACGCCTTCTTCTCGGCGATCGTCATCGAAGCCGGGATCGGCTGACCGAACGGATTCTGCACATCCTCGCCAACCTCCGCGATGATCTGCGTCGCCGGATGCGCGTTGCCCTCCGGCGCGGACTGAGCCAACGCCGCGGCGGCAAACAGGAACGGAATCAACGCAAACATTCGGTTCATGCCGGCACCTCCGGGGACTGCGGCTGCCTGGTACGCTTCGACGGCGGCACGATCTGACCCGACTTGACCATCTCCTGGAGCCGGCGCTTCTCGCGCCGCACCAGCCACGGCTTGACATAAAACGCCCACGGGATGCCCACACCCATCAGGATGCTCCCGAACGCCACCACATGGATGCCTGGATTGTTGCCCACCCCCAAGATGGTGAAGTTCACCCGCGGCTCGGGCAGCACCCCCTGATCCACCAACGCCTGTGACTGAATCCACCCCTGGCGGTCCCACCCCGCTTGCGAGAGCTTGAACTGGTTCGGGTTCAGGCCCGCACCCAGCCGCCGCACAAAGTTCGAAACCCACAACGCCTCAGGGTCCCAATGGAACGGTGCTCGCAGCGGAGCGTTGAGCTTGATCAGGTGTTCATACGGCTTGAAATCACCGGCGGGATCGTTCGGGTCCACCGTCGGGGCCACCCGCACCACGCTCTGATAGTCACGCGGTGCACCCCGATGGTCATACGCGATCATCTCGAAGTCCACCAGCGAGACCGAGAAGCCCGGCAGCGGCCGCTGCAGCCGCCCGAAGGCGATCCGCACCGTCCGCCCATCGGGCAGGTCCACCGCGCGAACCTTGTCCGGTTCCACATCGAGATACTTTGTAAAGGGCAACCACACGATCGTGGACCACGGCCCCCCGGGTGAGTCCGGCCCGACCGACACCTCGACCGCCAGCATCGCGAAGGTATGCGTGCCCATCATCGAGATATCGCGATCGGCCGTCGGTGTCGGCAGCGGTCTCAACACACGCTCGGCGTGCGCCCAACGATCGCCCAACTTCAGATCGATCGTCGCGCCCTCTGTGTTCGGCACCAGATCCCGCAGCCAGCCGTCGGCGACTCGGTCCTCTACCCGCACGCGCCCGTCGGGCTGACGCACGATCGCCCGAACGCTCTCATCGGCCCGCTCGTCCAAATACACCTGCAGCCGGGTCGAATCGATGTAAGCGATCCGGATCCGTGGATCGGGCGCACCACGCATCGGGCGACCGGTCTGGGGGTCGGGCTGCTCGGACAGATCCTGATTGATCTCGGGGAAGCGGTGATACACCCAGCGTTCGACCGGATCGGGCACAACGCCGTCTTCGCCCGCGGGCGATTGGATCCGCACGATCGCCAGCGAACTCGTCGCGCCCTCATACCCCTTGGTGATGATCGGGAACGGGGGCTCCTCCGCCAGGTCCTTCACCGTCACCGTCCAGCCGGTGCTGCCCAGGTCCAGCCGCTGACCCTCGACCACCGGCACGACCGTGCGGAAACCCTGTTCGGGGATCTCGATCACCAGCCCGTGCTGCGTGCCCAGGGGCAGCTCCGACGCAAGATCCTGCCACCGCTGGTCAGACATCTCCCGCGTGAACTCCACCGCGACGAACTCGCTGGTCCGCACACGCTGGCTCGGGTCGCCCAGGAAGAACGGGAACTCGAACACCGGCCGGTCCGCCGGCAGATTCGTCCCGGGAATAACCGCGTACAACTCAGCCGTCCGCATCGGGTTCACGGGACCGACCGCCAGCGGCTCAGCGTGCACCCAGTCGCTGTGCGCCTCCGCGTACGGCGAGTAGCCCACCACCCGGAACTTGATATCGGGATCGACAAACTGCTGCTGGTCCTGACCCAGTCGCGCGTCGGGCACTCGGATATCCAGCGTGCGCCCACCGTCGGTCGTCGCGGCAATCTCCTGCGGCGACTGCTCCCGCTCGGCATCCGGGCGTGCCGGATTCCGCCGCTCACTGAACAGCTCGCCATCGGGCAGGCCCGCGTTCAGCCCGTAGTTGTTGTACCGCGGCACTTTGATGGCACGCTGCTGATACTGGAACCGGCCCAGCACATCCCTGTGCTGAGCTACATAGAGCACCGTGTCCTCGCGGTCGTAGAACGAACGCTGCGGCGGGCCGATCATGTCCGGCGTCGGCGCGGCACGAAGCAGCGTATCTCCCTCCTGCTTGAACCGTTGATAGAACACCGATCCGACCGCGATCAGCACGATGCCCGAGTGCACGCTCAGCACACCGATGTTCTTGAAGTTGAACTCGATCCGCCGGACCGTGGCCACCACCATGTTGATCACGAACAGGATCAACGCCAGACGCATCGGCCACCAGGCGTAGAACTGCGTCTCCGTCATCTCCATCGACGGCAACCGCCTGAGCGTCACCGACTTGTAGGTTTCCACGAAATCCGCGAAGAGCAGCAGCCCCGAACCGGTGGCCGGGTCGTAATGCAGCGCCGGCCACACCCACCTGGCCCACGCCCCCGCACCAGCAACCATCAGACCGATCGCCGACAGCACTGTCACCGCGAAACGCGCGGCCCGGGCCTCGCTCGGCACCAGACGACGCACCAACAGCACACCGAGCGCTGCCGGGACCACCGCCGCCACAAGCACCGTGAGCGCGTAAATCAGATAGGTCGGCAACAACGCGATCAGCCCGATCGGCACCGATGCCAACGCGCAATAGATCGAAATGAACACCAGCAGAACAACCGCCAGCGGGATCGAGCTGAACGCCCTGAGCACCCACCGCACCGGAGCCAGCGGACCCACAAGGTGCTCATTCTCCCACGCCTTGTTGACCTGCCACTTCCTGCTCATGTGTTCCTTCTACGATTTGACAGGAATCATATCGGAGTCCAGCATTTTAGAAGCGTTCTCGGCTGAGAATTACCCATTCCGGACCGGAATCGGCATCCATCGCCGATTTCCAAGCATCCGGCCCATCCGCCCGCACAGCCAACAGCCCGGCAATACCCCCCTCGGATAGCTCGAACCGCCCCACATCGAGCCCCAAGGCCTTGGCCCCGTTGATCGTCGCCATCGCAAGCAAAGTCCGCAGGTCCGTACCGTCCCGACGATGCAGCAGCCGAATCTCATCGAGCGGCGAAATACGGTCAGGCGTGTCCAGATTTACGATCGAGTCCGTCCCCAGGCAAACCAGCACCCCGGCGGCCAGCATGTCCCGGTACCGGTGCGGCCCGAAATGGTCCGATGCCCCGAAATACGCCGACGCCCGGGGGCAGTACACCACCGGGGTGCCGGTGGCCGCGAGAATCTCGATCGCCCGATCGGGAGCGTCATTCACATGGGCGCACAGCACCTTGTGACGCTCCAGCAGACCCGCGAGATGCTCGACCGGGTGGCGACCTTGTCCGAGATGGTCGAGGATCGATTCGTCCCAGATCCCGAAACGCTCCAGCATCGCCCGCTGCGGCCCGGTCCCGGCCGAGATGAACTGGCGTTCCTCAGGTGTCTCGGCGAGGTGGGTGGACAGGGGAAGCCCGTGCTTTTCGGCGATCGCTGCCGCCCAGCGATAGATGGTAAGGTCGACCGTATTCGGTGCGTGGGGCTGAAGCCCGACCCGGACCCCTGATCCGGTGAGTACGGACTGGAGTCTGGGGAGTTCGTCGCGGGCGTAGGCCGCCAACCGATCCGCCGCGAGGGCGGCCGTGCGGCCGATGCCGAAGAACTCCAGATACGACACCCCACAAAGCGGGGATTGCGCGAGCACCCGTGCCGGTGTGTCGGTCAATCGCCCGCCCGGTGCGCCGGCGATGTCCCCCACCACCGCCGATCCACCCGCGAGCGAGAGGTCCACACCCAATCGCACGGACTCGGCGATGCCTTCGGGCGTGTCGCGCCGGCTTGCGCGGATGTGGTCGACCCACTTGACGAAGCCCTCAGACGGCTCGTGGGGCAGAGGACCAATGTGGGTCAGATCGAGGTGGGTGTGGGCGTTGACCAGGGCGGGCAGCACCAGTCGGTCCGACAGGTCGAGGCGGCGGTCAGCACGGGGAAGCCCGGGCGCGGTGAGCGCGTCGGGGCGGCCGGACGCGAGGATGCGGACGGATCCCGATTCGATGCGGAGCAAGAGCCCACCGGGCGAAAGGATGCCGCGTGTGGCGTCGGCGATGGCGTGCGCGTGGATGCGGACGGTCTGGGGATGGTCGGTGGAGAGCGTGGGCTGCATCGGGTGATTTCACGCCCGCGGGGGTCCCGGGCCGATCTCAAAGGTTCGGCCGGGACGGGCACGGACCGTGCAGGCATCGTAGGATGAAGCCCCGCCCGGGAATGAAGCCATCGGGCGGCAACGAGGAGCGGACCATGTTCAAAGGATGGACGACGTCGCGTGGTCGGATGATCCGGACCGGCGCGTTCGTGGCTCTGGCGGGCACCCTTTCCGGGTGCGTCAGCCAAGGTGAGTACGACAAGCTGTGGGAGACCAACCGCAGTCTGACCGATCGGCTCAAGCAGGTCCAGAGCGATCTGGATGCCTGCCAGGCTCAGAACGCTTCGCTGACCGGTTCGGCAGGCTCGGCGTCGAACACGATTTCCAGCTTGACCGCTGAGAATCAGCGTCTGCGTGAGCAGCTCAACCAGTCGCTGGCGTCGATGCAGGCGCTCGAGGCCAGGCTGGGAAGCCTGGAACTGAACCGGCTCGATCCGAGCACCGATCGGGCCTTGGCGAATCTGGCTCGCCAGTACCCCGACCTGGTCGAGTACGACGCGGACCGCGGCATGCTGCGGTTCTCCAGCGACCTGACCTTCGGGTCGGGTTCGGATCAGGTGCAGGCCGGCGGTGCTGAGGCGCTCGCGAAACTGGCGCAGGTGCTGCAGACCAATGAGGCCCAGGGCTACGACATCGTGATCGTGGGGCACACCGACAACCAGCGGATCTCGGCGTCGACCGCGCAGCGGCACCCGACCAACATGCACCTGTCGGTGCACCGGGCGATATCGGTCCGCAAGACGCTTGGCGACAAGGGCGTGGCGTGGGAGCGGATGCAGGCGGCCGGCTGGGGCGAGTACCGTCCGGCCGTTCCGAACAACCCCCGCGGCGGGACCGCCGAGAACCGGCGCGTGGAGGTCTTCCTGGTGCCCTCGACCTGGGACGGCCCGAGCGCATCGGAGAGCGCCCCCGCCCCGGCCCCGGAGCCCGGGCGCAGCGTGGACATCGACCCGACGAAGTAAACACGCCACATCCATCGGATCGACGAGGCCCGGCGCGAAGCCGGGCTTTTTTCGTGCGCGAGCGGCAGGGATCAGGCCCGGACGCGGGCGGGCGCGAAGGCGAAGAAGATGCCGAACATCAGACCCAGGACCGAGGCGGAGCAGACGGGCAGGGTCCAGCCTGCGGCCCGGAGCGCCTGGTTCTCGAATGTGATAGCGGGTGGGCGTGGCATGACCTTGAGGGCGGCGCCGTACTGCCAGGTGCGTTCCTGGAGCTCGCCGGGGTCGCGTTGCGGGATGGGCTCACCCTTGAGTTTGGCGTTGTTCTGGCGGCGGAGGAGGCTGGCTCCGGACTCGGGGAAGCGGAGGGAGGTCTGGACCTCGAAGCCGCCGTCCGGAAGCAGTTCGTAGAAATCGAAACGCCACTGGTCGCGGCGGACATCGGCGGTCGATTCGTTGCGTTCCTGCTCGAGACCGAAGACGCCGTCTTTGCGTGGGGCGAGGCCGAAGGGGGTGCGGGTGACGATGACGAGCCTGGTGTCGATCTCATCGCGGGCCATGCGGGCCTCGAACTCCTCGCGGGTGAGGCCGGCGCGGTCCGCGCAGAAGAGCATCCGCATCCAGTCGGCGTTCTGGTTGAAGACGCCGCCGGGGATGTTGCGGCGTGCTTCGATGGAGACGGGGATGGTGATCTCGTCCTGCCCGTAACGCACGCGGATGATGTGGCCGAGGGCTTCGTCGTGTTCGTCGGTGACGCGGATCTCGCGGCCCATGAACTCGAAGGTTGGGTTGACGACCTCGATGTAGGCGTAGAGGTGATTGACCGACCGCTGGTTGTAGTCCCGCACTCGGGATGCGAGAAGGTAGCCCGACACCAGCAGCATCGCCAGCGAAACGGCGGCGATGATGAGGGGCACGGGTCTCGGCTTTGGGATGGCCATTTCGGTCGTGTTGGAGCGTCGCCTTTGGGATCAGTGGTCGGCGTTGTGAGAGGCGGCACCGTGGTCGTTGTGGGCGGCGTGCCCGGGTGCAAGTTCGAGCGCATCGGTGCGCCCGGTGCGGACGACCCGCTTCTGGGAGGTGGAGAGGGCGGGTTCGCTGTGGTCGTAGCCGAGCTGGGCGAAGTAGTTTTCCGTGTCGGCCCAGTGGTGATGCGGATGCTTCTGCTTGGCGTACATCTTGGCCCACCAGTCTTTTTCGGTCTTGTCGGGGTGCTCGGCGAGGTAGGCGGCGATGGCGTTCTGGCGGACGGTGTTGATCAGGTTATCACCGCCGGTCTGAACTCGGGGCGAGAGGCGTGCATCGAAGCGCTCGTCGCGTGGTGGGGCGTCGAGCGAAACGCCGGTGCCACCCGACTGGATCTCTCCATACTTGAACTTGTTGACCGCGCCGCGGGTTGAGAGATCGAGCATGGAGAAGAAGAGGAACAGGCCGACCGCGAAGAGGCAGAAGAGCAGGGCGAAGGTGTTGAGCGGCTTGTCGTAGCGGAGCTGCATGAAATACATGCAGACGAGGGTGGCCTTGATCGAGGCGATGAGCATGGCGCCGACGATATTGACCCAGAGCGGCAGGTGGATGCTGAAGGCGTTCTCGGCCCACTGCTCGAGGTTGTAGAACGCGACGGTCAGTGCGGTGAAGAAGAGCAGGACGAGGAGGACGCCGAGCTGGATCTTCCACGAGACCACCACATGCCCGTGTGCGTGGGTGTTGGTCCCGTGGGGGTCGTCGGGGTTCCAGCCGAGTGCGTCGTTGTGATTGGCGGCGTGGCTCATGATGCGGCTCCGGGCCGGGATGCGTGTCGGTGAACGGGTGCGTGCGTGGGAGGGGCGATCAGTGGATCAGATAGAGGAGGGGGAAAAGGAAGATCCAGACGAGGTCCACCAGGTGCCAGTAGAGAGCGGAGTTCTCGACCATGGTGTATTCGGTGGGGCCGTAGGCCTGGTAGCGCCAAGATCGGTAGAGGACCCAGCCGAGGAGGGTGGCGCCGATGAGGACATGGAGGGCGTGAATGCCGGTGCCCACATAGTAGAGCGACCACCAGAGTGGCTCGTGGGGGTCCTGGGCCATGGGATAGTTGAAGAAGGTGCCGGGGGCCTTGCCGTCGGCGAGTTTGGGGATGTACTCGAACTTGAGCTTGATGAAGACGAACAGTGCGGCGCAGATGAGGGTGATGATGAGGTTGATCTTCAGCCACTTCTGGTTGTTGAGCTGTGCGCACCGGACGGCGTTGGCGACGGTCCATGACGAGATCAGCAGGACGACGGTGTTGGCGGCGCCGAATCGCCAGTCGAGGTAGTGGCTGCCGTTGGCCCAGGCCTCGGGGTAGAGGAGGCGGAAGACGGCGTAGCCGCAGAAGATGCCGGCGAAGAGCAGGACTTCGGTGGTAAGGAAGAGCCACATGCCGAGCTTGGAGCCGTCGAACTCCTCGTCGTGTGTGCGCCAGTGGTGCCCGGCTTTGCGGTTGCGCCAGTGCTTGGGGTGCGACCGGATGTGGTCGGGCGCCGGGGTGTCGTAGGCGTCGAGCGTGGTCTGCATCTTCGACTGCTCCGTTTGTCGGGGCGTGGCGCCCCGGGATCCGTGGTGAGAAGGGACGGGCGGGCGTGTTCGGCCCGCCGGTCCGGGGTGTGTCGGTCAGGCCTTGTCGGGCAGGGGGAAGTCCTTCGGGTCGCAGTGCGGGGGCACCACGGTGTCGAAGTCGTAGGGGCCGTGCTTGACGATGGGCTCGTGGTGGAAGTTGTGCTCGATGGGCGGAGACTCGGTCTCCCACTCGAGGGTCAGGCCGCCCCAGGGGTTCGGCGGGGCCTTGGGACCGGCGAGCAGGGAGTGGATGAAGTTGAAGAGGTGGACGAGGAAGCCGACGAGCAGCAGCCAGGAGCCAACGGTGGAGATCTGGTGCAGCAGTTGGAACTCGTCGACATAGTTGGCGTAGCGGCGGGGCATGCCCTGGGTGCCCAGGATGAACTGGGTGAAGAAGGTGACATTGAACCCGATGAAGACGATCACGCAGCCGAGCATGCCGACCTTCTCGTTGTACATCCGCCCGAACATCTTGGGCCACCAGTGGTGGATGCCGCCGACGAAGGCGATGACGGTGCCGCCCATCATGACATAGTGGAAGTGGGCGACGACGAAGTAGGAATCGTGCAGGTGAAGGTCGGTGGCGAGGGCGCCGAGGGGGAGGCCGGTCAGGCCGCCGATGGAGAAGAGGAAGAGGAAGGCGAGGGTGTAGAGCATCGGGGTGTTAAGAGCGATCGATCCCTTGTAAAGGGTGGCGATCCAGTTGAACACCTTGATGGCGGTGGGGATGGCGACCAGGAAGGTCAGGGCGGAGAAGAGCATGGCGGCCAGCTCACCCATGGCGGTGAACATGTGGTGGCCCCACACGAGGAAGGACACGGCGGCGATGCCGAGCGAGGAGAAGGCGATGGCGCGGTATCCGAAGATGTGCTTGCGGCAGTGGACCGCGAGCAGCTCGGAGATGATGCCCATCGCGGGCAAGATCATCACATAGACCACGGGGTGTGAGTAGAACCAGAAGAAGTGCTGGTAGAGCACGGGGTCGCCGCCCATGGCGGGATCGAAGATGCCGATTCTGAAGATGCGCTCGAAGATGAGCAGCAGCAGGGTGATGCCGATGACGGGGGTGGCGAGGACCTGAATGATGGAGGTGGCGTAGATAGCCCAGATGAAGAGCGGCATGTCGAACCAGCCCATGCCGGGGGCGCGGAGCTTGTGGACCGTGACGATGAAGTTCATGCCGGTCAGAATGGACGAGAAGCCCAGGATGAACGCGGCGAGGACCATGAGAACCACGCGCCAATGATCGGCGTCGGTGGTCAGGGAGTAGGGCGTGTAGAAGGTCCAGCCCGTGTCAACGCCGCCCATAAGAATGGAGAGGACGCCGAAGATTGAACCGAAGACATAGATGTACCAAGAGAGCAGGTTGAGGCGGGGGAAGGCCACATCCTTGGCACCGAGCATGATGGGCAGGAAGAAGTTGCCCAGCGAGGCGGGGATGGAGGGGACGATGAACATGAAGACCATGATCGCGCCGTGGAGTGTGAAGGCGCGGTTGTAAATCTCGTTGCCGCTGACACCGTCGGTCGCGCCGAAGATGCTCTGCAGGATGTAGCCCGTGGTGACGGAGGTGCCGTCGGGCTGGACGACATCGCGGACCGGGTCGAGCAGCTCGAGCCGGACGGCGAGAGCGGCCACGCCGCCTAGGAAGAACATGAACAGCACCGCGAAGAGATACATCACGCCGATCTTTTTGTGGTCGACGGTGACGGCCCACTGGGCGATGCGGGACCAGAAGCCGGCGGGCCCGTCGAGGTAGGAGCCCTCGTGATGGCCGTGCGGCCCGGTATGGGTTGCGTCGATCGTGCTCATGACTGACCTCCGCCGGTGGTTTCGTTCGGCTGGGATTCGGTGGATTCGGTGGCGGGCTCGGCGCCGGTGTCGCTTCCGGCGGGCTGCGGGGCGTGCTGGGAGAGGGTCTTCATGTAGGCGATGATGCCATCGAGTTGGGTCTCGTCGAGCTGGCCCTGGAAGGACGGCATGTTGCCGGCGTATCCGGCGACGATCTTGGCCGCGGGGATGTAGATCGACTCACGGATGTAGTTATCGTCCTTGAGGACGGTGGAGCCGTCGGACATCAGCCCCTGGGAGCCGTAGAGGTCTTTCCAGGTGGGGCCAGTGCCGGGGGTACCGTTGACGGAGTGGCAGATGGCGCAGCGGCCTTCGTGGATCTGCTTGCCGAGTTCAACGGGATCCTTGGGGGCGTTCCACTCGGCGAGCTTCTGCTCGTAGATGAACTGGGGGACGACGCGGATGGTGGCGGCCATGCGGGAGTGCTCGTCGCCGCAGTACTCGGCGCAGAAGACCCACATATCGCGGCCGGGGATGTTCTGGCCGACGGTCTCGTCGAAGACTTCCTCCTCGAGCCCGAGGGTCGGGGTGTGGAAGGTATATCCGGTGAATCGGTTGGGATAGACATCCATCTTGGTGCGGAAGTCGGGGATCCAGAAGGCGTGGATGACATCCTGGCTGGACATCCGCAGGCTCACCGCGGTGTTTTCTGGTACATAGAAGATGGGGTACTTGTTACCAACGACCGTTCCGTCGGCGGACTCTTCGAGGAACTTGGTTTCGGGGCTTTGGGCGCCATTGGGATAAGTGATAGCCCAGCCCCACTTCCACGCGGAGACGCGGAGTTCGAGGGCGCCGGTGGGGGCGACTGTCTTGCTGAGGTAACCCTGGAAGCCGAGGATGAAGATCACCAGCAGTGCCGAGCTGGGCACGACGGTCCAGATGATTTCGAGGGGGGTGTTGTGGTGCGGGCTGACGGGCGCGGGTACGCCGGGACGCCGACGATACTTGACGGTCCAGTAGACCATCAGCACCATGAGCAGCACGAAGAAGAAGGTGCTGAACCAGAAGATCATCATGAACAGGCCGTCGGACCACGCGGCCGAGTCAGACGCGGGCGCGGCGCGGAAGATGAACTTGCTCAGCCAGCTCTGTTCAGCGAGGGTGTATGACATCAATGCACCTGCCCCGCGGGTTTCGCGGTGTAGCGCTCGCTCCGGCCGCTCTGTGCGGCTGCGGTGCGATCATGGGATTCGGAATCGGTGTTCGGTTCGGACCTGGCCGCCCGCTTGGCCCGGACACGCTCGCCGACGAGCATGGCGGAGATGATGACGGTCAGGAGGATGACGGTCAGGACGCCGCCGATGCGCATGAGGGCCATGGCTTCGAGGGAGTAGGCGCCAGCGGTGGGGTCGTAGCGGAAGCAGTAGTGCATGATCCGCTCGCCGAGGCTCTTGGCGATCTTGCCCTCGGTGGCTTCGAGGAGGGAGAGCTTGAGCTGGTCGGGGGGGTACTCGAAGCCGTAGATGTAGCGGGCGACCACGCCATCGGGGGAGAGGATGGTCAGGCCGACGGGGTGGGACCATTCGCCGTTGGGGAGGGGGGCGAAGTTCCAGCCGACCGCGTCGGTGAGTCGGCGGATGTTGACCTGGTCGCCGGTCATGAAGAGCATGCCTTCGCGGACCTTGGGGCCCTTGGCGACGGTGTAGTGGTTGAGCGAGCGCTCGCGCCGATTCAGGGCGTGAGTGGTGGTCTCGGTGTGGTCGAAGCTGATGACGAGGAGGCGGTAGTCTTCGCCGATGGCGTAGTCGAGGTTGTTGAGCGAACTGTCGAGCTGGTCGAGGACCAGATTGCAGACGATGGGGCATTCGTAGTAGACCAGAGCGAGGACGGCGGGTTTGCCGTCCTGGAAGAACTCGGAGAGTCGGCGGGACTGGCCGTCGGCGTCGGTGAAGGTCGCGTCGAGGGGGATACGCGCGCCAAGGTGCTCTTCAAGATCAACACCCTGGAGTTCGCGGACCTGGTCCTTCTCGAGGATGAGCTGGGCCGACGCGGGCGCGGCGACACTGAAGAGCGTGAGGCTCGTCAGGGCGAGGCCCGTGAGTCGGGCGAGCGGATTGGGGCGGGTGGCCCGGGTCATTCTTGGGGTGGGCTTAGTTCGAGGCGGCTTGGTACTCGGCCATCACACGCTGTGCGGCCTTATCGAGAGGGATGTGGACAGTGCGGGCGTCGCGATCGACCCAGCCGTAGGAGTTGAGCTTCTCGCGGGCGGCGAGCTTGGCGTTGAATGCCGGCTCCATCATGGCGGTGCCCTCGGTCTTGCTGGCTTTGTACTTGCCGACATAGGAGTTGAAGAAGGCGACGAGGATGAGGATGGTCAGGATGACGCCGACTGTCATGATGATGAAGGTCATCCCCAGGGCCTTGACGGTCATGTGCGAGCCGTGCTCGTGCTGTGGGGCGCCCTCCTCGGCGGAGTGCTGGTGCCAGTTGTCGTGGGCATGGTCGGCGCTCATCGCTCGATCTCCGTATTCGCGTTTCCCAGGCGGATCGATGCCGGGGATGGGGTTTCGGTTGGAAGTCCGCCCGACCTGCGTTGGCGGGTGGGCGGGAATGGATCACACATAGTTCGCGTGCTTCATGGACTCATGGAGCATGGGATCCTTGGTGGGCAGCAGGTAGCCCTTCTCGACCGCGCGGGTCAGGAAGAAGCCCCAGACGCCGAGGACGCCCAGCACGCCGGCGGCGTCGAGCCAGATACCGGGCAGGCCAGGATCGATCAGATCCCCGTTTGTGGTGGCCAGGGGGGTGTAGACCATCGGGCGGATGATCCAGGCCATGTCGGCGATGGTCATCACGATGATGAAGACCGCCATCACGCTGAGGAGGAAGGCGTTGCGCTTGACCGATCGCCAGATGATCGCGAGGAAGGGGACGATGAAGTGTCCCACGATCAGGGCGGTGAAGAGCCAGCCCCAGCCGTACTCCTTGCGGTAGACGAACCATGCGGTTTCTTCAGGGATGTTGGAGTACCAGATCAAGAAGTACTGCGAGAAGGAGATGTACGCCCAGAACACGGTGAACGCGAACATGAGCTTGCCGAGATCGTGGAAGTGCTCCTCGGTCACGAGCCCGGAGAGCTTGCCGCGGGAGCGGAGCACCGCGAGCATCAGGACGACCAAGGAAACCGATCCGAGAGCACAGCTGGCGAAGTAGTACACGCCCCACATGGTGGAGAAGAATCGGAAATCGATGCTCATGAGGAAGTCGAAGGCCGCGAAGGCGGTGGTCAGGGCGAAGAGGAGGATGCCCCAACCGGCGGTGAAGCGGGCCTTGCGGCCGAGCAAGCGATCCCCGGTTTCGTCGCACTTGCGGCTCAGCGAAGCAAAGCGCATGCCGAGGAAGATCCATACCGCGCCGTAGGCGAGCAGGCGGAGGGCGAAGAAGCCGGGGTTGAGATAAGGCTCCTTCTTCTCGAGCAGGTAGTCGCCGTGGGTGCCGCCCATCCAGGTGAGCAGTACGCCGTGGTTGATGTACTCGATCGCGAAGACGATGAGCAGCATGAGCCAAGGCAGCCAGACGATCGAGGCGGCGTTCTCGAACATGCGACGGCCGGTGATGATCCAGCCAGCGTTGAGCGAGTGGAACACCAGCAGGAAGAAGATGGAACCGAGCGAGAGGGCCAGCGCGGTGAACACGCCGATCTCGAACGCCGCGAGGGCGTGGCGGAGGTTGTACGAGAACGCCCCGATGACAGTCAGTAGCAATCCGACCGCACCGATGAGCAGCAGCGGGATGCCGAACTTGCCTACGACGCCTTGGGCCCGGATGTTGTCCTCGGCCATGCGTGGGTCGGCGGCGATCTTCTCGAGCCGTTGCTGCCACTCATGATCGGTCAGCGCGGTGGCGTCCGGCGCGGGGCGATTTGCGAATATCTGGCTGACGGGAGACTGGCTCACGGGTTGCCCCCTGTGGTCTCGAGACGGGCCTGGTCGGCGGGATCGAGCTGGTCGAACGGCACGCCCTGGGCGGCCTGTAGGACCCGGAGATAGGCGACGACGGCCCAGGCGTCCTGCTCGTTGATGGCATGCTTGTAGGCCGGCATGCGATTGCCGCCGTCCGGACGCCAGAGACCTTCACGGATGACATGGAACAGATAACCGTCCTTGCCTTGGAAGGTTGAGCGGTCGCGGTAGATTTCGCTCATCAGGTTGGCCGGGGCGTAGCTCCAGAGCCGCCCGACGGTGCCTTCGTTCCCACCGTGGCCGGTGTAGCCGTGGCAGGCCGAGCAGTAGATATCGAAACGCTCCTTGCCGCGAGCGATGAGCTCGCTGGTCATCTGGACCGGCATGTAATCGACATATTCGGGCTCGGCCATGGTGGAGCCCTTCACGATGCCGAAGGAGAAGGTCTCGTCGGCTTTGAGCATGCGGTCGCGGTCGGCCTGGATCATGCCCGCCCAGGCGTCGCTGGCGACCGACTCGGCCGCGACGGCATGGCTGCCGAACGGGACCGAACGCTCGACAAGCGGGCGCTGGCTGCGGCTGTCTTCGAAGAACTGGGTCTCCGACTGCGGCTTGAGTTTGGGCTGTTGGTCCATGTCGGGGAAGAACTGGCGGGGCGGCTTGTCGGTGCGGTCGCCCCGGCAGCCGGCCATCCCGGCGGCCGAAAACAGCAACGCGACGGCGCCGAGGGCGAGCCCTGCGGCGTGACGCGTGGATTGGGTGGTGGTCGTCGTCATCGGTGGTCCTTTGGAGCGTCCCGGCGGGGCGGTGGGCTCAGTCCTCTTCCTCGATGATGGTGATGTGCGAGCCGCCGACCTTCTCGAGCAGGGCGCGGGTCTTGTCCGGATCGAAGTTGGGATCTTCGGCCTCGATCGCGATCACGAACCGGTCGTTGCTCACGCGGTAGAAACGCTCGTGCGAGAACAGCGGGTGGTGGAATCTGGGCAGGCCATTGAGCGCGAGCATGCCGAACAGGCATGCGAACGCCGTGAACAGCACGCCCAGCTCGAACATGATCGGAACGAAGGGTTCCCACGCGCCGTAGGGCTTACCTTGGACGACCATGGGGTACAGATAGTCCGAGGTGATCCACTGCAGGAAGGCGGCGAACGCCACGCCGGTGATGGCCGCCCCGCCGGCGATGAGCGGCAGCTTGGTGGTCTTGATGCCCATCGCCTTCTCCATGCCGTGCACGGGGAAGGGCGAGAACACATCCCAGCGGGAGTAGCCCGCGTCGCGGACCTTCTCGGCGGCGTGGTACATCGCGGGGGTCTCGCCGAACTCGGCGACGATGCCGTAGACCCGCTTACCGGATTCCGTGACGAACCTCGGTGCCGGGCGGCGCACGAAGCCGGGGAAGTAATCCGCGGCGCCCGCGATCAATGTCTTGATGCCTGCCATCGTTGGTCTCCCCTTAGTGGTGATCGTCCGTGTGCGCCTGGGGCATGACGAGCTTGACCTCGGCCATAGCGAACACCGGGAGGAACTTGAGGAACAGGAGGAACAGCGTCATGAAGATGCCGCACGAACCGACGAAGGTCAGGATGTCGACCCAGGTCGGGAAGAACATGTGCCACTCGCCGGGGATGAACGCCCGGTGGAGCGAGGTCACGATGATCACAAACCGCTCGAACCACATGCCGATGGTGACGGCGAGGGCCACGATCCAGATCACGACAGGGTTCTGCCGCAGTTTGCGGAACCAGAATAGCTGCGGGAAAACCACATTACAGATGATCATCGTCCAATAGGCCCACCAGTATGGCGCGACATTCGGGTTGACGCGGTTGTTGGCGAACACCTCGAACTCGAACTTGTTGGCTCCATACCAAGCGATGAAGAACTCCATCGAGTACGCAAAGCCGACCATGGTGCCCGTCACGAGCAGGATCTTGGCCATGTTCTCCAAGTGACGCAGCGTCAGAAGATCGGAGAAGTTGGGCAGGATCGAGCGGATCGGGATCAGGAGCAGCAGCACCATCGCGAACCCGCCGAACACGGCGCCCGCGACGAAGTACGGCGGGAAGATCGTCGTGTGCCAGCCCGGCAGGATCGAGGTCGCGAAGTCGAACGACACGATCGAGTGCACCGAGAGCACCAGGGGGGTCGAGATGCCCGCCAGCATCAGGTAGGCCTTCTCGTAGCGGTGCCAGTGGCGGCTGGAGAAACGCCAGCCGAGGCTCAACAAGCCGTACACGAACGCGCGGATGGTGTCCGGGCGCGGCATGAAGGGCAGCACGATGTCCTTGCCCACCGGCATGGGGATCGCGAAGGGACGGGAGATCCCGCGGTTCAGACGCAGGTACGCCCGGTCACGCAGGGTGGCCAGGTCCGGGATCATGCCCATGTACCAGAAGAGCAACGAGACCGTGGCGTAGGTCGACACGGCGAACACATCCCACAGCAGCGGGCTGCGAAAGTTCGGCCATATGGCGTTGGAGTTGGGGATCGGGAACAGCATCCAGGCGAACCAGACGCGTCCGACATGGATACCGGGGAAGATACCCGCGCAGACCACGGCAAAGATCGTCATCGCCTCGGCGGATCGATTCACGGCCGTTCGCCAGTTCTGCTTGAGCAGGCACAGGATCGCGGAGATCAGGGTGCCGGCGTGGCCGATACCGATCCAGAACACGAAGTTGGTGATGTCCCACGCCCAGTCGACCTGGTTGTTCAGACCCCACACACCCACGCCGGTGATGATCAGATAAAGGATCATGCCGGTGCCAAGTGCGGCGATGCTCGAGGTGATGGTGAACAGCGCCAGCCACGGCTTGGGCATCGGCGCCTCGGCGTAGCCACAGACGATGTCGGTGACCTCGCCGAAGGAACGATCGCCCAGGACGAGGGGGGCCCGCTTGCCGGGATCCTCGATCAGGGTGCCGTCGTCCCGCGTGCCCGGGATCGTCTTCTGACGCCGAGGCGGGGGCTGGGCGCCGGGCTGGAGCCCGGTGAGCCGGTTAGCGATGGACTGGTCTGGTTCGAATGCGGTCATGGTCGCTCCGCCTGCTGCTTGCCGGTCGGTCGTTGGTTCAGCTCATCGCGCTCAGCACGCGGAGGCTGAGCGAATATCCCTGGTCGGTGTACTGCTTGACTCGGTCGATGTAGGCCGCCGAGTGCGCCTCGCCGTGGCCCGCGCCGGGGGCGGTCTCGAGATGCGGGGCGTGGGAGTCGCCGCCGTGTCCGGGGGCCGGGTCGGCCCCGTGCCCGCCGTGGTCGAGCGGGTCGTGCTCGTTGGGCCGGATGGCGTTGTTCGGATTGCGGACCTTCATCATGTAAGTCGTGCGCGGCCGGGTGTTGAGATAGCCCAGCAGCAGATACGACCGGTGCGAGTCGCGCTCCTTCTTCACCCGGCTCGACGGGTCGAGCAGGTCGCCGAAGCTGATCGCGTCGGTCGGGCAGGCCTGCTGGCAGGCCGACTGCACCAGGCCGTCCGGGATCGGGGCGATCTGATCGGCCTCGGTCCAGGTTCCCTTGATCTTGACATCTTGGCGAACCTCGTTGACGCGCTGGATGCAGTACGAGCACTTTTCCATCACACCGCGGGACCGCACGGTCACATGCGGATTGAACTGCATCTTGCTGATCTCTTCAACTTTCTGACGCAAACGCGGCGGGATGAAGTTCTGATTGAACTCGGGGTTCGACCCGATGTGCTTGTCGTATGCCTCGGCCACGCCGCGGGAGACATAGGTCGCGTCCAGCCCGCCGCGGAACTGCGACTGGGCGTAGTCGAAGAAGTTGAATCGGCGCACCTTGTACGGACAGTTGTTGGCGCAGTACCGCGTGCCGATGCAGCGGTTGTACGCCATGTTGTTGGTGCCTTCGGGCCCGTGGATCGTGGCATTGACAGGGCAGACCGTCTCACACGGCGCGTTCTCGCAGTGCACGCAGGCCACCGGCTGAACGAGCATCTCGTCGGGGTTGTTCAGGTCCTCGCCGACAAAGTAGCGATCGACGCGGATCCACTGCATCTCGCGACCCTTGGCGACCTCCGCCTTGCCGACCACCGGGATGTTGTTCTCGCTCTGGCAGGCGATGGTGCATACGCCGCAGCCCGAACAGGCATTCAGATCGATGGACATGCCCCACTGTGGCCCGCGGGAGTACGCCGGGGGCATCTGGCGATTGAGCGCGTCGGAGTACTCGAGTTTCGTCGGATCGGCGTCCTTCGCCGAACGATTGAGGGGGTTCTCGTAGATACCGATGTTGGGCGGTGTATGTGAAAGCTCGCCGATCTTTTCGGCGATGTTCAGCTCCGAAGAGTCGTGGCCGTAGACATGGTCCTCGACGGAAGTGACTTTGCCGCCGTACTTGTCCCACCAGTACTTGTCCATCGCGCGAACGATGGTGTGGCGGCTTTGCTTCATGTCGGCTTGGCTGTTGGCGGCCAGCGACCAGTGATTCTGCGTCGAGGCGATCGTGTAGGTCCCGGCGGATCGCTCGAGCTTGGCTCCGCCCGCAATCATGCCCATGGGTTTGACTGCGTATGTGTTGAAGCCCGCCGCGTGACCTGCTCGCCCGATTTCTTTGCGCCCATAGCCGAGCTTGATCGCGACGACATTGTCGGCCATGCCAGGCAGAATCCAGACCGCGATCTCCATCTCGCGGCCGTCCACTGTCAGGGTGGCCAGACGGGCCTGTGGCATCTGCTGAGCGATGTAGGGGTTGAACTCGTCGAGCCGCGTGTGCTCCGGCAGCAGGCCAAGCGACTTGGCGGTCTGCGGGCTGACATACGCAGGGTTGTCCCAAACAACCGACGGGCCGAACTCGGGCAACTCCATCAGCCACGGGTTGTTTGTGCTCCGCCCGTCGTTGAAGCGGTTGACATAAAAGACCGCCTCGAGCGCGGCGTTACCCGGAACCGGCGGGTGGCGGAACTCGCGGAATGCCTGCGTGACCTCGGTCATGCGCACGGGACTGCGCCCCGAACGGGCCTGTGATCCAGGCAGCAAGCCGTCGTGCAAAGCGCGACGCCAGGTTTTCTCGAACCCCGCGCTGTCGACCGTCATTCCCAACCGGGAGGCCCAGGTCTCTGTGACCAAGGCGTAACCGTCGGAGATGTGATCTGCCTCGTGGTGGGCGAGGAAGCCGAGCAACTCGATGCCCGACATCGCCGGCTCGAACAGCGGCGCGATCTGCGGCTGGACCACCGACAGCGTTCCGTCGGTTGCCACTACATCGCCCCACGCCTCGAACGCGTGCGTGCCGTTCAGCGACCAGGTGGACACGCTCGCGGTCTCGGAGCGGCCAACGGACAGCGTCACCCGCACCGGGGCCTTCGCGAACGCGGTCGCAAAGTCCAGAGCGGCCGGGGCGTTGTACACGGGGTTGGCGTCAATGCACACGACCGTGTCAATCCGGCCCGCGTTGAGCGAATCGGTCAATGCGGCGAGGCTGGCCGCGGAATCCGAAGCCATGTCGTCCGTCAACGGGAACAGCTCGACAATCGGGCCGACCGCGCCGAGCTCCGCGTTGATCGCCATAGCCAGCGCGTACGCCTCGGGAGCGAGGCCTTCGCCCGGCACCACCACCGCGTGGCCGCGGTGGCTCGCCAAGTCTTCGGCGATCGCCTTGATATCCGAAGCTTTGATACCGCGCACCGCCGGCCCGGGCGCGTCGATGCCGAGCTCGCGGGCGATCGCGCCGAGGAACGCCGCCATCTGGCCGGGGTTCAGGCGGAAGCGGTGGTCGGCCATCCCGCCGGTGGGTGTCGGGCGGGATTCGACCGAATACAGGCGGCTCATCCCATCGCCCGCCTTCATCACCCGGCGCGTGCGGGCGAAACCGCGGCTGTGGAAGACCTGATCGGGTCCGTCGCAAGTGAAGTCTGACTCAACCGCCAACACCCGCTGGGCGTTCTCAAAGCGGTAACGGGCGCGGTGCGGCGTGCCGAACGCCAGACGCGTGCCCTCGATGCCGCCACGCTGCTCGGCGGGATTCCACCAGACCCACTCGGCCTCGGGCCAGCGGGCGAGCACTTCCGCACGCATCCGCGACAGGGTCGGGGAGGAAATCTTGTCCACCACGAACGCCAGTCCGCGTCCGCGATTGGCATCGAACTTGGCGAAGTGCTCATGCGCCCAGAACTTGAAGTCGTCCCAGGTCGCGGCCACCTTGCCGCGGGCGGGATTGTCGTACACCGGGTACTTCAGTCTGTCCGGGTCATAGAGATCGAGCACACTGGCCTGCGCCCAAGCCGAGGTCTTGCCCTGGTTGTTCGGGTGGAGGGGGTTGCCCTCGACCTTGGTTGGGCGTCCAGTGTGCGACTCGACGAGGATGCCCTCGGCCCCGCCCCCGGGCAGCGGCAGTGCGGTGGCGAAATACAGCGCCCGCCCCGGGATGACCTCCTCCGGCACGGTCTTGGAATAGGTGACAATTTTGCGGTCCGGGCGCCGGCATCCGGGAATGGTCGCCGCACCCGCGAGCGCCAGCGAGGCGCCCATCACCTTGAGGAACGATCGCCGGTTGGTGTCGTCCAGGATGCTCGCGCTGGCGGGGAACTCACGCTGCACGAACTCGCCGAACGACGGATCGCCCGCGAACTCCTCGACGGACCGCCACACGGGCTTGCCGCTCATCGTGGCGAGCGCCGCGGGTGACTCCGGGATCTCGATCTTGCCCTTGGTCGACGGGCACTGGTCGATCGTGCTCATGGTGTCTTCTCTTCTTCGGCCCGCCGCGTGTGGCGGGCCGGGGATGCGTCTGTCGTTCGAATCAGAAGTGGCAGGCTGCGCAGTGTTCCGGCGGGTTGCGCATCAGCGAATCGAGCAGCTGCCCGGGCGTGATGCCGTTCACCGAACGCTCGTCCACGGGCTTGGCCATCCACTCGTGCTCCACCCAGAACAGGTCCGTCACGCGGTCCTTGGGGACGAGCTTGTCCTCGGGATTGCGGTGACAGTCCAGGCACCAGCCCATGCTCAGCGGCTCGGCCTGCGCCACCACCGGCATGCCCGCGATCTGCCCGTGGCACGAATAGCAGCTCACGCCGGCGTTCACGTGCACATTGTGCGGGAAGTTGGCGTAGTCCGGCAGCATGTGGATCTGACGCCACATGATGGGCCGATCCGACGCGTATGCGTCGCGGATGAACTGCACCTTCTCGTCCGTCGCGCTGGCCTGCTGCCCGAGCTTGCCCTGTTCATGGCAGCCCATGCAGGTGCTCACCGCCGGAACATTGGCGTGCCACGACTCTTCCACATGCGTGTGGCAGTAGCGGCAGTCCATGCCCAGCTTGCCGGCGTGGATCTGGTGGTTGAAGCCAGACCCCGGCTGGGTGGGCATGTAGCCAACCTCCCAAAACTTGGGCGTGGCGTAGTACCAAAATCCGGCGATCACAAGAATGACGCCGCCGTTGACCACCGCGAAAGCAACGGTCGGCAGGGCGTTCATCCACTTGGGGAACATTGGCTTCACGCGAAATCTCCGATGGACGGGCGTTGTTGGGGCAAAAACCCCACGCGTGCCTCGGGCACCGTTTCGGGGTCAAGCCTATCCGCTCCGATCGCATCGTGCTGTGCTGTCCCGCCGAAAATTGCTGGGCTTGGGCGTACACTAGCCCGGTTCTTGCACGGTTTGACCGGAATTGAGATTGGGTCTCAATCGCAACTCCGCCCGCCAGAGAGAGGACGCCGCCATGCCCGGCACCCCAACCCCAGCAGTGAACGGCACTTCCGAACCCGTCACCCTCTCGGCTTCACTCGGCGTGGGCATCGGCTCAGCCATCGCCGCCTGGGTCGCGGCATGGGTCCTGCATCTCCCCGGGATCGATGCCCCCGCGAAGGTTTCCCTGCCGCTGATCATCCTGACCATGATCTCGGCCGCAACTTTCTTACTGCGAGCCTGCCCCGCCCCGACCCGGCTCCGCGTTGGAGCCATCGGAGGCGCTCTCGCCGGAATCGCCAATCTGCTGATCGTGGCCTCCACCGCGGTCGTCCAGCCCGGTTCCACCGCCGAGATGGAGCAGTATGCCAACCAGTTCAACAGCCAGGCCGCGATCATCATCCCCTCGACGGTCGTGGTTTGCATTGTCGCCGGCTTGGTAGCGGCGCTGCTCGCCCGCGGGGGTCGAGGTCAGGCCGACACCCGAGGTGCCTGGCTCGCGCGGCTAGGGCTGGTGACAGTCTTTGTGTACCTCCCCCTCATTTTGGTGGGCGGAGCGGTCACCAGCACCGAGTCGGGCATGGCTGTGCCGGACTCCGTCACGACCTATGGGGCAATCTCGGTCCTCTTCCCCTTCGAGCTGATGGCCCACCCACGGATCTTCCTGGAACACTCCCACCGGCTCTTCGGCACGCTCGCCGGCTTGGTGACCATCGTTCTCATGATCCGGGTCCTGACCGCCAGCTCCGGGCGGCTCGCCAAGGTCCTCGCGGTGGCCCTCTTTGTCGCCGTCTGCCTGCAGGGCTATATGGGTGCTCAGCGGGTCTCCGAGCGAAGCATCCCGCTCGCGATTGTGCACGGCATCTTCGGCCAGATCGTGTTCACGCTGTCGGGGGTGCTGGCCGCCACGCTGTCGACAGGTTGGCGATCGATGACCGGGGACGATGAGCGGGCCAACACAGCCGCGAAGGCCCGGACGATCGCGGTCGTGACGGTGGTCGCGTTACTTCTGCAGTTGGCTCTGGGTGCAGCGGCACGGCATCTCGCGCACATGGATCCACCCAGCAACGGGACCGGGCATGCACGCCTCACCCACGCGGGTTTCTCGTTCGTGGTGATGGGCCTGCTGATCGTCCTGGGGGCGATGGCGATGCGGACCGCCCGGAGCGGCCGCGGGATCGCCGTCCTCCGCAGGCTGGGAGCAGGGCTTCACGGGGTGGTGACCTTCCAGTTCCTGCTGGGCTGGGCAGCGCTCGGTTTGGTGTCGACCGCCAAGGAGCCACGCCCGATCCCGAACCCCGACCAGCTTGACACCGCCGCCCCGATCCGGGTGGGCGAGGCGATTGTCACCACCGCCCATCAGGCGACAGGGGCCGTCCTGCTCCTCCTGACGGGGATCACCGTCGCCTGGATCTTCCGAGTCGCATCGGCGCGAACCGCCCGGTAATCGAGGTCCCTGCGGGGTTTTTGCGGAAGGCGACGCAATGCGCTTGCCGAATGAGCGTTGGGCCGATCGACATTCGGACCGAACTCCCCCACCGCGCCCGGAGCCGCCCGATGCCGACGCAGACCCAGCCTGCCCGCGACCTGCTCGATCCGCTGCCCGCGGACCAGTTCGGGTACACCCAAGCCCGACACCTGCTCTGGCGGGCCGGCTTCGGGGGGACCGACCTTCAGATCAACGCCCTGGTCGAGATGGGACTGGATGCCGCGGTCAGCCTGCTTGTTGACTACGAGAACATCCCGTTCGAGCCTGACCGGCGCGACGCGTTCGACAAGGACATCATGCGTCCTCTGTCTCAGGAGGAGCAGCGTGCACGCCGAATAGCCGCCGTGCGTCGGGACGAGGACAGCCTGGCCCGATTCCGCGAGATGCGCCAGCAGGCCCAGCGTGACGACCGGCGTCAGATGCGCGAGATCCAAGCCTGGTGGCTCTCGCGCATGATCCAGACGACACGACCGCTGGAAGAGAAGCTCACCCTGTTCTGGCATGGCCATTTCGCAACGAGCTACCGGTCCGTGGAAGATTCGTATCACATGTATCAGCAGAACCGCATGTTCCGTGGCAACGCGAAGGACTATGCGGGTCTGCTCCGCGGGATCATCCGCGACCCCGCGATGCTGCGGTACCTGAACAATAACCAGAACCGCAAGGCGGATCCCAACGAGAACCTTGCCCGCGAGATCATGGAACTGTTCAGCCTGGGCGAGGGCAACTACACGGAACGGGACATCAAGGAGGGGGCCCGCGCTCTTACAGGCTATACCTTCGAGGACGACGCGTTCGTCTTCCGCGAGCAGCAGCACGACACGGGAAACAAGCAGGTGCTCGGCGCCCGAGGCCCCATCGACGGGGACGGATTCGTCACGGCGATTCTCCGCCACAAGTCCTGCGCGCCCTATATGGCCACACGGTTGTACCGATTCTTCGTCGCCGATGTCGGATCGCAGCCCGACCAGCTTGAAGGCGTCCACGCGACCGCCGTCCGGAGGCTTGCGGATGAGCTCCGCCGCTACAACTACCGGCTGGACAGACCGCTCAAAACCCTGTTCCGCTCTCGCTACTTCTACAGCGATGATGTGATCGGCCAGAAGATCAAGTCGCCCGCCGAACTGGTTGTCGGTTCGATCCGCTCGCTCGGCGTGCCGGCGCGGGATCTCAATCTGCTCGTCACATCGATGGAGCGGATGGGACAGAACCTGTTTTTCCCGCCATCGGTCAAGGGATGGGACGGCGGGCGCGCGTGGATCAACACCGCGACCATGTTCGTCCGTCAGAACACGCTGATGTATCTGATCTCGGGTCAAACCGGAGGGAACACGCGGCTCGCACGATTCCGGCGAGGAGAAATCTACGACCCCCGCCAAGCGATACCGCTGCTGCTCGATCCAGACCGACCCGCCGACGCCCACGAAGTGGTGGGAAAGCTGATGGACCTGGCCATGGGACGCCGAGAACCGCTGGCCATGGATGTGCTCGCCTCGGCAGCACTCGAGAACGGCGGCGTCGAGAACGGCAATGTCCTACCCGGACTGCTCATCCTCATCACATCGATGCCCGAGTATCAGCTCTGCTGACAGCGACGCCAGGAGCGAGCACGCCATGAGCCTTCACAACAATCCATCCGATGCCCGGGCATTCACGCGGCGCCAATTCCTGCGCGACGGCACGCTGTTCGCCTCGGCCGCACTGACCGTCCCCGCATTCCTGCAGGGCACCGCGTTCGCGCTGCCGCGACCGCTGGCCGGCCTGTCGTCGATCGCCGGTGTAAACGAGGACCGCGTGCTGGTGGTTGTCCAGCTCTCCGGCGGCAATGACGGTCTGAACACGGTGATCCCATTCCGCGACGCCAACTACTTCAACGCACGCCCCACAATCGCCATCAAGGCCGGCGAAGTGCACGAACTGAGCCGGAACGGTTTGAACGGGGCGGCAGATGTCGGTCTTCATCCCTCCATGGGCGCAATGCGTGAGTTGTATGACGAAGGTCTCTGTGCCATCGTTCAGTCCGTCGGCTATCCCAACCCGAACCGATCGCACTTTGCGAGCATGGATATCTGGCACACCGCGGACACAACCGGCACGGGCGACGGATGGCTGGGCCGGTATGTAGATTCGCAATGCTGCGGGTTTGGCAAGGGCGAGTCCGGGCGCGCGGAAGGCAGCGGTGTTCTGATCGAACCGCCGATCGCCCTTGGTAAGGACATGCCGCTGGCGCTGCAAGGCCGGACGATGATGCCGGTGTCATTCGAGTCGCCCGATCTGTACCGCTGGGCCGGCGACACGAGCGACGACCTCTCTTCCGCCTACCAGCGATTGCTCAGCCGGTACGACGACCACCACGACGACGAGACGCCGGCCTCTTTTCTGATCCGCACGGCGCTCGACGCGCGTGTGACCAGTGACACCATCCGAGATGCGGTGTCGAAAGAGCCGCTGGTGCGCTATCCCGCCACGCAGTTCGCCCGGCAACTGAGCATGGTCGCCTCGATGGTGCGGTCGGGTATGAAAACCCGAGTGTTCTATGTCTCGCTCGGCTCGTTCGATACGCACGCCGGGCAGGGCGGTGCGCAGGGTCAGCACGCACGGCTGCTATCGCAGTTCGCGGACGGCATCCGCGCGTTCTACCAGGATCTCAAGGCCCAGGGCAACGCGGGCCGCGTGCTGACGATGTGCTTCTCCGAGTTCGGGCGGCGTGTCTCGCAGAACGCATCGGGCGGGACGGACCACGGGACCGCCGCACCGATGTTTCTCTTCGGGCCGATGGTCCGCGCCGGAGTTCACGGCGGCATCCCCTCGCTCACCGACCTGGACGATGGCGACCTCAAGTTCCGCATCGACTTCCGCCAGATCTATGCGGAGATTCTTGACGACTGGCTGGCCACCGCGAGCGGGAGCGTGCTCGACGGTCGATTCAAGCCGGTCAATGTCCTGCGAACCTGAAGGATCAATCGAGCGTCAGCATCACCGGCAGCGGGTCCGAAGCGAGCACCCCGGACGGGACCACCGGCCCCACCACCCTCGGCGCGAGTTCAGCACCGTCCGGTGCCACCACGACCCGGTGATCGCCCGAGATACGCTGCGCCATCGGCCCGATGCAGACAAACACCGGTGTGCCCGGCGTCGGTCGATGATCGATCAGCACCGTCCGCCAGGCCTCGTCGCGGAACACCAACAGCACCGAACGCAGCAGCCCGGTCCGGTCATCCAGCCAGCCGAACGAGACCGGCTCGGCTGGCGGGGCGTACACGACAATCTCCGTGCCGCCGGGCCAGGCGAAAGGATCGATCGCGTTGTGCTCACGCCGTGCGATGTTGGCCCGCTCGACCTGATTGGGGTCTCGCCCGGCCAGCCACTCGCCGAGCGCGTTTGCTCCGCCCGTGTCCGCCGCGCCAGGCCCGACCGGCGGGGCGTCCATCGCCTTCGGCCGCCCCGCACTGATGAAGATCCATACCAGTAGCGACGCGAACACGAGGATCGGCAGCAGCAGCCACCCCGTAATGATCAGATTCTTCCGCACGATCGACGGTAGACGGGCGGCCCGGGGCGGTCACGGAAAAGCCCCGCACAGAGCGGGGCGTAGCAAAGACATCGGGTGGGCCGGAGTCAGCCCTTCGCGCCGGCGAACCGCTTGGCGACGGCGTCCCAGTCCACCACATTCCAGAAGGCGCTGATGTAGTCCGGACGCCTGTTCTGGTAGTTGAGGTAGTAGGCATGCTCCCAAACATCGAGCCCCAGGATGGGCTTGCCCTGTCCACCGCCGAAGGCGGCCGGCATCAGCGGGTTGTCCTGATTGGCGGTCGAGCAGACCGCGAGCTTTCCGTCCTTGACCACGAGCCAAGCCCAGCCAGAGCCGAACCGATTCGCGGCCGCGTCGGAGAACTTCTCTTTGAACGCATCGAACGAGCCGAAAGCCGAATCGATCGCCGCTGCCAGATCGCCCGAAGGCTGCCCACCCTTGCCCGGACCCATAATGGTCCAGAACAGGCTGTGGTTGGCGTGCCCGCCCGCGTTGTTCCGAACCGCCCCCTGCTTGTCGGCGGGCAGCTTGTCCAGCGAAGCGATAACCTCGTGAACATCCTTGTCGGCCCACTCTGTGCCCTTGAGGGCGTCGTTGGCCTTGGAGACATACGCGGCGTGGTGCTTGCCGTGATGGATCTCCATCGTGCGGGCATCGATGTAGGGAGCCAGCGCGTCCGGCGCGTACGGCAGGGCAGGAAGTGTGAATGCCATGTCTGGATCTCCTGGGGATTTCTCGGCAGACTCTGCACCGCAAAGCCCAACCAAAATCCGAACAAACAAGTCTTTTTTCGCCGCCCGACGCGAAGGTGGGCAAAGCATTTGCCGTGAAGGGCATGTTTCGGCTACAATAGCGGTCCGTGATTGGGCACACCGACGGCGCGACCGAGTCAAGCTGTCGGGACCCAGCTTCGGACGGTAGGCCCTGCTTTATCGGGCGTCAACCGGATGGTCTCGGCGTCATGGATCGACACCGAGGGACAGCAGGGATGACCAAAGGGCTGACGAAACGGGCCGGCAAGACCGGCGCTCATCGGGTAAATCAGCCAATTGAAATGACTTTCGCTCTTCCCGGGGAAACATCTCCCACTCGGGAAGCGTAAGACATCATCCCCCGCCCGAACCGGTGGCTTGGCCCATCCTGCCCCGGTTTACCGAGCACGCAGTCCCGGCCTCGGCCGGAACCCAGCGGAGGGGGATGAAGACAGCCGGTTCCCTCCGTGGTGGGCGTCCCAGCTGTTGGGGCGCGCGGTGGAAACGGCGGCAACCGGATGTCAGGTGGACCCAATACCTTGGGGTTGACATCGGATGCCAAGGCAGCGGCGAATACACGCCGCCGCCGGTGGTGGAAACCGGGCGGGCCTCGGCCCGGCCCGAAGCCGCTGCAGGAAGGCAGCGGAGGAGCGGAACGGCAATGACGCAACCGACACGAACCAGCCCGAGCCCCCTCGAGCAGATGCGGCGCCGTCAGCGCGTCGGGGTGTCCCGCACCTCGACTCGCGAAGGCAAGACGAGCCGCCAGCTATCACACGAGGACGAGCGGCTGCTGAACCAGATTCTGGCCAAGGAACAGGATTACATCGATTCGCCGGTCTTCTACGAGGAAGACGCCGAAAAGCGGATCTACGAGGAAGCCCCGGAAATCGCCAAACCGGACACCACTTGGTATCACCCGGTGATGGACGATATCTCGGCGACCAGCCGCACCCGGACTGTCAAGAGCGCACAGCAGGTCATCCTGACGGGGGCCGAGGAGCGGG
Organism: Planctomycetota bacterium; assembly: GCA_003696675.1. Taxonomy (GTDB): domain Bacteria; phylum Planctomycetota; class Phycisphaerae; order Phycisphaerales; family UBA1924; genus UBA6054. Next base: position 91,862 of record RFGH01000116.1, read on the forward strand.
TTCTGTTCCATCAGTTCAACTACGCCCGGCATCGGGTCTGGCAGCTCCAGCAGGATGTCTGGGCACGCCCGGATAAGAAACCGACCCCCGAGCAGGCCGACCAACTCCTCAGCTGGTACCGGCGCGCCGAGCGGATCCGCGAGCAGATCGCCGAAACCAACCTCGCGCTGGTTCTGGCGATGGCCAAGCGGACCCGGATGAGCGAGGTTGACTTCGCGGACCTGGTCAGCGAAGGCAACATGGCCCTGCTGCGGGCGGTCGACAAGTTCGACGCCGGGCGCGGGTTCAAGTTCTCGACCTACGCATGCCGTGCGATCCTCAAGGCCTTCTCCCGTCAGGGGATGAAGCTCTCGAAGTACCGCCAGCGGTTCCCGACCGATTTCGACCCCAAGCTCGAGAAGTCCAACTATCTCGAGACCAAGCGGGCCGACTTCGAGCGGGACGCGGCCGACGAGGTCCGCGAGATCGTGCTCTCCAATCGGGCCGACCTCTCCGATGTCGAGCGAACCGTGATCGAGCACCGCTTCGGGCTCGAATCCGGCGGGCTGGAGAAACCCATGACCCTCGAGCAGGTCGGGCAGATCATCGGCGTGACCAAGGAACGCGTCCGCCAGATCCAGAACAAGGCCATGGAGAAGATCCGCATGCAGCTGGAAGCCAACTTCCTCGGCACACAAATCGAAGAAGACCAGGCCGAGACGGTCGGCGCGAGTTGATCGAAACCGATACAAACCCACGGGGTCCGGAGGTCCGGGCCCCTTTTTCATTGGCACCTGCCAGCCCCGACCGTACGGGCGGCGTGAGGGAACCGGCCGCTGATTGCGCACGAACCGGGCACGCCCGGCGCTCGCCCGGCGCGTACCCTTCCAACCCACGACACGCCCCGAGCACCGTCCCCGCCCAGGGCGATTCCGGCGGAGCCGAGAGGACCTTCCCACGATGAGCCTGACCGACGCCCCCGAGACCAAGAACGATACCGGGCACATAGCCTCGGACATCGCAGCGCTCAAGCGCAAGACCAATCCCCACGAGACCCGCTGGGGCGATTTTCTTAAAGCCACCATCAAGTTCAATGGCTCCGACCTGATCATGAAGTCGGGCCAGAAGCCGAAGATCCGTCTCCGTGGCACGCTCAAGGCGCTCGATGTCGAGCCGGTGTCCGCAGAGGAGTTCTTCGACATCACCCAGAAGATCCTTACCCCACAGCAGATCGAAGACCTCAAGCACTACGGCTCGGTGGACTTCGCGTACAACTACGACAAGGACCACCGATTCCGCGTGAACCTGTTCATGGCCCGCGGCACCATCTCCGTCGCGGCACGCAACATCACCAGCGAAATCCTCCCCTTCGAATCGCTGCACCTCCCTCCCGTCATGAGCGAGATCGCCATGCAGCCCCAGGGCATCGTGCTGCTCTGCGGGGTAACGGGCTCGGGAAAGTCGACCACGATCGCGTCGATGCTCGACTACATCAACGCCCGCAAGAGCGTGCACATCGTCACCCTCGAGGACCCGATCGAGTACATCTTCGAGGACAAGAAGGCGACCATCAATCAGCGTGAGATCGGGCTGGACTGCCTCGACTTCAAGACCGGTCTGCGGGCACTCGTCCGCGAGAACCCCGATGTCGTGCTCGTCGGCGAGATGCGTGACCAGGAGACCTTCGAGGCCGCCCTGCACGCCGCGGAGACCGGCCACCTGGTGTTCGGGACGATTCACGCGTCCAGCACGACCCAGACCTTCAGCCGTATCTACGGCCTTTTTCCGCAGGAAGAGATCGATCAGGTCCGTAAGATCCTGGCGTACCAGATGCGGGCGTTCGTCTATCAGAAGTTGCTGCCGACACTGCACGAGAACATCTACCGCATCCCCGCGCTCGAGATCCTGATCAACAACGGCGTGGTGCGCAAGTTCATTCTTGAAGCACGCGAGGGTGAACTCCGCGATGTGCTCAACTCGATCGAGGCTCGCCAGATCGGCATGATCGATTTCAATGACTCGCTCGTCGATCTGGTCGAACGCGAGTACATCCACACCCGGGTCGCGATGGAGGCTTCGCCCAACACCGACGATCTGCAGATGAAGCTCAAGAAGTTCAAGTGATCCCCGAGGGCGGGCCGCCCCTGTCGGGGGCGCAGGCCCGCGCCACGCCAGGAAGGACGGCCAGGTGTTCGATTCACTCTCGCTCGCCCAGAGCTCGCCAACCGCGACCACACTCGCAGCCGGTTACATGCTCATTTCGGTCTGGAAGCCCCTCCTCCTCCTCGCCCCGTTCGTCGGGTGGGGTTGGGTGGTCTCCACAGTGCTCGACAAGCACGCCCAGCGCTTCTATCTCGGGCGTGAGAAGTGGGCCTTGATTCACATGCTCTTCGGCTTGGCCGCGGTCGCGGCCATCTTGCTCGTGCCCATCGGCGGCATTGCGGGCTTCGCGGCGACGCTGCTGATCGTCCTCGCCCTTCTCGGCGGTGATATCGGTCTCTTCGCCGTCATCGCCAACAAGGACGAACGCGTCCCCGAGCACGCGCGGCTCTCGCTCAACCTCGACAAACTGCGTGCCGCCCGCGAAGAGAAAGCCAAGGCCAAACAGCTCGGTACCGCGGCACTCACCATTGTCGGCTCTGACAAGATGGCGGTCGCGCCGCCTCCCAAGGAGTCGCCGGACTACGCGGTGCGTGTCGCGGCAGAGCAGGTCCTCATCAAGGGCTTCACCCTGCACGCATCGCAGGTCGACATCCTTCCCGCCAATGAATCCACCTACGCGGCGTCTTTCCTCGTTGACGGCGTCCGCCAGGCGGGTGACCCGATCCCCAAGGGCGATGCCGTACAGATCATCGACTTCTGGAAAAAGTGTGCCGGGCTCGATGTCTCTGACCGACGGCGCAAGCTGACCGGCGAGGTGTCCGTGTCCGGCGAAGGCATGAGCGGCACAACCGTCAAACTCACGACCAGCGGGTCGGGGGCGGGCATGCGCATGACGATGCTGTTCAACCCCGCCCAGGCCGTCCGGCGCAAGCCGGCTGACCTCGGGCTGCTCGACAATCAGATGGAGTTGCTAAAGGCATGGGTCTCCGAGCCCGGCGGCGTGGTGCTCATCGCCGGCCAGCCGGACGGCGGGCGGACAACCACGCTCTATTCGATCCTGAAGTTGCACGACGCGTACACGAGCAACATCATGACGCTCGAGTTCGATGTGCAGGACGCGCTCGAGGGAATCAAGCAGATCAGGTTCGATCCGGCAGCAGAAGGCCCGGACTTCGCCACGCAAGTCCGCTCGACTCTGCGACGCGACCCCGATGTCGTCGCCGTGGCCGAACTGCCCGACGCGAACACCGCCGTCAATATCGCACAGGCGGACCTCGAACGATCGCGCGTGTACCTCTCGCTCAAAGCGAACAGCGCTCTCGAGGCGATCCAGCTCTATGCCAAAGCGGTCGGTGATCCCAAACTGGCAGCGGAGGGTCTCAAGGGGGTTGTCGCCCACAAACTCGTGCGTGTGCTCTGCGGCAACTGCAAGGTCGCCTACCCCCCCACCCCCGATATGCTCAAGAAGCTCGGCCTGCCCGCAGACCGTGTCAAGCAGTTGTTCAAGAAAGGCGGGCAGGTGCTGGTACGCAACAAGCCCGAGGTCTGCCCCGTCTGCAACGGTGTTGGCTACATGGGCCAGACCGGCGTGTTCGGTGTCTTCCCGATCGAGGCCGAGGAAAAAGCCCTCATCGCCGAGGGCAACTGGTCCGGGCTGCGAGCGGCCATGAAGAAGCGCCAGCTGCCGAGCGTGCAGCAATCCGCGCTGCGAAAGGCCGTCGAGGGACTGACCAGCATCGAGGAAGTCACCCGCATCACCGCCGAGAAGCCCAAGAGCACATCGGGCGTTTGATCAACCGCGAGACCAACCACGGGCGTGACCGTACGCCCCCTCCACACCGGGAGCAGCCATGATCTTCAATCTCATCGTCATCGGCATCGTGCTGGGACTCGCGTACGCCTGGATGGTCCGCGGGTTCTTCAACTCGTTCATCCACATGCTTTGCGTCATCGTCGCCGGGGCGCTCGCGTTCGCAACCTGGGAACCGATCGCCTATCTGCTGCTCGGAGCGAGCCCCGATCGCGGCTTCTTGTCATTCATCGGCAGCGCGGCGTGGGGCATCGCACTCGCGCTGCCCTTCGCCGTGTACCTTCTTCTCTTGCGTGTGATCACCGACAAGGTCATCAAAGCGAATGTCAAGAACGCGACACCCGTCGATTACGCCGGTGGCGCCGTCTGCGGGCTGGTCACCGGCGTGATTACCGCTGGCGTATCCACCATGAGCATCCAATCGATGCGTGTCCCCAGCGATTTCTTTGGCTACCAGCCGCTCTGGTACACCGAGGACACAGGCACCGGCGGCGGCAGCGTCGTTCTCAGCGACTCGCTCTGGCTGCCCGCCGACAAGCTCACCGCCGCGATCTACACCGGTCTCTCCGTCGGTTCGATGTCCAGCGGCCAACCCCTCGCCAAGTGGTACCCCTACCTCCACACGAGCGGCATGGCTGCCCGATTCTCCCCAGGCGGCGCCGGACGGAACACGATCTCGACCGATGATGTCCGCATCATCGGCGGGTTCCAAATCGGCTCGCCCACAGATACACGCAACACGACCGACCTGCTCAGATTCTCCGGATCGACCACCGCCCAGAAGTATGTCGATGTCAATGGCGAGCCCGTCTCACGCGGCTACACCGTCGGCTATATCCTGCAGTTCGAACCCGACGCCAAGGAACAGAGCGGGTCAAACAAGGGCGGCGCCCAGGTCATCGTCGGCAGCGGGCAGGTCTCCCTGCTGGTCGAGAACAGCCAGGGCGACACACAGATCGTGTATCCCGTCGCCGTGATCTCCGAAGCCGAAGGTACCGGCGGACAGCTCGGCCGCTGGCGCTTCGACTCACGCGATGTGTTCATCTCCTCGGTCGGCGGTCAGTCACAGGTCAAAATGGGGTTCGAATACATCGTGCCCGAGGGCTACTCCCCCCTCGCCATGATCGTCCGACAGACCCGCCTCAACATCCCCGAAACCATCAAGCCGCTCGCACTTCAGAACGCCAACGAGCGAGACCTGCGGGTCCGGTCCGGCTCCATCTTCACCGGAGCCGGCTCGGCTCCCACCCGGACCTACAACGATGACCTGGCCGTCCGCATCGACGGCACCGCCGATCAGCAGGCCACCGGTGTCGTCCAGTCCGCACGCATCGGCGAAATCCTCCCCAGCCAGTCGGCCCGCTCCAAGGTCGAGCTCGATGCGGCCAACAAGATCGTCACCGGCGAGGGCAAGTTCGGCATCGAAGAACTCTCGCGGCAGGGTGCGCCTTCGAGCAATCTCCGCGTCGACTCGTTCCTGATTGGTTCCGGACAGTCGCTCATTCAGATTGATGTCTCGCTGGACAAGCCGATCAGCTTCCTCAACGACGCCGCCCGCAACGCTCCGACAGACGCCCCGATCGCGCTCATCGATCAGAACGGCAACGAGTATCAGGCCATCGGCTTCACTTACCGCGACCGTGATCTCTTCCACCTCCGCTATACCCCCGGCAGCACCATCGCCGGTTTGAGGGATGTTCCCTCGATCAGTTCGGCCCGCGGCGATCAGCGACTGGTGATGCTCTTCATCGTCACATCCGGCGTGGACATCGAGCGGCTGGTCATCGGCGACACTACCATCGCCCTGTTCCGACCGGCGCTTTCGACCGAGTGACCCCCGCCCAAGGCGGTCGCTCCCGATGTTCTGGCCACACGAAAAGGGCCCCGTCCAAGATGACGGGGCCTTTATACTTTGAATGAAGACGGTATCCCGATCAGCCTTGGGACTTGGCAGGGGCCTCGACCATCTCGCCTTCCTCGTCGATGTGGATCTCGGTGGCATCATCCAGATCGAGCTGACGGTCGGCAACGACCCAGAGCTTGATATCAGCGCTCAGATCAGAATCGACCTTGATATGGATGTCGAATGTATCGATCCGCTTGATGGTGCCGGGCAGACGCACCTCGCGCGGCTTGACATCGAAGCCGACCTCCTTGAGGGCGTTGGCGATGTCCTGCTGGGTGACCGAGCCGTACAGGTGGCCCTGGTCGTTGCAGGCCCGGACCATCGTCAGCTCCTGGCCGTCGAGCTTCTTGATCATCTCCTCGCGCGACTTGCGGAGGGCGGCGAGCTTCTTCTCGGCTTCTGCACGCTTGGCGGCGAGCTCCTTGATCAGATCCTCGCTCGGCGTGGTCGCCAACCCGAAGGGCAGCAGATAGTTGCGGGCATAACCGGCACGGACACGCACCACATCGCCGACGATGCCGAGGTTGTCGACATTCTCGGTGAGCAGCAGTTTCACATACGAAGCGGGCATGGAATTCTCCTTCGCTGTCCTCGCCGCACGATCGATCGTGCGGCCAAGTTGAGGAGCCGAGTCCCGGACACACGCCCGGCGCTCCGGCCCCAACGGATGCCCCGCAAAGACCGTTCGGCCCGCGGGAAGGCAAGCGTAGGCGTGCGACTCGGCCGCACGCCCACGGATCAGATCAGATTCTCTGGCACCCATGCCCGTTCCCGGACGGGGCGCCAGGGGGTCAGAATGGGATGTCGTCGTGGTCGATGGCCGGCTCGTCGTAGGACTGGCTGGAGCGGCTCCCGCCGCCGCCAGCGTTCGAGCGGGCGTACCCGGCGCCACTGCCGCCAGAGCCACCACCCCCACCGCCACCCTCACGGGAGTCGATGAACTGGAAGGACTCGACGACGACGGACAGTTTGGACCGCTTGCCCCCGCCGTTCTTGTCTTCCCACTGGTCGAGCTTGAGGCGGCCCTCGATGAAGACCGGGCGGCCCTTGGACAGATACTGCCCCATAACCTCCGCCGTGCGACCCCAAGCCTCGCAGTCGATGAAGGTCGTCTCCTCCCGCTGCTCGCCCGACTGCGTCCTGTACCGCCGATTCACGGCCAGCCCGAAGTTGGCCACCGCGCTGTTGCCCGAGGTGTGGCGGATCTCGACATCCCGCGTCAGGTTGCCCATCAGCAGGACCTTGTTGAGGTTCCCGGCCATTGTCATCTCCTTCCGCCGGGCACGCCCGGCCGGTCCATCATACCAACCCGAACACGACCCTTCCAGAAGTCAATCCTCTTCGGAATCGGTGTCGGTATCCGACTCGTCGGCATCCTCCTCGGACTCCTCGGCGGCCTCGGGGGCGCCCAAGCGGACGCGGCCCGAGCCTTCATCATCGCCGGCCTCGGCCCGCTCCGCGCGGAGTTTGGCCTCGTCCGAGAGGCCCTGACGGTCGTCGTGGGCCTTGATCTCTTCCTCCGTGAGGTGATCGGCTTTGAGGATGAGCACACGCAGAAGCTGGTCGGAGACCTGCACATCGCGCTCGAGGTGAGCGACCTGATCGGCCGGGCAGGAAATGTAGGCGAGGATATAGACGCCCCGCTTCTGCTTGTTGATCTCGTACGCGAGACGACGATCGTCCCACTTCCGCATCGCGAGCACCTCGCCGTTGGCGCGGGCGATCAGGTCATTGATGTGCTCGATCAGGGCGCCGAACTGGGCGGCGGCCTGCTGAGAAGCGAGGAACATGCACTCGTACACGCCCGTGCGGGCCAGGGTTTCGGTCGACATTCTTGTTACTCCGTTCTGGTTTCTGATCTGATTCTGATCTGGTTTATCCGGCCCGGGCGGCGCTGCCACCCCCGCCGGGTTCTTGCTGATTCGCATCGCCCTCGGGCGACTCTTGCGGAAGATTCTGAGCGACCTTCCTGTTGAAACGGTTCATCGCGGCCGTCACGCCCTCGCGGACCACGCACTCGGCTGCGTCGGCCGCCATTGCCGTGCCGGTCCGAACATCGCCCTGCTCGTCATCGCTGAACCGGGAGAGCACCCAGTCCGCCTTGACCCAGCCGGGCGGCATCGCCCCGACGCCGACGCGGATCCGCGGGTACGGCGAGCCGCCCAGCGTCCGGTCGATGTCGGCCAGCCCGTTGTGCCCGTTGGCCCCGCCCTTCTCCCGGACGCGGATGTGCCCGACGGGCAGCGCGATCTCGTCCACGATCACCAACAGGTCCTCGGCGGGCTCGAGCTTGAAGAACCGCACCGCCTCGCCCACCGATCGCCCCGACAGGTTCATGAAAGTGGTCGGCTTCATCAGCACAACCTTCTCCCCGCCGATCGACGCATCAAGCGTCACGGCGTTGAACCGCGCTTTGGGGATCATCCCCGCGGCGTGCCGGCGCGCGAGCTCGTCCACCGCCAGATATCCGGCGTTGTGACGCGTGCGCTCGTACTGAGCGCCCGGGTTTCCCAGCCCGACGATGAGCTTCATGGTGTCGCTCAGTCCTCTTCCTTGGCTTCCTTCTTCTCGCCGATGACCTCGGGCTGCGCCGAGCCATCGACCGCGCCGGCCTCGGCGGTCTCCTCGGCTTGCGTCTTGACGATGACCTGGGCCACCACGGCATCGCCGTCGGTCAGCAGCTTCATGGTGCTCACCGGAAGCTCGATGTCCCGGGCATGCAGCACATCGCCCACATCGAGCCCCGAGATGTCGACCTCGATCACTTCGGGCAGGTTGGTAACCAGGCAGTTGATGTGCAGCTCGTTGATCGGGTGCATCAGCACGGCGCCGGCCTTCTTGAGACCCTTGGGCTCGCCGACGAACTTGAGGTGGGCGTGGGTGTCCACCCGCTCGTTCAGATCCACGCGGGCGAAATCGGCGTGGATGATGTTCGAGCCGAGGTAGTCGTACCCGATGTCCTTGAGCAGCACGAACTCGGACTTGCCGTTCATGTCAAGCGAAAAGACCTTCTCGCCCTTCTTGATGTGGCTGACCGCCTCGCGGAAGTCCAGGACGATCGGCTCGGGATCCTGCTTGTGCCCGTAGACGACCGCGGGCAGGCCGCCCGCCTCGCGGATGCGCTTGGCGTAGCGCGAACCGACGCGCTCGCGGGGCTTGGCGCTCAGGGTGGGTGCGTTCTCGTGCATGCTTTGATACCTCTTTGAAACGGGTTCTTTGATTCGTGGTTATGGTCGGTGGAATCGCGACTATCTCTTCACGCCCGCCGTGGAACGGAACAGGGCGCTGATCGAAGTGTTATCGTGGATGCGCCGGATGGCCTCGCCGAGCAGCTCGCCGACCGACAGAACCTTGAGCTTGTCCTTCAGTGGCTCGCAACGCTCGCCGACCGGGATCGTGTCCGTGATGACCACGCGGGAGATGGGCGATTCGACCAGACGGGGCACGGCCTTGCCCGCCAGCACACCGTGGGTCGCGGCGGCGATCACATCGATCGCACCCTCGTCCATCACCAGTCGGGCTGCCTCGCACACCGTGCCGGCGGTCGAGATCATGTCGTCGAACATCAGCACCCGCTTGCCGGCCACATTGCCGATCAGGTTGCCGACATCGACTTCCGTGCCGGAAAGCCGACGCTTGTTGATGATCGCCAAGTCCGCGTCCAACAGATTGGCCATCGACTCAGCCACCTTCACATTGCCCACATCCGGCGACACCAGGCACAGATCACCCAGATCCTCGCGCATCTGTTGGAAGTAGTTGAAGAACACCGGCGTGGCGCTCAGGTGATCGACAGGAAGATCGAAGAAGCCCTGGATCTGGGCGGCGTGCAGGTCGATCGCGAGCACGCGGTCAGCGCGGGCCGCCGTAATCAGGTTCGCGACCAGCTTGGCCGTGATCGGCACACGCCCCTCGTCCTTGCGATCCTGCCGCCCGTAGCCGAAGTACGGCATCACCAGCGTGATGCGGGCGGCGCTGGCGCGACGCAGGCAATCGCAGAAAACGAGCAGCTCCATCAGGTTGTCGTTCACCGGCTCGCAGGTGGACAGAATCACGAAGCAATCGCGTCCACGCACATCATCGTCGAGCTTGGTGATCACCTCGCCATCCGGGAACAGGCTGGTCCTCGCCCCCCCCAGCGGGATATTCAGATGATCGCACACTCGCTGGGCGAGGTGCTTGCTGTTCCGCCCGGAAAAGACCTTGAGGTCGCCGTATCCGCTGGTTCCAGTGCTCATCGTGCGCCCTCCAGCCTGGTGCCCTGCGCCTTCCGGGCACGGAATATGCGATCGACCTCCGCCAAATGCTCGAGCGTGTTGATGCTCAGGATGTCCTCGGGCGGCACCGCGTCGATCACCTCAACGGTCTTGCCCTCATCCAGAAGCAACTCGAACACATCGGTGATGTAATACTCGCCGGTCAGTTCATTGCGTCGGACGCGCCTGAGCGCACCGAAGAGTGCACCCGCGTCCAGGCAGTAGTAGCTGGGATTGACCTCGTTGATCCTGAGCTGCTCGGGCGACGCGTTCTTCTGCTCGACGATCCGCTCGAACGCACCGGACGCGTCCCGCACGATCCGCCCGTACCCCTGCGGATCGTCGATCACACTGGTCGCCAGCGTCGCCGACGCGCCGCTGGCGCGGTGCCGTTCGAGCACGGTCCGCAGGGTCTGCGACCGGATCAAAGGACCGTCACCGCAGAGCACGAACAGGTCCGTCCCGTCCCGCATCGACTCCGGGAACGCGCGCTCGGCCGACATCACCGCGTGCCCGGTGCCGAGCTGCTCTTCCTGCACCACGAACTCGACCTGATCGCCGTACTCGCCCAACGCGTCACGGACGAGCTCTTGCTTGTACCCCACTACCACCACGATCCGCTGGCACCCCGCTTCGAGACAGGCATCGACCACCGCGCAGACCATCGGACGACCGCCGACCGGATGGCAGACCTTGGGCAGATCGCTCTGCATGCGCGTGCCCTTGCCTGCCGCGAGAAGAAGTGCCTGAGGCGGATTGTGCTTGGAATCCGGCATGCTCTTGCCGGCATCGGAAAGCCCGAACTACCCCGCCTGGATTCGAACCAGGGCTAGATGGACCAAAACCACCTGTGCTGCCGCTACACCACGGGGTATGAAAGTCGATGTGGGAATGGGCTCCCGCCGCCGTCCTCCGCGCTTTGGGGAACCTGATGCGTTCCCTCAGTCTCCGATCCGCTCCGTCGCGGGCCGGACACGCTGCGCGAGCCAGACCGCGGCACAGTTCGTCCCCTGCGACCAGAACCTCTGGCAGCAATGGACTTGGAGCTGGCCCCCCGCCGGCCGCACGGGTCGGAACCCATGAAGCGGGGATCCATGGACGCGCCTCGGCGGGGTCGACCCGCGTCCGTCACGCCCGGCTCCGCAAGGGTAAATCCTAGGCCCTCCCCCCCTCCCGTCAACGCGAGCCACCCGATGGTTCATCGTTGAATACTGTCCGATAACATATCTCTCATGCCCGATCGGCGATTCGTGCGCCCGAACCACTGGTGATTAGCGTTCCGTTCCGACTTAGGGCAGCCCGATCAGGGTGGCCCCCCATAAACCCCCGCACCGCCGTCCTCGCCGCCTTGGCACTGACCTTCCTCGCCGTGACGCTGGGGTGCCGCTCTGCGACGCGGTCGACCCGGTCGAACTCATCTCCCCGAGTGCGGGGGGATACGCCCGCGCCGGATTCAGTGTTGCGGCCGCCGGCGATATCGCCGTGGTCGGCGCGTACGGCGACGAGACACAGGTGATCGGCGGAGGGTCGGTGACGGTGTACAGACGGCTCGAGGGCGACTGGACCGAAGAGATCCAACTGCTTCCCCCCGTGCCCCATGTGGGCGACTGGTTTGGCTACAGCGTCGCAACCGATGGGGCGCGGATCGTGGTTGGCGTGCCTTACGGGGCGGCGCAGGGCGTCTCGCGGGCGGGGCATGCCCTCGTGTATGTTCACGACACGTCGCTCGGATGGCAGCTCGAAGCGGAACTCTCCAACCCGGTCTTTCAGGACCGCTTCGGTTCGAGCGTTGACATCGACGGAGACCGGATCATCGTGGACGCACCCGGGCGAGACTTCATCGCCGAAGATGCGGGCGGAGCCGACATCTTCGTCCGCCGGGACGGCGTGTGGCAGTACGAGCGCGACGTGATCCTGAACTCGCTCGTTGCATTCTCGAACGCTGGCCAGAGTGTCGCCATCGACCTGCCCCACGCCCTGGTCGGGGCCCCTCGCGACCACGCCTTGGACGGGACCCCGCTCGGCGGGGCGGTGTACGCGATCGAGTTGAGCGAGACAGGCTGGAGCAACCCGGTTCAACTCGATGCGATCGATCCCTTTGCCAATGGCGGATTCGGAGGGAGCATCGCCCTCGACGGCGCCCGCGCGGTCGTCGGTTCGCCCGACGCGCCCTGGAGTGTGTTCAACAGCGCCGGCTTCGCCACCGCCTTCGAGTTCGACAACGGTGTGTGGCAGCAGACTCAGCGGCTGTTCCCGCCTTTCGGGCCGTGGGATACGGACCGGTTCGGCGACGCCGTCGATGTTCGCGCCCGACAACCTCCAGACCCGCAGCTTTTTTGGCACCGCGGTTGGCGTCTCAGAGCACGCCGTGATCATCGGTGCGGACAGCATCGATGGCCCGGCACCAACGCGGGGTCCGCGTTCCTGTACGCGGCCGCCTGCCCGTGCCCGGCCGATCTGGCGGACCCCGCCGGCACCCTGAACTTCTTCGACATCGTGGCCTTCATCGACCTGTACAACTCGGGCGACCCGGGGGCCGACCTCGCCGAGCCGTTCGGGTCGCTCAACTTCTTCGATGTCGCGGCGTATGTCGACCTCTACAACGCCGGCTGCCCCTGAACGCAGATACTTCGGCGACGCCCGCAACCGGTGGGCAATTCGCCCGAATGGACTGGGCCGCACTCGCGGTGACGCACGGGCCGCCGAGGTCCGAGAACCATATTGGAAGGATCTGCCATGGCGACTCCCCGCCCCGCCGTCTCCGCGCTGCTCGCCGCGTGCGCGGCCGCTCTCGCGCTGACCGGGTGTTCAACGTCCCCCTCCCCGATGGCGGCCACCCCCGTCGGTCCGGACGCCACCTGGACCCGACCCGGCCGCCCGGCCGATATGCTGCCCCAGCCCCTTCCGATCGTCGACGGGCGGGCCGCACGCTGGGAGACCGTCGAACCGGTCGTGATGGACACCCGGGACTTCCCGGTGCAGGTCCAGTTCTCCGACCCGTGGGACGGGCCGATCGGGACCAACAAGGACCACCTTCCCGCCCACAGCCGCGACAAGTCGTTGCTGACCCGGGACATCCCGGCCCTGCCCGAGGGCGTGACGGGCGGGGACCCGCGTACAACGGGCACCGGCATCGGCTTCGAAGCCATCGCCCAGACCCCGTGGAGCCCGCCGGACCCCACGCTCGCCGTCGGGCCGAGCCACATCGTCGAAACCGTCAATCAGGCGATCGCGTGGTATCGGCGTGACGGAACGCTCGAGTTCTCAGCCCCGCTCGGCTCCCCCGGCTCGCCGGGATTCTTCGAGGGCCAGGGCGCCGGCAACTTCACGTTCGATCCCAAGTGCTTCTACGACCATGAGACCGGTCGATTCGTCGTCACGGTGCTGGAGGTCTACGGCAGCACGGAGGCGTACATCGACATCGCGGTCTCGGACGACTCCGACCCCAACGGCGTCTGGTATAAGTACCGCACCTGGGCCGTGATCCAGATCGGCGGCGCGACCTACTGGGTCGACTACCCCGGCTTCGGCTTCGACCAGCAGGCGTACTACGTCACGGGCAACCTGTTCCAGCTGGCGGGCAGCGGGCCGGGCTTCGGCGGGCCGCTGATCCGCATCTTCGACAAGACACCGCTGCTGTCCGGCCAACCCGCGACGTTCTTCGATTTCGTCGCCGGCGCGGACGGATCGATGCAGGCCGCGACCATGCACGGCGACTCACAGGTGCCCTACTTTGTGACGCGGTCGGCCAGCAACGCGCTGCGCATCTGGACCGTCACCGATCCGGTCTCTCCAAGCCCGAGCCTCGGCTCGATCGAGGTGACCGGGCTGGCCTCGGCCAACTCGCCGAGCAGCGACGCGCCCAACCTGGGTGGCGGCACGCTCGACACGCTCGACGGGCGGCTCATGAATGTGCACTGGCGTGACGGGAACCTCTACACCGCGCACGCGATCAACGCGGCCGACAACACGACCCGTGCGCGCTGGTATCACATCGCGACCAACGGCTGGCCGTTCGGGCCCGCGCCCACCCTGGTGCAGCAGGGCAACATCGATCTGCCGGGCGTGCATTACTTCTTCCCGGCGATCGCGTCCGACAAGTTCGGGCGGGTCGGCATGGTGATGGCCCGCTCCAGCGCCAGTGAACGCGCCAGCGTGTACGTCAGCGGGCGATCCCCGACCGACCCCCTCGGGCAGATGTCCGAGCCGGTCCAGCTGGCCATCGGCAACGCCGGGGCCAACGGCCGCTGGGGCGACTACTTCGACATCGCCCTGGACCCCAACGACGACCGCACCTTCTGGGTCGTCGGCCAGTACGCCCGCCCCTTCGGCTGGCAGACCTGGATCGGCGGCTTCCTGGCCGGCTGCGCCGGCGATGAGAACGGCGACGGCGTGCTGAACTTCTTCGATGTCGCCGAGTACATCGGAAAGTACTCGCAGGGCAACCCCGCCGCCGACCTGGCGCCGCCCTTCGGCACGCTCGACTTCTTCGATGTGGTCTCGTACATCGACCGCTACAACCAGGGATGTCCCTGATGCTTGGGCAGTCAGTCTGAATCGTTTTCGGGAGCGTTGGAAGCGGGTCCGGCCCCCTCCATCGCATCCCGCCCAATCAGGTCATAGCAGGTCGCCAGCAGGCCGACCAGCGGGAACCAACCCTCGGGGAACGGGCTGGAACCGAGCCGGCGAAGCAGCACACAACTGACAGGCGGCGGCTCGATCGGCGTATCCAGCAGATCCATCTCCGAGCCGATCTCCCAGAAGTTCGCGACCGAATCCTCGAGCGGCGCGCTGCCCGCATCGGTGACACCCGGCACGTGCGGCAGCAGCACCGGGGACGGTCCGACCACGGACGCACCGGCCACGCGGCGTTGACGCAGCCCCTCGACCAGATCATCGACCGGCATGCCTCGCAGCCCGAAGATCAGCATGGGGTCCTCGCCCAGCCGCTCGGCCAGCAAGGCGGTCAGGCAGACCGCGTGCTTGCACCAGGGCGATTTCTCGCTCCAGTCCGAGCACGAGCACTTCGGCCGCAGATCGCCCTTGTCGGTGGGCACCAGCTTGAGGCCAAGGGGCGCGAAGACATCCTCGATGTTGCTGGGCAGCTCGCCGGCGAGCAGCTTGGCCGCGTAGCGGACCTGCTCACCCATGGTGCCGATGACCTGCTCCTGCTCGCCCGGCTCGAAGGTGTCTAGTGCAAGCTCGGTGCGGTACGGCTTGTCGCTGCGGCCCTGGATCACGGCCTCGCACAGCGTGCCCTCGATGGTCAGCCGCTTGGTCTGGCCCTGGCGGGCGTAGTCGAGACCCTCGCGGAACGCTTCGCCGTCCGCGGCCTGCTCGGCTACACGGATCACACGCTGGGTCACCCAACTCTTGGGCACCTCGCCCTCTTTGACTTTGTACTTGACCCCGCCACGCACTCGGCGTGGGTTAACCAGTTGCTTCTTGGTCGAACGGAAGGACGCGATCTGCGGCCGCTGGCGCGTCGGCACCGTCGGGATCACGCCGCTGAGCTGCGGCCTAGCCACCACCTTGACGGTGCGATCCTTCGCCGGGGGCGGCGGGGGCGACGGCTCGGTTTTCTTGCTCGCCTTCTTCGCCACGCTCACACCTCGTCCGCGATCGCGTCCGCACGCAGGGTCAACAGGTCACGCAGCTGGTCGGTGTCCAACTCCGTCAGCCAGCGCTCACCGTGACCGATGATGTTCTCGGCCAGCTCGGTCTTGCTCTCGATCATCTCGTCGATGCGTTCCTCCAGCGTGCCGCGGACGACGAACTTGTGCACCTGCACCGTCCTGGTTTGCCCGATGCGGAACGCCCGGTCCGTCGCCTGGTTCTCGACAGCCGGGTTCCACCAGCGGTCGAAGTGGAAGACATGATTGGCAGCCGTCAGGTTGAGCCCCACGCCGCCGGCTTTGAGCGAGAGGATCAGGATCGGGTTCTTGCCCGTCGCCTCTTGGAAGGTCTCGATCATCTTCTGGCGTTGCCCCTGCGGCGTGCCGCCGTGGAGGAACAGCACCTCGCGTCCCAGCTCGTGACGCACCATCCCGCTGAGCAGGTGACCCATCTGGCGGAACTGGGTGAACACCAGCGCCTGGTCGCCCTCGCTGAGCACCTCGTCGAGCATCTCGAGCAGACGCACGCACTTGCCCGAACGCGACGGGTCGATGATCCGCCCAGCCTGCGGGTCCTGGTCCTTGAGCATCTGCGCGGGGTGGTTGCAGATCTGCTTGAGCTTGATCAGTGCCGCCAGCACCAGCCCGCGCCGATGGATGCCCTCGGACTGCTCAACCTCGGTCAGCATCCGCTTGACGCACGATTCGTACAGCGCGGCCTGCTCGCTGGTCAGCGGGCACCACTCGCGGCTCTCGAGCTTCTCGGGCAGATCGGCCGCCACGGTCGGGTCGGTCTTCACACGCCGCAGGATGAACGGGCGGACCAGGCTCCGCAGCCTATCCATCTTGCTGCGGTCGCGATGCCGCTCGATCGGCACCGAGAACTTCCGCCGGAAGTTGCCTGCCGGCCCGAGATAGCCCGGGTTGAGGAAGTCCATGATCGACCACAGCTCGCTCAGCCGGTTCTCCACCGGCGTGCCCGTCAGCGCAATCCGGCGGGGCGCAGGAATCGCCCGCACCGCCTGGCTCTGCTTGGCCTGCGGATTCTTGACGAACTGCGCCTCGTCGAGCACCATCCGCCCCCACGGCACCGCCTCGAACAGCTCGCGATCGCGGTGGATCAACGCGTAGGTCGTCAGGACCAGATCGTGCTTCTTCGCTTCCTCGACGAACAGCGTGCCCTGCAATCGCTCGGGACCGTGATGCACCAGCACATCAAGCTCGGGCGCGAACCGCTCGGTCTCCTTGACCCAGTTGCCGATCACGGACATCGGCACGACGAGCAGCGTCGGAGCCGGGCGATGGCCCTCAACCGCCCCGTCTGCTTCGGACCGCTCGTGCTGCAGCAGCGCGATCAGCTGCACCGTCTTGCCCAGCCCCATGTCGTCGGCCAGACAGACCCCGAAGCCGAACCGCTCCATAAACGCCATCCAGCTCAGTCCGCGCTGCTGATATGGACGCAGCGTCCCCCTGAACCGCTCGGGCGTCTGCAGGTCCGGCAGGTGCAGCGCCACGCCCTCGGAATCGCCGCCGCCAAAGATCGACGCCACCCACCCCGTCGCGTGCAGGCCCGTCACCGCCACGCCGGTCTGACTCGGATCAGTCGCCAGCGCCAGACGCATCGCCTCGCCCAGCTCCATCTCGCCGCCGGGATTCTCCTTGATGAACTTGATCGCGTTGGTCACATCCTCCGGGCGGATCTCGACCCACTTGCCTCCGATCCGCACCAGCGGCGAGGACTTGCTCGCGAACTGCTCGAACTCGTGCAGCGTCAGCGTCGTGTCCCCGATCGCGATCTCCCAGTGATACCCCACCAGCGTCCCAAGCCCGAGCTGCGGCCCGCTCGCGTCCGCCCCGCCCTGCTGCATGATCAGCTCGGCCGGGTCCGACTCGATCCGCAGACGCGCCCCCAGACGACCCGCCGGCGAATCCCACCACGCCGGCGCCTGCACCGAGAAGCCCTGCTCCTTGAGCACCGGACGCACCTCTCGAAGGAAGCGGTAGGCTTCCTTGGTCTTCAGCAGGATCTCGATCGGCTCGGATTCGTCCAGCACCTCTTCGAGCTTCTTGTCGTATCGGCTGGCCCGGCCAAGCTCGGCCATCAGCAGTTCCTGCGGCGAGTCCAGCGTCAACCCCTGCACCACGACCGAATCACGCGACAGCAGCCACACATCCGCCGCCTCGACCACCACCTCCGGATCGACGCAGCTCTCCAGATAGAAACTCAGCGACCAAGCAACCGTGTCGTCGGGCTGCTGGATGTTCTCGTCCAACCCGTCGGCGATCGGCTCGGACAGGCGGAAGCCCAAACGCCACGCGGAGCTCTCTCCACGCTCTTCCAACGAGCCGATCCACCGACGCACCCGCTTGGTAATCTCCGCGCGCTGGGTGGTCGGCGCAGGGACGACCTCTGAACTGTCGAGCAGACCGTTCAGCCACGCGACCTGGGGATCCGCCTTCGGGTCCGTGTCCTCCAGCGTGTCATTCATGGCCTCGGCGATCAGCGTCCGCCTGCACGCCGCGTCCGTCACCGACGCCAAAAACGACAGGGTGACCGACCACGCGTCGTGCGCGTGCTCGTCCACCGCCGCCCGGGCAGCGGCCGGCATCGAGGAAATCAACAACGCCACCCGCCTGGCCGTCATCTCATCAGCCAGCCAGGGCCACCAAGACGCGGACAGATTCCCGTCCCCATCCTGCAACATCATCGGCACGAACCGATGCCCCGCGAGCAGATGTCGCGCCAAGCGCGCCGCCGCGTCGAAGTACACCACCCCAGACCCGAGCAGCAGAGAGCCGTCCGAGTCCTCCGCCCGCTCGGCGAGCGACTCGAGCACCACGCCCACACGCCCCGGATCGACCGACACCGTCGGCACCGTCACCTCGACCAGCCCGTCGCCCTCGGGATGCTCGGCACCCATCGCGATCGCCAGCGTGGAGCTCGGAAGCACCCGGCCCTCCCGCGCTGGCAGCCGCACCCCCACCTCCGCATCGACACCGTCGATTCCCTCCGGACGGAACGCTCCGGGATGCGCGGCACCACCAGCCGGGGCGAAAGCCCGCTCCGCCCATAGGTGGAGCCGGTGACCCGAATAGACCGCGTGGATCACCACGGCGTTCGTGCCAAGCGTCGCAGATGCCTGCACCAAGATCCGACTCCTCCTCTGCGTCACGCCGAAGCGGACGCGGGCCGACCCGCTCGATCCCGGGTCTGGGGACGCGGGCCGGGAAATGGGAGCCCTGGGATTCGAACCCAGGACCAATGGCTTAAAAGGCCACTGCTCTACCGCTGAGCTAGGCTCCCGAAACTGCTCCGCCCCGGGTACGCGGGCGCGAATAGGCAATGATATTCACCACCCCCGCGTCAGGCCAAATCCAACGCAAACCCTCTGAATTTTGCCCGCGGGCCGCCCCGCCACGCTCCGAATCGCTCAGCCTTCGTGCTCCACGCCTTCGACACCCGCCGCCCGAAGCAGCACCCCCGCGTGCCGCTCCGAGGCCCCCTGATTGGCCAGCACGCACGCCCGGGCCGCATCGCCCATCGCCGCCCGCGCCGCATCGTCTCCCAGCAGCCGTCGGACCGCCTCGCCGAGCCCCTCGCGGGACACAACCCGCAGCCCACCGCACGCCGCCAGCGACGCGGTCACGCTCTCGAAGTCCGAATGCGAGGGCCCGATCAACACAGGCAAGCCCAACGCCGCGGGTTCCATCGGGTCCGATCCGTACAGATCACCGAACGAGCGGCCGATCACCACGATGTCCGCAACCCGGTACAGCGTTGAGAGCTCCCCGATCGAGTCGAGAAGAAACCGTGTCGCCCCGGGGCGTGCCGTCTCCCCCAGCCTCGACCGACGCACGCAGCCGGGCATCGCCGACGCCGCCTCATCGAAACGCTCCGGCTTACGCGGGGCGCACACGAGCTGCACATCGCCCGGCACCGCCCCGTCCAGCAACGCCTCCTCGCCCGGGCCCGTGCTCCCCCCCACTACGATCGGGCGGTCGAGATCCAGCCCCAGCGTCCGCGCCAGCCCGATCGATTCAACCGTCCGCCTCGAGCCGTCCGACACCGCCACCGCGTCCCACTTCATCGACCCGGTCACGCTCAACCGATCGTCCCGCACGCCCATCGCCCGGAACCGCTCCGCGTAGGTCTCATCCTGAACGCACGCGAAGGACAGGCGACGGAACGACGGCCCGATCACCGCCCGCCCGCGCCGATATCCCCTGAACGAACGCACGCTCAGCCGCCCGTTGATCACACCCACCGCGATACCCCGCCGCACACACTGCCCCACCAGATTCGGCCAGACCTCCAGCTCCACGAGCCCCAGCGCGTCCGGCTTCGTCTTGTCCAGGAACCGCCGCACCGCCCACGAAAAATCCAGCGGCGTGCGCACCACATCGCAGCAATCCGAGTACAACGACCGCGCCCGAGCCAAACCCGTGTCCGTCGTGACCGACACGATCACCTCGGCGTGCTCGGCCAGCAGCGGCACCAGCGACCGGCAGGCCGCCGTCTCCCCCACCGACACCGTGTGCAGCACCACCCGCGGGCGATCGCCCGACGGACGCGTGAGCATGTGATCGATCTTCCCGAACCGCTCGCCCCATCCATCGCGCTTCTTACGGGCCCACACCGGCGAGAGCAACGCTCCGCCCAGGATGTACGCGACATCGAATCCGTTCAAGGCTTGCTCGGGTCCGACGCGCCGGGGCGTCGGCTTGGGCTTACGGGTCCGTCCGGGTCAGTGGGCGGGGTGGGACTCGAACCCACGACATCTCGCGTGTAAGGCGAACGCTCTGGCCAACTGAGCTACCCGCCCGGAAACGGAGGATACGCCCCGCCCCCCAAAGCGACGAGTCCCAAAAGAGATCGCCGCCGGGTCGGACCCCGGCGGTGGCTTCCAAAGTCGGTCGGTTGTTCCCCGGGCGTGTGGTGCAGGTGGGAGGATGCCCGGCACGAGTCGGCCTGAAAGCCTCGATCTCGGGAGGATGAGAAAAGGACTGCAAACGATAACGACTCCAACTCCGATCCGGGCGCACTCGTCCGCAAAATTCGACAACCGACACCCAATTACGGCAGATGACCCATCTGATTTGGGGGGCCATTCCCCCGTATTGCCCATCAACCGGGGGAAATCGAGCCGCCCGACCCGCCGACATCCCCACCCCAGTCCCTCCCCAGCACCATCGCACGCGGGCGTTCTACCGTTGCGGTCCATGACCACACCGCTCGCCATCCCCCGCGTCTGCACCGTCGGCCCCGTCACCATCGGGCCCGGCCTTCCCCTGACCATCATCGCCGGGCCCTGCACCCTCGAGTCGCTCGAACTCGGGCTCGAGGTCGGCCGCGCCATGAAAGCCGCCTGCGACCGGCTCGGGTTGCCCTACATCTTCAAAGCCAGCTTCGACAAAGCCAACCGCTCCTCCGCTGGCTCCAAACGCGGCCCCGGCATAGACGAAGGTCTCGACGCCTTCCGCACCATCAAGCAGGAACTCGGCGTCCCCGTCACCACCGACATCCACACCCCCGAGCAGGCCGAGCGCGTCGCCGGTGTGGTCGACCTGCTCCAGATCCCCGCCTTCCTCTGCCGCCAGACCGACCTCGTCGTCGCCGCCGCCCGGGCCGCTGCGAAGCACAGCCTCGGCGTGAACATCAAGAAGGGCCAGTTCCTCTCCCCGGGCGAGATGGCCGGCCCGGTCCGCAAGGCCCACGAGGGCGGATGCGACAACCTCATCCTCACCGAACGCGGCACCTTCTTCGGCTACCACCGGCTCGTCAACGACTTCACCGGGCTGGGTGACCTCATGGAACTCGACTGCTCGGGCTTCAGCAACCTCGGCCCGCCGCCCGTGTGCTTCGATGTCACCCACTCCACCCAGCTCCCCGGCTCCGGCGAGCAGACCGGCGGCCGCCCCGAGCGGGCCCCGCTACTGGCGCGGGCCGCGGTGGCCGCGGGCGTCCACGCCCTGTTCGTCGAGTGCCACCCCGAACCGAAGAAGGCGTGGTCCGACGGAGCGACACAGCTGAAGCCGGACAAGGTGGTAGCGATCCTCGAGCAGGCCGCAAGCATCCGGGACGCAATCGCGCCAGCGACACGGTCCGATCCCGATTGAGACACGGACGCACGGCGCCCAACCAAGAAAAAACCACCCGGTACGAACCGGGCGGCTGGTCAATCATCGGTCGGAAGCGATGTGTCAGTTGTTCTTCGCGGCCTGCTTGGCGCGGTACTCACGCAGCCACTGCGGACGCGGGGTGTTCTCTTCGAACGGGTCCACGTGGACCTTGTTGTTCTGGAACACCACACGCCCGCTCGCCACCGAGTACAGCGTGTCGTCCTTGCCCCGCTCGACATTGAAGCCGGGGTGGAACTTGGTGCCGCACTGACGCACGATGATCGCGCCCGGCTTGGCCGACTCGCCGCCGTACAGCTTGATCCCGCGGTACTGGGGGTTCGAGTTACGCCCGTTCTTGGAAGAACCCTGACCCTTTTTATGCGCCATGACGACACCTTCCGTATCTGCAAACCGACACCCCGGCACCGGGGCGAGGACCGCAAGCGTAGACCCCGCCCCCGGCCCGGTCCAGCACCCTCGCCGACCGAGCCGCCAAGCCGAGCCCGGACAAAGACTTACCGCATCACCCAACGCTTCTCGACCAGATCGAACGGACGCGAGCCTTGCTGACCGATGTCGCCCGGCGTTGCATAACGCAACATCATCGTCTTCCGCAGCGTGTACCGCTGCGGCTCGGCCGTGCCCCGACCGACCACATAAGACTCGCTCTCTCCCGACAGCCCGCCGAAGAAGATCGAGATCTCGTCCACATCCAGGTCCGTCGCCGGCCAGATCAGCACGCCCTCCCGGGCATGCTCCGGGCCGTTGAGCACCGTCGAGACAATGTTGTTCTGGCTCTCCAGCAGCGGATTATCCAGCCGCCGCATGATCTCCTCGGTCACCGCGCCCGGCACATCACGCCCGGAACGCAGCACCTCGGCGTCCGAAGTGACCAGATCCACCGACGGGGCGAACAGCAGGTCCGAGCCCCAGTAGTTGGTCACCTTGAACGTCAGATAGAAGTATGACCGTGGGCCGCCCTCGGTCTCCACCCACGCCAGCCGCAGCGGGCCGGGCTCGAAGGTGAACTCCCAGTTCGTGGCCACCGGGCGCGGCTCAGGAGCCGCCGCCTGGGCCTCGCCCGCCCCCACACCCAGCGCCACCGCCGGAACTCCGACGGCGATCAGGGCGGCGGTGGACCCGGCCAGAAGCCGAAGAGCGGAGCGTCGGGGGCTGATTCGCGGCATCGTCGTCGTCCTCCCCGATCGGGGCTGTTGCGGAAAGGCCTGGGGCGGTAGTCTAGTGGCGAGCTCGGGGGGGTCAAACCGATCATCCGCACGCCCGCCCCGGGCGGTTTCCCATGCGTACCCGCCAGTTCAACCCGGTCCGCATCCCACCCGAACTCCGGGTGTCCGCCGCCGAACGCCTCGTCTCGGCCCCCGACCGCAAGCGGGCCGCTCGCCACCTCGTCGAAAACGCCCAGGCCCACGGCATCAACCTCGACCTGCTCTGGGGCAGCATCGACCATGACGCCCCCCACCCCTTCGTCCGCCAGGTCGTCATGGGCGTGCCCACCGCTGGACGCACCGGCATGGTCTTCCTCAGCCCACCCAGCCCCGAACGCCGCTTCGGCACATCGACGGCCCAAGCGCTCGAACTGACCGCCTGTCTCCGCACCATGCTGGACGAGTTCCCCACTGCCTCCCCCACGCCGATCGGCATCTGTCAGGTTCTCGCCGAGCCGGAGCACCGCTGGGCCGAGCAGGTCTGCCTCGACGCCGGCATGACCTGCGTCGGGCGCCTGAGCTTCCTCCGTATGCCATGGCCCGCCCGGCTCGAACCCGTCACCGACTGGCCCCCCGGCGTCGCCCTCCACCGCGTCCGTGATCCCCTCGACTTCTCAGAGCACGGCTGCGGCACCGCACTCGCCGCCGCACTCGAAGCCTCATATCAGCACACGCTCGACTGCCCCGAGCTTTGCGGCCTGCGCCCGACTCGCGATGTCATCGCCAGCCATATGGCCACCGGCCAGTTCGACCCCAACAGGTGGTGGATCGCCCGGCTCAACGGCCGCCCCGAAGGCTGTTGCCTGCTCAACCATTGCCCCGCCCAACGCTCGATCGAACTCGTGTACCTTGGGCTTTCCCCGCGCACGCGCGGGCTCGGTCTCGGGCGACGCCTGCTCACCAACGCACTGCTCAACGCGGACGCGTCTGGTGTGCACGAAGTGACATGCGCCGTGGACACGCGCAACACGCCCGCGCTCAAGCTGTATCACGCCATGGGCTTCCGTGCTTTCTCTGCGCGGGTCGGATTCGTGATGCCAACTCGTGCCGCGACAATCGAAGCCAAACCCATCGCGATGTCGGATTCGGGTGCAACGATCGGGACATCCGGTGGACAATAAAAATCTGCGCACGCTAAACGCTTGTCATCGCGCAAACAGGCCGGATCTCGTGCCGATTTGAGTTCTTCAACCGCTTGCGTCAGCCGCGTGACACACTATGATCCCTTCCCGCCGGTCAGGGATGCGACCGGCAGACGGGCCGAGTTGTTCGCCCGCATCTGACAGCTTCCGCGTGAGCCGGCAGGCTCTCCACACAACCTGCCGACGGAAACGGAGCGACGCCCCGAGGGAAACCGGGCGTGTCGGGCGCGATCGGTGCGTGACTAGGGGAAGGACTCCAATCCGTTTTTTTCATGCCCGCGCCGGGCGGCGCACGGGGCGCGGTCGGACCGCGCCAGCACCGCCCACGCAGTCCCGGACGACCAGCGAGGCAACATCGTGACCCACCGCGACGAGACGAGAGGAGACACACCATGCCGCACACACAACTCCGCTCAGACCGATCGCTTCAACACCACGCACGCCGGTAGTTCCGCCCACGACGATGCGGACCTCGGCCGCCGCGTCATCGGACGACTGAACGAAACCGTCGGCGCCGACCGCGTCCGGCGTCTGCTCGGCTCCGACGACGCCGTCCGCTGCCGCGACGGCTCGATCGAGATCCGCGTCTCCGACAAGTTCAGCGCCGACATGGTCGAGCGCCGACTCGGCGACGAGATCCGTCGCACCGCCGCCGAACTCGCGCCCGGCCGCGATCTCGAGATCCGCGTCCGCGTGGGCAACACCGCGCATCGCCCCGCCCCCGCGCCCGCCGCCCCGGCAACAAGCACCACCCCGAAACGGACGGACACGCCCCGCCCGCGCCCAACCGTGCCCGAGTACATCGTCGGCGCGCCCAACCGCGTCGCCTTCGAAGCCTGCCGGCGCGCCGCCTGCGAAGCCGACGGCCCGTCGCTCGTCTTCATCCACGGCGCGTGCGGCGTCGGCAAGACCCACCTGCTCCGCGTCGCCGCCTCCACGGCCCGCCGCGCCCGCCCCGACGCACGCATCCGCTTCACCTCTGGCGAGCAGTTCGTCTCCGGATATGTCCGCGCCATCCGAGATGGCACCGCCGACGCATTCCAGCGAAAGCACCGCCGGCTCGACCTCCTCGTCATCGACGATGTCCATGTCGTCGCAGGCAAGGGCGGCACCCAGCAGGAACTCGTCCGCACGCTCAGCGACCTCCAGCTCGCCGGCGCCCGCGTCATCCTCGCTTCCGACGCCCACCCCCGCGACATCGCCAAACTCCACGAGGCCCTGGGCTCGCGCTTTGTCTCCGGTGTCGTCGCCCCGATCTCCCGCCCGGACGAGGACATGGTCCGCCGCCTGATCCCCGCCCTGGCCAAACGCCGCGGGCTGATCCTCGACCCCCGCGGCCACGACATGCTCGTCGCCCGCGTCATGGAGGACGACCGCGCCACCGTCCGCGACATCGAGGGCATCCTCACCCAGGTCCAGGCCATGGGCAATCTGATGGACCATGACCGCGCCCTCTTCCTCTCGGCCGACCATGTCCGCCGCGCCGTCGAGATGCGGGCTGGCGCCCGCCCCGGCATCCGCCCCGGGCCGGTCTCCATCGACCGCATCATCGACACCGTCTGCGCCGAACTCGGCGTCGCCCGCCCCGACCTCGGCGGAAAGGGCCGCGCCAAGAAGGTCGTGCTCGCCCGCGAGATCATCGTCCACCTCGGCAAACGCCACACCGGGCGCTCCTACCCCGAACTGGCGATGGACCTGTCCCGCCCCAACCACTCCACCGTCATCACCGCCCACCAGCGCTTCGAGGCCAAGCTCAAGAACAACGACCCCGTCCGCGTCGGCGCGTCATTCGACGGCTGCTGCCCCGGCGAACTCGTCGGCCGCATCGAACGAGCCATGGGCCTCGCCTGACCAAGCCTGTCCGAAATAGCCCGACCGGAAGGGAGGGGATGGCGATCACGCCCACCCCAAGCGGGTGCCATGCAGACGGCGCAGCCTTCTGCATGCCATCACACAAAAACATCCTCCATATGTACCCGCTTTGTGCGCAACTTCGTTGTCATACGCACACGACCCGTGACGCCGCACCACCGGCGTGGTACCTTTGCTCCATGCATCGCGCCGCCGCCCTCATCACATTGATCCTGAGCGTTGACACGACCACTTCCCCCGATTCCGTTGTGAAAACCCCGCCCGCGGGCCGAAAATAGAGCCATGGCCCACTCCGAGATCCCCCTCAGCCGACCCAGCATCACCGAACGCGAGGAACGGCTCGTCCTCGAGGTCCTCCGCTCGGGACGCCTGTCGATCGGGCCGATGGTCGAGCGCTTCGAGCAACTCATCGCCGAGCGCGTCGGCACCCGCCACGCCGTGGCCTGCTCCTCCGGCACCGCCGGGCTGCACATGGTCCTCGCCTCCCTGGGCATCGGACCGGGCGACGAGGTCGTCACCACCCCCTTCTCCTTCATCGCCAGCGCCAACGCCATCCTCTATGTGGGCGCCAAGCCCGTCTTCGCCGACATCTGCCCCAAGAGCCTCAACGCCGACCCCGAGGCCGTCGAACGCGCCATCGGGCCACGCACCAAGGCCATCCTCGCCGTGGAAGCCTTCGGCAACCCCACCCACATGAGCGAGTACGCCCGCATCGCCTCCAAGCACGAGATCTTCCTGATCGAGGACTGCTGCGAGGCCCTTGGCGTCCGCCACGAAGGACGCAACGCCGGGGCCTTCGGCAGGGCCGGGGTCTTCGGCTTCTACCCCAACAAGCAGATCACCACCGGCGAGGGCGGCATGGTCGTCACCAACGACGATCGCCTGGCCGACCTCTGCCGCTCCATGCGCAACCAGGGCCGGGCCGTCGCCGGGCGGGGCTCGATCGGCACCGGGGCCTCCGCCGGCTCGTGGCTCAGCCACGAGCGCCTGGGGTACAACTACCGCATGAGCGAGGTCAACGCCGCCATCGGCGTGGCCCAGATGGAGCGCCTCGACGAGATCATCGCCCAGCGCCAGCGCGTCGCCAACCGCTACATGCAGCGCCTGATGGATGTGCCCGACCTCATCCTGCCCACCATCCCCGAGGGCGCGGAGATGTCCTGGTTCGTCTTCGTTGTGCGTCTGGCCGCCGGCTACACCCGCGAAGAGCGCGACCGGGTCATCCAAGGACTACGCAACCACGACATCGGGGCGGCCGACTACTTCCCCTGCATCCACCTCCAGCCCTTCTACCGCGAAGCGTTCGGGTTCCGTGAGGGCCAGTTCCCCATCGCCGAATCCGTCAGCCAGCGCACCCTCGCCCTGCCCTTCTTCGGGGAGATGACCGACCGGGAGATCGATCTCGTCGCCCAGACCGTGCAGGTCATCCTCGGGCGCGAACAGCTCAGCCGGGGGACCGCCCGCTAGCCTTCCGGGTCTGACCGATCCCGATTCCCTCCCCCCGCCCCCTTGTCCAAGCCCGGCCGGGGGCTAGGATTGCGGCCCGGAACCGCGAAGTGCGGCCCGGACAGACGCGAGCAGAGGTGACCCATGCCCTTCCAGTGCCACTTCACCGGCAAGAAGACCACCTTCGGCAAGAAGCGCGCTTGGCGCGGTCAGAAGATCGTCAAGGGCGGTTTCGGTCTCAAGCCCACCGGCATCAGCCGCCGCACCTTCAAGCCCAACCTCCAGAAGGTCAACTGCCTGCTCACCGACGAGAAGGGCAACACCACCGCCAAGCGCGTCTTGGTCTCCGCCAAGGCCATCCGTACCGGCATGGTCGTCAAGGCCCCCAAGCGCAAGTACGCCTACACCCGCGCCCAGAAGGCCCAAGCCTAACCCAACCCCGTGACCGAAGACCGTCGCCCGTCCACCCCCGGACGGGCGGCTTTGTTTTTTGAACCCGTTTCTCATAAGATGACGCTCAGGAGGTCTGCGATGCGCTGCGAACGCTGCGAACGCGAGGCGACCATCCACGAGGTCATCATCCACCAGGGCAAAACCCGCGAGCGCCACCTGTGCGAGTCCTGCGCCCGCGAAGCCGGGCTCTCCAGCGACCCGCACATGCCCATCTCCAAGCTCCTCTCGTCCTTCATGCTCGGACCGACCGCCGGCCCCCAGTCGCCCGGCAAGCCCCGCCCCCACCAGCCCGCGAAATCGGTGGTCCGCTGCGCCGGATGCGGCACCACCTACGCCGCCTTCAAGGAAACCGGTCTGCTCGGCTGCCCCGCCTGCTACGAGGCTTTCAGCGAACGCCTCAGCCCCCTGATCGAGCGGGCCCATGAGGGGGGCTGCCATCATGTCGGCAAGTTCCCCCGCCGCGCCCTGCGCGATTGCCGATCGCTCAACGACCGCGACCGGCTCGAGGTCCTGCTCGGCTCGATCCGTGAACGCCAGGAGCGGCTCGAGTCCCTGCGTAAGGCCTTGGCCAAGGCCGTCCGCGACGAGGACTACGAACGCGCCGCCGCCCTCCGCGACGAGCTCGGACGCATGACCGACCTGATGGAAGGGGCGGAAACCGAGTGACCGAGCCCGACCCCAAGCCGAAGTCGCACGGAGCCGGCGACCTGCCCGAACCGAAGCAGCCGCCCGCGCTGTCCAGCGGCTTCGAACGCGGCGTCGAATGGCTCCGCGGCGCGGGCGACGCGTCCGATGTCGTCCTGTCTTCCCGGGTCCGAATCGCGCGCAACCTGGCCGGCTTCCCGTTCATGACCACCGCCGAGCGCGCAGACCGCGCCCAGGTGCTCGAACTCTGCAAACGCCGGCTCATGAATCTCGCCCTCGGCGAGGGACGCCGCATGCTCTGGGTCGACCTCCACACCGCCACGCCCGACGAACGCGACGCCCTCGTCGAACGGCAGCTCATCAGCCGCAACCACGCCAAAGGAAAGCTCTCGACCGGCGCCGGCGGCCAGGACGAACCCCGCGGCGTCGCCGTCATACTCCCCGAAGAGCGCATCTCGGCGATGATCAACGAGGAGGACCACCTCCGCCTTCAATCCATCCGCTCCGGGCTTGCCCTCGATGAGTGCCTGGCTGATGTGGACTGGCTCGACGACGAGATCGAGAAGGGGCTGGACTTCGCGTTCCACCCCCGATTTGGGTATCTGACCGCCTGCCCCACCAATGTTGGCACCGGGCTGCGCCTCAGCGTCATGATGCACCTGCCCGGACTGAAGATGACCGGCGAACTGGAAAAAGCCAGCCGCGCGGCCCACGACATGGGCCTGGCGATCCGGGGCTTCCACGGCGAGGGCTCGGAAGCCAACGGCGAGTTCTATCAGGTCTCCAACCAGACCACGCTGGGCAAGTCCGACGCCATGCTGCTCCGCGAACTCAACGACGAGATCGTGCCCCGGCTGGTTGGGTACGAGCGTCACGCCCGCGGGCGCCTGCTCGGAGACCGACGCGAGACCACCCACGACACCGTCGCCAGGGCACTGGGCACGCTGCGCCACGCCCGCCTGCTCCGGGCAGCCGAGGCTATGGAGTTGCTCGGTCTTGTGCGTCTCGGCGTGGTCTGCGGGCTGCTGCCAGAGGTCAACCTCGACACGGTCCACGGGCTGCTGTTGGCGATCCAGCCGGCGCACCTGCAGCGGATCACCGGGCGGGTGCTGACTCCCGCGGAGCGTCGCTCGGCGAGGGCCGACCTCTGCCGCGCCCGCCTGGGCCTGCGATGACTCCGCCCGACACCCCCACCGCCGGTGACGACGCCCCGGTCCTGTTCGTCTGGCCGCCCGCATCGCCCGATGCGCCCATCGACGCCGACCGCCCGACCGACCCCGAAACCGGGCCCGCCGCACCGGTCGGCGACAGTTGGCTCTCTCGGCTTGAGCACGATCTTCTCGGCGTGCGATCTGTCAGTTTCGCCCGCTGGGCGCGGTCCGCGGGCTGGCAACCCGACTCCAAGCAGGCGGTCTGCTGGCGTTGCGCGGAGAGCGTCGGGCCGCACGAGGTGGACGGCGCCGGCTGCGGGACCTGCCGCGGCAAGCGGCTGGCGTGGGACCGGGCGTTTCGGCTGGGGTTGTACGAGGGAGGGCTCCGAACGGGCGTGATGGAGCTGAAGTTCGGTCGGTGGCGGCGCACCGGGCGGGAGATCGGGCGAGAGCTCGGGCGGAGGCTGGCGGACGAGCTGGCCCTGATCGGGGCGACGCCCGGCGAGGCGGTGATCGTGCCGGTTCCGGCATCATGGCGGCGGCGGATGGTGCGTGGTGTTGATCATACGCTGGTGCTGGCGTCGGCCGCCGGGCGCGAATCGGGGGTCCGGGTGATCCGGGCGATGGACCGGCGGCACACACGCCCGCAGGTTGGGCTGAGCGCAACGGCCCGGGCGGCCAATGTGCGGGGGACCTTCCTGGCCCGAAATCGCGCCGGATCGGCGCTGGGACGGGCCCGCATCGTGGTGGTGGTGGACGATGTGCGGACAACTGGGGCGACGATGACGGCGGCGTGCCAGCTTGTACGGAAAATGACCGGATCGAGGGGTCGCGGCAGTGATCGGACCGGCCAGTCTGGGGGGGAAATATGGGCCATGGCGGCGGCGGTGGCGTCGGAACGGCGCAGCAGTGGCGTGTCGGAGGGGGGGAGAAGGCTCGGGGTTGAGAAATTCGAAAAGACTTTTGGCTTGGAAGTTTGACCTTGAAGGGGTGCGGTCTATGCTCTCCCCCGCCGCTCATCGCAGCGGCGAACGGGAACGACGGGCCGGATGGCCCTGAAATCCCGCCTCTGTGGCAAGTGAACAGTTGGGTCCACCGCGAGAATGCGATGGTAGACACACCGGTGCACAACCGGGCCTTCCGGGGCTGTGTCTGCCGGAAAAACGGACCGGGGGTGTCACAGCACCATCCGGAGTCCAGCATTCTTGTGCGAAGTGGAAGCCCTTACTTCTTTATGAAGTAATCTGACACTTTGAGTGTTGGAAAACCCGGGGTTTGCCGCCCCGGGCCGGAGTGCTTGCACTCCGGAGACCGGCCCCGCACCGCCCTGAGAAATCAGGCACGGGCGGGGAAGCCGGATCGGCTTCATTTGATGCTTCAGGCATTCGGGTTCGCTCGGGTGCCGGCAACGAATATCAACTGAAGAGTTTGATCCTGGCTCAGATTGAACGCTGGCGGCATGGCTAAAACATGCAAGTCGAACGATCCCTTCGGGGAGAGTGGCGAAAGGGCGAGGAATACGATCGAACGTACCCCGAGGTGGGGGATAGCGTCGGGAAACCGGCGGTAATACCCCATGTCCTCTACGGAGAAAAGGTTTACCGCCTTGGGAGCGGCGATCGTCCTATCAGGTAGTTGGTGGGGTAAAGGCCTACCAAGCCGAAGACGGGTAGCGGGTGTGAGAGCACGACCCGCCGCATCGGGACTGAGACACTGCCCGGACTCCTACGGGAGGCTGCAGTAACGAATCTTCCGCAATGCGCGAAAGCGTGACGGAGCAATGCCGCGTGCAGGATGAAGCGTCTACGACGTGTAAACTGCTGTCAGGGACTAGGAACAATGACCAGTCCCAGAGGAAGGGCCGGCTAATCTCGTGCCAGCAGCCGCGGTAATACGAGAGGCCCGAGCGTTAATCGGAATCACTGGGCTTAAAGCGTACGCAGGCGGATCGGAAGGTGTCTTGTGAAATCCCCCGGCTTAACCGGGGAACTGCAGGGCAAACCATCGATCTTGAGGCAGGTAGGGGTCAGTGGAACGATGTGTGGAGCGGTGAAATGCGTAGATATACATCGGAACGCCAATGGCGAAGGCAGCTGACTGGGCCTGTACTGACGCTCATGTACGAAAGCGTGGGGAGCAAACAGGATTAGATACCCTGGTAGTCCACGCCGTAAACGATGCACACTAGGTCGGGGGAGCTCTCACGCTTTCCCGGCCGAAGGTAAACTGATTAGTGTGCCGCCTGGGGAGTACGGTCGCAAGGCTAAAACTCAAAGGAATTGACGGGGGCTCACACAAGCGGTGGAGCATGTTGCTTAATTCGAGGCAACGCGAAGA